>NZ_JBIIKX010000052.1:0-42684 GCF_044232965.1 Prosthecobacter sp.
CCACCAGCGCGTCCCATACCCCGCAGAGGCACCAGCGTCTGAACTGTGAATAGACCGTGCTCCAGAGTCCATAGTGCGCAGGCAGATCTCTCCATGGGTCGCCGGTGCGCAGGATGTGGAAGAAGGCTTCCAGGTGCAGAGGCACGATTTTGGGCCTGCGCCCTCTTCGTCCGGCTCACCGTCGCTGGATTACAGAATGAATGAAGAAGCCCTGTCACGCAGGGCGGTTTGCAGACTCCGGGTCAGTTTGTTGAACATGGCTCCTTCTCAACTCCCGCCCATTCCAGTACCTTGCCAGAAAGGCGTTTTATTTGCGAAGACACCGCCTAATTTCACCGCCCGCTCACCGACACCGCGCCCATCGCAGGCACCATGATTTCATCGCCGGGCTTGAGTGTTGTGCTGGCGTTGAGGCGGTTGATTTCACGAATGCGGTCCGGCGTGGTACTGAACTGTGTGGCGATGCTCTCGATCGTGTCCGAACGATCGACACGGTAGGCGAGGATACCACGATGGCTGTCGTCTGTGCTGGCGGCAGGTTTGGCTGGAGCCGCAGGAGTTGGGGCGGGCGTAGGTGCCGGGGCCAGGCCAGCGGACGGCGGTGGCGCTGCTTCGGAGATGCCGAAGCCGGGCAGCGGCACCGTATCGCTCGATTCACGCGCAGGCGGCGTGGAGCGGGTGGTGGCAGCCACGCTGCTGCTACGACCCGGGATTTTCAGCCTCTGTCCCAAGAAGATCTTGTTCACATCCTTGATGCCGTTGGCGCTGGCGAGCGTGCTGGTGCTCATCTTGTGCTTGATGGCGATTGCCTTGAGGCTGTCTCCCTTCTTCACGGTGTAATAGGTGGAGGAACCGGCCGGAGTGGAAGAGCCGCCAGGTGTTGAGGGCTTGTAGCTGACTTGTGCCGTGGCAGAGCTCAAACGGTGGGGTGAAGGAATGAGCAGCGTCTGACCGACGCGCACTTCCTCCTCGGTCATGCGATTGAGCTGCTGAATCTCGCCCACGCTCACTCGGTGCGTGGAGGCGATGCGCCAGAGCGTGTCTCCGGGCCGGGCAACGTAAGTCGTGTGCGCGGCGAGGTCGGTGCCACCGTCATAGCGGGTGCCGGAGCTTTTGCCGCCGCGCTTGATGCTGCTCACATCGCGTTCCAGCTCACCTAGGCGAAGGTTTTGCACCTTGTCGCTATCACGCAGCTTCGCCACTTGGCTGCTCAGGTCTCCGGTGGGGCCATAGACCTTTGGCGGAGGCGGTGGGCCGGCGGTGGATTTTTTTGAAGAGGATGACGTCTTCGTGTTCGATTTCGTGGCTGTGGGCCTGGAAGTCGTAGTGCGGGGTGCGGTGCCATACCCCGGAGGTGGTGGATAAGTGTAGCCGGGTGGCGGGGGATAAGTGCCTGGGTAGCTGGGATAGGTCGCCGGAGCCTGCACGGCGGCGGCCGACTGGCGCGTGCTCTTCGTGGACGTCTGTTTTGGCGCTCCAGCCGCCGGGTAGCCAGGAGGCGGCGGAGCCGTGTAGGTGTTGGAAACCTGGGCCGAGAGTGGCAGAGCCATTCCCCAAACAACGATGAGGGAACTCAGCACACGTGAGGCGGCGGTAGGCGTCTTCATATGGTTATTGTAGAAAATTCGGTTGTTAATTCAAACAAATATTTTATATAACTGAATATAATTTTGAAATTTCGCCATTTCATCGCCCTAACCGCCCAAACCCTTCTCGCTTTCGCGGCTTTGGCTGGCAGTGTCGCCTCCCTCGTCTGGCTGGAGCGCCAAAATGCCGCCCTCACGGCTCCTGACCTGCCCCGCTGGGACGAAACCGCACCGCTGATCATCGTGGACGCGGGTCACGGCGGTCACGATGGCGGGGCCGTCGCCAACGACATCATTGAAAAAAATCTCGCCCTCGACCTCGCCCGCCGGGTGAAACGCGAGCTCGAAGCCTCTGGCCTGCGCGTGCGCACCACCCGCGACACCGATGTCTTTCTGCCGCTCGAAGACCGCGCCGCCCTCGCTGCGAAGCACCAGGCTGCCGCCTTTGTCAGCGTCCACCTCAACACTGACGGCGCGGGCAGCGACGCTGAGGGCATCGAGACCTACTTTGCCGACTCGGCACCGCTTTCGGCCCGCCAGCTCGCATCCAAACCCGTGAGCAGCGCCGATTTCGCCGCCGCAGTGCAGCGCATGGTCTGCTCGACGACAAAAGCGCAAAATCGCGGCACCAAGGCCCGCAGCTACGCCGTCGTCGCCCAGGCTCCGTGTCCCGCCGTGCTAGTGGAGTGCGGTTTCATCACCAGCGAAAGCGAATCCGCGCAGCTGAAACGTGAGTCCTACCGTGACCAGGTCGCTCAAGGCATCGCCAAGGGCGTGGCGCTGTTTTTGCAGGCGCAGCCAGCGCGGCCGGGCCTCATCGCCACGGCGGTGAAGTGAAATTGCGCGGGACAAACCGCCGCTCCCCGGCGTAAATCCACGCGCCTTGCCTGCTTCTCCCGACAGCACTGTTTCGCCGATACGCCGTGCGCTTTACGCGCTCGTGTTGCTCGCACTTGCCTCGGCGGTGTTTTACGCGCTGTTCTCCAGCGTGGCCTACAAGTGGAACTGGGACGGCGTGTGGCTTTACCGTCAGCAGTTCGGCTACGGCTGGTTCACCACGATGGGCCTCTCGCTCATCGCCATGATCGTCAGCGTCGCGCTCGGCTTTCTGCTCATGTTGGGAAGACGTTCGCCCTGGGAACCGGTGCGCATGTTCTGCGGCGGTGTGGTGGAACTGGTGCGCGGCTCGCCGCTGCTCGTGCAGTTGCTCATCGGCCACTACATCATCGCCAACGCCCTGCGCATCGACCAACCGATCTTCACCGGCATCATCCTGCTTGGCTGCTTTGAAGGCGCGTATCTGGCCGAGATTTTCCGTGGCGCGGTGGAAAGCATCAGCGCCTCGCAGCTTGAGGCCGCGCGCGCCGTCGGTTTCAACAAGGTACAAACCTACCGCTTCGTCATCATCCCGCAGGCCTTGCGCCGCGCCCTGCCTGGAACGACCGGCCAGCTCGTTTCCTTGATCAAAGACTCCTCGCTGCTCTCCGTCATCGGCATCGAGGAACTCGTGCAGAAGGTGAAAATTATGAACGCAGCGACCTACAAGCCGCTGGAGGGCTTCCTGCCGCTCGCAGTGGCATATTTGATCGTCACACTGCCGCTGTCCTACCTCGCACGGCGTCTGGAGAGGAGGTTTGCGTATGAAACTTGAAACGCAGGCCGTGACGAAGCGCTACGGTGCGCACGCCGCGCTCGATGGCGCGTCTTTTGCCACGGGTGATGAAGCGCGCGTCATCGCACTGCTCGGCCCCTCCGGCGGCGGCAAGTCCACACTGCTCCGAGTGCTTGGCAGTCTGCTCGTGCCAGATGAAGGCAGCGTCAGCATCGACGCACGCACGCTGCCGCACGATGAGACTGGTGCATTGATCGAACGCCGCGCCAACGGCTTCGTCTTCCAGGGCTACAACCTCTTCCCGCATCTCACCGCGCTGCAAAACATCACGCTGCCGCTTTGCGAGGTGCATGGCATGTCCGAAACGCAGGCCACGCAGCGTGCGCTGGAATTGCTGCGTCGTCTCGGCCTCGAAGGACACGAATACAAACGCCCCAGCCAGCTCTCCGGTGGCCAGCAGCAGCGTGCTGCCATCGCCCGTGCGCTCGCGCCAAAGCCGCGCCTGCTCCTGCTCGATGAACCCACCTCTGCGCTCGATCCCGTCATGACCGGCGAGGTGCTTGATGTCATCCGCGAACTCGCCGAAGCCGGTCAAAGCATCATCCTCGCCACCCACGAGATCAGCTTCGCTCGCAAAGTCGCCGATTGGGTCGTCTTCCTCGCTTCTGGCAAGGTTCAGGAGTCCTCCTCGGCCTCAGATTTCTTCACCAAGCCGCAAACCGAGCTCGCGCAGCAGTATCTTGAGGGCTTGTCGAAGTATCGGTGAGGCGAAGCAAAGTAGCCGTCAGCGCTCCGCGTGACGAGCTAAGCACTTCGCAATCTCGATAGGTTTCCGAACTTCGTTCACGTCTCGCTCCGGCGGCAGCCCCAAGCTCATCACGCGGAGCGATGATGGCTACTTTCCCAGAGCGCATGCTCGCTGAGCTTCAGGCGCGCCTTCACCGGATTCTGCGCGATGTAATCCAGCAGCCGTCGATGCTGCCCCTCATGCCGCACGAGATGATCAAACGCGTCCTGCTGCCAGAAGCGCCCATGCGTTCCCAGCCTGCGATTGATCTGCGTGCCGGTGTAGTGCTTCCAGGATTCGCATTGTTCCAGCATCGCCGCCTTGTCGGGAAAGCACGCGAGCAAATGCACATGATTGGGCATGATCACAAAGCTGATCATCTCATAACGATCACCATCGAAGTGCCGCAGGCTGTCATGCACGATCCTGGCGATCCCAGGCCGCTGCAGCACGCATTCCCCATGCCCGGCGTCCAGTTCCTCGTGCCAGCGGGTGGTGAAGCGGTCGTGATACTCCACCATCTCGTCCACCGACAGCTCTTGCACGCGTAATTTCCAGCCTTTTACCGTCGGATCAATGCCATGGGCCACCAGCCAGCGATTGCGTTCCGCCCGCCACGCGGCGAGCACATCCTGCGGCATTGAATCCAAGGTGCGCCAGGTGATGAACACCACCGATCCGTCCTGCGCTCAGTGCGGCAGCTTGCGCTGGGTGATCAGCAGGTCGTCATGCGGATTGAAGAAACGCATGAGCAGGACGCTACGCATCAGGCGCGAGCGAAGCGAGCTGAAAGTAGCCGTCATCGCTCCGCGTGACGAGCTGGGCGCTTACGCCTGCATTACCCACATCCGAATTTCGAGGCTGGTGTGTGTCGGCGGCAGCGCTCAGCTCATCTTGCGGAGCAAGATGGCTACTTTGCTGTCGCGTCAAAGCACACGCTTCGGTATGATGCTGCCATCAGATCGAGGCTGAAGTGTGTCTTCACACGCTCCAGCGAAGCCCGGCGCATGCGTGAGCGAAGTTCGTCATCTTCCAGCACTCGCAGCAAAGCGGCTGCCATCGCTTCAACATCACGCGGTGGGGTTGAAAAACCGGTCACGCCGTCTTCGATCTGCTGCATGGCACCACCGACAGCCGTTGCGACCACGGGAAGGCTCGATGCCATTGCTTCGAGCGAGGCATTGGGGCAACCCGCAGGCTCCGAGATCATCGCAAACACACAAACGCTGTCGTGAAACGCAGCGAGATGGCTGATTTCACCGCACCACTCGATGGGCAGGTCTGCGGTGCTTTGCATCAGCGACTTCGCGTAATCTTCCTGCCCCGCGTCTGCGGTTCCGGCGATGCGCAGACGTATTTGCGGCCATTTTGCGTACACGAGGCGGAATGCGGCGATCAAATCCTCCAGACGCTTGTGTGGGTGAATTCGCGCCGCCGTGCCGATCACCCATTTCGCATCTACAGCCTCCGGTTTCGACTCACGCGGCTTCACACCATTCGGAATCAGGCTCGCAGGCCGTTGAAACATCTTTTCCGCGAGTTCGACCTCGCTTGCATGCTTCACGATCACGCCTTTCAGCCGCTGACCATACGATTTGGCGTCCAGGCACGACAAACCGGGGCGTGGATTCGCAAAGTAGCGTTCCAGCGAGGCAAACAACATCTCGCCCGGACTCACATCAAAGATGCGCGTGTCGTGCAGCGCATCTGCGAGCAGCAGTTTGTGCTCGGGAATGACATTCCAGAACAGCACGGCCTCCGGCGGATCATTGGCAATGCTTTCGAGCAATGGCATCAGAGCGCGCATTGCCTCGCCAGGTTCCAGCGCCATCACCGGCACACCGGCTTGGATCAACGCCGTTCGTCCCGGTGTGGCATCATTTGGATTCTCCTGAATCACAACAGCACGCACCGTTTCACCCATCTCGTGGAGCTGGATAAGCAGACGCCGCGCGCTGCTTTGCGCTCCGCCGGTGGAAAAATTGTTCGTCACCAGCAGCAGGCCGCGCTTGGGCTTTGAGGAGCGGCATAGCAGCGAGTGCAGCAGCCAGGCGTGACGTTCGGTCATCACGGGCGTCGTGAAATCGGCGGCGAGAACGCCATCACTGGGTTTCCCGGCCAGTTCGCGAATGGCAGCGGCAAATGCCGACGATTTCGCGTCGGCAGGCACCAGTTTCATCATGCCCGGATGTCGTGCTGCGAGTTCTGCGGCACCGCCAACATCCGTGGCGACCACGGGAACGCCTGCGGCCAGTGCTTCGAGCTGCGCGAGGCTCAAGCCTTCATGGGTGCTCGTTGAGACGAACACATCGGCCTGTGCGAGCAACGCTGAAACGTCTGCAACGGCTCCGAGCCATTCCACGCGCGTTTCCAGACCATTCGCCGCGATCTTGTCGTGGCAGAGGCGCACTTCCACCTGTGCATCGGCATGAATACTGGAGGGTTCTCCCGCGATCTTGAGCGTCGCTCCAGGCAGTTCGGCGAGAACGTCGATCAGCAGTGGCAGGCGTTTTTGCGGACGCGGATTCGCGATGGCGACGAGCGTCAATGCTTCGTTTCGTCGTTCAGGCTTCAGCTCGTTTCGCGAGGCCGTGATGCCGTTCCAGATCGTGCGTGCCGCATGCTGCGGGAATGAAGCCTCAATTTCTCGCGTCACGGCCTGCGAGCAGCCAACCAAGAGCGCGTTTGGCAGCTCATGCAGCCGGTCGATGGCCTCCGGCCAGCTTTGACGCTGGTTGTGAAACGTGACAATCAACGGCATCTCGGGATCGAGTTGAGAAAGAGTTTCGCCATCGACGAGATGAGCGTGAACGGCATCCGCGCCGACGTGACGGGCTGCGCGCATGATGGCTTGGGCGCGGAGCGCTGGATCAGGCGGCAGACGGAGTTGGATCACATCCGCAGGCGCGGCAAACGGCTCACGGGTGGGCGAGCCGAGCGTGAGGAGATGTGAGCTGACTCCAAATCGAGGCAGTTCGTGATGCAGATCGAGCACGAGGCGCTCCGCGCCGCCGCGTTGCAGGCTGGTGATGACTTGCAGCAGTCGTGGCCGGGGATCAAAGCCGACATCCAGGCTGGAATGGCGAATGACACGCCAGCCGCGCTGCAACGCGGCCTCGGCGATTTCATTCAATGAGGTGCCTCGAAGCTCATGCGCCGCGGCTTCGTTCAGCCAGAGGCTGTGAATGAGCGGAAGACGGTCTGCGTGGCGAAACAGGCCGCCGTTGGTCTTCAAGGCGTCTTTCCATTCGCTCGTGGGATGATTCGCATGAAGTGTGGCACCGATCAAAACGAGCGGTTCATCGACTTCGGGGAGGAACGTGGCTTCACGGGGTTTCCAAGCACCGGATTGGACATGCCAGCCAGATTGTGGTCTGCACCTCGCGAAGCGCGCCGAAGGCAATCCTCTGTGCGGCGCTCCGAAAGCTGAATCGGCTTCGGATGGCCGATGAGGCGGTTTGTTTTGTGGAGTTTGTTTTTGAAAAGAGAGACAGGAGACTTCGACGCGCCGCACAGAGGACTGTGCGGACCACTTTGTGCGCCGCAGCAGCCAGGACGGCTCGTTGTCTTTGGCGATGATCCAAACCGGGCCGTCCATGCTCAGTAGGCGGACGGATAACGGGAGGAACTGCTCGATGAGCCGAAGCTGCTGCGATGGCGGTCGTCGTCGAAGCTCGTTCCGCCGGAAATGACGGTGCTGTCCGTGCCTGCGGCTCCGCCGGTGGTCTGGACGCGCACGCTGGAGGGTTTTTTGCTGGTGAAGATGAACTGGCCCTCGGGTCCGGGCGTGAAGGCGATTTCGTCGGCGATCATGCGGCCGGCGACGACGCATTCGTAACGGAGCTGCGAGCCGACGGCTTCGGCGGGGCCGGTGATGTAGAAACCGTCGTCGGTGAGGTTGAAGGCGAAGCGATGGCCGAGAGGGGATGGTTTGGAGGAAAGCATCGCGGCGGCTTCGGGGCCGGTTAATCCAGACGAGATGGCGGTGGGTCGCGCCGCACCGCCGAAGAAGGAGAGCACCTTGCGCACGATCATGAACAGAATGAACAGCGGAATGGCCAGGCTGAACAATCCTCCCAACCAACTGCCGCCGTTCTGCGGTTCGGAAGGTTTGAAATCGTCATGAGAGCCGGGAAATGAAGGCGGCGGTTCCCGGAGCGGTGTTGGAGGGGCTGCGACAGCTCGTTGCTCGATGGAGCAGATGATGCGGAAGCCGTTGTCGGCGTTGCGGCTGCGGGCGTCGTTGCGATAGCGCTCGGCAGAGCGGGAGTGGGACACGTCGCTGAGGATGGAGCCGCCGCGCAACACCTGGCGGGGCTTGTCGGAGAGGTTCTGGTTCGCTTGCAGCGGATCGGTGGCCGCACCGGCAGGGTAGGGGGCATACCAGTCACGGCACCACTGCCAGACGGGGCCGTAGAAGTCGTGGAAGCCCCAGGCGTTGGCTTTTTTCCCGCCGACGGGATGCGTTTGAGACAAACCGTTGCCACGATGCCATGAGATGGCATCGACCGGCGCGGCGTAATGCGCGAGCGTGGTGCCAGCGCGGCAGGCGAACTCCCACTGCGCCTCAGTTGGCAGTTCGCAGAGACGACCGGATTTGGTGGTGAGCCATTTGCAGAACGCGGCGGCATCCAGGGCGGAGACGATCACCACGGGATGATCGTCGGTCTGCTCAAAGCCGGGATTGCGCCAGTTGAAAGGCTTCTGCTGCACCAGTTTGCCATCCACCACGCCGAAGCCGCCGGACTGTCCGATTTCCGCCTCGGTGCGGTAGCGGGTGGATTCGACGAATCGCGCGAACTGACCGCGAGTGACGGGAAACTTGGCCATGTAGAGCGGGCGCGTGATCGTGACACGGCGCTGCGGGCTTTCATCGGGCTCGTGTCCGGCTTCGGTGATGGGCGAGCCTTGCTCAAAGCTGCCGGGCTGGACGAGGAGCATGTCCATCTGGACGCCTGCGCCGAGATCGAGCTGCAGCGAAGGGGTTTGAGCCTGCGCGGAGGTGAGCGCGAGCAGAAGGAGGAGGCGTTTCATGTGGTGCCAGCATGGCAGACAGAGACGCAGGTGGTCAATCTTCAGCGCAGAACAAAAATGACCATGGGCGCTCACTGTGCCAAAGTTAAGCTCGAAGCGGCCATGGTTGTGCAAAGTGGCTAAATAAACCTTTAATTTTTGCCCTCCCCCTGTTTCTGTTCACTTATTTGCTGTTATGAAACGAGATCCTCTTTCAAAACTTCCGACTCAGAACCGGAGAAGGCATCTTTTGGTTCATTTCAATCTTGGTTTATCGGCGGCGTTTTTTTTCTCATGCTGTCTAAGTGCGGGAGCCCTTGAGGCCGGCAAAAGCGGGATGTACCCACTGAAGCGGCCTCGCCGCTGATGAGCCGTGTGAAAGCCGCGCTGGCCGAGCCGGATGAAATGAAGCGCTTGAGGCTGCTGGAGGAGGTGGGTGCGGAGTTAGGCCGAGAGCAGCCATTGGAGGTCAAGAAGATCATCGATCAACTGCCGACGGTGCCTGACAAGAAGGCGCTCAGCGTGGTTTTGACGCGGAAGTGGGCCGTATCACAGCCGAAGGAGGCTTTGGCCGCTGCTTTGAAACTGCCGGCCGGAGTGCTGCGTCGCAGCGCCTGCGGGGCGGCGATTGAGGGGTGGGCGGCCCACGATCCTGCGGCAGCCATGGAATGGGCGGTCATGAAGCTGGCCGGCAGCAATCGCCGGGAGGCGGTGGCGCGTGGCGCGGCGGTGTGGGCGAAGTCTGATCCACTCAAGGTCGCTGAGTGGGCGGTGAAGCATAACTCCCAGGAGCCTGGATCGCCTTCCATTGTGATTGAAGAGGTGATGCGGACTTGGGCGGTGCAAGATCCTCAGAAAGCGGGCGAATGGTCTTTGAAGCTGCCAGCGGGAGACTTTCATGACCTGGCCCTTTCGGCGTTGGTGTTTCGCTGGGCGGATGACAAGCCGGAGCAGGCAGCAGCCTGGCTCACCGAGCATATGGAAAATGACTGGCTGGTGCCCAGGGTGGCAGCCATCTGGGCGGCCACCGCCCCGGCGGAGGCGGCCAACTGGATCATGAAGTCCGGTCTGGATCAGGCGCTGTCTCCGATCATGCTGTCCTGGGCGGATGACGCTCCCGAAGAGGCTTTGCAGTGGTGCAAAGCGAATGTGGCGGGGGACTTGTATGCCGAACTGCGTCATGAAATCCTAGGCACCTGGGCGGCGGACGACGGCATCCGGGCCCTGGAGTGGGTGTTCAATCTGAGTTCTCCCGAGGAAGCCGCTGTGGCTGCCGTCCCCGCCATGGAGGCCTGGCTAGGTGACTCGAAAACCCCGCTGCCCCAGATTTCGGCGTGGGTGTCCGCGCAGAAGACGGGCCTCGTGCGTGGGGTGTGCCTACAAAAGCTGGCGATCGCCCTGGAGCCTGCCTTTCCCGTGCAGGCGATGACGGCGGCGTTAAAAATCCAAGACCGCAAGCTGCTTCAGGAGACGCTGAAAATCGTCTGGACCGCGTGGAGAGAACGTGATGCCCTAGCTGCCCGAACGTGGTTGAACGCACACCCTGAGGCGCAGTCGATGATCATCAAATGATCTTAAAAGACTCCACGCCTGATGGCATGTGCGTTTTAGTTTTCCAAGGCTGAGGAAGGCTCGCCGGGGGCGGTCTGGGTGCCGCCGGTTTGGATGTGATCGACGAGGCGTTTGACGCCGTCGCGGGCGAAGTCGCTGGGAGGGTGCATGCGCTTGGCTTTCAAATACCAGCCGAGGGCGGAGCCGATCTGCTGCTTTTCCTCGTGCTGGCGGCCGTTTTCGATGGCGGTGACGAATTCGCTGGCCTTCACGCCGAGGTCGGCGCGGAGTTTGCTGAGCACGGGGTCGTCCGGGTACTGCTTGGATTCTTTTTCGACCTTTTCCCAGGCGGCGGGAGGGCTGCTGGAGGCGAGTTCCTTGGCACCGCCGATGATGAGCTCCAGGCGGCCCATGTCCTTGAGGACTTTTTCGAGCTGCTCCTTGCGGGCGAGGTCGTCGGCCACGGAGGCGATGAAGGTGGCCTGGTTTTCGAAGATCTGGCGGTAGTTGCGCTGGCTGAGGAGGCGGTCGAACTCCATGAGAGCCTGGGCGCGCATGTCGCTGCCTTTGACGAGATCCCCGCTGAAGCCAGCGAGGTCGGGATTGGTGGGCCAGATCTCGGTGGCGGCCTTCATCTCGGCTTCCAGGGTCTTGGTGTCCTTGTTGGCCATGGCCATGCGGGCTTTGCTGATGTGCAGGGAGCTGACGGCGCGGGCGGTCTGGATGGCGGCGAGGGGCTTGGCGTATTCAAAGTCGTCGGAGAGGCTGCGGAGGTCGGTGACGACCTGTTCGGCGCTGGCGTAGTCCTTCATTTCGAGGAAGGAGAGAAGCTTGTTCTTTTTGCGGACGAAATCGAGCACCTTGGTCTTCTCGCTCATCGGCAGGCGGCGGACGCGCGGCAGGTATTCACCGACGCCGAAGGCTTCGAGCAGGCGGTTGCTGGCGCTGTCCACATCACGACGAGCCACGAGATTTTCAAAGGAGACGAGGGATTCATCGACGCTGCGGATGGCCTCCAAGGAAAGGCCGTCGATCATGCTGATGGTGGGCGGGACGCCGAAGCTGCTGGCGAGCATTTTTTGCACGTCGCTGTCTTTGTCGAGCTGGAGGATGCTCTCGCCGTCCTTGAAGATGTTCGGGTAGAAGCGGCAGGCGATGACGGCGTGCTCAAAGCGGCGCTGAAGGAACATCTGGATGATGAGCGCCTGGAAGGCGGTCTTGCTGGTGATCTCAGAGAGACCGGCGGCGGTTTCATTCAGCTTCATGCGGGCCTCGATCTCGGCGATGCCCTTGATGTAGCCGCTGGTGCGGCCCGTCATGGCGCTGGTGGTCTGGGCGTTTTGACTGCCCTGCGGTTGCTGGCCTCCTTTGGTGCTTCCACCAGCGGCCGCACCAGAGAGCGGAGCGGAGTTCATGGCCAGGTCGGAGTTCCATTCCAGCGTCTTGCGGCGCTCGAGCATGGCCTTGTTGGCGAGTCCAAGATTCTGCTGCTTCTTCTGTGCGAGCCAGACATCGTAGATGGCATTGGCCACGGCGTTGCAGAGGCCGCCGTCGATCTTGTGCATGCCAGCTTCAGGGAGAAGGGCAAAAGCTTTCATCAGCTCCGGTCCCTGCCTCTGCACTTTGGTCACTGGGTCTGGTGCCTGTTTGTGCGTGGGCGCCAGGAGTTCCATCATCTGCGCGATGATGTCACGATAGGCCTGATCCTCGGCGCTTTTGGCCTCGGGTGTGGTGAGGTAGGTCTCAAAGCGCGAGCGCATGACGCGGTTGTTCGTCACGTTCCAGAGCTTGCCGTTGAAGGAGACGTTCTCGCTGCCGGGATCTCCCATCGGCATGTTGCCCAGAGCGGTCTGGGTGTCGGTCTGGCGATCGGAGGCAGTGCCGGGGACGACGTTGTAGTTGTTGTTCGAGGTGGTCGTCGCGGGCTGGCCGCCACCGGGTGCGCCGGGCAGCACCTGGGCGTGGACAAAAGCCAGCGGACAGGCCGCGGCGAGGAGGGCGAGGCAAAACGCGCGTTTCATAAGGATAAGCGGTGACGGTTAGACTTTGAGCAGTTCAAGCACTTCGAGCACGCCATTTTCCTGGACGCGCACTTTGAAAACATAGCGCTGTCCGCGCTGGATGTTCGTGCCGGTGTAGTCTGGCGGTACCCACACTGGAACATAGGAGCTGCCTAAGCCATCGCTCACCTGCACGCTGAAGAGGCGGCCGTCCGTGCCACGCCATTTGTCGAGGCGGTCGTCGACGATGCCCTCGACCTTGTAAACATTGCCGCTGAGCGCGGTGGCATTCTCCAGAAACTCGTTGGTGCTCAAATCCGTGACGCCGGTCATGGGATCAGTGGCACGATTCATGAGGGCGAAACCACCGCCGCCGATGACGGCGAGGATGGCGATCAAACCCAGCCAGTGGGCGGGGCGGACTCCGGATTGGGCGCGTCTAGACATCGGGATTAAAAATTAAGTATGGACGGGGCGCTAAAAAGTCGGCGTTAATCGCTGGCTGTCCAATCCAAGATGGAGCAACCTTCAACTGTGAGTGATTCTGGAAAAACAAGCCTCCGCAGTTACCTGGAGGGCACGCCTGGGGCCGGCTGCGCCAGCGGGTGCATGGTTCATCTGGTGCTGCTGGGTGTGCTGGGTCTGGTGGTGCTGATCTGGGCCATCAGAAACCGGGCGTGGGAATTGGAGGTGACGGTGGAGATGCCTGCGGAGCAAGAGCCTGGGCCCAAGGCGGACATGCAGGAATAAGCCGCCCGTGGGCGCTGCGTTACCTGGATTTTGTCTCGTCCGTCTCTTCGATGTCGAAGAACTTTCCCGCGATCCCCCAGGCCATGTCGCTGCGCGGCAGGATGCCGTCACCGCCCACATAGTAGCGGCTGAAGAGGTAATAATTCTCGCGGTGCAGGCCGCTGCTGGTGCCGGCGGAGAAAATTGAGGCCACCTTCAGGCTGAGCGTGCCGGCGATGCCGTGCTTCTGCTGCATGTGGGCGCGGAACTCGGCCTCGTTTGGATTGGTGAGCGCGAGGACAACGAGCAACGCGATGATGAGAAAAAGAATGAGTCTCATGGTGGTGGAGTGGTGACAGGAGAAGAACTGACGGGGGGAGCCGTTTTTTCATCCGCCCCGGCACGTTTCCACTGAAACGAGCCTGGTGAGGAGCCCGGAACTTCGATCCACTCCCCCGTGTTGGCCTGTTGTGCGCGCAGGCGCCACTGCTCGGACTCGAGCTCGTGCAGCGGGCGGTTGGATTCTTTGGCCTTCTGACGCATGAGCAGCATGCGGTCCTCGTTTTCGGCGGCCACGGCCTTTTTCATCTGCGGTCCCCAATCGCCGGCGGGCACCTCGCGGATTTGCAGCAGACCGCGATGATCTTCTCCGACGAGTTGGTTGTTTTTGAGGGCCTGGATCTCCGCCATGCGGTTGCGCATGCGTGTCGTAGCCTCACTGGCACCTTTCGCCGCCTCCTTGTCGAGCGGCTCGTCGCCACGATACTGATAAATGTCGAGCCGCATGTTCAGGTTCACCTCCAGCGGCTTCGGCGTGGTCAGCGGCACCTCCGGCAGCGTCTTGCATGAAGACATGCACAGGATGGCGGCGAGGGCTGTCAGCAGGCTGGATTTACTCCACAGCATCAGCGGTGTCAGTTTTGCGGGGTTCCTCTTTCCAGCGGTGGTCATAGACGTTGATGTCGAGTTTGCGCGCCCCATGCGGCCCGGTGAGCCGCAGATGTCCGCGGCCCTCTCGTCCGTAGAAGCGTGCTTTGCCATCAATGCTGTCATACTCGAAGTCACGCAGTGTTTCCAGCCCGATGCGGGCGATTTGATCCGCGATGTCCCCTTTCATCACCGGCGGCAGCTCGGAGATCATGTCATTGAGCGCCTGGATGCGGAACTTCCCGCGCGAGCGGTTTTTGAACTCGCCATCGGCTTGATACAGCTCGTTCTTGTTGCCGGTGGCGATGAGTTTGCCCTCAGCGGCGCCTTCCAGCAGCAGGTAGCCGGGAAACAACACCCGTGTCACCGGCCCCAGCTTCACGTCCACGCCCGACACCCAGCCGTCCCAGGTGAACACCTCGTCCAGGTAGATGTTGAACGCGCCGTTCACATAACCGCCGTAAGCCTCGCCGCCGAACGCGCCGTAGATGCCGTTCACGTCGTAGGTGACGCTGAGATGGGCTTTTTCGAGGTGCAGCTCCTTCCAGCGCAGTTGCTGCACCGTGAAGGTCTCCGTCAGGTTGTTGTCCCGGTCCTTCATCGGCAGGTTGAAGCGCACCTGGCCCTTCATGCCGCGAAACTGGATCTTCAGCTCCTCCAGCGTGTAATCATCCGTCGGGATGTCGAACACCGCGTCGAGCTGGCCGCTTTCCAGTTTGGAAGTGAAGCTGAAAGGGAACGGCTTGCTGAAACCCTTCAACGGCACGCCCTTCGGTGCCAGCAGCAGGCGGCCGTCCGTTACCGCCAGCGTGTCCACACGCCAGCCGGGCGCGGCAGGCTTGGGTGGCGGCGGCGGACCGGCGGTGGCATCCGGCTTCGGTGACTCTCCCTTCATGAATTTCCGGTAGCTCTCCACATACCAGAACAAATCCTCGCCCACATAAAGCAGTGGCGAGACGATCTCCACGCGGTCGATGCGGCGGTGCAGCAGCCCGTCCAGGGTGTAGGTCACTTCGATCACATCCATTTCTGCCACGGTGCGCAGCGGCTCATGCGGGGAGGGAATGCGTAGCCGCGTCAGCACGATGCGCTGCGGCTCCACATTCTCCGCCAGGCCGTCGAGATCGAGCGGCGTCTCGTTGGCGCTGAAGGTCACGTCAAAACGCACCGGCGGCAGGCCTGGGGCGATGCTCATGAGCGTGACGCCGAGTTTTTCGACCTCGATTTTTTTCGCCGTCCAGCGTTCGGCGGTCACCTCCATCTTTTTCTCCACCACCGCCGAAGGGCCGTTGAACAAGGTCATGAGCGCGTCCCCGACCTCAATCTGGCCTCCTGCCAGTTTGAGCGACTCCACACGCCGCGTGCGCCACATCTCCGGCAGCGTGGCCACTGCCTCCACGCTCTCCAGGCTCAGCACCGGCAGGTTTGCTCGCTTGGGAATGCGCACACTGAGTCCAGCGACGCGGAGGTGCTGCGTCGCCTCCTCTGTGCTCACTTCAAACCGGGTGGAAGCCTCCACGCGCTCTGCCAGTTGCATCGCCAGGCTCATCGAACCCTCTTGAATGCTGAGATGATCAAACTGCAGCCGCTTCCACACGGGCGCTTCAGCAGGGCTGGGGGGCGGCTTCACCGGCTCAGACACGATCTTGTCAAACCAGGGTCCGTTTTCCGGGGTGAGTTCAAGGTGAGGCTTCTTCATCACCAGCGACTCCACCTGCCAAGCGTCGAGCAGCTTGTCTGGCACCAGCTCCGCTTTGAGCGCCTTCAGTTGGAAGAAGGGCGGGTGTTGGAGGCTGTTTTCCTTTCTTCCCCAGCGCATTGACACTTCCGTGATCTCCAACTGCTGCTTCGCGGCTGATTTCACACCGCTGGGGGTGATCTCCAGCGCCGCAAGCCGTGTATTCCAGCCAAAATGGCCGACCACCGGGCTTAGCTCCGTCGCGGACAGTGCCACCGTGCCCTCCTTCACCTCCAGCGCGTCCACGAGCACTTTCCAGACCGCCTTCGAGGTCGATTCTTCCTTCGGCAGCAGCAAGGCTTCAAGTTTTGGCGTCCAGTGGACCTGTGGCTTCATCAGCAGGCCGTTTTGCACATGCCAGAGACCGGAGGAGTCTTGCGACACCTTCAAATCGACCTTGTCAGCCGTCACCGCACCCGCGTCGTCCGCCAATTGCAGGCGCAGATTTTTCAGGCGCACTTCATGCGTGCCGCCGGCAGTCAATCCAGTGCTCGAAAGGCTGAGATCACGCCCTTCCCACTCCCACTGCATGCCCCCGGTGAGCGGCGGAAGTTGGGCGGCCAGTGCGGGGCTGATCTCCGTCAGCCAGGCCAGATCGATGCTGCCGCCGCGCAGCGATCCATGCTTCAGATCGAGATGATCCTTGCTCATCACCATTTCGAAATGCGCGTCATTGAACACCGGCTTCCCACCCCATTCCGCCTGCCGCAGGTCCGTGACAATGGTTTGAAACGAAGGCGAGTTCAGGCCGCCGATTTCAAGCGCTTCGACCTTCTGCGTCACGAACATGCTGAACAGCGGCTTCCATGCCGCATCACGCACCACCACCTTGGCCTCGGCGAGATCCACGAACTCCAGCCGCCAGCGGCGTGACGCGCCTGCCGCTGCCACTGCTGGCTGAGAGGGCGCGGGTTGAAACCACGCCAGCGGCACGTCCACGGTGGCGCCCTCCACTTTAAAACCGCCGAGATTGCCTGCGCTCAAATCGCGCCAACTCGGTCGCCATTCCAAATGACTCACGCTGGCAACGCGCTGCGCCAGGGGGACATGCAGGGTGCTCACCTCCCGCACATGCAGCGCTCCGTCCTCCCACTCCAGCGCGGTGATCTGCACCCGCACATCGCCACCGAGCCGCAGCAGCACCGCGTTCACGAGCAGCACGCGTTCTTTCCAGGCCCAGAAGCCGAACCCAGCCGCCAGGACGAGGGCGATGACCGTGAGATCAAACAACCAGCGCCACCAGCGGCGGCGTTTGGGTGATGGAGCATCCGGTTTCACGATGGGGCAAGAAAGGCGAAGAAGATGAATGACGAAACCAGAATGGCGAATGACGAATCAAGGAAGGATTCCGAACGCCGAATGATTCGCGACGCCTTTTGAGGCATTGAGGCTTACTTCGTCATTTCTTCCCCGTGATCAGCCGTGCCCCCTGATCCCGCGTGAAATAAGACCAGACCCAGATCAGGAAGACCGAGAGGCGATTGCGGAAGTCCATCAAGAAAACGAGATGGATGAATACCCACGCCAGCCAGGCCAGCGTGCCGCTGAACTTCGCGAAGTTCACGTCCGCCACCGCCCGGTGCCGCCCGATCGTGGCCATGCTGCCACGATTCCAGTAGGCGAAGGGTTTCAACGGCTTTCCCTCGATCTGCGCCAGAATGTTGCGCGCCGCATGCGCTCCTTGCTGCAAAGCCACGGGCGAGACGCCCGGCAGCGGCTTGTTGTCCTTGCCGAGACTCAGCGCGGTGTCTCCGATGACGTAAATGCACGGCGCGTCTGGCAAATTCAGTGCCTCCGTGATCTGGATGCGCCCGGCGCGGTCAAACGTGCCCGGCAGCGACTTCACCAGTGGCGACGCGGCATTCCCCGCAGCCCAGATCACCGTGCGCGCATGGATGAAGCTGTCTTTCGTGCTCACCCCCTCCGCGTTGATGTCCTGCACGCTCACGCCGAGTTGCACCGTCACTTTGAGATGTCGGAGCTGCTCCTCAGCCTTGCGCGAAAGTTCCGCGTCAAACACCGGCAGCACGCGATCCGCCGCATCGAGCAAAATGATCCGCGCTTCACGCGGGTCGATGTGCCTGAAGTCGCGCAGCATCGTCTCCCGGGCGATTTCTGAGATGGCTCCGGCCATTTCCACGCCCGTCGGGCCTGCGCCGACGATGACGAAGGTCATCAGCCGCTCGCGCTCCACCGGATCGCTCGTCACCTCGGCTTTTTCAAACGCCAGCAGCAGGCGGCGGCGGATGTCGAGCGCGTCCTCCAGCGTCTTCAGTCCCGGCGCGAACTGCTCCCACTCCGGGTGGCCGAAATAACTGTGCCGCGCCCCCGTGGCGACAATGAGATAGTCAAACGGCACGCTGCGCTCTCCCGCGAGCACGAGCTTCTTTTCCAGATCAAATCCCGTCACATCCGCCATCAGCACCTCAATGTTTTTGTACTGGCGCAAAATGCCGCGCACCGGCTGCGCGATGTTCGCGGGGGAGAGTCCTGCGGTGGCCACCTGGTAAAGCAGCGGCTGGAACAGGTGATGATTCGTGCGGTCCAGCACCGTGACCTGCACCGGCTTGTCTCCCAGAGCCTTCGCCACTGCCAGTCCGGCGAAGCCTGCGCCGATGATCACCACACGGGGTTGACTGGAAAGGGCAGTGCTCATGGAGGTCATCGTATGCACGATTACGACCAGCAGACACAATCCGGCTGCAATCTCCTCACCAATCGCGACGTTGAACGCGCCCAGCCATGATCCGCCAACTTCTTCTCAGCCTCCTCTGCGTCATCAGCGTTCACGCTGAACTCGCGGGCAAACGTCCGAACATCATCTTCCTGCTCACCGATGACCAGGGCTACGGCGATCTCTCCTCCCACGGCAATCCCATTCTCAAAACGCCGAACCTCGACCGCCTCAACGCCGAGGGCGTGCGCTTTGAGGACTTCTGTGTGAGTCCCACCTGCGCCCCCACACGCTCCGCGTTGCTCACCGGCCGCCATGAATTTAAGAACGGCATCACCCACACCATCCTGGAACGCGAACGCCTCACGCCCAAGGCCACCACGCTGGCGCAAGTGCTCAAGAGCGCGGGCTACACCACCGGCATCTTCGGCAAATGGCATCTCGGGGACGAACCCGAATACTGGCCCAGCGCCCGCGGCTTTGACGAGATGTTCATCCACGGTGCCGGTGGCATCGGGCAAACCTATCCCGGCAGTTGCGGCGATGCGCCGGGAAACAAGTACTTCGACCCCGCCATCCTGCACAACGGCACGTTCGAGAAGACCCAGGGCTACTGCACGGACGTGTTCTTTGCCCAGGCGAAAAAGTGGATCGAGAGCGTGAAGGGCAAGCAGCCCTTCTACTGCCACATCGCCACCAACGCCCCGCACGGCCCCTACATCGCCCGGCCCGAAGACAAGGCGCTCTATGCCGGCAAGGTCGAGGGCGATGACGCCGCCAGCTTCTTCGGCATGCTGCATAACATTGATCAAAATCTCGGCCTCCTGCTCGCCAAGCTGAAGGAATGGGGCATCGAGAACGACACGCTCGTCATCTTCATCAACGACAACGGCGGCACCGCCGGGGTGAAGACCTACAACGCAGGCCTGCGTGCCCAAAAAGGCACGCCCTGGATGGGCGGCATCAAGGCCAGCAGCCTCTGGCGCTGGCCCGGCACGCTCGCCCCTGCCCCGGTGACCCAACTCACCGCCCACATCGACTTCTTCCCCACCCTCGCCGAACTCGCCGGTGCCAAGCTCACGGACGAGGTCAAAACACAAGTCGAAGGCCGCAGCCTTGTTTCCTTGCTCGAAAATCCGCACGCCGCATGGGCCGACCGCCAGCTCTTCACCCACGTCGGCCGCTGGCCGAAGGACGCCGATCCGCAGAAATACCAATTCACCAACTGCAGCGTCCGCACCAGCCGCTGGCACCTCGTCAGCGAAGCGCGTGGCGGCAATCCGAATGCCAAAGCCAAGGCCAAAAACAAGGCCAAGGCTGCTGCCGCGCCGAAACAAACTCCCGGCATCCTCAACGCCGGACCTGAAGCCGTCGCCCAGCCCAAATGGCAGCTCTTCGATCTCCAAACCGACCCCAGCGAGCAAACCGACCTCGCCGCCGCGAATCCCGACGTCGTGAAACAACTCACCACCGCCTACACCCAGTGGTGGGACAGCGTCCAGCCCCTGCTCGTGAACGAAAAAGCCCCACTCGCCGCCGAGAACCCGTTCAAGACGCTTTATCAAAAGCAGTTTGGCGGGAAGTAAGTTGTCATCAGACTCACGCAACGGCGGCACCACTCCAGTGCTATTGGACAGTGGATTTTTACTCCTAGGTAGGTGCAAACCAACATTTTTATTACCTTACTCCAACATAGGAGTGTCTATCGACACCTATGGAAGCTCCAGTCCGCACTATTCGAACAAATCCGTGGATATAAATCTGCTGACAAAGCACACGTTCTGTGAATCATATTTGCACGGATCAACACGCCCACCATGATAACATCAGAACAGCAATCCATGACATTCCGCTGCCGACCTTCACTGAAGGTCATGCTCATTTGCGGCCTTTTTTTCGGTGCTTGTGCCGCCGTGATTGGCCAAAAGGCATCCACGAACACGAAGGGACTCATACTGAATGGGATCATCGAGTTTAGTCCCTCAGGTGCCTCGACCTTCTATTGGGTTCTTACAGCATTATCTATTCTCTTCGTCTTGGTTGCTGGGTGGATGATTGTCACCACATTGGTTCATGGAGTGCCGGACGTTGTCTTGACCAACGAGGCCATTTCATTTCCGGTCGGATTCCCAATCAAGCGACCATTTAGATTGCCCTACGCTGAGATCACCGGCTTGAGCCAGAGCGAGGTGAGCGGACAGCGAATCCTCACGCTTCACACAATCGCTAAGAAGCATCACATAGCACTAAACTGGCTTGGATCGAAGGACGCAGAGGTTGCTTTAACTCGTGAGTTGGCTCAGCAACTTTCCAGAGATAGCGCGGGTTCAGAGGCATGACTTCGCCGACTTCAGGATAACCAAGGAATACTTTTAACCGTTAGCCCACCAACGGGACTACACACCATGCAAGCCAACACCATTCGTATCGTCGTCTTTTTGCTGCTGAGTTCCTTTGCCTCATCGAAGGACGTTACCATCGACGGCGGCTCAGTCGTTTTTAGCATTCCAGGAGAGTTCTCCGAACTCTCGCAAGAAGAAATCAACGTGAAGTATCCCTCAGTTAACGCACCCAAGCAGGTAGTTGGCACAGAAGACAGATCGACAACTATCGCCTATCAACTCCAAGAGCAATCTGTCAAACTATCCGACCTGCCGGATGTACAGGAGGCGTTCACGAAGGTATTCGACCGCATAATTCCAGGGATCGAATGGAAACAGAATGCTCTCGTAGATTTGGCTGGCCAGAAGTGGCTTCTGATGGAGATGACCTCACGAGCGATAGACCAAGATATTCACAACATTGTTCTGATTACTTCGCACAAGGGCAAGATGCTCATGTTCAATTTTAACTCCACGAAGAATGAATTTCCAAAGATGGAGTCTATTCTCCGAGACGGCATCAACACAATCACGCTGAAACCATGAAAGCGCTTAAACTCCAAGGGCGAACAATGGCGCTGCTGGACAACGGGAGGGCGCGTGTTGTCATATCAAAGTCCATCGCAGTTTGAATATCACCCACTCCGTTCATGCTCTGCGCCACCCCTCCCGTGTCAGAGCTTAACCGTTAGCCCAAGAATTTATGTTCAAGCGCCTCCTCACCATCTTCTCAACGACTGCGGCTGCTGCGGCGCCCCTAGTCGCACCTGCGCCGAAGGTGACTCCTCATGCTGAGTTGATCTACCCGTATGTTGTACCGAAAGAGTATCTTCAGCACGGCCCGACACAGCCGGACGGAATCACCAGAACACTCGGGCATGATCTCTTCATCGTGTTAGTTCATGATCTTGATGGCTTAGTTCAGAATGTTCTGCCAGACGATCTGAAGAAACTCGGGCTGACGCCCGAGCAAGCCCAGAAGCAGGCAGACTCCAATCTGGCTGCACTGATCAAAGAACACAAGGTGCATAGCAGCGTGTTCGCCAGCGGCCCGCAAGGAAAACCCTTTGCGCTGTTTGGAGGTCACTGGGCGGCAGCCGCGAGTTCCACTTGGACCGGCCTTTACGCAGCACTCTCAAAGGCGCTTGGGTCTGGGCAGCTCATCGTTTCGATTCCGCATCGTGAGGCCATGCTTGTTTTTCCTGACGGTGGCCCTGCTTACCTCGAAGCGATGAAAGCCATAATACGGGAGAAGGAAGCAGATGGTGCCAAGCTGCTCACCTGGAATTTGTTTGATCTAACCAAAGACGGCCTTAAACCACGCAAAAATGATAGTTAACAAAACGGATGCAGGCAACGGCTCGTATGGCATCTGTCGTGTCATCAACGCTTCCCGCTCGCCGTCGCCTGATCCGAAGCGTTAGGCCGCTCGACCACGCCATGAAGAAGCTACGAGTCATCTTGCTGATTGCCGGGTTGCTGCTTGGGGCGTTGTTCATCCTTCCGCTGCTGATTGGCGTTTGGCTGCCCGACGTTATCAGCGCGCCCGAGCATACACTCGCAGAGCAGCGGCTTGCCAGCGGGCATTCGTTCCGAGTCGTGCAGTATTGGAATCGCGTGGACTTTTACTCGACCGAGTTGCGCGTCACTTCACCTGGCGGCAGCACTGAGACTCACACGTTGGACGGCGACGACAGCAAGAGTTGGCGGTTGCCCCTCGTCGTTGATGAGCAGCGGCAAACAGCAACGGTTACGTTGGGCGGCGGTCGCGTCAGAAAGGTGGATTGGCGATGAGAGCGACGCGGCCTAACTATGCGCTGCAGCGAACGGCCTCCCCGCCGTGCGTTCGAGCGTCGCGGGAGTTCGTGAGCGCACCGTGCGCTCCACCCGCGCCGCCGAGGCCGTCGGCTGATCCGAAGCGTTAGGGCAGATGCCTGGCAGATAGTGCATGCCAAACACTTGAGACCGTGCTTGAGGTGCTGCCCCGAAACGGAAAACCTTCCGTTTGACGCCCTTTAATCAATGGAACACCCTTTGCCATGACGGTTTCTGATTTATCCCCGGATGCTCTGGCGCGGCTGGAAGCAAAGTTGGTCGCGGACTTGGAGATGGTGCGCAAGGTGCGAGCACTGCTGGAGGAGCACCTGCCCATGCTGGCAACCACTCCGGCAGCGGTGAATGTGAGGGCGGTTGCCATGCCAGCTTCCGCGGCACCGATTCAAGCGTTGGCCCCGGCAGAGAAGCGCAAGTCGCATGACGAGATCCTCCTGGAGTGCCTGGTGCAGATGCCCGAGGGCGGCTTCGCCCCGCAGGACTTCAAACGGGCGGTGTACAAGGTCACGCGGAACTTCCCGGATGGCAGCACGGTGAAGACCTTTCTCAACCGCATGATCCGGCAGGGGAAGGTGGTCATTGCCGAAGCACGGACAGGCCGGAACGGCAGTCTCTACCGCTGCACCGTTCCCCGCCCCGCTCCGGCGGAAACACTGCCCGCCAGCAGCGATTCCTCGGTCGTTTCCGCCGAATCCACGCCTGCCCCAACGGAATGAGGGCGCTTCTCGCGCCATTTACCGGCATTCCAGCCCCTTTTACGGGTGAAATGAGCCGTTCATCCGGCGCAATCAGCCGATTCACCGGCAGAACAATCCGAATTTCCTGCCAAATCATCCGTTCTACCGCCAGGAGAACGTGTTTAACCGCCGCATGAATCCATTCCTCCGGCGCAACCAACCAATAAACCAGCGAATAAACCGAATTTCCTGTCGAATGAACGTGCTTTACCGCCGGTTAAACGGCTTCTTCGGCAGGATAAATGAACGATTCCTCCGGTTAATTGGATCAATCCTGCCAGTAAACGGCTCGGTGAGGCCGCTCCTCCTCGGAATGCTCCTGAGCCAACCTAGACACTGTGGGTTTGTTTAAGCGAGCCGGAGGGCTCGAAAGAACTCAGCCGGTGGTGAGCCGAGCAAGGTGAGACCGCCAGCCGCAGGCTGCCCGCAGGGTGAGCGAAGCGAAGCAACATGGCGCAGCCATCGAGAACCACCGGACCAAGGGCCGCGCACAACTCTGCCACCCTCCGCGCTCCGGCAGGAGCGCGAGAAACGAACGCGGCTTGGTGGGACCATGCTTTGGGAAGGCACCACCCTTCTCGCGCCCTTCCAGGGCGCGGTGACATAGGCGTGCTTGTTTGCTTGTGGGTCCGGTGGCTCTCCCTCGCCAAGCCTCGCTTCACCACCGGCTTTTTTTCTTGCGAGCCTCCGGCTCGCCCCTTCAGAGCGGGATGGCTTAACGGCATCGGCTTAACCAAGCTCTCAAACGGAACGGTTGGTTCTGAACCGCCTGTCGGTGCCGCTTTTTTGCGGCGCTGACAGGTCGGCCCGTGAGGTCGCAGCCTTGGCTCGATCACTTGTTCAAGACCAGCTTCAAAGCACCGTCGCGAACCTCCATGGACTGGATGCCGGCGAGGAATTTTTGCAGCGCAGGGTCGGTTTCGACGTTTTCGGCCACGAGATCGACGCCCTTGATGTCGCCGATCCAACTGTTCGGCAGCGAGATGCCGCCGAGGCTCAGGTCATCGAGTTTCAGTGAGAGTTTGTGCTCTGGCGTGAGGCTGGTGCCAAAGGTGAAGCGCACGCGGATTTTTTGATTCGGAAAGACCGGGAAATCCTCCGGTGCGGTGAAGATGAGCGCGGCAGACACATGGCCGTCGCCGAATTTCACCTGCACGCTCTCGCCGAGCTGCTGCTGCGCCAGATAGGCGTTTACTTCGCGCTCGGAAATGAGCAGCGTGCGGTTGGCCTCGTCGGCAGGAATGGCGGCGGGATTGCCGAGGACTTGCAGTTTGTTGTCAAACTCCGCTTTCTCGGTCGCCGTGAGGCTCACGGGCTGGATGGGCGAGGGATAGAACGTGTGCTTGACCCAGAGCGCCCCGGTGGCGGCGGCGATGCCCGCGCAGCCGAGAACGACGGCGAGGGTGATGAGAACAACTTTCTTCCTGGAATGCGCACGCGGTGCGGCGGGGGCAACGGTTTCAGTGATGGTTTGCATGGTGGTGGGATTGGATGGTTTCGCGGTGATTGTATTCATCCCGGCCTCGAAAGGCCATCTACATGTTCCCAGGCAGATTGTAAGGGGCTGGCCTCCGTTCGTGCCCGTGCGGCGGCACCGCACAGGAACTTCCTTGAACCGCGGCGGTTTGACGCGAGTATCCCCGCCCATGCCCCGGCACGTTCCCGATGATTATAGCTTTCTGCCCACCGTTGATTCGGTGGATGACGAGGACGTGGTCAAAGAGGAACTGGGGAGCGCCAGGCCGCCGCCGGTGGAACCTCCCCCCGCGCCAGAACCGCGTCATGACGCGGTTGAGTCGTTTCATGCTGAAGAACCTCAGCATGAAGATCCGCCCCCCTTCATCGCGCCTCCGGCTCCAGTGGCCGTGCCTCCGCAGCTTTCTGTCAAAGCCCCGGCAGCCCCTCAGAAAATCCGCACTTTTGAGCCTGATCACGCCAAGGATGCAGGACAAAGCGGCCGTGCGATGTGGGAGGCGTTTGCGGCTGATCAGGGGATCGACGCACCCACCCTTGTGACACCGAAGCCGCGCCCGGCCCCGCTTGCCGAGCCGCGTCAGGAGATCGAGCCGGTGGTTCCGGGCCGCGTTGAACCTCGGGCGACGCCCGGGGTGTCTTTTGGCCGTGGCTCCAAGGAAAACCATACCGTTCCTGTGGCCCCGGCACCCCTGAGCAGGGCGGGAATGCCGCGCCAAACGGAATCTCCGAAGGAGCAGCCCCCCAAAGAGCCTGATGAGTTGAAGGCTCCGACGGCGGTCGCTGTTGATCCCGAGGCCCCGCCTGCGGACAACTCCGGCGTGATCATGAACGCCAAAAAGCGCGCCCTGATCATGACGGTAGGTGTTCACGCCGCTGTGGCGCTCATTTTGCTCCTCATGCATGTGCCGATGCTCGATTTCACCCCGCCGGAGATCGTGGCGACGAGCGCGGTGGAGGAATTAGAGAACGAGTCGTGGAAAAAAGTCACCACCGCCGCGCCGCAGACCAGTCCGATGGCCGCCTCGGTTTCGCCTCTGCTTTCCACAGGCATCAGCGACATCGCGATGCCGGAGGTCGATTTCTCCGCCAGTGCGAATGATCTGAATGTCGGGTCGTCATTCGGCTCTTTCGGCACCGGGGTGACTTCTGGAGGGGCGGGCGGCAAGATTTCGTTCCTGGGCAACACCGCCTCGGCAAAGCATGTGGTGTTTGTGGTGGACGTGTCAGGCTCAATGTCCGCGTCAGTCACCGGAAGCAGCTTGTCCCGTTTTGATTTGCTCAAACGTGAGCTGGCAAAGAGCATTGGTCAGATGGCGGCGGGCACCGCGTACCAGATCCTCTATTTCTCCGATTTCGCCTGGCCGCATGACGTGGTGGACAGCAACGACATGCGTGCCCTGAGCAACTATGAATGGAAAATCTCCCCGACGAACCGAAACATCAGCATTCCGCGTTACAGTTATCTGGCCGCGAATCCGACCAACATCAGCAAAAGCAAAAAAATCATCGCCGAGTCGAACAATCCAGGCGGCACAAACTGGGGCAGCGGCCTCCTGATGGCCCTCAAAGGCAGCCCGAAGCCTGAGGTGATCTTTTTCATGACCGACGGCCTGCGCTCGGATGAACAGGGCTGGATCGACATCATCACTCAGGAGAACAACCGTGGCAAACGTACCATCATCCACACCACAGTCATGGGCACGCCGGACGCGGCGCGTGAGATGGCCGATCTGGCCCGTCGCAACGGCGGCAAGTTCACCGCCGTCATGGGCGATGGCAAAATCCTCAAGGAGCAGGATCTGCTGCGCTGAGCTCGCGCAACGCCGCCGCCACCTCATCCACCGGCAGGCCCACGACGTTGGTGAAAGAGCCCTCCATCCGCTCCAGCAGCATCTCTGTGTGCTCCTGAATGCCGTAGGCGCCCGCTTTGTCGAGCGGGTTGACTTTGGAGTGATAGTCCAGAATGACCGCGTCATTGAGCGGCTTGAAAATGACATGTGTGATGACATGCAGCTCGCGCTCGACCCTGCCGTCGCAGGCGAAAGCCACACCGGTGCAGACCTCGTGGGCGCGGCCTGAAAGCCGCCTCACCATCGTCAGTGCCTCGTTCATGTCCGCCGGTTTTCCCAGAGGCTCCCCATCGACATAAACCAGGGTGTCAGCGCCGATCACCAGCGCACCTGGCTTGATAAGGCTGATCGCGCATGCTTTTCGCCGCGCATTTTCGATCGTGAGCTGCTCGGGGCTCAGCGCGGCATCGTGCGCCTCCTCGACTTGCGGCACGATGATCTCAAAATCAAAGCCCGCTCCATGCAGCAGATCCACCCGGCGTGGCGAGGCGGAGGCAAGAACAAGCGGTCTCCGGCTCACGCGTCTTTGCCCAGGATTCCCGCCACATCATCCGCTCGGATCACCGCGTCGCGATGGTCCGGCGTGCGGTAGCGATAATAACCGGTTTTCTCCTGGTATTGCGGCTCGCCGGAGCACATCACCTCGCGCCCGTCCTTCAGCTTGATCTTGTGTGGCGCGGTGGATGCCAGCATGGCCGGCATCGAGCACGAGGCCAGCGATAGGACGGGCAGGATCAGCAAGGGAAGAAACAGAGCTTTCATGACAACAGGCGCGGTTTAAACGGCTCTCTTCAGACGTGACTTTCGCAGTTTATGTTCATCCTTCATGAACGTGCCAATTTCAAGCAACGGAATGATGCAGGTTGAAGCAGCCACCGTGCCTTCTAACCTGCCATGATGAGAGAAAATCTTCCCCCGGCCATTGGCATCATCGGCGGTTCCGGCCTGTACGACCTCGAAGGCTTCGAAAATCGCGAGGAGATCACCCTTCAGACGCCCTTCGGCCCGCCCTCGGACGCGCTGGTCACTGGCACGCTGGCTGGTCGCCGGGTCTATTTCCTCCCTCGTCACGGCAAAGGACACCGCATTTTGCCCACCGAGCTCAACCATCGTGCGAACCTCTGGGCGCTACGCAGCCTGAACGTGCGCTGGATCATCGCCGTCACCGCCGTGGGCAGCCTGCAGGAGCAGTACCACCCGCGTGACATCGTTTTGCCGGACCAGTTCTTCGACCGCACCAGCCGCCGCGATCAGCACACCTTCTTCGGGCGCGGCATCGTCGCCCATGTGGCCTTTGGCGACCCGCTTTCCGACAAGCTGCGCGCCTTGCTGCATGACGCCGTCGTTTCCCAGGGCCGCCGCGTCCACAACGGCGGCACCTACGTCTGCATGGACGGCCCCGCCTTTTCCACCCGGGCGGAATCCAACGCGCACCGCCAGCTCGGCTTCGATGTCATCGGCATGACTAACCTGCCCGAGGCCAAGCTCGCCCGCGAGGCCGAGATCGCTCTCGCCACGCTGGCCTTGGTCACCGATTACGACTGCTGGAAGATCGAGGAGGAAGCTGTCACCGCCGAATCCGTCATCGGCCACCTGCACGCGAATGTCGCCGCCGCCAAGGCCATCCTCGCCCAGGTCATCCCGCAGATTCCCACCGAGCCGAACTGGCCCGAGCACCGCGCCCTCGACACCGCGCTCATGACGGACCGTAAACTCTGGCCGGAGCAGACAGTGGAAGACTTGCTGCCGATTTTGCAGCGGTTTGTGTGAGGAAAATCAATCCTCCATCAGCTTCACCGCCAGTCGGCGCATGAACTGGCGGTCATGCAGATGGCCGAGGCGTTCGTGCGCCTCGTCCAGGTTGCGCAGGATGCGCAGCAGCGTGGCCTCGGCCGTGGCGGGTTCGCGGATAAGGTCTTCCATCCCCGGATTGGCGGCGGGATGATGCTTCGCCACATCCGCAGCCAGCATGAAGCGACCGCGGTTGAAACAATCGACCAGCCAGGTCTTTTCGCGATACGTCACGCGGGAGAGGAAGTGGCCGGGGAAGTTGCAGCCCTCGATCTCAATGCCAAAACGATGCCCCAGCAGGCGATAGAGGCAGCACAGGCTGATCGGGTTGCCCAGGCCGGTGTCCAGCACCCAGAACAGGTTGCTGTTCGCGGGCGAGTAATAGTCCTTGCTGTTGCCTTTGAAGCGGGTCACGCCGCCGTGCGGCGCGAACAGCCACTGCGCCAGCTCATGCGCGTCCATGCGGCCTTTTTCGGCAAAAGCCTCCTCCGCCAGCGCGTCGAGGCGTTTGGTGAGATCGGCGGACTGTGTCTTCCAGCCGTTCAGAAAGGCGGAAAGCTGGCTCAGGCCCTCCTCAAGCTGCGCGTCCGGCCCTTCCAGCCAGCGCCAGCGCATCCAGGTCTCCTCAAGCTCGGTGCGGCGCGCCGGCTCCAGCAACTGCGCCACAAGCCGCTCCTCTTCGGCTGAAAGCGGTGTCTCCAGTGCCTCGATGTGTTGCGGCAGTTCCCGGCGCATCACCGTCAGCTCCTGCCGCACCGCCTGACGCACGACTTCAGAGTCGTCGTCCAGCAGCTTGATGAGGTGATTCAGGTGCGGCAACGCAGACATGGCATGGTGTTAGCACGCCGCGCGCCTTGAATGCAATGATGAATTGATTCAAAGCCGGATTTCCATCGCCGTCGCCGCCCGGTGCGCCTTGGCCCGGGCCTCGTTGATGTTCTCAGCGCGGGCGAGCGTCACGGCCATGCGGCGCTGGCCGCTGACGCTGGGTTTGCCAAAGAGGCGCACCTGCGTGTCCGGCTCGGACAGCACCTCGTCGAGGCTGCCGAACTGCACTTTGGACGATTCACCCTCGACGAGCACCGCGCAGCTCGCGCTGGGGCCGTGTTGATGAATGTTCGGAATCGGCAGGCCCAAGATCGCCCGCACATGCAGCGCGAATTCGCTCAAGTCCTGCGAGATGAGCGTGACGAGTCCGGTATCATGCGGACGCGGCGAGACCTCGCTGAAGATCACATCATCGCCCTTGATGAACATCTCGACACCAAAGAGCCCACGCCCGCCGAGCGCCTCGGTGATCGCCCCGGCCATGTGCTCGGCCGCTTCGAGCGCCTTTTTCGACATCGGGTGCGGCTGCCAAGACTCGCGGTAGTCGCCCTTGATCTGCGTGTGGCCCACCGGGGCGCAAAAAGAGGTGCCGCCAGCGTGTCGGACGGTCAGCATCGTGATTTCATAATCAAACTCCACGAAGCCTTCGACGATCACCTTGCCCTTGCCCGCGCGTCCGCCCTCCTGGGCGTATTGCCACGAGTGTTTGATGTCAGAGGCGGTTTTCACCACGCTCTGGCCCTTGCCGGAGCTGCTCATGATCGGCTTTACCACGCAGGGCATGCCGATTTTTTCAATCGCGGCCCGGAACTCCTCCTCGGTGGCGGCAAACACATACGGCGACGTTTTGAGGCCCAGCTCCTCGGCGGCGAGACGGCGGATGCCCTCGCGGTTCATCGTGAGCTTGGCTGCTCGGGCGGTAGGGACGACGCGGAAGCCCTCGTTTTCGAGATCTAGCAGCGTGTCCGTGGCGATGGCCTCAATCTCCGGCACGATGCAGTCCGGCTTCTCCACCTCGACCAGACGGCGCAGCGCCTCGCCATCCAGCATGGAGATGATGTGGCTGCGATGTGCCACCTGCATGGCCGGCGCGTTCGCGTAGCGGTCCACCGCGATGACCTCGCAGCCGAGGCGTTGGAGTTCGATGACGACCTCCTTGCCCAGCTCGCCGGAGCCGAGGAGCATGACTTTGGTAGCGGAGGAGGAAAGGGGGGTGCCGATGCGTGCCATGCCGTCATTTAGGACGGCAGTCGGCGGGTTTCAAACCGCGATTCATGCGGATTCATGCGCTTCGATTCGTGAATCCTGATCTATTTCCCCATCACAAGCTTTAATGCGGCCACGAGATCCAGGCGGCGAAACGTCTGGCCGCTGGCCTTGTCCTCGACCTTCACGCCGGTGGTTTGCAGGATCTTCATCATCGCGCTGGCCATGTCGGGGCCGTGTTGTTTCCAATCGTAACCGCTTTTCTCGATCGCCTCGCGCAGGAGCATCACCGAGCCGCACAGAATGGCGTTGGAGGAACTGGTGGCGACTGCGGGGACGAGAAGCTCGACTTTTTCGTGACGGTCGAGAATGACGACATCCTGCCCCGGCTTCACGCCACCAATCGCAAAGCAGTTCGGCTGACTCGCGGGCCAGGAGATGCCTTTCGTGAAGCCGTGATTGCCTGCCGGAGCGCTGACCCAGATACCGAGTTCGCGCAGTTTCGCGAGCTTGGCGTCGATTTCTGTCGCCACTGGCTCCGCATGCTCCTGATCGTCCACTGGCGCGAGATTCACCGTCGTGATGCGATGCTCGGCATGATGGTCGATGACCCATTGCAGCGCTTTGGCGAGCGAGGCGGCATCGCTGATCTTGCAATGGCAGCACTCGAGGCTGCGGACAATGGCGATCTGGTTGTTGTAGGCCACGCCGCGTTTTCCGCCGTGATTCACCGACGATGGGATGCCAATCGTGCTGCCGTGGTAACCCTTGCCTTCGTGTTTCGGGTCGTTGTCACCATCCACCGCATCATAAGTGACTTTCACCTTGTCCCCTTGCCATTCGGGGCGCGACATCGTGCAGCCATCATCGAGCAACGCGAGCGTCTGACCTTTGCCGAAGGTGAGCACGTCGGCGTAGGCCTTCCATGCCGCGAGAACGCCCGCGTGCTCGAACTCGGCTGGCTGGGCAGGTTCTTGTGCGGAAGCGAGGCTGGAGAACAGCAGCAAGCCAGCAACGATGCCTTTAACGCTCATGTTTGGATGTGAGGAAGGCCAGCAGATCGCGCAGTTCGGCATCGGTGAGCGACATCACGAGTCCCGGTGGCATGAGGGACATTTTGATTTCGGTGCGGCTGATGACGTCGGCTTCGGGGAAGGCTCGTTCTTTGCCGGTGAGGTCGCGGAAGACTTCGCTGCTGGAGGAACGGAGAAGAATGCCGGTGAACTCGGTGCCGTCTTTGAGCTTCACGAGCGAGGGGTAGAACTGCGGGGCGACTTCGCGATGCGGTTCGAGGATCGAGCGGAGAATGGCGGCACGGTCGCCCTGCTGTGCGATGAGGGTGAGGTCAGGGCCGACGACGTTGCCACGACCGCTTTGGCGGTGGCAGGAGGCACAGAGGGCGACTTTGGGATGAAAGAAGAGACGACGGCCCGCCTCGACATCGGCAGTGCTGGGAAGTGAATCCAGCATCTTCAACCACGCGGCGGTGTCGTCGAATGCGGGACGAGCGGTGCTCATGGTGAAGGACTTGTCGTGCTTGGTGAAGCGCAGGCCGCGACGGGCTTCATCGCGGATGGTGGCGTTGTCACTCTTGGCGAGCTTTTGCAGCAAGGCGGTGTCTTCGACGCCGAGAATGGCCTCGGCGCGGAGTTGCGGGCTGCGCTTTTCATCAGCCGCGACTTCTGCGGAGGCTTTGCGGGCGGCGAGCGTGCGCACGACTTCGAGTGTGAGCACGTCATCGTTTGCGGCGAGAAGTTCGTTCAGCAACGGCACAGTGAGCGCCTTGTGCGTGGCAGGAACAAGCCGCAACGCGTAGCCTTTGAGACGTGCAGGCGTTTTTGAATTCGTGATGCGCTCGACGAGCACTTCGGGATTGGTCACGCCCGCGCCGGGTTCGCCACGAAGGGTGTTCCAAGTGGCGAGGACGGCTTCAAAGAGACGGAAATCGAGTGTGGGGTCGGAAAGCATCGCCTCGACCTCGGGCATGAACTTCGTCAAAACGGCGTCGGCGATCCAGCGCAGGCACTCGAAACGCATTTCAGGATCGGTTTCGGCCACAAAGGCCTGCACCCACTTTTCGTCGTTCAAATCAGCGCGACGCAGCGCGACGAAGGCCCAGACACGATCTGTTGCCGGGAGCTTTTTGAGTTCAGCGACGGACCATGGCAGGCGAGCGAGAGCGGTCAAAGCCGCATCGGAGAGATAAGAGTCACCACCACGGGCGAGTTCGAGCAGCTTTGGCGTGGGGAGCTTCGCTTTGCCTTCACGCAGTTCCTGGGCGAGGCGCGCGTCATCGTTGAGCGGGTCAGGCGTGGTCTTGAGCCAAGTCGCTTTCGATTTATCGATCTTCACCTTCCAGAGACGGCCGCGACCGTGGATCGGATACGAGCTGAACACCCAGTCGTTCATGTAGAACGCACCATCGGGGCCGACGGCCATGCAGGTGGGGCGGAAGAAATCACTGCCGCGCACCAGCGGGATGCGCTGCGAGGTGTAGCCCGCGCCTTTTCGCGTGAGCGGGAAGTAGTCGATGCTGTGATCGCTCCAAGACGGGATCATCACGCCGCCGCCGAGTTCGACCACCGCGCATGGCCCTTCTCCACTCGGATGCACCATGCCGAGCGTGCCGCGCAGCTCGCCGTTCCAAGCGACAAATGGATGCACAGGGGCGCTGCCATACACCCACTGAAAGCCGTAGTCGGCACCTTCGACGACATTGAGCAAACGGCACGGCGGACGACTGCCGGGATCGTTTTCGGCGGCGAAGATCTCGCCATCCTCACGCACGAGCAGGCCGAAGGGATTCCAGAAACCGCGGGAGATGCGGCGCAGGCCTTTGCCATCGGCGGTGCAGCGGAAGACGCCGCCTTCACCGCGACCGCTTACTTTGGAGCCGTCCTTGGCGGTAAGCGTCCAGTCCTTGCCGAAGTTTTCGCCGAGTGAGAAAACGAGTCCGCCATCAGGATGCCAGGCCATACCGCTGAGGCCGTTGTGCGGGTAATCCGCGAGCGTGTTCATCGTGGCGAGGTTCTCTTCCAAGTCGCCGACGCCATCGCCATTCGTGTCCTTCACGCGCAGGATTCGATCCCGCTCCGCGAGGTAGATCCAGCCATCGGGGCCGACTTCGACATGCATGGTGGCATCTGTCTTGTTATAAAAGACGCTGCGGTTTTTGCCGTCCTTGTCGAACACCAGAATCTCATCGTGCTGCGGCCCAGCGTAACCTTCAGGACGAAAATGTGTGTGGCACGAGGCCAGCCAGATGTTGCCCTTTTCATCGACATCAATGCCCGTCGGTGTGACGAGATCGGGATGCTCGGCCAGGAGCGTGAGTTTGACGCCGGGTTGCAACGTCTCGATCTGCGGCGGCAGATCCTTCGGCACATCGGGCGCTTTGGGCGGCGGTCCGGATTGAGCAAAAGCGGCGAGCGGGAGGAGAAAAAGGAGAAGGGATCGGTGCATGGAGAATTGGAATACGGACGGCCACCGCGCACATTGCGGTTGTGGCTCGCTTTACACGCGAGTGCTTGTGTTCAGTAAGTCGCACGACCGCCGGAGAGATCGAAGACGGCGGCGGTGGTGAAGGAGCAGTCTTCGGAGCAGAGCCAGGCGACGAGCGCGGCGGCTTCTTCCTTTTTGCCAAAGCGGCCCATGGGAATCTTCGAGAGCATGTAGTCGATGTGCGACTGCTGCATCTGCGCGAGGATGTCGGTGGCGATGACGGCGGGCGTGACGGCGTTGACGGTGATGTTGGAGGTGGCGAGCTCCTTGCCGAGCGATTTGGTGAGCGCGATGACGCCGGCCTTTGAGGCGCTGTAGTGCGCGGCGTTGGGATTGCCTTCTTTTCCGGCGATGGAGGCGATGCTGACGATGCGACCATAGCCGTTCTTCAACAGGTGCGGCACGACGCTGCGACAGCAGTAGAACGGCCCATTGAGATTGATGTCCAGCACGCGCTGCCAGTCGGCGGGATCGATCTCCCACGTCTTGGCGTTGCCGCCGGTGATGCCGGCGTTGTTCACGAGGATGTCGAGTTTGCCAAAGGCTTTCACCGTGGCCTCGGTCGCATCCTGAACTGAGGCGAGATCAGCGAGATTCACCGTGGCGGTATGCACGGTGTCCGGCGTGCCGACTTCAGACGAAGCCTGTGCGAGCGCTGCCGCGTCCACATCCCAGAGTGAGACACGAGCGCCGGAGGCAAGAAGACGTTCGGCGATGGCACGGCCGATGCCACGCGCACCTCCAGTGACGATGGCGTTGCGGTTGTTGAGGTCGATTTGGTTCATGAAGGGTTGGTGTTGGATCAATCAAAGTTCCGTCCACTGGCCGGGCACGGGCACAGGGTAGCGACCTTGGGCATCAGACTTGATCGGCGGTTCGCTCTCATGCGTGAGTTGGTCGATACCGGGGAACCATTCGAACTTCGACGCGCGCGCCTCGTCCCACGTCACGGAGCGGCCCATGTGCATGGCGGCGCGGCCCATGATGGCGGCGAGGTTCGAGTGCGCGGCACGCTTCGCCTGATTGAAGGGTTTGTTCGTGCGGATCGCTTCGAGGAAGTCGTTCCACTGATTCTGCCACACGGTGTGCTTTTCCTTTGGTGCGCGCCATTCGATGTTCTGGCGCGTGGTGTTCTGGTCCTTGTAGATCTCCACATCGGCGGCGTGTGTGCTGCCGGAGAACTGCGCGGCCTTTTTGCTGCCATGCACGTAGGTGGCGAAGTGGCTCTGCGTCTTTGCGATGTAGCGCACGGTGTGCATGGCGCGGGTGCCATTGGGGAAGGTCCACTCGACATTGAAAGCATCGAGATTCTGGCTGCAATCCGTGCTGTTCGCGGCGCGTCCGCACACGCCCTGCGCGGTGACGGGCAGCGCATCGTGTAGCCAGCAGAGTTCGTCGATCTGATGGATGTCCATCTCCGCCCAAAGGCCACCGCAGACCCAGTAGAACTTTGTGAAGTTGCGCAACTGCCACTCCAGCTCGCTCTTGTCCGCAGGCTTCGGCCCGAGCCCTCCCGCAGGGCCCATGCGATAGGCGCGGGTGTATTGCAGATCGCCCAGTTCACCCGCGCGGAGGCGGCGGATGAGTTCCTCGCGGTTCGGCGAGTGGCGGCACATGAGACCGGCGGCGATCTTCACGCCCTTTTTCTCAGCCAGTTCGGCGGCGGCGATCACGCGCCGCACGCCGACGGGATCGGTGGCGAAGGATTTCTCCATAAAGACATTCACACCGCGCTCCACGGCATACTCAAGTTGCTGCGGGCGAAAGCCTGCGTAACCGGTGAGCAGAGCGATGTCGCCTGAGCCGGGCCGGAGCACGTCGATGGCCTTCTTGAAGGCATCAAAGCCGATGAACTGTCGCTCCGAGGGCACATCAATGCGCTCTTGAAACTTGTCATAGAGAGCCGTGTGCGCCCTTTGCAGCCGGTCTTCATACAGATCGGCCATCGCAACCAGCTTCGTGGTGCTGCCGGTGGCTTCCATCGCATTGGCAATGGCACCGCTGCCACGCCCACCGCTGCCGATAATGGCAAGCTGAATGGTGTCACTGCCCGCTGCATGGACGTGCGGGATGGCGATCCCGGCCAGTGCTGATGCGGCGACGGCTTTGCCGCTTTGCTGGAAGAAATCACGGCGAGTGAGATGGATTTGGCTGGGTGAGTTCATGGCTGGATTGGGGTTGGATGGGGTTGTCTGTCTGGATCAAATCATCAGAGGCCCGCGAGCACCTCGCTGAGCTTCACCTCGCGTCCGAGTTCGAGGGAACGCTTGGCGGCTTCGAGCGCGGCGATGACCTCGACTTCCTCCTCGATGGGCACGCTCTCCTTGCCGGTGATGACGAGATCGAGGAAGGCTTCCAGCAGGTAGGCGTAAAGGTTTTTCAAATCAGGCGTGATGCTGCGCCAGCCCTTCTCGCCGTAGAGATTGATTTGATAGCCGCCGCGCATCACTTCCTTATCGGCGACCATGAGGACAACATCGCGCTTCTCGCCGAAGCGCAGACGCGCGATGTTCGCGCCGGGCTTGCCGACGTTGATGGCGCTCACCGCGCCTTTGCCAAGCACGGCGTAGGCCATCGAGAGCGCGTGGATGCCGTAATAAACCAGTTCGTTGCCGCAAATGACACTCGCGAGATGCACCTCGCCGAGTTGCGGCAGTTCGTCACGCAGCTTGATGATGTCCGGCACAAAACGCAGGCTGCTCGCGGACATGAAGCGCGTCTTCGTCTCGCGAGCGAGTTTCGCCACAGCAGCGGCCTCGCGGGCGGTCATGGCGAGCGGTTTGTCGCAGAAAGTGGGCACGCCTTTGCGCAGTGCATGCTCCGCGTATTTCCACTGCGAGCCGCTACCGTCATCGACGATGAGCACGGCATCCACACCGTCGCAGCATTGCTCGGGCGTGTCAGTCACGGTCTCGATACCGCAGACATCCGCCAGCGCGCGAGCGGCGGCTTTGTCGGTGTCCCAGATCTTCACCACGCGCGCGCCTTCGAGCCTGCGGCCTGATTTGACGAAGGTACCTTTGAGCTGCTTCGCCTTCTCCTCATCCCAGCCATTGAACGTGGTGGAGAACGCGGTGCCGTGATGCGAGCCCGGCATGCGTGGCGCAGTCGATCCATCATAGGTAGGCGCATACGTCGCCGCAGAGATGATGCCGAGCTTCAGCGGCGCTGATTGAGCAAGCAAAGGAGTGCCAGCCATCGCGGCGAGCGCACCGGCGGAACGGGAAACAAACGAGCGGCGGTCGAGCAGTGGATTCATGGTGGTGCGGGTTCGATGAATTGCGGAAGGAGAAGCTGGGTTATTTGCCGGCCACTGGCCGCCCCAGGCAGATGCGGAAGCCATCCCGCGAATCGGAATAGGCCACGTTTCTGATTCCCAACCGGACGGCGCAGCGCGCATTGCCGGGAACGTCAAAGTAGTTTCCACCTCGGCACACGGGTCGCGACACGGTGCGCAGCTCCGCGTTTTCATAATAGACATCTTCGTGCCCGCCATTCGGATCGAAGTGGTCGATGACAAACTCCCACACGCCGCCGCACATGTCGGCGAGGCCAAAATCATTGCGGCCTTTCTCGCCATAGTGATCGACGGGCGAGACAAAGGAGTAGCCGTCACTCCAAGGCACCTTCGCCAGCGGCCATGCTTTCGAGCGCCCCGGCAGGACATCCATGCTGGAGATGTTCAGCCTGCCTTCGCCAGCCTCGATCTCGTTTCCCCACCAGAAATAGCGGCTCTCCTTGCTGCCGCCACGGCAGCCATGCTCCCACTCGGCTTCCGTGGGCAGACGGTATTCGAGTCCATCGGGCAAACGACCGGCTTTGCGTTCGCGATCTGTCAGCCATTGGCAAAACGCCTTCATGTCGTTGTAACTTACGCACACAACCGGAAAGTCATCGCGGTTCGGGAAGCCCCAGTTCGGATCGCGCCAACTCTTGCCCTTCATCGATTTCCATGGCTGCACGACCTTCGTCGTCAGGTGGTAGCCGTCCCATGCAGGATCAAATACCTGCGTCTCGCCGCTGGGCTTTTCGGCATCGGTCACATAACCGGATTCGTCCACAAAACGTCGGAACTGCCCGACGCTCACCTCCGTGCGCCCCATCCAGAAACCGTTCTTCACACGCGTCAGTCGTGGCTGTTCGCCCTCGAATGACTCGCGCGACGTCCCCGGCTGCGCGCCGCCTTCGATTCCCGTGGCCCACTGTTTTTCCTCCGGCGTGCTGCCCATCATGAACTCGCCGGGCGGGATGAAAACGATCTCCAGCGTCACGCCACCTCCTAGCGCGATCTGCTTGGAGTCACCCTTTGCCTGCTCTGCGGAGAATGCGAGGCCGGAGACACCGACGATGATCGTCGAAGTGAAAATGGAACGGAGGATCAGGTTCATGGTGGTGGTTGTCTGTGTTTTGATTCTCAAATCCTGATCACCTGGCCTGTGCGGGCCGATTCTTCGGCGGCGAGGCAGGCTAGAACTGCCTCGCGTGATTCTTCAGGCGTGATGACGGTGGGCTTCTTGCCTGTGGCGACGCAGTTCACGAAGTAAGCAAGCTCATCGCGCAAAGCGCCACGAAGCTGGCCGTGAATCGTCGGCCAGTAGGTTGTGTCCGGGCAGCGCGCACCTTTGCTGTCCACGATCATGAGATTCGGATGCGTATCATGAATCGAGATAGAGCCCTCGGTGCCGATGACTTCGAGACGCTCGTCGATTTGAAACGGCGTGGTGTCCGGCAGACACCACACGGACTCCAAAATGCACGACGCGCCGCTCTCCAGCCGATACATGACGTGACCGAGGTCGGGATTGGCATGCTGGCGGAACTGCACCGTCTGCGCATACGCGGACACGGCGCGTGAGCCGCTGAACCAGAACATCAAGTCGGTGTCATGCACACCGTCGCCGATGATGGGGCCGATCTTGTCGAGCACCGAGGCACCGACCCACGCGGGCAGATTCCGCCGCGCATACATGGAGATGATCTTGCCGATCTTGCCTGCCTCGATCTCCTGCTTTGCGGCGGCGTAGCGTGGGTTGAAGCGGCAGATATGGCCGACCATGAAGAAGCTCTTCGCCGCGTTCGCCGCATCGACGATTGCGTCACAGTCGGCGACGGTTGATGCCATCGGCTTCTCCAAAAAGACGTGCTTCCCGGCCTGAAGCGCGGCGATGGCAGGCGCGGCGTGCTGATCCCACATCGTGGTGATGCTCACGGACTCCAGTTCGGGGTCCGCCAGCATCGCGTGGTAGTCAGTGAAGGTCTTCTTCACGCCAAACTTCTTTGCCACCTCGGCCAGACGTTCGGAGTTGCGGGTGCAGACCGCGTAGATTTCCGCATTGGGGATCGCCGCGAGCGCTTCGCAATGCTTCTCGCCGAACCAGCCGAGACCGAGGATGCCGTGTTTCACTTTTTTCATGAATGGAGTGGGTGGGTTGTTGTCAGGGGGCTTCACGATTTAAATCACCACGGCGGCAGCGCCATGGTGCCGCCATCGAGCACGATGGAGGTGGCATTGATGTAGCCTGCGTCATCGCTGAGCAGGAAGGCGGCGGTCTGCGCGATGTCGATCGGCTGTCCAAGGCGGCGCACCGGGATGCGGCGCGCGACATCGGCGTAAAGCTCGGCGACGGGCTTGTCCCAGCCCTCGCAGCTCGCCGCGAGCATCGGGGTGTCGATGGTGCCGGGGCAGATGCCAACGACGCGCACCTTGCCTGCATGATCCACCGCTAGACAGCGAATCAGGGACTCCAGCGCGCCCTTCGACGCGCAGTAAAGCGCGTGCGCCGGGAAGCCGATGAATGCCGCGACGGAGGTCGTGATGAGAAACACGCCCTGGCCCTGCTGCTCCATCACCGGAATGACGTGCTTCGCGGTCCAGAACACGCTCTTCACGTTCACGCCCATGAGTTTGTCCCACGCAGCATCGTCGAACTCGGTGACCTTGCCTTTTCCCCAGACGCCCGCGTTGCAATGCACGCCGTCGATGCGGCCGTAATGATCGAGTGCGCTCTTCACCATCGCCTTCACGCTGTCCTCGCGTGACACATCGGCGAAAACAAAGCGCACGTCGTGCCCGGCATCGCGCAGCTCCTTTTCGAGAGCTTCTCCGCGTTCCTGTTGATTCGATGCGATGACCACGCGCGCGCCGAGCGATGCGAAATGTCGGCTGCATGCCTCGCCAATGCCCGACGTGCCGCCGGTGACCAGAATGACTTTGTCTTTAATGTTCATCATTTTACCTCCAGGGAAGATCGCTTTCGTTTTCAAACTTCATGAACTCAATCACCGCGCCGTCCTTGAGGATGAAAGCCACGGTGAAGTTCGGCGACGGCTCGAAGGGCTCGATGAGCACCTGTTCGCCAAGCAGCTCCGCCTGGATGTCGTCCACGCGATACGCGACGTGCGGTAGGTTACGCACGGGGCCGGTGACAGGACTGTCCGGCTCAAAGCGCAGATACTCGACCTTGTAGGGATGTTTGCGTGGGTCGGTGACCCACACCTTGGTGTCTTCGACAAAATACTCGCCGGGATGACTCTCGTCTGTCGGCAGGCCGATGTGATGGAATGTTTTCATAGTTTTGATTTTCTCTCTGAAATGGCACGGTCGGCCATGCGGAAGAAGTCATTCTCCGGGGCGTAACCGAGCACCGTGCGGGCGCGGGTGATGTTGATCTCGAAAGGGTGATACTTCGGGTTGGGAATCTCGATCGTTGGCACCCCGAGCTGCTTCGACAGATAGTCGGCTGCAACGCGGTAATCGAAAGCCGCCGGCCCGGCGATGTTGAAGGTTTGCCCAAGCGCCGAGGGATTGTCGATCATCCGATCAAAGGCCTGCATCACATCATCGACATGCACGATGTGCCGTCGCAGCGGCACGCCGTTCACGTCCATGAGGATGGGAATGCACTCCTGTTTGGCCCGCACCAGCGCGAGCACATCTTCGCTCACTTCACCAAAGCCATGTCCAGGCTCGGCGGGGTTCACGTTCCGCAGCAGCGAGAAGTGATTCAGCAAGTCGTCCTGCTCAAACACCCACGACGAGCGCAGCACCGTGACCGGCACGCCGTATTGCACCGCGTATTGCGCGGCCATCGTCTCCTCCATGACCTTGGAGAAGGCGTAGTAGCCCGGATAGGCTGTGAGCGGATGATTTTCGTCGATGGGGATCGGCTGCGGATAAAACCAGATGCCCTGCGCCGCATCGCCGCCGAAGAGGATGAACTGCTTCACGCCCTCGCGGCGGCAGGCTTCGAGAATGTTGAAAGTGCCGCGCACACTCACGTCAAAGAAGGTATCCGCGTTCTCCTTGGTCGTGGCGAGCTGCACCACGATGTCCGCGCCGCGCACCGTTTCGTCCACCGCCTTCGCATCCGTGATGCTGCTGGTTACCGACGTGATGTTCTCGCCCGCCACGGGCGTGCGATGCACAAGCGCCCTCACTGCAAACCCGCGCCGGGCCAGAACCGCCAGCGCGTGGCGTCCGAGCTTTCCGCTGGCTCCAAAAATGGCGACAGTCTTTTTCATGCGACGAGTATAACGCTGCTTGAAGGCTCAAAGCATTGGCCGGGAGCGTCAACCTTTGGTATTTTTCGGCCATGAACGAACAACGCCGGGCGCAGCAATTTCAGCAGGCATTCCTCAAACGCATGGGCTGCGGGCTCCAACTCTCGGCGCTCTTCGCCACGCTGCCGATGATCGCCTTCCTGGCCAAGGACAAGGAAAGCCGCTTCGTCTGCGCCAACACCCGCACGCTGAAGATCTTCAACCTGGAGCATGAATGGCAAATGCTCGGCAAGATGGACCGTGACTTCTTTCCGCGCGAGCTGGCCGCCAGCTTTGTGGATGAGGACCGGCGCGTGATGCGCACCGGCAAGACGCGCACCTACTACTCGCAAATGGTGCCGGACATCAGCGGACCGTTGAACTGGTATGTCGTTTCTGTCTCACCGCTGCGCGATGTGCGTGGACACATCTGCGGCGTCGCGCTCGTGCTATACGACATGCATGAAGTCGGCGGTGTGGCGCAGCCTTTCCAGCAACTCGAGCCAGCTCTCCGCCACCTGCACACGCGATTTCGAGAGGCCATCGAGACGAAGCAGCTCGCCGCGCTCACGCATTTGTCGGAGCGGCAGTTCACCCGCCTCTTTCATAAGCTCCTCGGCGAGCCGCCGATGCGCTACCTCATCCGCCAGCGCATCCGCGCTGCGTGCCAAGATCTCATTGCCACCAATCACACCGCAGGAGCCATCGCGCTCGAATGCGGTTTCTACGACCAGAGTGCTTTCACCCGGGCCTTCCGCGCCCAGACCGGCCTGACCCCCGCCGCGTATCGTCAGCACCACTTAGCAGCCTGTTGAAAAACCTCTCCTCCTGGGTGATGAGAACAACCCTGCATGTTTGAGCAACGCCAAACCAAGCAACGCCAGCAGGAACTCTGGATAGTCGCCGGAGAACTTCCCGCAGCCAC
>NZ_JBIIKX010000053.1:0-42563 GCF_044232965.1 Prosthecobacter sp.
TTGGACACGCTTGAGAGCGCCACAAGGTTCCATCATGCGAATCGGCCACCAACAGCACCCAGGCCGCGAAGAAGACTGGCCCCCAAGTTTTGGCCTTTTTAACCCCTCTTTTTCAACAGGCTGCTAGATTGAGTCGAGCGGTGAGCCTGAAGCGAACCGCACGACTATTTCAAAACGATGCGAATACCGGGAGTCCCGACCTTCTCAACCCATTGGCGATTATAAAGCTCGAAAAGTGCGGCGAACTGGGTGGCTTTGCCCTTGATCGAAAACTCCGCCAGCTCCGTGATGTTTTGACCGACGAACGCTTCGACGGAAGTCACGACGACTTTGTCGCTCATGATGTCATCAGAGTCCTCCACTTCATTCTTCCAGCCGTTCACACGGTCGGAGCGAGTTAGGAGCCAGACCTCCTTGTCAGACTTCTCCAGGATTTCCGCCATTTGTTGGAGGTGCTTTTGATCCACCGGCCCAACAGCAACCTCGATCACGGCATTTTCGATTTCAAAGTCACCCAGCTTCGCATTCACGTCGGATCGTGATCTGCGGTCACTCTTGTTTGCTGGATGAACCGGGATGTCACGCTTGAACCGCAGCGCAAGTTTTGCTCCGACCAGATACTGCGCCACCTCGCCTGACTTGCCCTTCTGTTCCGCATCAAGAAGGAGGTTGTGAATGATGGCTTCGGCGCTTCTTCCCTTGATCCGGGCTTCCAAAGGCTCCTGTTCGATGATGGCCCGCAGTGGCTTGGCGAGTTCGGCTTGTGCCTTGGAAATGATGGCTTCGCGTTCTTTGGGAGAAGCATCTGCAAATCCAGCGGAAGCAATGGCATCCAGCAGATACTGGCCCCATTCCGGCAGGTTGGATGAGCGCCGCCCGTGGTTCTTGTTGATTGGCTGGAGATTCATACGCTCGTGAACACGATTGCCGTATGTCTCGTGGGAAATGGCCCCGGCACTGCCTTGCGCACGGTGGTCAGAAAGAGTCAGCGATGGGAAATCCCGGAGTCGCTCCAGTAGAACCAAGCCCGCCTGAAGCCTCGCAGGCACGACTTTGCCTGCTTTCTTGGTGTGTGAGGTCAGGAAGGTTTCGAGTTGTGATACCATACACGATGTTGGGAGTATCCGCGCCCAGACGGGCACTTTCATTTTTTCAAGACTCGAGTCTTTCGGGGAGCTGAATACACCACAGACTTCCTCAGAGATGGCAGGGCGGCAGGCATCTGCTGCAACTCTGCGAGAACTGGATTGAGGTAATGACGCGCTATCCATTGAACCACCGGAACACAAACCGCGTCGCCAAATCCAAACAATGCCTGATTGAGCGGGACTTTGATCTTGTATGTCCCAGCTCCCATCAGCCGCGCACACTCTCTTGGAGTCAGCAGCCTGACTCGGAATTGCCCCATGCCTCCACAGAAAAGTATCTGGCGACCACTGCCACCACGAGGAGTGCGCAGACAACCCGCAATGCCATCCGTTCTCAATTCGCCCATCGAGCGTCCATTTCTTACCCGGCGAAACACTGTCCCATACGACCATTTTGAATCGGCCATCATCCTCTCAGCCTCGGTGCGATGACGCTCACTCATCTGGTTGAGAAGATAGTCGCAGCGCTCCTTGGACCACCAAATCTCTGAGTTCAGAGGCACATCTTCGATGATGTCCGCCAGTTTCATGGACGAGGGAGGCAAGGCAGGCAGCTTACGGATGTTCCAGCCAATATCCGGGTTCATGAAAATGAAGTCCGCCAGCGGTGCGGGCCGGCTGTCGCTTTGTAAAAGCTTCAACTCCTGCATTTTCACTGCTGGAGCTTTTGTTGCGACCACGAAGAGCCGCTGGCGGCTTTGGGGAACAAAACGGACGGCATCAATGATGAAGGCATCAACGGCGTAACCCAGTTCATTGAGCGCGACCAAGGCATCGCGGAAATCATTGCCGTCGTTCGAAGTGAGAAAACCAGCCACATTCTCGAGCAGAACCAGCGATGGCCGACGATGCCCCATCGTCTTCAGCACATCCACAAAGCCCCAAAAAGCCGACGACTGCGTCCCGGCAAGTCCGTGGCGGCTGCCGGCAAGTGAGAGGTCATTGCAGGGGAAAGAGGCTGTCGCGAGTTCGATGTCTGGCAGGTCTTTGCCATCGATCTTGTGTACATCTTCAACAATGAACTCACAGGCCCCTTCATTGAAGTTGGCGCGGTACATCTCCCACTTCTTCTCGTCGAGATCGTTGGCCCAGGCGGTCATCCAGCCCTCTTTCTCCAAACCCATCCGCATCAAGCCGATCCCGGCAAAAAATTCTGCTACACGTCTCTGCATGCGTGAATAGGCACGACGCGTGCCTTCAAGGCAAATAGGAAAAGTCTTTGTCCCTCTGCGCTGCTCCATGCTTTGAGGGCAGTTCTTCTGGGGAACGTTTTGCACGGTGCTCGGTCTTGAGTTTTTCCGGCTGGCGCTCCTGGGAGCGGTGGCGGGGAGGTTGGGAATCTGACCAGATTCCCGGGATTTTGGCGGGATTCCTGGGTTTCGGACCTTTTCCACGCGGAGCGTGGTCTGGCGGGTGGGGAGCGCGGTGTGGTGGGACGGGAGCGCAGGCTGGGCGCTTGGGAGCGGAGGCGGGGCAACCGGGAGCGGGAGTGGGAACCCTGGGCGCGGGGCGTGGAGTCTTGGGAATGGGAGCTGGCAGCCGGGGAGCCGTGACTGGCCTGCTCGGGAGCGCGGTCTGGGCGGATGGGAGCGCGGACGGCGCTCCTGGTGGTTTTCAGGCTGCTGTTCCGGGAAATGACGTCAGGCTGCATCTGGCTGACAAAGTCACCGCTTGATCGAGTCACTTTCAGCCTTCGCCCCAATCCAGCTCGAGCAGTCGTCGATCTCGTGGAGATCGTTCAGCGCCGAGTCGGTCAGGCGGACTTGGAACGACGTTGAGTCCATTTGAGTTCCAGAAGCTCCCGGGCCTCCGCCAAAGGACGTTCACGCCCGTTCCGAACATCGTCCTCCGCCGCCGCGATGTCCCGCAGCAGCCGGGCATCATCATGCAACTCGCGCCAAGCCGACGAGTCTTCTGGCAGCTCGGCCAGCCAGGACAAGGTTTGCTGTTTGGTGCTCATGTGGGGAAGGCTAACACCCCGCCTTTCTGGGGGCAACGGTATCTTCATTGCGGCTGAATCGCCCGCTTTCAAGCCTCTCGACAATCCAGGACCCTGAGGGTATCATCCGCACATGACTGCCGCGTTGCCCTTCATCGACGAACTGCGCCGCCTGCCTGCCGACCGGCTGGAGGAAGCAGCGGATTTCATTCATACGCTGCTGGAAGAACGTCGTCTGCGCCGCGAGTCCATGATCGATGCCACTTCCGGTAGTCTCGCAGGCGAAGAAGGCGAGGCGCTCGAAACCGCCCTGACCGAATGCAGCATCGTGGATGAAAACGCCTGGTAGCCTCGCCCTCGACAGCAGCGTGATCATCCGTCACATGCGGACGGCGGATGCTGCGATAGCCGCCCGGCTCAAGGCTGCCACGGAACTCTACCTCCCGCTCACCGCTCTGGGTGAAATGCGCTTCGGCATCCAACGTGCCGGCAACAGCCGCCGCGCCATCGAACAATGGGAGCGCTTCTCCCGCGAGGTCGTTGTGCTCTTGCCCGATGAAGCCACGGCCACCGTCTATGCGGAATTGAAGCAAGCCCTCGCCACCAAAGGCAAGCCCATCCCCGAAAACGATCTCTGGATCGCCGCTACCGCCAAGAGCCATGGTCTGCCGCTTTATTGCCAGGATGCCCACTTCAATGAGCTGGCGGATCTGATGACGATCATCCAAGCCTGAGCCAAGCACGACTTCATGAGACCTGCCTGCGGGTGCGGAAAGGCTTCATGAAAGCCGTGCGCTCCATTTCGAAGGAGCCGCCGTGGTCCAGTGGGTCAAAACCTGTTGCGGCTTCTTGCCTCAACCACCTTTGAGCCCACAGACAGGGGCGTTCGCGCGTTTACTTCGCCACCACAGCGGCTTCGCCCGAGGTCAGCACCTTCTGCAACGGCTTGGGATAGACGCCGAGGATGAGGATGATCACGGCGAGGACTCCGGCGACGGCTTTGGAAGCGGTGCTGAGGGTCAGGGCGGTGGTTTCGACGCCTTCGGTGGTGTACATCGCGAGGATGGTCTTGAAGTAGTAGTAAAAACCGGCGGCGGCGGCGATGACGGCGCAACTGAGAGCGCCCCAGTAGCCGTGGTCGGCGAGGCCGAGGAAAACGAACAGCTTGCCGATGAACCCGGCGGTGAGCGGCAGACCGGCGAGGGAGGCGAAGGAAACCGTCATGAACAAGGCCAGCGTCGGATTGCGCTTGGCGAGACCGGTGAAGTCCTTGATGTCCTCGCCAAGGCCGTTGGCGCGCATGAGTCCGAGGCCGAGGAAACCGAGGACGGTCATGGGCAGGTAGGTGGCGAGGTAGAAGGCGACGATGCCACCGGAGGAGAGCTCAAAGCGGGCGGTTTCGCGGCAGGCGAGCGCTAGGAGGAGGTAACCGGCGTGCGAGATGCTGGAGTAGGCCAGCAGGCGCTTCACGCTGGTCTGGAACATGGCGGGAAGACTGCCGAGCAGCACGGTGAGGGAGCCGATGACGAGCAGGAAGGCCTGAATCTCGGTGCTGATGACCGAGCCGGGGGAGAGGAAGGCATCCAAGGCACGGGTGAGGACGACGAAACCGGCGGCTTTTGATCCGACGGAGAGGAAGGCGGTGACGGGAGTCGGCGCGCCTTGATACACATCCGGCACCCACATGTGGAAGGGCGCGGCGGCGACCTTGAAGCCGAGGCCGCAGAGAATGAGCGCCGCACCGAACAACGCGGTGGATTTGCTGGTGGCCGGATTGGCGAGCGCTTTGGCGATGCCTTCGAAGCTCATCATGCCGGTGGCGCCGTAGATCCAGGCGATGCCATAGACGAGGATGCCAGTCGAGAGAGCTCCGAGGATGAGGTATTTGACGCCAGCCTCAAGACTGAAGGCGCTTTTGCGGGCGAAGGCGACGAGGACGTAGAAGCTGACGGTGACGAGTTCGAGCGCGACGAAGACGGTGACCAAATCACGCGCGGAGGCCATCCACATCATGCCGGAGCAGACGATGAGCGGCAGGCTGAACATTTCAGCCAGTTTGCCATCGAGCGTGAAGCGCGTGAGGTAAGGCGCGCATTCCAGCGTGAGCCAGAGCACGAGCAGCGTGATGACGAGGGCGAAGCCTTTGTAGAACAGCGCGAGCGTGTCGAGCTGATGCCAAGGCTGCATGAAGCTGGGCAGGCTGGCAGCGTCGTGTCTCACGACGAGTAGCAGCACAAAGGCCAGCGCGGTGCCGGCGATGGCGGTGAGGCCGAGGGTGCGGCGGGAAATGTCAGGCTTGAAGGCCTCGACGAGCAGAAGAACGAGCCCGAGGAGGGCGAGACCGGCTTCGATGGTGAAAACGCTCATGGCAGGGGCTTACAGCGCGGATTTCATGAGGTTGAGCAGCAGCCAGGGGCAGCAGCCAGTGACGAGCAGCGTGGCGGCGAGCAGGATGAAGGGCAGGCGCTGCGAGAAAACGGGGTCGATCATGAACAGGCCGGTGTTGGCGCTGCCATGGAAGATGTTGCGGTAGGCGCGGAGCATGTAAACGGCGCTCATCACGACGCCCCAGAGCGCGAGGATCACGGTCCAGTGCAGGTTGGAAAGCTCACCGGCCTTGAACTCGGTGAAGCTGCCCGCGAAGACCATCACCTCGCCCGCAAAGTTGGCGAGACCGGGCAGGCCGATGCTGGCGAAGGCTCCGAAGGCGAACAACACGGTGAAAGCAGACGCGTGGGTGGCCAGACCGCCGAGCTTGTTGTATTCCAGGGTGCCGAGCTGGTTGCGCATGCGGCCGCAGAGGCCAAACAGCAGCGCGATGGACACGCCGTGCGCAAACATCAGCAGCACCGCGCCTTTGAGCGCGATCTCGGTGCCGGCGGCGAGACCGAGGAAGATGTAGCCCATGTGCATCACGCTGGAATTGGCGAGCGTATCATCGAGGCGGTTTGCATGGATGGTGACGAGGCCCATGACGAGGATGTTGCCCAGCAGCATGAGCAGCAGCGCGTTTTGCACCCACTCGACCTGCGCTCCCTGCGGCAGCAGCGGCAAGGCGATGCGGATGAGGCCGTAGAGTCCGAATTTTTTCAACACACCGGAGTGCAGCATGGCGACCGGCGTCGGCGCGGTGGCATAGGCCGGGGCGGCCCAGCTATGGAAGGGGAAGAGGCTGACGAGCGTGCCGAAACCGAGCAGCAGCACGAAGAAGATCTGCGCCTGCTTGGCCACCGGCAGCGGGGTGAGCTGGGCCTGGTTGCGCAGGGCTTCGAGATCAAAAGTGAGCTTGGAACCGCCGCTAAACTCCAGAACGACCCAGGCAAGTCCAGCGAGCAGCACCAAACTGCCCGCACCGAGATAAATCGTGGCTTTCCAAGCGACGGCCTTGCGCTGCGCTGCATCCGCACGGCCATGCAGCGCGATCATGAGGAAGGTCGGGATCAGCGCCAGCTCATGGAAGGCGTAGATGAAGAAAACGTCGGTGGTGAGGAAGGCTCCAAGCGCGCCGCCGCCGATCAGCAGCGAGGAGATGTAGAAAATGTTGGGCCGGTCCTCGATCTGCCACACGGCGGCCAGCATCACCAGCGAGGTGAGCAGTGCGAGGATGAGCGAGACGCCATCCGCGCCGACGGCGAAGCTGATGGCCGGATTTTCGAGCACCACGCGGGCGTTGGTGAAGGCAAGTCCGGCAGGTTTGGCGGCATACTGCACGGTGGCGTAGAGCACGAGCGCCAGATTGACGAACGTGGCCCCGAGGGAGGCGGCACGGGCGGGCGCACCGAGCCAGACCGCAAGGGCGGCCAGCAGCGGGAGTGCGATGATGATTTCAAGAACGCTCATTCAATTTTTCCATCAATGACCTAGGCGGGGCAGCACAAACACAAGGAGATAGACCACGGCGATGACGCCGCCGCCCAGCAGGAAGGTGTAGCCTTGCAGATGACCGCCCTGCAGCATGCGGGTGGCGGCTCCGAGACGGGCGATGATCGCCGCAGGCAGGCGGGCGACGATGCCATCGACAAACACGCGCTCCAGCGCGGTGACGATCCACGCCACGCGGTCCTGGCAGACGCGAACGATGACGGCGTAGATCTCGTCGAAGTAGAACTTGTTGGCGAAGAGCTTGATGCTGACGGGATCCTTGTCTTTGCCGCGGTAAAGATAGATGGCAGCGCCAGCGCCGAGGATGAGTGCGGTGAGCGAGGCGAACAGCACGGTCTGATGACCCTCGACGTGTGGCGGTTTCATGGCCTGCAACGGCGTGGCGAGCACGTCGTAGCCAGAGAGGACGGAGAAGATCGCCAAAATCGCCAGCGGCAGGATCATGACCATCGGTGCCTCGGTGGCGTGATGCGCGGAATCGGTGCGGGGTTTGCCAAAGAAGGCCACGATGAGCAGGCGCGTCATGTAGAACGCAGTCAGCGCCGCCGTGGCCGCTCCAGCGAGGAACAACACCTTGCAACCGCTGTCATAAGCGGCTCCAAGCACGGCTTCCTTGCTCCAGAAGCCGCTCAGGAATGGCACGCCCATCAGCGCGGCGGTGCCGATGGCGAAGGTCCAGAAGGTGACCGGCATGTGCTTGCGCAGGCCGCCCATTTTCCAGATGTCCTGCTCGTGATGGCAGGCATAAATCACCGCGCCGGAGCCGAGGAAGAGCATCGCCTTGAAGAAAGCGTGCGTGTAGAGGTGGAACATCGCGGGATGACCTGGGTCGGCGGCGTGCGCTCCCTGATGCCCGTGCTGCGCGGCCATCGCCACGGCACCGACGGCCATGACCATGTAACCGAGCTGTGAGAGCGTGGAGTAGGCGAGCACGCGCTTGATGTCGTTCTGCTGCGTCGCCATCAACGCGGCAAGCAGCGCGGTGCCGCAGCCGATGCCAGCGATGATTTCCGCCGCGAGCGGCGAGGCGGTGACGAGGAAACTCACGCGCACGAGCATGTAAACACCGGCGGCGACCATCGTGGCGGCGTGGATGAGCGCGGAGACCGGCGTGGGGCCTTCCATCGCGTCTGGAAGCCAGACATGCAGTGGGAACTGGGCGGATTTACCGACTGCGCCGAGGAAAATGCACAAAGCGGCCGCCGTGGTGAAACCCGCGCTGTAACCCGGCGCGTCCGGACGCAGCGGACCAGAGGTGAAGGCCGTTTCGAGGTCGATCAGGTTCACATTGCCGCCGTTCGCACCGAACAGCAGCAGGATGCCGATCATGAAGCCGAAATCGCCAATGCGGTTGGTGAGGAAGGCTTTTTTACAGGCCTCGGCGGCGCTGGCCTTCTGATACCAGTGGCCGATGAGCAGGTAGGAGCTCAATCCAACCAGCTCCCAGAAGATGAACATCATGATCAGGTTTCCGGCCAGCACGATGCCGGTCATGGAGAACATGAAGAGTGACAACGAGCCGAAAAAGCGCGGCTTGGACTCGTCATCCTTCATGTAACCGAGGGAGAAGATGTGAACCAGCATGCCGACGAAGCTGACGATGAACATCATGCCGCGGCTCTGCTTGTCGATTAGCGCATCAATGCCCGCGTTGAAGGTTCCGACTTCGATGAAGGGAAGCAGCAGGCGGTTGTCATCGTCAGCCGCCAGGAAAAACAGGCAGGCGACGAAGGAAATGATCGAGGAGCCGACCGAGATGAGGACGGAGGCGCCTTTGAGCTGGCGATGCCCCAGGAGGATGAGGAGCGCCGAAAAGAATGGCAGCAGAAGGATGATGCTGGCGTGCATGGCGTCTCGTTATCCCTGAAGTTTGGTGACGGACTCGACATCGACACTCTGCTTCGTGCGAAAGAGCGCCACGATGATGGCAAGACCCACGGCCACCTCGGCGGCGGCCACGGTGATGGTGAAGAACACGAGTGACTGCGCAGTGTAGTCTGGCAGGCCGTTCACGAGATGGAAGCGGGAGAATCCGACCAGCGCGAGGTTCGCGGCGCTGAGCATCATTTCCAGGCACATGTAAACGATCAAGATGTTCCGGCGGGCGATGACGCCTGCCAGCCCGAGCGCGAAGAGCATGCCGCTGACGACGAGGTAATGACCGAGCGTGATCATGGTGCGCTGCTCCTTTCGCGTTTGCTGAGGACAACGACACCAATCGTGCCGACTAGCAGCAGCAGGCCGACGACCTGGAGGTGGAAGCCATATTGGTCAAACAATGTGAAGCCGATGAGCTTGGCGTCCGGTAGCGTGCCTTCTTTGAGGTCGTTAGTGATCGTGGGCAGCGCGGCGGCCCGTCCAAGCTTGCCAGCGGCCTCGGTGAGGGCCAGGGGCGTGTTGGCGGAGCTTTTCTTCGCGATACCAGAGCTGCTCACGACCGTGATGATTTGCAGGACGAGCAGCACTGCGACAAGCACGCCAGAGACGATGGCGGGCAGGTTCAGCTTCTTGCCTTCCTCCGCCTTGATGTCCAGCAGCATGATGATGAAGAGGAAGAGCACCATCACCGCGCCGGCATAGACGAGGATTTGGATCACGCCGATAAAATAAGCGTCGAGGCTCAGAAACAGCGCCGCAAGGCCCACGAAGCAGGCCGCGAGCGACAAGGCGCAGGACACTGGGTTGCGTCCCGTGACGACCATGAAGCCGAAGCCCAGGGTGATCAATGACAGGAGGTAGAAGAGCAGCGGGGGCATCACTTCAATTTGTTCCACTTGTTTACCAGTCCCACGCGCTGGCCGCCGATTTCATAGAGGCGCTGCTTATCGTGGACCATCTCCTGGCGGGAGAGACCGGTGATGGCGTAATCCTTGCGCAGGTAAATGGCCTGCTCCGGGCAAACTTCTTCGCACATGCCGCAGTAGATGCAGCGGATCATGTCGATTTCGAACTCCTTGGGCCGCTTTTCGACCTTGGCCCATGGATCGTCGCTCGGGATCTCGCCGGGGGTGATTTTGATGGCCTTCGGCGGGCAGATGAACTCGCAGAGCTGGCAGCTCACGCAGCGCTCGCGATTCTGTTCGTCCGTGACGAGGGCCGGGGCGCCGCGGTAATATTCCGGCAGGTGCTCGTCCCACTTCTGCTCCGGGTATTCCATCGTCACCTTCGGCTTTTTCCCGGCGATTTGCAGGAAGGTCTTGATGCCATGGCCGACGGTGATTTTCAGGCCCTTGAGGAGCGTGGAAATGAACCAGCGTTCATGCCAGGCGAGCTTGGGGCGTTGTACGATGATGGTGGCCATTGCGCGGGTACCGCAGGGAAAGAGGGGTGCGCGATTATCCAAGTCTCCCGCAGAGCGGCAACCGCTATTTGTGAAAAATTTCACAAGGTCCGCCTTCAAGGCGGTCGAAGTCACGAGTGAGGGCATGAAAAAGTCAGCCCCTGCCGCTGGGAAGCAGGCAAGGGCCGACAGGTGCAAAAACCCTTACAGAAGGTCACTTCGTCTCTTTTTTCTTCTCGGGAGACTTTTTCTTGGCCGGAGCTTTCTTCTTTTCGGTCGCAGGCTCGTCTTTTTTCTCCGGCTGCGGGAAGCCGGCCTTCGCATGGGCGACCATTTCAGCAAAGGTGGCCTCGCCAACGCCCTCGACTTTCGTCACATTGGTCACGTCGGCAAAGGGACGGGCCTTTTTGATCGCAGCGGCACGGGTTTTGCCCACGTTTGGGATGGTCATCAATTCCGCATCATCACCCTCGTTCAGCAAGGCGAGCAGCTTGGTTTTTTGCGATGCCGTAAGCGTTTTGGCGACCGCCTCGACCTTGGCGGACGGTTTGGCTGCCTCGGCGGCAGGAGCCTTCGGCTTGGTGGTGCTTTTCTTCTTAGCAGAAGTTTCAGCGGCATTCAGTGACAGGCTGAGCGCGAGGATGATGAGGAGAGAGACAAGTGTTTTCATGAGTTTGAATAAACAATAGACTCGGCAAGCCTAGCCGGGCGGCTTGTTTGTTGGCGAGTAAAAAATGAGGAGTTCTCCCATTTTTCTGAAAACACCCTCCATCTAAAATCTCGACACTGCCGGGCGTTTCCTCCAGAATCTCCCTTCCAACCATGAAGCTGCCCTCTTTTCCCGTCCTGGCCGCGCTGTTGATCTCAGCCGCCGCCCTTCGCGCTCAGTCCCCGGCCCTGCGCACCTGGACCAGCGCGGATGGACGGAAGATGGAGGCGGCCTTCGTCGCTCTCGAAGGTGATGCGGTGAAGGTTCGCATGGCGAACGGCAGCACCGTCGATGTTCCTCTGGCACGCTTGTCCGCCGAAGACCAGACTTTTGCCAAAAGCCAGACTGCTGCGCCTGCAACTGCCGCCGCCGCGCCAGGCGAGGTCGCCGCCAGCAAGACCTGGCCGCGCTCCTTCTCGCTACCGGACCGGCCGGAGGTCGTTGTCGTCAAAGAAGACGCCGAGAAGAACGAGTACATCTACCGCTCGCCGCACTACGAGTTCCAGTGCGACTCGAAGCTCGGCTCCAACGTGGTGCGCGAGTTCGGGCGCATCTTTGAGTCCACCTGGATGCTGAACTGCATGCTGCCGCTCGACTTGAAGCCGCAGCCCGAAAAGCTGCGGGAAATCTTTCTGGCGCGCCTCTTCACCAACAAGAGCGATTACATGGAGGCGGGCGGCATCGAAGGCTCCGCCGGTGTGTACATGACCTCCAAAAAAGCGCTCATGGTGCCGCTCTCCAGCCTCGGAGTGAAAATGGTCGGCAGCCGCGTCTCCCTGGAAAACAACAGCGATGACGACATGGCCACCCTCATCCACGAGATCACCCACCAGATGATGAATCACTGGATGGGCCGCCTGCCCACCTGGTTTGTGGAAGGCAGCGCCGAATACGTCGAGATGTTGGAATACAAGCGCAATGGCGGCTTCAGCCTCATCGGCCTGAACCGCCAACTGCAAGGCTACGCAAAGCGAATGAACTACTCAGGCGGCGGCAAGAGCTTCACCATGATCGATCTGGAAGAGCTGATGAACATCGACTTCGCCCGCTGGGCAGCCGCCCTCGGCAAAGACGGAGCGGCTACCGAAAACTACGGTTCCGCCGGACTGCTGACCTATTACTTTTACCATCTCGACGGCAATGGCGACGCAGCCAACATCATCGCCTACCTGCGTGAGATCGAGAACGTGAAATCCAACGAGGAGGAGCAGGCGGCGGTGAAAAAACATCTCATGCGTGAGCGTACCTATGCCCAGCTAGGCGAGGACGTGAAGAAAGCTCTGCGCAAAGAAGGCATCGACATCAGCTTCTTCCCCTCAGGCAAGAACGGGCCAGCAACGTCCTCGAACTGAAGTAAAGAACGGCTCAGTTGCCGAAATTGCCCGGTGGTTTGGCCGCAGGTGCCGGCTCAGCGGGTGTGTCTTTTTTCTCCTCTGCCTTGGGCGATTCTGCCGCAGGCGGAGTCTCAGCAGGTTTCTCGAGGGCCTTACGGACCGAGGGCGTGCTGGTTGCACCACGTTTTCTGCCCAGACCATGCTCAAGATGTTGGTTTAGGCGCTCCAACTCCTCGGGTTCGAGCTTGCCATTGCCGTTGCGATCCAGGCGCGCCATCATTCTGCCGCCTGCGATCATCTTTTGCAGTCCTTCGACCTCGTCGGCGTCGACCTTGTGATTGCCGTTCTTGTCCACCTGCTTGAGGCCCGCGAGCAGCCGGCCTCTTCGATCATCGGGAACCTGAGGTTTCAGACTTTCGACCTCGGCCAGCTCAATTTCACTGTTGTTGTTCTTGTCGAGGTTCTTCAGCGTGGCGAATGCTTTCTGCACAGCAGGCAGCTCGTCTGCATCGATTTGATGGTTATCATTCTTGTCAAAGGTCTTGAGGACTTCGGCAGCAGCACCGTCAGGGCGGGCGGCAGATTTCTGAGGACGCTTGCCGTCCTTGGCGGCAAAAGCCACAGCGGGCAGCAGGGCTGCCACGAGGGCAAACATGCGTAATGAGGTTGGTTTCATACTCCCTGTAACGCGACTTCATCGCCTTAGTTGCGCCATCGTCACAGCATGGCCGCCAGATCAGCGGCGAGCTGAATGGCCTCATGCACCGGGCGATGCGCCTCGCGCTCGACCGGGGCAACGGAGAGATCCGCCTCGTTGAAGACGCGCACGGCCATGTGAAGCTGGCCGTCTTTGATCCAGGTGTGCGCACCGACGGGCGTCTGGCAGCCTGCACCGAGGATTTTCAAGAACTCACGCTCGGCGATGACGCGTGACTCGGTTTCCGCATGATTAAGCGCATGAATCGTCTTGATGGATGCCGCATCGTTCGCACGACATTCGATGGCGATGGCTCCCTGACCTGCGGCGGGGAGGAATTTCGTGGGATCGAGCACCAAGGCGTGCAAGGTCTGTTCAGCGATGTGAATGCGACTGAGGTTCGCGTTGAGCAGGCCGAGGCGCAGCAAACCGGCGGCGGCGAGCAATACGGCATCCAGCGCGTTTTCCCCGAGCACTTTCTTCACTCGTGTGGGCACGTTGCCGCGAATCTCGACAATCTGTACATCGGGACGCAGAAACTTGAGCTGCGCGGCACGGCGCACGCTACTGGTGCCGACTCGGGCACCCTTCGGCAGTGTTTCGAGCGTGAAGGACTGCGCGGTGATGAGCACGTCCTCAATCGCGGCACGTGGCAGCACGGCGGCGATGGTGAATCCTGCGGCGAGATCGCTCGGCACGTCCTTCAAGCTGTGAACGGCGGCGTCGATCTGGCCGTTTTCGAGAGCGATTTCGAGCTCCTTGATGAAGATGCCCTTGTCCACCTGCGCCACATCGCTGAACTCGGAAAAGCGCAGGTCCTGGCGCTTGTCGCCGCTGGTCTGGATGATCTGGCGCTCGATGCGCAGGTGCGGAAACGCGGTTTGCAGCTCCGCCGTGACCATGTTTGTCTGCGTGAGGGCCAGTTCGCTGCCACGGGTGCCTAAGGTGATTTTTTCGATGCTCATGAAGTGAGAAAGCCGTGCTGGGTGGAGCCGGGTGAATGGAGAAAGCCGAATTTTTCAAGCTGCTCCTCGATGATGCGCTCGCAGGCGGCGAGCTGGCGCTCGCGCTCGCGGCGGCCTTCGTCGGCGATGGTCTGGAGGGCGTCGATGTCGTAGAGATAGACACCTTCAATCTCGTTCACGGCGGGATCGACGTCGCGCGGCACGGCGATGTCGATGAGCAGCAGCGGCTCCCAGCGGCGTTTGCGCATGACCTGCTCGATCTGCTCCGGCTTGATGACGAAATGCGGGGCGCTGGTGCTGGAGATGATGACATCGACCTCATGCAGGGCGTGTTCCCACTCGTCGAACTTCATCGCGGTGCCCTTCATCTCCGTGGCGAGCTCCACCGCCTTGTCGTAGCTGCGGTTGGAGACGATGATGCTTTTCGCTCCACGCGAGAGCAGACTTTGCGCGCAGGTTCGGCTCATCTCGCCCGCGCCGACGAGCATGACGCGGCATTCCTTCAAATCGTGGACCTTTTCGGCTAGATCGACCGCCACACTGCCGACACTGGTGGAGCCACGCTGGATGGTGGTCTCGTTGCGTACCTTTTTGCCGACGGTGAAGGCCTGCTGGAAGAGCTTATTGAGCGTCTTGCCCGTCGCGCCGGTGTCGAGCGCGGTTTTGTAGGCCGCTTTGACCTGGCCGAAGATTTCCGTTTCGCCGAGCACCATGGAATCGAGCCCGCTGACGACGCGAAAGAGGTGCCGCGCGGCTTCGGCGGAGTCGAGATTGTAAAGCACGAGCGCCTCGGCGTGCTCGGGTTGGAGCTGGAAATGCTCCACCAGATAATCCCGCAGCGCGGCGTGGCCGTGATCGCCGCTGGGCAGCGCGTGGGTGGCGTAGAGTTCCACGCGGTTGCAAGTGCTCAGCACGACGCTCTCGACGAAGCCGGGCAGCCCGCGCACCTGCTGTACGGCCTGCGGCACCTGCGCTTCCGGGAACGCGAGACGCTCACGCACCTCGACGGGCGTGGTTTTGTAGTTCAGGCCCACACAGACGAGGCCGCCGCGGTTGTCAGTCGGCTCAGGCATGCGTCACGATCCAGAGCGAGATGAACGGCAGTATGAAGCCGATGACGGCCAGCCAGGCAGTTTTGCGCGGCGAGGTGAAGTGCTTCCACATCAGAATGCTGATAACGGCATACAAGGCCCAGACGACCCACGAAAACACCAATTTGGGATTCGAGACCGAGGTTTGCAGCGCAAAGGAGATGCCCAATGCGATGCTCAGCAGCAGCAAACCGAGCCTCACGAGCCGCTGGATTGCGTTCGAGAGTCCTTGGATCGGCGGCAGTTGATAGAAAAGGCCGCCGATCCGGTGCTTTTTGAGCATGCGCTCCTGAACCAAATACATGACACCCGTGATGCAGGCCAGTGCGAAGGCGGCATAGGCGATGAGCGCCACGGCGGCGTGCAGCTCCACCAGCGCGTTGATTTTTCCCTTCGGCGCGTAAGGCGCAAAACCACCGACCAGCGCCATGATCTGCATGATGCTGATGAGCGGCGCGGTGAAAACGCCGAGCAAGGACAGCCGAAAAGCGGGACCGACGAGGAAATAAAGCAACAGAATGCTCCACGCGATGAACACGAGGATGTCCGACAGGCTTTTCATCGGGCACTGACCCACTTCTTGTCCACGCAGGTAAATGAAGGCGGTTTGCAGCACGAAACCGCCCGCCATGAGCATCAACTGCGCCCGTCCCTGCTTCCAGGCACCGGATTTCAGCGCCAGCAAAGCCTGCACCACCGCGCCCACAAAGGTGAGCGTGGCCGCGAGCAGGAGCTGTTGGGAAAGTGGCATGGAGGGCGCGGATACTCGCGGTCGCGGGGCGATTTCGCAAGGGTGAAGGCAATTACGGCGGCAATGTTGCCATCGCTTGCGCATCCCGGCATCTCCTCCATGATCGAAACCGCATGGCCCCTGACATTCTCGACCGCATCCGCAGCACGATTCGTGACGTGCCTGACTTCCCGAACCCGGGCATCCTCTTCAAGGACATCACGCCGGTGCTGGCGAATCCGTCGCTGCTGGCGCAGACGATTGATGGCATGATCGAGGCCACGGGCATCACGCAGGTGGACAAGGTGGTGGGCATCGACGCGCGCGGCTTCATTTTCGGCGCGTTGATCGCGGAACGTCTGGGCGCGGGCTTCATTCCGGTGCGGAAGAAGGGCAAGCTGCCGTGGCAGACTCGGGGGGTCGATTACGCGCTCGAATACGGCACGAACTCGGTGGAGATGCACCTGGATGCCATCGCTCCTGGCGAAACGGTGCTGCTGGCGGACGATTTGCTGGCCACGGGCGGCACGGCGGGCGCGGCGTTGCATCTGATCCGCGAGGCAGGTGGCAATGTGCTGGGCAGCACGTTTTTCATCGAACTTTCCTTCCTCGGCGGTCGTGAAAAGGTCGCAGGCTCCGGCCCGGTTCACGCTTTGATCACTTACTGAGGCATGCAGCGATGACGGAACGCGAGTACCTGCGCCACCTGAACAAAAGCGCGCAGAAATTTTTCCCACCGGAGGACAAGCTGCCACGCGGCCGTGCCGAGACGCTGCGCCAGGCGAAGCGCTTCCTGAAAATCAAGGAGCAGCGCATCAAGCAGCGGCACCGCACGGGCAGTTTCAGCGGCAAGGAAATCTGCCGCATGCGCTCGGACGTGATCGACCATCTGGCGCGGGTGCTGTGGGAGGAAAGCGTGGCCGCGCTGGCCCCGGAGGTGCGGGCGAAGCTGAATGTGAGCGTGGTGGCGCATGGAGGCTACGGCCGCCGCGTGATGAGCCCGGGCAGCGATGTGGATCTCACGTTCATGTTTCCCGGCAACAGCGGCAGGGTGAGCAACGAGGTGGCGCAACTGATCCGCGACTACCTGCTCTATTTCTACGATTTGAAGTTCAAGGTGGGCCACGGGGCCCGCAGCGTGGGCGAGTGCATCGCCCTGGCGAACGATAACATCGAGACCAAGACCGCGCTGATGGAGGCGCGCCTCATCACCGGGCAGACGACCGCGTTTGAGGAGTTCCGATCCCGTTTTGACAAGGAGTGCATGGACGGGCGCGAGGAGGAATTTCTCAAGCTGCGCCAGCTTGATCTCAGCGTGCGTCACACCAAGCAGGGAGACACGCCCTTCGTGCAGGAGCCGCATGTGAAAAACGGCTGCGGCGGCCTGCGCGACTATCAGAACCTTATCTGGATGACCTATGCGCGGCATCGCACGCTGAACCCGAAGGATCTCGTCGGCCTCGGACTCATTTCCAAGGCCGGATGGAAGGAGGTGGCGCAGGCCTATGACTTCATCCTGCGTGTGCGCAGCGAGATGCATTACACCGAAAAGCGCGCCGAGGATCTCCTCACGCTGCGTTTGCAAGGGCCGGTGGCCACAAATTTGGGCTACCGCCATAAAAAGCTGCTGCGCCGCATCGAGGCGCTGATGCATGATTACTACACCGCCACCCGAGACCTGCTGCAGCGCAGCAGCGAGGTGATGGACCGCTTCCACCTTCAACAACTCGAGACAGGCAGCCAAAAGAGCCGGCTCATGGGCTTCCTGGCCCGCAGCCGGAAGGAAAAGCAGCAGGAGCGCTTCGACGGCTTCATCCGCAAGCACGAGCGTGTGTACGCGGAGGACGCCGGCGTGTTCAAGGACGACCCGGAACGGCTCATGCGCCTGTTTCTGCACACGCAGAAGCGCCATCTCCGCCTCAGCCCCGATTTGTTCCAGCTCATCCAGGAAAGCTTTCGCCTCGTGGACACCAGTTTCCGCTACAACAAGGCCAACCGCGAGACTTTCGAGGCCATTCTCTCGAACAAAGGCGATGCCGCGCGCGCCTTGCGGCAAATGCACCGCGTCGGCTTCCTCGGCCGCTACATGCCTGAGTTCGGCGCGCTTACCAACCTCGTGCAGCACGAGTTTTTCCATCTCTACACCGCTGACGAGCACACGCTTCGTACTCTCGACAAGCTCGACGAACTCGGCGATCCGACCTTCAAAGGTGCCGAGCTGTTTCAGCAGCTCTTTCATGACCTGCAGCAGCCGTATGTGCTTTACCTTGCGCTGCTACTGCATGATGCCGGCCGGGCCGCGAACAAAAAGACGCACAGCGATGAAAGCACCATGCTGGCCGCCGCCGTCTCCCGCCGTCTTCAGATCAAAGGCGAGCGCCGCCGCCTGCTGCTCTTCCTCGTGGACAATCATCTCCTGATGTACCGCACCGCCACGACGAAGAGCCTGGAAGATCCTCAGGTCATCGAGGAATTCGCCGCCATTGTGCGCACCAAGGAGTATCTCGACACGCTCCTGCTCATGACCTACGCCGACTCCAAGGGGACGAGTGACAAGAGCTGGTCCGGCTACAAGGAGGCCTCCATCCGCCAGCTCTACCACAGCACGCTACGCTTCATGAACGCGCCGGCGGACTTCATGCGCAATGTCCAGGTGCCGCTGGACGATCTCAAGGCCGAGGTCAAACGCCGTCTTGGCGCCGCCTTTGAGGCGGAGGTGGAGGCGCACTTCCTCCACATGCCTCCCTCGTATTTCAATTTCCGCGAGGCCGAGGCCATCGCCGCGCACATCCGCCAGTTCCGCCAGTTCTTTGAGCAACTGATTCGCGAGGAGGCGGCCGCTGGTCTGCTGCCAGTCATGACGTGGGAGGACCACCCTGACCAAGGTTACAGTGAACTCACCGTCGTCTGCTGGGACCGTCACCTCCTTCTCGCCCGCATTTCCGGCGCTCTTGCCGCCGAAAGCATCAACATTCTCAGCGCCGACCTCTACCAGCGCGCCGACCATCTCGTGCTGGACACCTTCCGCGTCTGCAACACGAACTTCGCCGCCGTCACGTCCAAAAGCGCCCGCCATCGCGTGGAGGAGTCCGTGCGCACGGCCTTCGGCGGCTCGCAGTTCGACTTCAGCACCGCCATCGCCCAGAAGCTCGGAAAATCCATCACCATGCTTGATGAGATCGGCGACGAGATCCCGCAGCGTATTTATTTAAACAACAACCTCTCGCCGGATCAAACCGTGCTGGAGCTCCAGCTCGTGGACCGCCTCGGGTTGTTGTACGACATCTTCATGGCCATCGGCAAACTGGGGTTCAGCGTCACGCACGCACGCATCAGCACCGAAAAAGGGGTCGCGATCGACGCCATCTATGTGCAGGACGAAAACGGCCGCAAACTGACGGACCGAGCCCATTTGGACGCGCTGGCGGGTGCCGTGCATGCGGCCGTGCATGTGCGGCTGCACCCTGCGGCGGCGTGATCGTGCCTGATAGAAGTCTGGATCACTTCAGCAAACCGGTGTCCGTGAGCCATTCGACGAGGCGTTGGGGCCAGCGGGAGGCGGCGGTGGGTTTGGCGTCGGGTTTGTAGCCGAAGCCGTGGCCGGCGTTGGCGTAGAGGTGAAGCTCGGCGGGGACTTGGGCGGCTTTGTATTTGAGGTAGAGGGTGGCCATGCCTTCGGAGATGTCCTGGCGGTCGTGATAACCGGCGGCGATGAAGAGCGGTGGCATGCCTTTTTCAGCGGAGAAGAGGGCGGAGGTGCCGGGATAGATGAGAGCTTGGAAATCGGGTCGGCTGGACTGCTGTTCGATGGGGTCGGCGGCGTCTTTTTGGCCGGGATCGTTCTTCATGGCGGCGAAGGCGGCGAGTTCGCCCCCGGCGGAGAAGCCGAGGATGCCGAGACGGTTGGTTTGGATGTTCCATTCGGCGGCGCGGCTGCGGATGAGACGGATGGCGCGGCGGGTGTCGGCCATGGCGTGGTCTTGAATGGTGTAGGTGCTGCCTTTTTCGCGGGCGAGGCGGTATTTCAGCACGAAGGCGGCGATGCCATGGTCGCGGAACCATTCGGCAAGCGCGTAGCCTTCATGGCCGAGGCAGAGCTTGGAATGACCGCCACCGGGGCAGATGATGACGGCGGTGCCGGTGCTTTTGTCCGCTGCGGGAACAAACGGCGTGATCGTGGGATTGTGAATGTTGCAAACGTTGCTGCCTTCGGTTTTTTCAGGCTCGGCGGCGCGGGATTCGGAGCCGGGCGCGCCTTTTTCCCACAGCGGGAGGGCAGGGGGCGTCTCCGCGTGGCAAAGAATGGGAAAGATGAGAGCGATGAGGATGGGCAGGGGCTTCATGGGCGGAATGTAACGGTGAAAAGGCCGAAGTTTGCGCGATTTGATCGCCTCGTTGACAAATGAGCGTCTCCCGCTAGTTTCGCGCCCCCTTTTCGAGGGGAGGCCGTGATTTGTCCGGTCTGATGTGACATTTTTGACTTTCACCACCCCACACGCCCATGCCCAAGACATTCAGGACCTACCAACCCTCCAAACGCACGCGCAAACAGCAGTTTGGCTTCCGTGCCCGCACGAAGACGGCAAACGGCCGTGACATCCTGCGCCGTCGTCGCCGTGCCGGACGCAAGCGTCTTCTGCCGAAGGGCGTGGAGCTGCACTTCAAGCGCCACACCCAACAGCACGCCTAAACCTGCTGCGGCGCGCTCCTCCCCATGCGCCTTCCCTCGAACCTGCGGATGAAACTCGCGTGCGATTTCGCGCGGGTGAAGGCGCAGGGCAGCAGCCAGGCCGGAAAATTTCTGGTTTTGGGTGTTTTGCGCGCGGAAACGTTGAAGGAGTTCCAGTTTGGCCTCATCACCGGGGGTAAACTGGGCAATGCCGTGGTGCGGAACCGGATTCGCCGTCTGCTACGTGAGATTGTTCGCGCGCATCGTGCGGAAGTTGTTCCCGGCTGGCAGTTGGTGATCATCGCCCGCTGGCGTGCCCCGCAGGCCACGCTGGCAGAACTGGAGCAGGACTGGCTGCGGCTGGCGCGGCGTATGAATCTGCTCAAACCGACAGCATCAGCCGCCACCGCCTCATGAAATGGCTCATCCGAATCTTCATCCGCGGCTACCAGATGTTCATCTCCCCCGTCATACACGCCTTTGGCGGCCCCGGCTCCGGCTGCCGCTTCACGCCGACCTGCTCGGCGTATTTTCTTCAGGCCGTGGAGACGCACGGCTCGCTGCGCGGGAGCTGGATGGGCCTTCGACGCATCTTCCGCTGTCATCCGTGGGGCGGTCATGGGCATGATCCGGTACCGCCGTGTGAACACCGCTAAACTTTAGAAACCTCCCGAACCCTTTCTTCAAAATTCATGGACCGCAAAAGTTGGATCATCGTGACGCTGTGCGTCATCCTCATGGGGGTGAACTGGCACTACATGCAGGAAAACCAGAAGCTGGCGCAGGCCGAAGCGGCCCGCGCCCAGGCGGAAAAGGCAAAAAATGCGCCTGCGGCCACTGCCGCAGCAACTCCGACGACTCCTGGTGCGACCCCAAGTGCCACGGCAACGACAACGCCTGCCGCACTCGCAGCCCCGGCGGTGGTGAACGTGCCGGAGGAGAAACACGCGTTGAAGACCGGCAGCGTCACGTTTGAACTGACTTCGAGAGGCGGCGGCATCGCCCGCGCGGTGCTGGCGGGCACGGACAAAGTGACCCTGAACACGAACGGGCTGGAAGCCATCGGTGCGTTGCGTCGTGACGCAGCAGGACTGGACGCGCTGGCTTACAAGCTGACGGCCAAGTCGGACAAAAGCGTGACCTTTGAAGGCACCAGCGCCGAGGGCGTGGTGGTCACGAAGACTTACAGCCTGACCGAGGGCGAGGAGAGCGACGAGCATCTGATCGACTTGACGATCACCTTGAAAAACACAGGCACGGCCCAGCACCGTTCCGAGGAATATTACCTCTACGCCGGTGCTTCGAGCGCCTTGAAGCACGACGACGCCCGCTACGAGGGCTTTTTCTGGAACGACGCGGGAGACGCGGACTTCTACCAGTCTGACTACTATGCGAAGCCGTGGTTCAGCGAGCAGAAGTTCGAGTTCCGTCAGTCTTACAACGCGCTGCGCTTTGCTGGCGTGATGGGGCGCTTCTACACGCACATCGTGACGCGGGTGGCGGAGAAGGACGCACCAGGAAAATTCTGGACGACCCGCCGCAAACTTGCGCAACCGATCGACGCCGTGCATGCGGGCAAGACGGACATCGAGGACCACGCCTATGACGCCTCGCTGGGCCTCCCTGCGGTCGATCTGGCTCCTGGAGCCTCGGTGACGCAGACCTACCAGATTTACCTTGGGCCGAAGGAATACGACCGCCTGAGCAAGATCGGCAAGCAGCGCAGTTTTGCGATGTTCTACGGCTGGTTCAAGCCGATCAGCATCTTCCTTTCCTGGGTGATGCGCTGGATGCACGACATGACCGGGAACTGGGGCGTGGCGATCATTCTGCTGACCATTTTTGTGCGTCTGTGCATCTGGCCGATCCACGCCAAGTCCACCTTCACCATGAAGCGCATGGGCCTTCTGGGGCCGATGATGAAAGAGCTGCAGGAAAAGTACAAGGACAATCCCCAGCAGCAGCAGATGGAGGTGATGAAGCTCTACCGCGAGTATGGCGTGAACCCGCTCGGCGGCTGCCTGCCGATGTTCTTGCAGATCCCGATCTTCTTCGGCCTCTACCGCGTTCTGGAATACGCCGCCGAGCTGCGCGGGCAGAGTTTCCTGTGGGTGAACGATCTCTCCGCCGCCGACACGGTGACGAACTGGGCCGGTTTCGACATCAACCCGCTGCCGCTCATCATGGGCCTGACGATGGTGGCGCAGATGAAGCTCACCCCGCAGCCGCAGAGCATGGACAAGACGCAGCAGCGCATTTTCATGCTCATGCCGGTCTTCTTCCTCTTCATCTGTTACAACTTCGCCGCCGCGCTGGCCCTTTACTGGTCCACGCAGAACATCTTCAGCATCGCCCAGACCTGGATCATGAAGCTCTACATTCCTGAGCCGAAGCTGGAGAAGGTGGCGCAGAAGCCCGTGGTGAAAGGTCCGCCGCCGCAGAACCCGTTCTTCAATCCGATGGGCAGCAACAAAGAGAAGAAAAAAGGCCCCAAACCCCCGCGACTTGGAGGCTAGACAGCCATGACGTCGCTCGAACACGCCCGCCATATTCTGGACACCATGCTCGGCTACCTGGGCTTTGTCGTCCAGATTGAGGAAGACAACGGCCCGGATGGCCCCACGCTTCAGGTGCTCACGGATGACTCGGACGCGCTGATCGGCCGCCGTGGGGAGACTCTGGATGACATCCAGTACCTCGTGAACCGTGTTTTGCAGCGCCACATTAAGGACGCGCCGCGCATCCGCATTGATGTCGAGTTCTACCGTTCGATGCGGGAGGACAAGATGATTGCCCGGGCTAAAGAACTCGGCGAGCGCGTCCGCGCTACCGGACAGAGCGCCGACCTGCCGCCCATGAACAGCTACTACCGCCGCCTGATCCACAACGTCTTTGTCAATGATCCGGCGGTGATGAGTGTGAGCCAGGAAGGCGCCAACGTTCGTTTCAAGCGCATCATCCTCAAGCGCCGGACGGCGTGACGTTCCGAAAGGAAAATCAGCTTCGTTCTTTACTCGTGGAGCGGTTTTGAGTTATTTCTCTTAACCCGCGCAAATTCCCGCGCAGCCGTTTCTTGTCATCCCCCCCATCATCCCAAACCCGCTTCTCCCATGAAATTGAGCCATTTTCGACCTGCCCTCTATGCGTTGATCTGCAGCGCCGGATTTCTGCACGCCGACATCGTGACTCTCAAGGACGGCAAGAAGCTGGAGGGCAACATCTTGTCCGAGACACCGGCGGCGATCCGCATGCGCTATAAGCTGACGCCGAAGATCTGGGATGAGAAGGACATTCCGCGCACCGAGATCGCTGAAGTCGTCAAACAAAAGCCGGAGGAGGTGGAGGTCATCGAGTTGCGCAAGCTCCTCCCCACGCCTGACCTCATGACGGCGGAAAAATACGAGGCACTCATTCAGGACCGTCTGCGTCCCTTCGTGAACCGCTATCCCGGCACCAAAGAAGCTGCCGAGGTGGAGAAAATGATCGCTACAGCGCAGGAGGAGAAGGAGAAAGTCGTCTCCGGCGGCATGAAGGTCGAGGGCAAATGGCTGACGCCTGACGAAGCCAAGGCAGACAGCTACAATATCAAGGCTTATGGAGTGTATGCTGAAATCTTGGAGAAGGTCGAAGCCAAGGACTATGGTGCCGCGCTCAGGGCATTCGACAAAATAGCCAACTCTCAGAGCGGATACGTTGCCTCCATTTATTACCCCAAGGCTGTCGAAGCTGTTCTTGAAGTATTGGTCAAATACGAGGGCCAGATCGAACAGATGATCAAAGATCAGCCTGCATTGCAAAGAATGCGCGATGAAGGCATCAAGAAATTGGTCGAGCCAGATCTGACCCGCATGAAAGACGCCATCCTGCGCGAAAATGAGCAGTGGAAAGACGGCTATGATGCGGAGCGCAAGTCCACCCGCTGGTTCACCCCGTACAAGTACGATCTGCCCAGCCTCAAAACCCTTGCGAAAACTATTGTGGACGAAAAAACTCGTCTCAAGGCAGTTGATACCGCTGTCATTGGCAAGATCAATCAAGCTATTACAGACATCATGCGCTCGGAAGCCTCGGCAGGCAAAGATGGCGAGGCGCTCAAAAAGATGGGGGAAGCCATTCTCGCAGGTGAAGCCGCCGCTGGTGGGGCCGATGCCACCAGCAGACAGTTTTATTCAACCGTGTTTCAAGGTTATCGTCAACGTTATGCCTATGCCCAGCAACAGCTTGCCGCGAAGTCGATGCAGCAAACGCAGGCCGGCTCGGTTCCGGGAGCGGTAGGCGGTTCTACCGCCGTGGCAGGGACGGGAACCCCGGGCATGGATGATCGTGTGGCGGCCGCGCTTGCCGCTGCATCAGGTGGTGCCGCTCCGGCGGTGGCTCCCGCTGCTGGTGCCGCTCCGACGGTGGCTCCTGGTGCGATGCCTGCCCCCGCGCCGACGCCTGGAGTCGTCGTTCCTGGTGTGCAGCCTGTAGTAGCTGCTCCAACCGGTGTCGCTCCTGCCGCCCCCTCCTATGCCCAGCCACAACAGGCTGCTCCCATGTCGATCCAGCCGCCCGTGGAAGAGTCTGCTGGCATCAGCACCAACACCCTCATCCTGATTGGCATTGGTGTCGTTGTACTGGTGCTCGTGGTCGCCATGTCCGGTGGGAAGAAGAAAAAGTGATCTTCGGCCTGGCTGCCGCCAGGCTTTTCTCAATTCAACTCACAAAAATAGAGGGAGAGCCAAACGGCTCTCCCTCCTTTTTTAACTCATTTGGAATACTGATCTGATCAGGCGGCTTCGGCAGATTGGGTCTGTCCTTGCTCCTTCACGGACATGGCTTCCTTGCCCTGGCGCTGGCGCAGGTAGTGCAGGCGAGCACGACGCACGCGGCCGGTCTTGGTGATCTCGATCTTCGCCACCTTCGGGCTGTGCAGGGGGAACACACGCTCCACACCTTCACCATAGGAGATCTTGCGCACGGTGAAGGCCTCGTTGATGCCGTGACCTTTGCGGGCGATCACGATGCCGGCGAAAATCTGGATACGCTCCTTGTCACCTTCGACGACTCGGGTGTGCACCTTGATGGTGTCTCCCACATTGAATGCGGTGACTTCTTTTTTGACTTGTTCCTGGTTGATCTTTTCGATGATTTTGCTCATGGCACGCTCCTAAAGTGTCCGCGCTGCGCAGGCCGTGAATCAGTCAGGCCGGGGGCGAGGGGCGGGGAAGATGGACAGTTCACCTGATTTGGCAACCAGTTTTTCCCTGGCGCTGGAAACCGTCCAATAACTCCCTAAACTCCCACCACCCATGGAATCCACTGTTTTTGCCCTGATCCGCGCCGCCATCACCGAAGATGTCGGCTCTGGCGATGTCACTTCTCTTTATTTTATCCCCGAAAACTCGCGTTCCAGGGCCGAAATCGTCGCCCGCGAGCCTGGAATCGTCTCCGGGACCGAAATCGCTGCCACCGTCTTCCATGAAATCGACCCTGCGCTCGAAGTCGAGGTCTGCATCCCGGATGGCAGCCCGTTTGAGCGTGGAAGTATCCTCATGAAAGCCGCTGGCAGCACGCGCTCCCTGCTCACTGCCGAGCGTACGGCCTTGAACTTCCTCCAGCGGCTTTGCGGCGTCGCCACGCAGACGAAACGCTATGTCGAAGCCGTGAAACCGCATCCCGTGCAGGTCTGGGACACCCGCAAAACCACTCCTGGCTGGCGTTTGCTCGAAAAAACCGCCGTCAAGCACGGCGGCGGCACCAATCATCGCATGGGCCTGTATGACCACGCCATGGTCAAAGACAACCACCTCGCCGCCAACAGCGATTTGAAATCACTGCAAGCTGCCATTCACAAATTGCGTGCCGAGCGCCCCGGTGTCCGCGTCCAGCTTGAGGCCGCGACTTTGCAGCAAGTCGGCGATTTCCTCACGCTCGATGGCGTGGACATGCTCCTGCTCGACAACATGACGACCGATCAGCAAAGCGAAGCGGTGAAACTCGTGAACGGCAGGCTCTGGCTCGAAGCTAGCGGCGGCATCACGCTCGACACCATCAAAGATGTCGCCGCCACCGGCGTAAACGCTATCTCCGTCGGCGCGTTGACCCATTCGGCCCGTGCGCTGGATCTGGCCCTCGATCTCTTCTGATCACTTCGCCGGTTCATACTGCCAGGCCCAGTCGCCGACATACTCCCGTTTATTGAGCTTGGTGCCCGCTGTCACTTTTCCTGCATCGTCCCGGCCATCAAAACCCACGGACCACAGGATAAAACGGCCTGACTCTGTCAGGCGATAGCGCAGGGGCTTCCCATCACACGGATCGAGCGGCGCGGCGGGCAGCAAGGACGGCACCAGTTCTTCCAAACGTCTCGGATACTTCGCCTGCCGCAAATGAAACCGCTCCAGAGCCACCGCTGCCAGTGCCTGTCGCCGCCGCGTCTCGGTCAGCAGGGCATTGACACTGATCTGGGTCACCGCAGGCAGCATGAGATTCACCATGATATGGTCAGGATGCAGGATCATGTTGGCACGGCTCTTGATTTCAGACGCCACAGCATCACCTGCGCGGACGGATTGCGGGAGGCCGCCGTTTTTCAGCGGCTGGATCAAATGGTGTAGTTCCATGTTCGCGATCACACTTTTCCAGTGGTCGAACAAGCCGTTTGGCAGCATCCGCCAGACGTTCATGCCCAGGCTGTTGCCGCTGGCGAAGAGTGTTGCCGCCACGTTCTTGCCATCCTTGGTTTGGCCTTCGGCAGCCGTTTGCAGATGCTCCACCGCGTTCAAACCGGCGGCCAGCTCACCCCGCATCGCCAGTAGCAGCGCCGGAGTGGTCTCATCCGTGGCAAAGGCGTCCTGTAACCGCATCAGATCACCTTCGGAGAACACATGCTCGCGCAGGCCGAGCCACAGCGGCTCCAGCGCCATCATTTCCAGCGTGTTGCCGACCAGGAAGCCGATCATCAGCGGCTCCTGCTTGCACGCTTGTGCCAGACGCGTGATGACAAGCAGACTGCGCGTCGCCTCCACGCTGTCTTTCGACGCCACGGCCGCGCGAGCGCGCAGGCTCAGCGCTTTCGCCAGATTTTGTCCGGCGTTGTAATGCGGCAGGCGCAGGGCGAACAGCAGATCCGGCATTTCACGCTCACGCAGGCCCGGCGTGAACATCGCCTGCGGTCGCGTGACCACTTCGTCTGCCAGTTGTTTCAGCACCGGCAGTTTTGCGTCCAGCGCGGTCAGCACATCGTTGCCGGACGCCTGCGAATTTGCCGACAGGTCGATAAAATTTGTTTCGCGCAGGATTTTGACCCATTCCTGGAAGTCTGTTGTTTTGCCTTGGGTCACGCCTTCAGCGGGTGGCATGGCGCCGTTCCACTTCATCGCCACCAACGCCTTTCGTTTCGCGCCCGGCCCGCCCTTGTTGTTGTCGCTTTCGATGTCCGCCGCGATGCCGTCCAGCGGCTCAATGGCGAGCAGGTTGGACGCCTCCGGTGGTGTGATGGGCAGGAGCTTGTGGAAATCGCGCGTTTCGCCCTCGCGCTCGATCAGGGCCTTCGTGGCGGCCCAGCGGCGTTTGCCGCTCCAGTTCGTCCAGACAAACAGCAGGACGGTGAGCGTGACGATCGTGATGACAATCCACAGCAGAGTGCGTGTGGCACGTTTGGAGGTGATGCGACGAAACATGGGGAGGAGCGGTTGAGAGTTCAGTTGGCGGCCAAGAGGTTCTCAATGAGCGCGGCACGTTCTTCCCATCGCAGCGTGGGAGTTTCGTGGGCCGTGCTTGGCGGCGCGTCCGGTTCCGCTGGTGTGGTGAAGTACATCACCAAAATCGCCGCCCAGGCCGCGCTCCAGCCTGCGAGCAGCCAGCGCGGGGTGCGCGTGGCAGGGAACATCGCGTCACGCCATGCGGCAGGAAGCTCGGACCGCCGCAGGGCTTGCAGATCGTTTTCAAAGGTATCGAAGTTCGTGTTCATGAGGGTTTCAGTTCATCGTAAAGCGGCCTCAGTTCGCTGCGCAGCTTCTCCAGCGCGTAGCGGTAGCGGCTGGCCGCTGTGTTCAGCGGAATGTCCTGCACCTCGGCGATTTCCTCAAAGGTCAGGCCGTCCCACAGTTTCAACTGCGCCACGCTGCGCTGCTCCAGCGGCAGCAGTGCGAGTGCGGTGGTGAGACGTTTCGCCAGTTCCGCCTGATCAGGGTCATCATGGACGGCAAACATCTCCAGCGAAGAGGCCTCCTCCGCACGACGGCGCGCCTGATGCTTCCGCAGCCAGTCGATGGCCTGATGATGCGCCAGTCGCAGCAGCCACGCGCGCATGTTTGCGATGCCATGCGGAATCGAACGCTTGGACAGTTTGATGAACAGCTCCTGCAGCAGATCCTTCGCATCCGCCTCCTTGCCTGTGAAACTGTTGAAGTAATGAAACAGCCCCGCCGAATGGGACTCGTAGAGTTCGGGCAGTGTCGGTGCGGCGGGCATGCGGTGGGCAGTTTCACGGACAGGACGCATGACGGCGAGATTTTTGTCTGCATGAATCACCCGCCCGGGCGTTTCAGTCCTGTCACGGGGCAAAATTACTCTTGTAATCCCCTCGTGTGGCAGCATCCTCACGCCCAACTTTTTTCAAGCATGTCTCGTCCTCCCAATCGCGGTCCTTCACGCAGCGGCCCCAGCCGCGGCCCTTCACGGGGCGGCCCTCCCAATCGCGGCGGTCCTCCGCAGCAACGTTTTGCTCCCCCGCCACGTCCGCCGGAGCCGGAACCGGGCAAGGCCAAGGAAGAGGCCATTGAGCTCGACGGCGTCATCACCGCCGTGCTTGCTGGCACCATGTTTCGCGTCAAGCTGCGCAACGGCCACGAGGTTCTCGCCCACATTTCCGGCAAGATGCGCAAAAAATTCATCCGTCTCGTCATCGGCGACGCGGTGAAGATCGAAATGTCCCCCTACGACATGGACAAGGCGCGCATCGTTTACCGTATCGGCTGATCTCTTCGCCACGCACCGCGATCATGGCCGGAGACATTGTTTATTTCGACCTCGAAACACGCCGCACGGCCAATGACGTCGGCGGCTGGGGCAACAAGCACAAGATGGGCATCTCCGTGGCCTGCACGTTCAGCACGAAGCAGAACGAGTACAGCATCTACACCCAGGACGAGACCGCCGCGCTCATCAAGCAGCTCAAAGGCGCGGATCTAGTCGTCGGCTTCAACCACATCGGCTTCGACTACGAGGTGCTCAAAGGGCACGACCTGCTCTTCGACGCGGCCGACCTGCCGCACAGCCTGGATCTGCTCATCGATCTCGAAAAAGTCCTCGGCCATCGCATCAAGCTCGACGCCGTGGCTGCCGCCACGCTCGGCATGGGCAAGACCGCCGATGGTCTCGACGCGCTCAAATGGTGGCAGCAGGGCGAGGTGGCGAAGATCGCCGAATACTGCTGCTACGACGTGAAGGTGACCAAATGCGTGCACGAATACGGTGCCAGGCACGGCCATGTGAAATATCACGACCGCAACGGTCGCGAGCAGCTTGCCAAGGTGGACTGGAAGATCTGATCTTCCGGCATCAGGCCCGCAGGATCAGCCTTTTGAGAAAAACCCAAAGGCAGATGCGGTTCAGCGGCCCCAGTCGAAAACGGAGTCTGCTGTCAGGCGTGAAGCGCAGAAACCAAAACCCATCCCCGGTGACCAGCGCGGTGCCGCTGGGGCGGTGAACGGCGGATCTGGAGCAGACCTCCCAATCCTGGGGTTTCAGCCGGATGGAAAGACACATCGCGCTGAACGCCGAACGTTCCTCATCGTTGATGAACACCTGCGCCACGTTTGTGCAAACGAGCTTTCGGGCGGCACGACCCAGAAGCCAGCGATCCCACAGGCTCAGAGGAAACACGATCCGGCTCTTTTCGGAAAAATACGCCAGACCCAGCCGGTGGCACAGCTCCATGCCGGACTGATGGCGCAGGCGGCCGGGTTGCAACTGCCATTCTTCAGGGTGTTTCAAAACCTCACAGAGCATGGCCACTGGTTCCTTGTTTCGCGCTCGGTGCAGCAGGTTGATCGCAGAGGTGGCTGTCATGGCTTTCGAAGAGGAGGTTTCTATGACCGACTGGCATCACAAACACGACGCATGTTGAAAAGGAGTTCCCGGGCCGCGACTAAGCAGAGGTTTATATTTCGCCGACAGGGTCTTCGAGTAGTTGAGGGAAATTTGAGTCCTGGGATGGCGTTTAGACGCCGTGTATGACACCGCCTGATTTTCTCCACGTTTCCCGCCGCCAGTTTTTCCGGCAGTCCGGTCTCGGACTGGGTTCGGCGGCGCTGGGATCGCTGCTGGCGCGTGATTTGCCTGCTGCGGTGGCACCACGGCCGCATTTTGCGCCGAAGGCGAAGAACATCATCTACCTGCACATGATCGGCGCGCCGTCGCAGCTCGATCTCTATGATTACAAGCCGCTGTTGCAGAAGATGGACGGCCAGAAGTGTCCTGAGGAGCTGACCAAGGGCAAACGCTTCGCCTTCATCGGCGGCGAGATGACGCTGGCGGGCACGGAGTTCAAATTCCAGCGCCACGGGCAGAGCGGGCTCGAATTGAGCGAGCTGCTGCCGAATCTAGGCAGTGTGGCGGATGACATTTGCATGGTGAAGTCCCTGCACACGAACGAGATCAATCACGCTCCGGCGCAGATGTTTCTGCACACCGGCTTCGGCCAGGGGGGGCGGCCCAGCTTGGGCGCGTGGTTGACGTATGGCCTCGGTGCGGAGAATCGCGATCTGCCAACCTATGTGGTGCTGCTCTCCGGCCCGCCTGGCGGAGCGGGATCGACGCTGTGGAGCACAGGCTTTCTGCCCAGCGTGTATCAGGGCATTCAATTTCGCGGCAGTGGCGAGCCGGTGCTTTTTCTCGGCAATCCGCCAGGTCACAGCACGAAAGACCGCCGCCGTGTCCTCGATGCGGTCAAGGCGCTCAACGAGCAGCAGCTCGGCGTCGTGGGCGATCCCGAGATCGCCACGCGCATCAGCCAGTATGAAATGGCCTACCGCATGCAGACGAGCGTGCCGGAGCTGATGGACATCAAAGAGGAAAACAAAGCCACGCTCGACATGTATGGTGCGCAACCAGGCAAGGCGTCTTTTGCTAACAACTGCCTGCTCGCCCGCCGCCTTGTGGAGCGTGGCGTGCGCATGGTGCAGCTCTTTGATTCCGACTGGGACCACCACGGCGGCCTCAAACAACGACTCACCGCGAAAGCGAAGGATGTGGACCGCCCGATGGCCGCGCTCGTGCGCGATTTAAAACAGCGCGGGCTGCTGGACGAGACGCTTATCATCTGGGGGGCTGAATTTGGCCGCACCCCGCTGCGCCAGGGCATCAATGGCGATGGCACCAAGACCTCACCCGGTCGCGATCATCACAAAGACGCGTACACCATGTGGATGGCAGGCGGCGGCATCAAACCGGGCATGGTTTACGGCAAAACCGACGACTTCGGTTTCAACGTCGCCGAGAATCCGGTCCACACGCACGATCTAAACGCCACCGTGCTGCATTTGCTCGGACTCGACCACGAGCGCCTGACCTTCCGCTACCAAGGCCGCGATTTCCGCCTCACGGACGTGCATGGAGAGCTGGTGGGCGGGATCATGGCGTGACCGCTCGGACTTCTTTTCAATAAAGATAAAAGCCAGGGAATGAACTGCTGGCGTGGGTTCTTCGTGGCGGTATCGTACCGCCCTGTCATTCGACAGGATGGCTTTCACCCCTTTCTTTTCACATGTGCGGCATCGTTGGATACATCGGCAATCGTCAGGCCAGCCCGATCCTTTTGGACGGGCTGCGTCGTTTGGAATATCGCGGTTATGACTCGGCGGGGCTGGCACTCAATGGCGGCGGCCAGGGTCTTCGCATCGTGAAGCGTGCCGGTCGCATCGATAATCTGCGCCTTGCCGTGACAGAGGCGGACCTGAAGGGCACCATGGGCATCTCCCACACCCGCTGGGCCACGCACGGCCCGGCCACGGATGAAAACGCCCACCCTCATGCCGACCAGAGCGGCAAGCTGGTGCTCGTCCACAACGGGGTGATCGAGAACTACCAGACCTTGCGCGATCAGCTCACCGCCAAGGGACACACGTTCCATTCACAAACTGACACGGAGGTGCTTTCTCACCTCGTCGGTACCTACTTTGACGAATCCAAGGAGAAGGATGGCACGGTGCGGCTCGTGAACGCGGTCAAGGCCGCGCTGGGCCGCATTAAAGGCACCTACGGCATCGCGGTGATGCATGCGGACCTGCCCGGCGTCATTGTCGGCGCACGGCTGGGCAGCCCGTTGATCATCGGACTCGGGGCACAGGAGCATTTCTTGGCCAGCGATGTGTCCGCCATCGTCGCGCACACGCGTGATGTGGTCTATCTGAACGACTACGACATCGTCACGATCACGAAGGAGCGTTATAGTGTGCAGTCGCATGAGGGCCGACCTGCTGAAGTCAAAGTCAGCCATGTGGAGTTCACGGCGGATGATGCCGAAAGGGGCGAGTTCCCGCACTTCATGCTCAAGGAGATCTATGAGCAGCCGAATTCGCTCCGCAACGCGATGCGCGGCCGTCTTTCCCGCGATGAATGCACCGCCGTGCTCGGCGGGCTGAACATGACGCCGCGTGAGCTGGCCCAGATCGACCGCATCATACTCGCCGGCTGTGGCACAGCCTATCACGCGGCCATGGTGGGCGAGTACTTGATCGAGACGCTCGCCCGCGTGCCCACGGAGGTCGAGATCGCCAGCGAGTTCCGCTACCGCAACGTTCCGGCCAACAAAAACACGCTGCTGTTTGTCATGAGCCAGAGCGGCGAGACCATCGACACGCTGGCTGCGATGCGCGAAGGCCAGCGCAAGGGCATCCGCTGCCTCGGCATCGTCAACACCGTCGGCAGCACGATTGCGCGCGAGAGCGACGGTGGCGTTTACATCTACGCCGGGCCGGAAATCGGCGTGGCGGCCACGAAGACCTTCACCTCGCAGGTCACCATCCTCACACTGCTCAGCCTCCTGCTCGGCCGCATCCATCACCTGTCCAGCGTTGATGGTTTGGAGATGATCGACCAGCTCGAGGCGCTGCCGGACAAGATCGCCACTATCTTGAAGCAGGCGGACAAGATCAAGGCCATCGCCGAAAAGCACGCGCATGTGGAGGGCATGCTATTCCTGGGGCGTCAGGCCAACTACCCTGTGGCGCTCGAAGGGGCGCTGAAGATGAAGGAGATCAGCTACATCTACGCCAGCGGCCATCCCAGCGCGGAGCTGAAACACGGCGTCATCGCCTTGGTGAAGCCGGACATGCCGAGCGTCTTCATCGCGCCTGACGATGCCGTTTTCGACAAGAACGTGAGCAACATTGAGGAAGTGCTCGCCCGCAAAGGCCCCGTCATCGCCGTGACGACCGAGGGCCGCACGGAGCTGGAGCGACTGACCGAGGATGTGATCTATGTGCCGGACTGCCCGTCCTACTTGACGCCGCTTCTCAATGTGGTGCCGCTGCAGCTATTGTCCTACTACACCGCCCTGGCGCGCGGCTGTGATGTCGATAAGCCAAGAAACTTGGCGAAAAGCGTCACGGTGGAGTAATAGTGGTCATCACTACTCGACCCCACATGTCTGCCATTTCCTTCCGCCTGAGCCGCCTGCTGGGCCTCGTGGTGCTCAGCTCCTGCCTTTCGTCGGCCGCCGCCGAGGCGGGCACGACTGAGCCGAAAGCCGTCGTTGTTGCCGCTTCAGATCCTTCGCCCGCCGATTTTCTCGACTCGATCGCGCAAAAAACCAAAGCGCGCTGGCGCCTGCTGTTCCGCCCGCCGCCGCCCACACCGCCCACCGACCGCGGCCGCACGGCGCTCATCCTCGGCACCCTGATGGGAGACAGCTTCCTTGTGCTCCAGGCCGGCGACGCGCAGCAGTTCCGCAACAACAACCAGGACGTGCTCACCTACTGCCGCACGCTCGGCCTTGGTGAAAAACTTCTGCCACGCCTCATGACCCAAGGCAACCTGGCCGAGAAAAACGCCTGGAAGGATCTGCGCCAGGAGATCGTGGACGGCCACCAGCAGGCACTGCAACTGCTGCGTGATCAAATGGACGAGGATCTCGCGCTGCTCATCAACATCGGTGTCGGACTGCGCCTTTTTGAGATCGCCACCGCCATCATCGTCGCCGCCCCGGAGGCGGATGTCGGCCTTCTTTGCGGCACTTCGCCCGCCCTGTTGCGGGACATGCGCGATGACTGGAGCCACATCAGTGCTCCGAAACGCGACGAGGCACTCATGCTGCGTGTCAGCGCGCTCATCCATGAAATCGGACAGCTCTGGCAGGACGCGGACAAAACACCGCTCACCCAGGCCCAGGCCGCCGAGACCAATGACAAGCTCAAAGGGCTGATGCAGGAGATGATCACCAAGTAATCTCGAGTCGGCGCGAGAATGTCACCCCGCTTCCTCATCATCGGACAGGGACTCGCCGGAACAGCGCTGGCGTGGCGTTTGTGGGAGCGTCAGGTACCGTTTCTCATCGTGGATCGCAACGAGGCCGTCACCTGCTCCAAAGTGGCCGCCGGATTGATCACCCCCATTACCGGCATGCGCCTCACGGTGAGCTGGCGCTACGATGTTTTTTATCGTGAGGCCCTGCGCTTCTACCGCGCCTGCGGCAAACGATTGCAGCAGCGCTTCTTCTTCCCACGCGGCTATGTGCGTCTGCTCAAGAACGAGCCGGAGATCGCCAAATGGCACAAACGTCGCCGCGATCCCGACATGCAGCCATTTCTGCATCGCCAAGCGCCGGGATTGAACTCCGACGTGTTTCACGATCCGCAAAACGGCTTTCAACAACGTCACGCAGCTTGGCTCGACACCACCGCCTACCTAAAAGCCAGCCGCGGCTTCTTCGAATCCCTCAATTCATGCACCACCGCCGATGTGAAGCCCTCCGACGTGCGTGACGATGCCGAGGGCGTCGGATGGAGCGGCCAGCGCTTCTCCCACGTCATCTGGGCGCAGGGCTGGAGCGCGGAGAAGCATCCGCTCTTCCATTGGGTGCCGTTTCAGTCTGCCCTCGGTACCATTTTGACCGTCAAAGCCGATCTCCGGGGCGAAACACGCATCCTTAATCGCGGCTGCTGGCTGCTGCCGCGCAATGACGGCACATTGCGCGTCGGCTCCACCTACGAATGGCAGTTCAACGATCCAAACACGCCATCCGCCGATCAAGTGCAGAAGCTCGAAGCCACCCTGCACAGCCTGCTCAAAGCTCCGGCTCAGATCACCGCCGCGCAAACCGCCGTGCGCCCCATCATCAAAAACCGCCAGGCTCTCATGGGTACGCATCCCACCCATCCCCGCGTCGCCTTCCTCAACGGCCTCGGCTCCAAAGGCTCTCTCCGTAGCCCTTGGCTGGCCCGTCATCTCATTGAGCATCTGCTTGATGGCACCACCATCGACGCTGAGATGGATTTGCAGCAGAATTCGATATGAGCAGCGAACCCAAACCCCTCCTCGCCAGCCCGAATGGCGGCCTGCCATCTTCAGTGCTGTGGGCGCAGTTGATGTTGAAGGACCGGCTACGACCTGGTGATGTCGTGGTGGATGCGACGATGGGGAATGGACATGACACGCTGTTTTTGACGCAGTGCGTGAGTCCGGGCGGGCATGTGTTTGCCTTCGATGTGCAGGCGGCGGCTTTGGTGGAGACGGCGAAGCGTGTCCCGGCAGAGATGACGACGTTGGTTCACTCCGGGCACGAGACGATGCGCGCGCATGTGCCGATGGAGCTGCATGGGAAGATCAGCGCGATCATGTTCAACCTCGGCTACCTGCCTGGCACGGACAAAACACTCATCACACGCACCGAAACGACGATGGTCGCGGTGCGGGAGGCGTTGGAGCTGCTCAAACCGGGCGGACTGCTCACGATTGCGGTTTATCCGGGACACGAAGGCGGGGCGGAGGAGGGGCGCAGCATCGCCGAATGGGCGGTGGCGCTGGAGCCTCGGCGGTTTGAGGTGCAGCACCTGCGGCCGATCAATCGTGCCGCCGCGCCACCAGAGCTGTGGATGGTGTGGAAACGCGGCTGAATGTCGCGGCACTTGCACACCGGCCATTCACAACCTAGCGGGAGGGCGTTCCATGCTCGATTACCTCAGCATTCTCTCCGTGGCGGTGCCCGTCTATCTGACGATGGCGGCCGGGGTGCTGGCCCGCAAGACGGGGCTGCTGAAGCCGGAGTCGGACACGAGCCTGATGAAACTTTCGGTGATGATGCTGACGCCGGCGCTGATCATCGAGCGCGTGGTGGGCAATCCGGCGGTGATGAAGCTCGGGCCGGTGCTGATCGCGGCCGGTTTGGGTTACTCGCTCGTCGCGCTCGGCATCGCGTTCGCCTATTTCGTGTCTCCGCTGATCGGACTGAAGAAAGGCGAGGGCCGCCGCACGTTCAGCGTGGCCTGTGGGCTGCAAAATTACGGTTTCGTGGCGATCCCCATCGTCACGGCGCTGTTTCCTGACAAGGGCACGCTCGGCGTGCTGTTCACCTTCACGCTCGGGGTTGAGCTGGCCTGCTGGACGGCCGGTGTGGGCCTGCTCACCGGTTTGGACAAAGCCCCATGGCGCCTGGCGCTCAACGCGCCGGTGATGACGATCTTGTTCTCACTGCTGCTGAACTTCACCGGCCTGCATGTGCATGTGCCGCAAATCGCGCACAACACCTTTGCCATGCTCGGAGCCTGTGCGGTGCCGCTGGCGGTGCTGCTCATCGGCGCGTCCATCGCGGATCTGTGGGGCCAGGGGGCGATGCAGTGGAAAGTGGCGGTGTTTAGTCCGGTGCTGCGGCTGGGCCTCATCCCGCTGGTTTTCCTTGCGGCCGCTTATGTTCTGCCGATCACGACGGAATTAAAGCGTGTCATCGTTGTGCAGGCGGCCATGCCCTCCGCTGTCTTCAACATCATGATCGCACGGCTTTACGGCGGTCATGCGTCCACAGCGGTGCAGGTGGTGATGGCGACCACGGTCGTGAGCTGCATCACCACACCGCTGGTCATCGCCTGGGGGTTGAAGCTCGTCGGCGAATGAGCCTGCCTTGGTATCTGCTGCTCCCGCTGGTCTCCGCCATCGGTTATTCCATCGCCTCATTGCTGCTAAAAAAGGCGCTCACCGAAGGCGCGCATCCAATGGCCTGCTTTCATATCAACAACTGGACCGGCACGCTCGTGTTCCTGCCGCTGGCCTTGTTTGAAACGCAGCCCGTGGCCTGGCATCTGTGGTATATCCCGGCCGGGTTGGGGGCGCTCTTCTACATCGGTGGTTGGTTCACCTTCCTGGCGATGCAGCGTGGAGATGTGTCGCTCGTCACGCCGGTGCTGGGATCGAAAGTCGTGTTTGTGGCGCTGGGTGCCAGCGTCCTCATCGCTGGCAGCATGAAGCCGCTGATGTGGGTCGCGGCCATCATCACCACGGCGGGCATCTTTCTGATGAGCGCGACGGATTTCAAGACCCCCAAAGGCTCGCGCCTTGCCGGTCCGGTCGTCATGGCGCTCATCAGCGCGGCTTTTTTCGCGTTGTCGGACGTTTTGCTACAACGCTGGGCGCCGGAGTTCGGCGCGAAGACGTTTCTGGCGCTCCTGTCCGTCACCACGGGTTTGCTTTCACTGCTGACCATGACGCTGCTGCCGAAGGCGCCGCGGCTGGCATGGGACCATGCGACGCAGTGGGCGATCGGCGGCAGTGTGCTGATCGCCGCGCAGGCGATGGCTCTGGGCATCGCGCTGGCGTTCTACCATGATGCCATCGGCGTGAATGTTGTTTATGCCACGCGCGGCATGTGGAGTCTGGCGGTGGTGGCCCTGCTCGGCCCGTTGTTGGGCAACCATGAGCGTCTCGAATCCGGCCGCGCGTATGGCATCCGCATCGCCGCCGCTACCCTGCTTATGGCAGGCGTGGTTTGCGCGGTGATCGCCCGGATGAAGTGATTCCTTTGATTAAATCGGCTGCAAAGGCGTCAAACGGTTGCTTCTTCAACCCTATGTCTGCGTCACTTCGGCTTTCCATGATCCTGCTGTGCGTGATTTCCATCTCGCATGCCGAAGTGACGAAAAAATCCGAGCCTGCGGTCAAGGGAGACGCGAAAGCACCCATGCCGCCGCTTCCGGTCGTTTCCACCGTTGGCATTGACGAGCTCAGCGGCTTTGAAAACTATCCCAAGCAGATTCAGAGCCTGGTGCAAAGCGCCCTGGCGCTCACGCGGTTGGAGCTGGGGTACCTTTACGGCTCCCACGAACCGAACAAGGGCGGCATGGACTGCTCCGGCTCCGTGTATCATGTGCTGCGCTTCCAAGGTCTGAAGGATGTGCCGCGGCAATCGGATGAGATGTGCAACTGGGTGGAAAAGAAAACGCAGCTTCATCTGACCCCCACCGCCTCAGCCTTCGATGACGCTGAATTCGCCGATTTAAAGCCCGGCGATCTGCTATTCTGGACAAACACCACGGAGACGAAGCGCAAGCTGCCGGTGACCCATGTCATGATCTACCTCGGCAAACTCAAGAAGAACGGCAAGCGTGTCGTCTTTGGTGCCAGCGACGGCCGCAGTTACGAGGGCCAGCGCCGCAGCGGTGTGAGCGTGTTTGATTTTCATCTGCCGAAAGCGGAGAGCCCGACGAAGTTTTACGGTTATGGCCCGGCGCCCGGTCTGCTCCCTGCCGCGCCACCGGTGGTCGCGGCACCACCCGCCCCCCCACCGGTGCCGGTTGTGGTCGTCAAGCCAGAGGTTCCCAAGGAAGAAGTGCGCAAAGCGGTCGCGAAGGTGACTGAGGCAAAACCGGAGCCAAAAACTGAGGCAAAACCGGCGGAACCGAAAGTGGAGCCCAAAAAGCCCGTGGTGGCTGAAGCCAAGCCCAAATCAATCCCAACGTCGAAACCGAAGACCAGCACGGTGAAGAAATCGTCTTCGTCCAAATCGGCTCCCGTGAAGAAAAGGACACCGCCGCCACCGCCGAAAAGCGTCGTGGAGAAGACATTCGACCGCGCCGTCGATTCGGTGCGTCGCTTGTTCAAGTAAGCTGCTTCAGCGCACCCAGATCTCGCGCTCGCTGGCGTCCATCTCGGTCTCCCAGGTTTTGAGACGTGCTTTGAGGTCTTCGAGCACTTTGGGGTGCTTGTAACCGAGGTTCATGCGCTCGCCGATGTCAGCGTCGAGGTCGAAGAGCAGGTCCATCGTGTTGCCATCGTTGATGTACTTCCATTTCCCGTGGCGGATGGCCTTCTGTTTGCGATTTGAGCGGTCGATGCGCCAGAAAAACGTGCGTTCGAGCGGGTTGGCGTCACTGAGGAGCAACGGCACGAGGTCGATGCCGTCGAGCGGCTTTTCGGGTGGTGATTGGGCACCGGCTGCTGCCAGAAATGTTGCGTGCAGGTCCATCGTGATCGCCATTTGAGAGGTGACCTTGCCTTTCGGCAGCCTGGCAGGCCAGCGCATGAGGCAGGGCACGCGAATGCCGCCTTCCCAGACGGTGGCCTTGTGATGGAAGAGCGGGGCGTTGCGGCTATAGCGTTCACCGCCGTTGTCGCTGGAGAAAACGACGAGTGTGTTGTCCGTGAGGCCGGTTTTCTCCAACTCGGCCAGAATCATGCCGACACCGAGGTCGATGCGCTCAACCATGGCCTTGTAAATGGCGCGGCTGCCATGGTGCATCGACTCTTTGGTGACCATCGGCGTTTCTGGCGCGTCTGGCGGCTGAAAAGGGGAGTGGACGGCCAGATGAGGCACATAAAGAAAGAACGGCTTGGTTTGGTGATCGCGGATGAACTTTACCGCACGCTCGTTGATCAGGTCGGTGAAGTAGCCCTCGCGTTTCACGGGCTGGAGGCCGTCCCGTAGCGCGTAAGTGCCGTCGTAGTAGGCGTGCCGGTAGAAGTCGGCATGACCGAGCAGTTCCCCGAAGTACTCGTCGAAGCCACGATTCACCGGGTTGTACTCGTCTTTGAAGCCGAGATGCCATTTGCCGAAGGCAGCGGTGGCGTAGCCGACTGATTTGAGCTTCTGCGCGAGGGTGACCTCGCCCAACGGCAGACCGAGGCCGTGGATATCCTTCTCCGGCACCCATGCACCGTTCACACGGCGGAACTGCTCCACCTGATAGCCGAACGCGAACTCCAGCCCGCAGCGCTGCTGCCAGCGGCCGGTGATGAACCCGGCGCGCGTCGGCGTGCAGACGGGGGCGTTGGCATAAAAGTCGGTGAACTTCACGCCTTCCTTCGCCAGACGGTCAATGTTGGGCGTGGCGATGTCCGTGCAGCCCATGCAGCCAAGGTCTCCGTAGCCAAAGTCATCCGCGAGGATGAAAATGATGTTGGGCGGCGCGGCGGAGAGCGCGGGGCAAAGAGCGAGGAGAAGCAAAAGCAAGGGGCGCATGGCGCGATGAGAACGTGTTTCGATCTCGTCGCTTGCATGTCGTTGTTTTCGGCACGCGAAAGAAGCGTTGAAAGTGCTTTTGTGCGGTGGATTCACCTGCTTCATTGGCTGCCAATCACCCATTTCTTCGGAAAACAGCCCCAACCCCACCCTTTCACCCCAGCCATGAGAATTTGTTGCATTGGCGCCGGCTATGTCGGCGGCCCCACGATGGCGATGATCGCCGCCAAATGCCCGCACATCCGTGTCGATGTGGTGGACCTCAATGCCGAGCGCATCGCGGCCTGGAATTCCGATGAACTGCCCGTCTATGAGCCGGGTCTCGACGACCTTGTGCGCGAGGCGCGGGGTCGGAACCTGTTTTTCTCCACGGCGGTGAAGGAGGGCATCCACGCGGCGGACATCATCTTCGTCAGTGTGAACACCCCGACGAAAACCTTCGGTGTCGGGGCGCATAAGGCGGCAGATTTGCGGTTTGTGGAGTCTGTGGCGCGCACCATCGCGGAAGTGGCCGAGAATCCAAAGATCATTGTCGAAAAGAGCACCATTCCGGTGAAAACCGCCGAGGCCATTCAGTCGATTCTTGGAGCCGACTCGAAAGGCCTGAAGCATCAGGTGCTCTCCAATCCTGAGTTTCTCGCCGAGGGCACGGCGGTGAAGGATCTCAGCAATCCTGACCGCATCCTGATCGGTGGAGAGCAGACCGAGGCCGGTCTCGCCGCCGTGGAGGCGCTCGTCAGTGTGTATGCCAACTGGGTCTCCCGCGACCGCATCCTCACCACGAACCTATGGTCTTCAGAGCTCTCCAAGCTCGTCGCCAACGCGTTCCTGGCCCAGCGCATCTCCTCCATCAACAGCATCTCCGCCTTGTGTGAAAAAACCGGCGCGGATGTCGATGAAGTCGCGCGAGCCATCGGTTCCGACTCACGCATCGGTCCGAAGTTCCTAAAGGCCTCCGTGGGCTTCGGCGGCTCCTGCTTCCAAAAGGATGTGCTCAACCTCGTCTATCTCTGCGGTCACTTCGGCCTGCCCGAGGTCGCGGCGTATTGGGACCAGGTCATCCGGATGAACGACTGGCAAAAGCACCGCTTTGCCGAGCGGGTGCTGCGCACTTTGTTCAATACGGTGACCGGGAAGCGCATCGCTGTGCTGGGCTTCGCGTTCAAGAAGGACACCAATGACACACGCGAGTCGGCCTCGATTTATGTGTGCCGTGATCTGCTGGAGGAACGTGCCAGCCTGTCCATTTACGACCCCAAGGTGGGAGTGCCGCAAATCTGCAAGGATTTGGGCGTGCAGCCCGACAGTCCCAATGTGGAATTTGCCACCAGCGCCGCGCAGGCCGCCGCCGGCGCACATGCGTTGCTCATCCTCACGGAGTGGGATGAGTTCCGCGCCCTCGACTTTGAGGCCATTTACAAGTCCATGGTGAAGCCGGCCTGGGTGTTTGACGGCCGCAGCCTGCTGGATCATGCGAAGCTACGCCAAATCGGCTTCAAGGTGTACAGCATCGGGAAACCGCTGCCAGTTGAGGCAAACGCCTGAACTGCCAGCGCTCGCCGCGTGGTGCCTGAGACAGGACTCGAACCTGCACTGATTGCTCAACCAGATCCTAAGTCTGGCGCGTCTACCAATTCCGCCACTCAGGCGAGGGGCTGCTGAGCGGCATGTTCCGTGTCATGAAGCTC
>NZ_JBIIKX010000112.1:0-13114 GCF_044232965.1 Prosthecobacter sp.
GGTGGCTGCGGGAAGTTCTCCGGCGACTATCCAGAGTTCCTGCTGGCGTTGCTTGGTTTGGCGTTGCTCAAACATGCAGGGTTGTTCTCATCACCCAGGAGGAGAGGTTTTTCAACAGGCTGTTAGCAGGTATGTTTTTCCGGCTCTTTTTACTTTGCTTCATTCCCTTCGGCCTATTCGCATCGCCACCGAATGTCGTGCTCATCATCAGCGACGACCAGGGCTACCCGGACCTCGGCTGCATCGGCAGCAAGCCGTTGATCACGCCGAATCTGGACAGGCTGGCGGCGGAGGGCGTGCGGGGGACGAGCTTTTATGTGACGTGGCCTGCCTGCACGCCGTCACGCGGTAGCGTGCTCACGGGGCGCTACCCGCAGCGCAATGGATTGTATGACATGGTGCGCAACGACATGGTCAATTACGGTCACAAGTTCAGTCCCGAGGAGTATGCGGTGTCGCCAGAGATGACGCTGGGGCTGGATGTGCGCGAGGTGACGATCGGCGACATGCTCAAAAAGGCGGGTTACGCGACCGGTTGTGTGGGCAAATGGGACATGGGGCAGGCGAAGCGCTTCCTGCCGCTCCAACGCGGCTTTGATTTCTTCTACGGGCACGGGAACAACGGCATCGACTACTACACGCACGAGCGCTACGGCGTGCCATCGCTGTTTCGCGGCAATGCGCGCACTGAGGAGGACAAGGGAACGTATGTGACCGATGTGTTCCGCCGCGAGTCACTGCGATTTGTGGACCAGCAGGCCGGGAAGAAGCCCTTTTTTCTCTACCTGGCCTTCAACGCGCCCCATGGAGCCTCCACTTTTGGTGAGGGGACGGCGACGGGTGAAAAGAAGATCGCGGAAGGTGTTCAAGCGCCGGAGAAATACGCCGCCATGTATCGCGGCAAGGTGGCGGACGATAAACTGGCCCGTTACTGCGGCGCGGTGACCTGCATGGACGAGGCCATCGGTGCTCTGATGGACGCGGTCGAAAAAGCCGGCCAGAAGGACAACACGATCTTCCTGTTCATGTCTGACAACGGCGGCAGCGGCAACGGCGGAAACGCGCCGCTCAAAGGCAGCAAAGGAACGATGTGGGAGGGAGGCCTGCGTGTGCCTTTCATCATGCGCTGGCCGGGAAAGCTGCCTGCCGGGCAGGTGACGAACGAGTTTTTGACCGCTCTGGAACTGGTGCCGACCCTGCTGGCCGCCACCGGTGCCAAAGCTCCCGAGGGGGTGAAGCTGGATGGCTTCGACATGCTGCCAATCCTGAGCGGCAAGTCGAAATCACCACGAAAGGAAATGTTCTGGCAGCGTCGTGGCGACAAGGCCGCTAGGTATGAGCACTGGAAATGGCTGGAGTCGGCAAAGGGGCAGGGACTCTACGATTTGAGCACCGACATCGGCGAAAAACACGATTTGAGCGCCGAGAAGCCCGAGGTCGCGAAGATGATGCGAGAGCGGTTCGCTCAATGGCACAATGGAATGGACGCGAGCGAGCCGCGGGGGCCATTTCGAGATTACTGAGGATGTGAGAGTTGAGTGGTCCTTCCCAATATCCCCTGGCACACCAGCCAGTACCAAAAATGAGAGGTTTTTGACAAATTGAGTGCGGGACTAATCCCAAAAACCTGCTACATACCGCGCTCCATCAACCATGACCACGACCAGCGCCCCTGAGATGACATCAGCCAAGCCCCAGGCCACGATTTCCGAATGGAAAAAAATTGTCGCCCCTTTCCAGGTTCCTTCGATTCCCCGCGCCACTTGGCAAATCGTCAATACCTTCATCCCATACGCTCTGCTGTGGTATGCGATGTACTGGAGTCTGGCGGTGTCCTACTGGCTGACGCTCGGCTTCGCCGCGATCGCTGGCCTTCTGCTGGTGCGCGTATTCATCATGTTTCATGACTGCGGTCACGGCTCCTACTTCAAATCCAAGCGGGCCAACAGCATCCTCGGCTTCATCAGCGGGATGCTGACCTTCACGCCCTACCTGCACTGGACCTGGCAGCACTCGGTGCACCACCAGACCTCGGGTGACCTGAGCCGCCGTGGCGATGGGGATATCTGGACGATGACGGTGAAGGAGTATGAGGAAGCCACTCCAAAGATGCGCTTCTTCTACCGTTTGGTCCGCAATCCAATCACGCTCTTCATCGTCGGCCCACTGTTCCTTTTCCTCATTCACCAGCGCTTCCCGTCGCCCCGCGCAAAGGGCAAGGACCGCGCTTCGGTCATGGTCATGAATGTCGCCCTCCTGCTGATGATCATCGGCCTGAGCTGGCTCTTTGGTTTCAAAAACTACGTCTTGATGCAGCTTCCTGTCACGATGTTCGCCGGCATGGCGGGCATCTGGATGTTTTACGTGCAGCACCAGTATGAAGATGTGTATTGGGAGCATCGCGATGATTGGGACTACACCACCGCTGCATTGGAAGGCAGTTCCTTCTACAAACTGCCGAAAATCCTCCAGTGGTTCACGGGCAACATCGGCTTTCATCACGTTCACCATCTCAGCTCCCGCATCCCCAACTACTACTTGGAAAGCTGCCACAACTCGCACCCGATGTTCCATTCGGTGAAGCCGCTGACATTCTGGTCGAGCCTGAAGTGCATCAATCTGCGCCTCTGGGACGAATCCGACCGCAAGCTCATCTCCTGGAAAGAATACCGGCAGCGCTACGCTCAAAAGGCTCCGGCCAAGGCAGCAGAGCTGGACCCTGCTGATATGCCAGTGCCGGATCGGTCCGGTTCGGGCATGTCCTAAGCCGTCGCGGCTCCTGCCATGTCCGTCTTTCGGCTCAACACCGAGCACCGCCCGCAGGGCGACCAAGAACAGGCCATTGCAAAGCTGACGAAGTCCGTGCGTGCCGGGAACCGGCACCAGACCCTCATGGGCGTGACAGGTTCGGGCAAAACCTTCACGATGGCCAACATCATCGCAGAGGTTGGCAGGCCTGCGCTGGTGTTTTCGCACAACAAGACGCTCGCGGCGCAGCTTTACTCGGAGTTTAAGAACTTCTTCCCCGACAACGCGGTCGAGTACTTCGTCAGCTACTTCGACTACTACCAGCCGGAGGCCTACATCGCCCGCACGGACACCTTCATTGAAAAGGACAGCGCGGTGAACGATGAGATCGAGCGTCTGCGCCTTTCCAGCATGGGCGCCCTGCTCTCGCGCCAGGACACCATCATCGTCGCCAGCGTGTCCTGCATTTACGGCTTGGGATCGCCCGAGGACTACGAAGGCATGATGCTTCCGGTCAATCTGGGCCAGCAGATGTCTCGCGAGACCTTGCTGACCAAGTTGGTCGATATGCTCTACGAGCGGAACGACATCCAGCTCACGCGCGGCAAATTCCGCGCCCGGGGCGATGTGATTGAGGTCGTGCCCGCTTATCTCGAAAACGAAGCCATCCGCATCGAGTTCTTCGGCGACGAGATCGACCGCATCAGCGCCGTGGACGTGCTCACCGGCACCGTGACGCTGAAAATGCCCAACTACACGATCTTCCCGGCCAAACAGTTCGTCACGCCCGGCGACAAGCTGCGCAAAGCCATCGTGAAAATCCGCGAGGAGGCCGAAGGGCGCGTTGCTTGGTTCGAGAAGGAAGGCAAACTGCTCGAAGCGCAGCGCATCAAGATGCGCACGCAGTATGACATCGAGATGATGCAGGAGATGGGTTTCTGCCAGGGCATCGAAAACTACAGCCGCCACCTCACCGGCCGCGAACCCGGTGCCACGCCCGGCACGCTGCTGGACTTCTTCAAGGAACCGCCGCTCATGTTCATCGACGAAAGCCACGTCACCATCCCGCAGATCGGTGGCATGTATGAGGGCGACAAATCGCGCAAAACCGTGCTCGTGGAGCATGGATTCCGTCTCCCAAGCGCACTCGACAACCGCCCGCTGCGCTTTGAGGAGTTCATGGGCAAGGTCGGTCAGCTCGTCTATGTCAGCGCCACGCCCGCCCGGTTCGAGATTGAGAACAGTGTGGTCGGCAACACCGGTTACATCGCGAAGATCGCCGATCCGCTGCCTTTCTCCAAAACCGTGCGCGTCAGTGGCAGCAGCGAAGCCGTCGATAAATTCGATGTCACCACCAAAGGCCGCTCCTTGGTCGTCGAGCAGATCATCCGCCCGACCGGCCTGCTCGATCCCGTCATCACGATCAAACCGCTGAAAGGCCAGATCGACGAAACCATCGAACTCTGCCGCCAGCGCATCGAAAAAGGCGAGCGCGTGCTCGTCACCACGCTCACCAAGCGCACGGCGGAAGATTTGACCGACTACCTGCGCAATCTCGACTTCAAAGTGCGCTACCTCCACAGCGACATCGACGCCATCGAGCGCGTGGAGATCCTGCGCAGCCTGCGTGCGGGCGATTGCGACGTGCTCGTCGGCATCAATCTCCTTCGCGAAGGCCTCGACCTGCCAGAAGTCAGCCTCGTCTGCATTCTTGATGCCGACAAAGAAGGCTTCCTGCGCAGCGAATCGTCGCTCATTCAAACCTCCGGCCGCGCCGCACGTCACATCAATGGCGAAGTCGTCCTGTTTGCCGACATCGAGACCAAAAGCATCCGCGCCCTGCTCAGCATCAGCGGCTATCGCCGTCAGGTGCAGACCGATCACAACGAGAAGCACGGCATCACCCCCCAAACCGTGCAACGTGCCGTACAGGAAAGCCTGCACATCCTCGGCAAAGCCCGCGAGATCGAAGAAAACGTCGTCCGCGAAGGCGGCGGCGATTTCGCCATCACCGAGACGATCCGCGAACTCGAACAAGAAATGGCCGAAGCCGCCAGCAAGCTCGAATACGAACGCGCCGCCCTGCTGCGAGATCAGATCCGCGAACTCAAGAAACGCGCCGGCTTAAACACCGACGACACCAGCACCTTGCCGCAGCGCAAGAACGTCGTTTACGGCAAGCCGAAACGCGGCGGCAAGAAGCGGTAGCATACATCGGTCCGATTCAATCATACAGAGCATCAATGAGGCCTTTGACGTGCTGGCGCGCATGCTTCGGCATGCTCAGCAGCGCACCCGACATGAAAATTAAACTGATCCCGCTTCTTCTCGTTCTTGTCAGTCTCAGCCAGTCTAGTTGTGTCAGCTATGCTTACAGTTTGGGTTCGGGCTGGTCGGATAGCCCAGCTTCAAAGTGCCAGCGAATAGGCGCGGGTGCGATTGATTTAGTCACGTTGCCAATCCAAGTGCCGGTTTTGGCAGTGATGGCGGTTTCAGAGTGAGGAATGGCTGTCGAGCGGCGTTTGAGGCATTCCTCATGAAACGACGCTCCTTCCTCCTTGCCTGCGGTTCGACGGCCTTTGCCGCCAGCGGCAGTTCCACACTACGCATCGGCCAGATCGGCACCGAGCATGCGCATGCGGCGGGGAAGATGGTGGCGATGCGGTCTTTGACGGAGCTTTGGGAGGTCGTGGGCGTGACCGGGCCGAAGGGCTATGAAGGTTTGAAGTCGATGAGCGTGGAGGAACTGCTCGCCACGCCGGATTTGAAGGCGGTGGCGGTGGAAACAACCGTCGAGGCCTCGTGCGAGATGGCGCGGCGCTGCATCGAAGCGGGCAAGCATGTGCATCTGGACAAACCGGGCGCGCTGAAGCATGACGAATTCAAATCCATGCGGCTCGAAGCCGAGAAACGCGGCCTGACCGTGCAGATGGGCTACATGCTGCGCTACAATCCGGCGTTTGAACTGCTGTTCCAAGCTGTGCGCGAAGGCTGGCTGGGCGAGATCACGGAAATCGACGCGGCGATGGGCAAACTGGCCGATCCGGGCACGCGGAAGAAAATCGCCGATTTGGAAGGCGGCGGTTTGTTTGAACTTGGCTGCCATGTGATCGATGCGGCGATGACGATTCTTGGCAAACCGGCCTCGGTGACGGCTTTTTCGACTCCCACAGGCAGCGATAGCGTGAAGGACAACCAGATGGCCGTGCTGAAATACGCGAATGCCACGGCGGTCATCCGCTGCAATCACGCGGACCCGTTTGGCGGCCCGCGGAGGCGTTTCAACGTCAGCGGAACCGAGGGAACCTTCGAAATCGTGCCGCTGGAAAGCGGGAAGGTGAATCTGTCGCTAACGCAGGTGCGTGGAGCCTACAAGAAGGGTTCGCAGTCATTTCAGCTCACGGTGCCAAAAGATCGCTATGCGGCGGAGTTCGTCGATCTGGCGAAGGTCGTGCGTGGTGAAAAGAAACTGGCCTGGGACGCCACGCACGACATCGCCGTGCATGAGACGGTGCTGCGGGCGGCGGGAGTTCTACAGTAAGTCGGGCACTCCTGCCCGACTCGAGGGCGCACGCATCGGACAAGAGTGTCCGACGTACTTTTTACTGCGTGGCGAACTTGGTCAGCAGGCCGCGCTTGCGGGTCATGTTGAGCACCCAGACGAACAGCCAACCGGCGAGTGTGAGATAAATCACATTCAAACCAGCGGCGAGCCAGAGGTGGTTCCAGTTCATGGTGCCGGTTTTCATCACCTCTCGCATGCCTTCAAAGATCGGTGTGGCAGGGAACAGCCAGGCGAAGGGTTGCGACCACGCGGGCATGTCCTCGACGCGATAAAACACGGCCACGACCGGCTGAATGAAGAACGGCACGGCCCAGGCGAGCGATTCGGCGGCCTGGCCCCAGCGCAGGATCAGTGCCGTGGAGATCATGCCGAGAGACCAGCCGAAGACCATGAGGTTGAGGAAGAACGGCACCAGCCACCAGTGAAGCTGGAAGATGTTGAACGAGTAACCGATCCACGAGACGAGGCCCATGACGACGCAGGTCACCAGAATGCGCAGGAAGCCGACGAAGAAGGTGGCGCTGAGGTATTCGACGGTGCGCACGGGCGCGACGAAGACATTGAGCAGGTTGCGAGTCCAGACGTCTTCGAGGAAGGAGATGGCCACGCCTTGCTGCGCACGGAAGAGCACGTCCCACAGGATCATCGCGCCGAGGAAGAACAGGATGAAGCTGCCGAACTCCGTGTTGCTGTTCTTCTGGATGAAGACGGTGACGTTGCCCCACACGACGAGATCGACGAGCGGCCAGAACACGAGCTCCACGAGGCGCATGGGCGTCCGCGTGTAGAGAAATAGATAGCGCAAGACGAGGGCACTGATGATGCGGATGCTCATGGTGCGGGATCCTTTTTGGGTTCGTCGAGGATTTCGCCGTCACGGGCGATCTTGATGAAGACATCTTCCAGATTGTCGCTGCTGGACTGCGCGACGATGTCAGCAGGCGTGCCTTCACACACGATCTTGCCTTTGTGCAGGAAGATCACGCGGTCACAGACCTCCTCGATGTCGCGCATGTTGTGGGAAGTGTAGAAGATGCCGATGTTGCGCTCGCGCTGCACCTTGCGCACGACTTTGCGCACCTTGTCGGCGATATCGGGGTCGAGACTGGCAGTCGGCTCGTCGAGCATGAGCAGCTCGGGGTCGTTGAGGAAGGCCTTGCAAAGATTCACGCGGGTCGATTCGCCGGCGGAGAGCTGGCCGGTAACACGCTTTTGCAGGTGCGGGATTTCGAGGAGCTCGAGAAGCTCGGCGATCTTCTTCTTCGGATTCGGCACTCCGTATATGCGCGCAAAGACGAGCAGGTTCTGCCACACGAGCAAATTGCCAGGCAAGGCGGTGTAGGCGGAGGAAAAGTTGGAGCGCTGGAGAATTTGGATGCGGTTCGCCTGCAAGGGCAGACCGAAGGCGCTGAGATCACCCGAAGTCGGCAACGTGAGGCCGAGAAGGCAGTTCATCGCAGTTGTTTTGCCCGCACCATTCGCGCCGAGCAGGCCGAGTACTTCCCCGCGATGCAATTTGAAGCTGAAACGGTCGAGCGCCTTCACGCCGTCGAACTCACGCGTGAGTTCGCGGGCTTCGAGGATGACTTCGCGAGTGTCTGGGGCGGACATGGGAGCGGAGAATTGGCGGCAGACCGGCCGAAAGTCATGTGGTTAAGAAGATTTTTTCACACCGCATGGTGCGGACAAAAATTCCGCCCCAGACGGCCATCTCCGCGCTGGATGAAGTCGCTTCGAGGTCGTAAATCCTCGCCTCATGAAGATTCAAGGAATCCCTCGCCGCGCCATCGAACCCCTGCCTGGCCGTCAGGCGGTGCAAATCCTCGATCAAACTCTGCTGCCGCATCAGATCGAGTGGTGTGAGTTGAGCTCGATGCAGGACACTGCTATCGCGATCCAGACCATGCAGGTGCGCGGTGCGCCGCTGATCGGTGCCACGGCGGCTTTTGGTCTTTTCTTCGAACTGCGGGACGATCCCTCGGACGCTGGTCTCTCCACAGCCTTTGACACACTGTTTGCCACGCGGCCCACCGCTGTGAATCTGCGCTGGGCGCTGGAGCGTGTGCGTGATGTGGTGGCGGTGCTTCCTGCGGAGCAACGTGCCGAAGCGGCCTGGAACGAGGCATTGCAGATCAGCGAGGACGATGTGACGGCGAACGCGGCGCTCGGCAAGCATGCACAGCCTTTGTTAGAGAAAGCCCTGGTCGCCAAGACTGACAAAACGCTGAACGTGATGACCCACTGCAATGCGGGCTGGCTGGCGACGGTGGACTGGGGCACGGCGCTCTCGCCAGTTTATCAGGCGCATGAGAATGGCATGAAGGTGCATGTGTGGGTCAGCGAGACTCGCCCGCGCAACCAGGGCGCGTCGCTCACGGCCTGGGAACTCGGCCAGCATCAGGTGCCGCACACGTTGATCGTGGACAATGCCGCCGGGCACCTGATCCAGCGTGGTTTGGTCGATCTCATTATCGTCGGCGCCGACCGCGTGACGGCGGCGGGCGATGTGGCGAACAAGATCGGCACCTACCTCAAGGCGCTGGCCGCGAAGGCGCACAACGTGCCGTTTTACGTCGCCATGCCGGTCAGCACAATCGACTGGACGATTGAGGACGGAGTGCGCGATATTCCCATTGAGCAGCGTGCATCGCGCGAGGTCACGCATCTGGCCGGATGCACAGCGCAAAGCCTGCACGAAGAGATTTTGATCACGCCGGAGACCACGCCAGCGCGCAATGACGCCTTTGACGTGACGCCCGCGCATCTAGTGACCGGCTTGATCACCGAGCACGGTGTGATCCCGGCCACGATAGAAGCGCTGGCCGGTCTGGCGAAGCGGTTGCGTTAAAGAGACGCCTCGATCGGCAGCTTGCCGTTCCACGCGCAGATGAACATGGTGCCGGGCTTCGTCGTGCTTGGCTTGAGCATCACCTTGCCTCCGCCCATTTCGACCATGAGTTGGCCGGCGGCGATGTCCCACAGGCTGATCTGCTCCTCGACATACGCATCGAGACGACCGGTGGCGATATAGGCCATCGCCAGCGCGGCGCTGCCAAGCATGCGGGTCTTGCGCACTTCATACGCGATGCGCTTGTAGCGGGCGAAGCCCAGATCGAGCGCCTCCTTGCTCTTGGAAAATCCGACGGTGACTACGGCCTCGGCCATTTGAGCACGATTGCTGACAGCGATGGTTTTGCCGTTGAGCATCGGCTTCTCGCCACGCACCACCGTCCAGGTTTCGTTCTGCGTCGGATCAAAGATCACGCCGATGAGCAGTTCCTTCGATTCGCGCTTCCGGGCGGCGATGGAGACGCAGAAATGCGGAATGCCGAAGAAGTAATTCACCGTGCCGTCGATGGGATCGACGATCCACTCGATCTCGCCATTGCCGCCGATTTCGCCACCTTCTTCGCCGAGGATCGCGTGATCAGGGAAACGGGCGAGGATCATCTCGGTGATGAGCTTCTGGCTGAGCACGTCGAGTTCCAGCTTGATGTCGTGGCGCTGCATCTCGTTCACCGTGAGTTCGGAGCCGAAGTTGTCTTTGATCATTTTACCCGCTGCGTGCGCGGCTTCGGTTGCGGTGCGGAGGAGTTCTTTCACTTCGGGTCGTGGGGGGCTGAGAGCTGGGTGATGTGCGCGATCAATTCACGCGCGAGGGCGGCTTTCGACTGTCTGGGGAGATGAATCGTCCGGCCGCCGGGGAGGCAGAGGGTGACTTCGTTTTCCGCACTGTCAAACCCGATGCCCGCCTGCGACACATCGTTCGCGACGATCATGTCGCAGCCTTTGCGCTCCAGCTTCTCCTGCGCATGCGCGATGAGGTTCTCCGTTTCCGCCGCAAAGCCGACGAGGAAGCCCTGGAAGCCGAGTTTCGAGCGGGCGGAGCCGAGGATGTCCTCGGTTCGTTCGAGTTCGAGCGTGAGCTTGTCGGCGGTCTTCTTCAATTTTTGTGCCACGACATGCACGGGACGGTAATCCGCCACGGCGGCGCTGAAAATAGCCGCATCGCAGCCGCTGAGGTAGATTTGCACCGCATCGAACATCTCCCGTGCGGTTTCCACCTTGATCAAACTCACACCTTCCGGCGCAGGAATCGTCACCGGCCCGGAAACGAGTACCACTTCGTGTCCCGCCTCGGACGCGGCCTCAGCCAGCGCATAGCCCATGCGGCCCGAGGAGCGGTTCGAAAGGAACCGCACCGGATCAATCGGCTCCCGTGTCGGGCCGGCGGTGATGAGAAGGCGCATCGCCGAACGTCCAGAGTCGGAGGTCAACGGTCAAGGAGTTGTCAACCGCCGGGCACGGTGAGCGGCTTGCCGTTGTCCTTGGGGCCGAGCTTGATGAAGAAAGGCACGGCACGCGCGGCCCAGTCATCGGCATCGGGGAAACCGCCCGCTTCGCCGCCGAAAGTGCTGCGCAGCATATCGGTGTCGATGATGCCGGGATTCATCGGGATCACGGCCACTTTGCCGCCGGTATCCTGTGCTGTGGCCATGGAAAGGCCTTCAATGGCATATTTCGTCGCGCAATACGGCGCGACATCAGCGGCGGTGCAGCGGCCCCAGCCCGAGGAGAAGTTCACGATCACGCCGCTGCCGCGTTTCAGCATCGCCGGCAGCAGATGACGCATCATGGAGGCCGGGCCTTTGATGTTGATGTCAATGATGCGGCTGAATTCTTCCGCACTTGTCTCCCATAGCGGCGCATTGGGATTGATGATGGCCGCGTTGTTCAACACGAGGTCCGGCGGGCCGAATTGTTTGAGAATCGCCGCGCAGAACGCGGCGACATCGGTTTCGCATGAGACATCGCAGACTTGAAACAGATGTGGTGCAGGAAACTGGCGACTTAAATCGGCGATCTGAGCTTCATTACGGCCACAACCGGCGATCTGCCATCCGGCTTCGCTGAAGAGCGGAATCATAGCGCGACCGAGTCCGCGTGTGCACCCGGTGATGACGACGGTTTTCATTTGGCCGCTGTTTTTTCGACCTCATCCCACGGGATCTCCGACAGCTCGGCGTTCGGATTCCGGCGTTCGAAGTAGTTGATGGCCCATTGGTCGCTGAAGAAGACGACCCAGCGTTCGTCGCTGTCCTGGGCGGTGGTGACACCACTGGGGATGTCGAAGTCTTCGATGGCTCCGCCGTCTTTGGTGCGAACCCAGCGGAGAACGGTGTAGGGGGCGTTTTCGATGCGGCTTTGGGCGTTGTATTCGCTCTCAAGGCGGAATTGCACGACTTCAAACTGCAAGGGACCTACCGCTCCAAGCAGAGGCACGCGCTGACCGGCGTGAGGCTGGGTGAACTGCTGCACGACGCCTTCGCTGAGGAGCTGTTCCAGGCCGTCGCGGAAACGCTTATAATGCGCGGTGCTGGGGTTGTGCAGGTAGGCGAAAACTTCGGGGGCGAAGCGCGGGATTTCGTCGAATTTGAGCTTGGGATCGGTGGCGAGGGTGTCGCCGATGCCGAAGCCGTGGTTGCCGACGATGCCGACGACATCACCGGCGTAGGCTTCATTCACGGTCTCGCGATCTTGGGCGAAAAGCTTCTGCGAATTGGCAAGGCGGACGATCTTGCCGGTGCGGGTGTGCGTGACCTGCATGTCGCGCTCAAACTTGCCGCTGACGATGCGCACGAAGCTCATGCGGTCGCGATGGCGCGGGTCCATGTTAGCCTGGATTTTGAAGACGAAGCCGGAGAAGCCTTCGTTGGTGGGCTCGATGACGCGACCGTCATCGGCCATGCGTGCCTCCGGTGGCGGGGCGAGTTCGAGAAAGCCGTCGAGGAGCAATTGCACACCGAAGTTGTTGCTCGCGCTGCCGAAGAAGACGGGTGTGAGTTCGCCGCGGTCGATTTTTTGGCGGTCATAGTCGTGACCGGCGCCGTCGAGCATTTCGAGTTCCATTTTGGCCTGTTCGAGGGCTTCGGGAACGGTGTGTTTGGCCACAAAGTCGTCATCGAGGCCGCCGACTTTCTCAGGTGCTCGATACGCGCCATGAACGGTGCGCTCAAAGAGATGCACGTCCTTTTTGCGGCGGTCATAGACGCCACGGAACTGCTGACCGAGGCCGAGAGGCCAGTTGATAGCGCAGGCTCCGATGCCGAGCACGGTTTCGAGTTCATCCATGAGCGTGAGCGGCTCGCGCGCAGGGCGGTCGAGCTTGTTCATGAAGGTGAAGATGGGCACGCCACGACGGCGGCAGACTTCGAAGAGTTTTCTCGTTTGGGCCTCGATACCTTTGCCGGCGTCGATGACCATGATGGCGGCATCGACGGCGGTGAGCACGCGGTAGGTGTCTTCGGAGAAGTCCTTGTGACCGGGGGTGTCGAGCAGGTTCACGACGCAGTTTTTGTACTCGAACTGAAGCACGGTGGAGCTGACGGAGATGCCGCGCTGCTTTTCGAGTTCCATCCAGTCGGAAGTCGTCGCACGCTGATTTTTACGAGCAGTTACGGAGCCTGCGAGCGCGACAGCACCACCGTAAAGCAGGAGCTTTTCGGTGAGCGTCGTTTTACCGGCATCCGGGTGCGAAATGATCGCGAAGGAGCGACGGCGGGCGATTTGGGCTTCGTGGGACATGAGGGCGGGCTTCATGCCTCAGAGGGCGCGTAGATGCAAGCGGGGGGATCAAGGGAGTTGATCCGCTGCACCCGCGAGAGTGTAAGCCTGCTTTTGTCCCGCTAACAGCCTGTTGAAAAAGAGGGGTTAAAAAGGCCAAAACTTGGGGGCCAGTCTTCTTCGCGGCCTGGGTGCTGTTGGTGGCCGATTCGCATGATGGAACCTTGTGGCGCTCTC
>NZ_JBIIKX010000113.1:0-13039 GCF_044232965.1 Prosthecobacter sp.
GCCGCCGTTTTGTTTCATCGAGAATGACCGCACACTCGGCATTCCCACCGAGTTCCTGCCGCGTGAATACATGGGCAACAATCAGGTCAGCAACCAGGGCCCGGCGCTCAAGGATTGGAAGCTCGAAGGCATCCTGCCCGCGCTTCGTGATCGCACGATCAAATTCATCGACGAGTCGGTCGCGCAGAAGGAACCCTTCCTCGTTTACATGCCGCTGACTTCGCCGCACACGCCGCTCGCAGTGAATCCGGAGTGGAAGGACAAGAGCAAACTCAATCTCTTCGCCGACTTCGTGATGGAGACCGATGCGGTCGTCGGTCGTGTGCTTGATGCGCTTGAGAAAAGCGGCGCTGCGGACAACACGCTCGTCATCTTCACCGCTGACAACGGTTGTGCGCCTTATATCGGCGTGCAGGACCTGGAGAAGATGGGGCACTATCCGAGCGGCCCGCTGCGCGGCTACAAAGCGGACGCATGGGAAGGCGGACATCGCGTGCCATTCATGGTGCGCTGGCCCGGCGTGGTGAAGCCCGGCAGTGTGTGCGGCCAACTCGTCTATCAAGCCGACCTCATCCGCACCTTTGCCGATGTATTTGAAGTGAAGCTCCCCGACACGGCAGGCGAGGACAGCTTCAGCCTCATGCCCTTGCTCAAAGGCGAGGACAAACCCATCCGTGAAAACGCCGTCAGTGCATCCATCGGAGGCACGCCTGCACTGCGCAGCGGCACATGGAAATACATTCTCGCGCCCGGCTCCGGTGGCTGGGGCAAGGGCGGTGATCAATCGCAGCCCGTGCAACTCTACAATCTCGCGGACGACATCAGCGAATCGAAGAACCTCGCCGCAACGATGCCGGAGAAAGTCGCCGAGATGAAAGCTCTGCTGGAGAAGCTCATCACCGATGGTCGCAGCACGCCCGGCGCACAGCAGAAGAACGATGTCGAGGTCGTGCGCTACCCGCGTCCAGAAGCCCCCAAGCGGAAAGCCAAAAAGTAGTCTCCTTCATGAAGCACCTGCTCGCCCTCCTTGCCCTTCAATCAGTCGCCTTCGCCGCCGCACCACGCGACGCGTTGCCCATCGACGCCCCCGAATGGCCTCTCAATTATCGTCTGCACCTCGATGGCGCAGCGAAAGTGAAGCTCAGCGATGAACTAACGCTTTCGCTCGATGCGAAAGGCCCGCACGACATCGCGGTGGAGCACCCGGCGAAAGGTGCGCCGGTGCTGCGAGTGTGGAGTGGTGGCAAACTGGTGCGGGGGCCGGAAGATGTTCCGGCGTTGGCGAAAACAGGGGCGCAGGACTTTCCGGACGCGGGGCTCGATCTCGGCGCGGATTTCACGGCGATGGCGGAGTTTGAATCAACGGGACAAGGCACGCTGTTCTCGATGTGCGCCCCGACAGGCAAGTGGTCGCCGGATGCGAAGGCGCTCTTCATTCGCGGCGGTCGGCTGGTGTACGACATCGGCTGGCTCGGGGCGATCAACTCCGGTCCGAAAGTGAACGACGGCAAACCGCACACGGCCGTGCTGAGCGTCAGCGGTGGCACCGCGAAGCTGTGGCTCGATGGCAAAGAGATCGCGGAGAAGGCGAACTTCACGAAGCCGGATCAACAAGGGCACGTTTTTAAAGTGGGGCGGGCCGCGCCGAACTTCGCTGGCGACTTCACCAATGGCAAAATCAGCTTGGTGAAGGTGTGGAAGCGGGCGCTGCCACAAAAAGAGATCGCGTTGCTCTTCAAAGACAGCGGCACGGGCGCGAACACGCCCGACTTCACACATGCGCCGAAGGCGAGCGGCAAACCGGTCATCGAAGGCGGCAGCGGCTGGGTGCAGGCGCTGGAGCGCAGCGATCACGCGGAGATCGTGGCCGGATGGAATGCGAAAACGCTCGAAGAAGGTGCCACGATCTACAAAACGCTCTGCGTCGTGTGCCACGGCACGAAGGAGCAACCCGGCTCGCTGCCCACCGCGCTGCGATTTGCCGAAGGGCCGTTCAAAAACGGCAGCGATCCCTTCTCGATGTATCTCACGCTCACCAAAGGCTTCGGACAGATGGTGCCGCAGCCGCAATACACCACCGCGCAGAAGTATGCGGTCATTCATTACATCCGCGAGACCTTCCTGCGCCCGCACAATCCATCGCAACTCAAAGAGATCGACCTCGCCGCGCTGCCACGTGGTCTCGCACGCGCCGAGGCGGAAAAGATCGACACCACGCTGCCACCGTATCAACGCATGGAACTCGGCAACGCGCTGTTTTGGACGCTGGAGGTCGCCGCGGACAACATCGCGCAAAAAGGCATCGCCATCCGACTCGATGACGGTCCTGGCGGCGTCACGAAAGGCCGCGCGTGGATGGTTTACGATCACGACACGATGCGCGTGGCCGCCGCGAGCACCGGCGCGTTTGTGGACTGGAAAGGCATCGCCTTCGATGGCAGCCACGGCACGCACACGAGTCTGATCGGTGAAAAACAGTTCGTGTTGCCCGTCGAGCCCGGCTGGAGCCTCAGCGGTAGTTTTGAAGACACCCGCAGTCCGGCCAAAGACGGTAAAAAATACGGCCCCGTGGCGGGTTTGCGCTTGCTCGGCCTCTACAAGCATCAAAACCAAAGCGTGATCGCCGCGAGCATTCATGGCACGCGCGTGCTCGAATCGCCCGCGTGGATGGATTACGGCTCCACGCCGATCCTCGTGCGCACTTTGAACATCGCCGAGACCAAACAGCCGCTTTTTCTTCGTGTGGCACCCGACAGCGTGAATGTCGTTTTGAAGGGTGAAGGCGAGTTGAAGCGTGAGAACGGCTTTTGGGTCGCCAAAATGGCTTCGGGGGCTCAAACGCGCTTTTTCATCTCCCGCGTCGATCCGGCCTCGCTCGACACGATGGCGAAAAACTTCGCCGCGCCGCTCGATCTGGCTCCGCTGACGAAAGGTGCTCCGGCACAATGGCCGCAAACCGTCACCACGACCTCCGTGGCAGGCAAAGACGATGCCGCGTTCATTGCCGATGACTTTTTGCTGCCAGTCGAGAATCCATTCCAAAGCTGGATGCGTCCCGGCGGCTTCGATTTCACGCCGGATGGCAAAGCCGCCATCGTGGCGATGTGGAATGGCGATGTGTGGCGCGTGGACGGCGTCATGGATACAGCGCCTGCCAAGCTGACATGGCGCAGGATTGCCAGCGGCTTGTTCCAGCCGCTGGGCGTGAAGTATCGCGATGGCGAGCTGTTCGTGCTTTGCCGCGATCAGTTGGCGAAGCTCGTCGATTTGAATGGCGATGGCGAAACCGATTTCATCGAGTGCTTCAACAGCGACCATCAGGTCACCGAGCACTTCCACGAGTTTGCGATGGGTCTGCAAACCGATGTCGCTGGCAACTTCTACTATGCGAAGTCCGGCCGCCACGCGCTCGACAGCGTGGTGCCGCAGCACGGCACACTGCTGCGGGTGAGTCACGATGGCGGTTCCACTGAAATCCTAGCGACCGGCTTCCGCGCCGCGAACGGCGTATGCCTCAATGAATACAACGACGACGGGACGCTTGCAGCGCAGCCCACCTTCTTTGTCACCGATCAAGAAGGCTTCTGGACACCGAAGAACCGCATCAACCGCGTCAAAGTCGGCGGCTTCTACGGCAACATGTATGGCTACACCAGCGTCACTGACGAATCCGACTCCGCAATGGAGCAGCCGCTGGTGTGGATCACCAACGACAAAGACCGCAGCCCCGCCGAGCTCATTTGGGTGCCCAAGAATGTGTGGGGCAATCTCGGTGGCTCGTTGCTCAATCTCAGCTACGGCACCGGCAAAGCCTTCATCATCCCGCACGAACAAGTGAACGGCCAATGGCAGGGCGCGGTGTGCGAGCTGCCGATGCCCGCCTTCGCCACCGGCATCATGCGCGGTCGTTTTGGCAGCGATGGCGCTCTCTACACCTGCGGTATGTTCGCCTGGGCTGGCAACGCCACCATCCCCGGCGGCTTCCACCGCATCCGTCGCGGTGAGCGGCCTGCGCAGGTGCCGCTGGCGGTGAAGGCGGCGAACAGTGAGATGAGGGTGACTTTTAGTGACCCTATTGACCGAATTGACTGCGCGATGAGAGTTTGGGCACTGAAGCGCACGAAGAACTACGGCTCGAAGCACCACGATGAGCACGAACTGGCGATTCGCAGTGTGAAGCTGAGCGAGGACAAAAAAACCATCACCCTCGACATCCCTGAACTAGCTCCGACTTGGTGCTACGAACTGAAAATCGGCAGCAGCGTGCTCCACGGAACCATTCACCAACTCTCCAACCCATGAAACACATCCTCGCCTTAATCCTCATCGCGGCACCGCTTCAGGCCAAACCGCTAAAAGTCTTCATCCTCGCTGGCCAGTCGAACATGGAAGGTCATGCGAAGATCGAGACCTTTGATTACATCGGCGATGATCCTGCTACCGCGCCACTGTTGAAGATGATGCGCGGTGAGGATGGTCAGTCACGTGTGTGCGATCACACCTGGATCTCTTACTACACGGGCAAATACGACGGCAGCGCGAATGGCGAGGGCGCGGGCAAGCTCACGGCGGGTTTTGGTGCCCGTGATGATGCGACGAAGTCGAATGGCAAGATCGGACCGGAGTTCACTTTTGGCCTCACAATGGACGTCGCACTCCTAGAGCCCGTTTTGATCATCAAGACCGCGTGGGGCGGCAGAAGCCTGCACACGGAGTTTCGTCCTCCAAGCGCAGGGCCGTATGAACTCAACGACTACCAAAAGAAGCTCTACTATGGCCCGCCCGGCCACGGCGTGCCAAAGGACATGAATGAATGGCTCGCGGAGAAGAAGACGGAAACAGGCCGCTTCTACCGCTACATGGTCGAGCATGTGAAACACGTGCTCGCCGATCCCAAACGTGTCTGTCCGGCCTACAATGCCCAAGACGGCTACGAGATCGCGGGCTTCGTTTGGCTCCAGGGCTTCAATGACATGGTGGATGGCCACACTTATCCGGATCGCGGCAAACCGGGCCGCTTTGCGCTCTACAGCGACCTCCTCGCGCATTTCATCCGCGATGTGCGCAAAGATTTGAGTACGCCGAAGATGCCCTTCGTCATCGGCGTGATGGGTGTGGATGGCTTGAATGCTCCGCCGGACACAATTGCATTTCGCGAGGCCATGACTGCGCCCGCCTTGATGCCGGAGTTCAAAGGCAACGTCTTCGCCGTGCCCACCGCGCCGTTTTGGTCGGAAGAACTCGGTGCCATCGACGACAAACGCGCCCAGGTCCGCCAGATGGGTCATTTCCTCAACTCCAAGCACAAAGACCACGCCAACGCCGACGGTCACATGACCGAGCAGCAGAAGCGCGAGTATCTCAAAGACTACGAAGCCAAGCTCATCTCGCCCGCCGAAGAAGCCCTGTGGAAACGCGGTGCCTCGAATGCCGGCTATCACTACCTTGGCTGCGCGAAGACCTTTGCGCTGATGGGCAAGGCCTTCGCGGAGGCTCTGATCGGGCCATCTCAACTCCAGAACTGATTCCACGCTTCATGAAACTTCACCGCTTCCTCATCGCGCTGCTCGCAGCGCCAAGCCTCGTCCTTGCAGCAGGCAAAAACGAATCCACTCCACCGCCCGATTTCACCAGGGGCGATGCGATCCCGGCCAAAGCCAAACACGACTGGAATCTCGGTGCTACAGGCCTTCGCGGCTGGATGCACTCCGACACGATGGTGACGAGTGACGCTCGACAGATCGCGATCACGAAAGTGGAACCGAAGTCGCCTGCCGATGGCGTGATCGCCGTGGGCGATGTGATTCTTGGCGTTGGTGGAAAAGCGTTTTCGCTCGATCCACGCACGGAACTCGGTCAGGCGCTCACTTTGTCCGAGACGGAGGCCGGTGGTGGCAAATTGATGCTGACACGCTGGCGTGCTGGAAAGACGGACGAGGTCGTTTTGAAGCTGCCGGTGCTCGGCAGTTACTCGCCTAAAGCTCCGTTTGATTGCGCAAAATCGAAACGCATCCTTGAGCAAGGCTGCAAGGTGATCGCAGCCCGCATGGGTGCCTCGGATTACGCCAATCAAGACCCCATTCCGCGCTCGCTGAATGCACTGGCCTTGCTGGCGAGCGGTGATGCTGCCTACCTGCCGCTGATCAAAAAAGAAGCGGAATGGGCGGCGGCGTATTCATCGGACAGCATGCAGACGTGGCACTACGGCTACGTGATGATGTTCCTCGGCGAGTATGTGGCAGCCACGGGTGATCAGTCGGTGATGCCGGGTTTGAAACGCCTCGCGCTGGAGTCAGCGAAAGGTCAGAGCGCTGTCGGCTCATGGGGTCATGGGTTTGCGAGGCCCGATGGACGCCTGGGCGGTTACGGCATGATGAACTCACCCGGCGTTCCACTGACGATCTCGCTCGTGCTGGCGCGTGAAGCCGGTGTCAAAGATCCAGCGGTGGATCTCGCCATCGAGCGCAGCGCTCGACTGCTGCGCTTCTACATTGGCAAAGGAGCCATCCCTTACGGCGATCATCATCCGTGGATCGAAAATCATGAGGACAATGGCAAGTGCGGCATGGTTTCGGTGCTCTTCAGCCTGCTCGGCGAATCCGAGGGCACGGAGTTCTTCTCGCGCATGAGCCTCGCCTCGCACGGCCCTGAGCGTGACACCGGTCACACGGGAAACTTCTTCAACATGCTCTGGGCCATGCCCGGCGTGGCTCACTCCGGCCCTCAGGCCACGGGCGCATGGATGCAGGAGTTTGGCGCGTGGTATTATGATCTGGCTCGACGTTCGGACGGCAGCTTTTTGCATCAAGGTCCGCCGGAACGAGGCAACGACAGCTATGCGGGCTGGGATTGCACAGGCGCTTACTTGCTGGCCTACGCGATGCCGCTGAAGAAAATCCATCTCACCGGCAAGAAACCCAGCGCAGTGCCTCAACTCGATGCCGCCACCGCCCAAGCAATCGTTAACGACGGTCGTGGCTGGAATAACAAAGACCGCAACAGCTTCTACGATGCCTTGAGCGACGAACAATTGCTCGAACGCCTGCGCAACTGGTCGCCCATCGTCCGTGAGCGAGCCGCGATGGCTCTCGGCCGTCGCAAGAGCGCTCCCGTCGCTGCTATGATCGACATGCTCACGTCTCCGAGCCTCGACGCCCGCTACGGAGCCTGTCAGGGCCTGATCTTCCTTCGCGGACGTGCAGCACCGGCTGTCGATGCCTTGCAAAAGACACTCGCTGCCCCCGATCTCTGGTTGCGCATCAAGGCTGCTGAGGCACTCGCCGCCATCGGCAAACCTGCCACGAAGACCGTGCCCCAGTTGCTCGAACTGCTGGCGCAGGTGGACACGAAAAGCGATCCGCGTGGCATGCAGCAGCGCTATCTCACGTTTGCGCTGTTTGATCGCGATGGCATGCTCAGTCGCTCGTTGGACGGCGTGGATCGCGAGGCGCTCTACACGGCGGTGAGAGCCGGATTGAAGAATCAAGATGGCCGCGCACGCGGCAGCCTCGGCTCCGTGTATCGGAATCTCTCGCTGGAGGAGATCAAACCGCTGCTGCCCGCCATCCACGAGGCCATCGTGCAGCCTGCGCCGAGTGGCGAGATGTTTGCCGACGGCATTCGCGTGGAGGGCCTGCGCGTTCTGGCCCAGCATCACATCGAAGAAGGCATGGCCGCGCTCGTGAAATACACCCGCGAACAAAACCCGTGGGCCAGCCAAAAGCGCACGCCGGAAATCATGAAGATACTCCTCGGCTATGGCAGCCAAGCCAAAGCCACCATCCCCGAGTTGGAGAAGATCGCCCACTACTTTGAAAAGGAAGAGCCGGACTTCCCCAAGAACCTCGGACTGCAAAAAGCGAACTCCGTCCGCGACACCATCAAGGCCATCGAGGCCAGCACAGACACACCAGCCCTCATCCAGCTCCACTAGCATGAAGCTCATCCTCTTTCCCCTACTCACCATTGCCATGTCCATCTCCGCTGCTGTGCCTCCGACGGAAAAGAAACCCGTCACGGACGAATACCACGGCGTGCAGGTGGTGGACGAGTTTCGCTGGCTTGAAGACGGGGATTCAGCGGCGGTCAAAGCGTGGACTTCCGCACAGAATCAATACTCGCGCACCTGGCTGGATTCGCGGGTAGATCGATCAGGCATCGAGTCAAAGTTGAAGTCGATGTATGCGAAAGACACGCCTTCGCATACTGGCCTCGTCGCACGCCCTGGACTTCTCTTTGCGCTGAAGTTTCAGCCGCCGAAGCAGCAGCGCCTGCTCGTTACGCTAACGTCGCCGAATGATCTGGCGTCGGAAAAGATTGTGCTCGATCCGAACGCAATCGAGCCCAAAGGCCAAGTCGCGATGGATTGGTTTGTGCCGTCGCCAGATGGCAAACTCATCGCCGTGTGTCTCTCGGAGCATGGCAGTGAGGATGGCACGCTGCACTTTTACCGGACCGACACGGGCGAAGCTCTGCCGGATCAGATCAAACGCGTGCAATACCCGACTGGCGGCGGCAGCGCTGCATGGACGCCAGATAGCAAAGGCATCTTCTACACGCGCTATCCGCACGCAGGCGAGCGCCCCGAGGCCGATCTGAACTTCTACCAGCAGATCTATTATCATAAACTGGGCACACCAACGAGCAGCGACGAATACTCTGCCGGAAAAGACTTCCCACGCATCGCCGAGATCGAGTTGCACACCTCAGATCATGGCCGCTGGTTGCTCGCCACCGTGGCAAATGGCGATGGCGGCGAGTTCTCCCATCACCTCCGCGAAACCAAGGCAGGTTCGCCTTGGCGGCAGATCACCCGGCATGAGGACGGCATCAAGGAGATCGACTTCAGCCATGATGGAGCCACGCTGTATCTGCGCTCGGTGAAGGACTCGCCACGCGGCAAACTGCTGCGGATGACCACCGATGGCGTGCTGAGCGAGGCAAAGGTGATCGTGCCGGAGAGTGATGCGGTGATCGAGGGCTTCCTGCTCACGGCCAAACATCTTTTCATCGCCGACATGATCGGAGGGCCTTCACGCATTCGGCAGTTGGATCTGGATGGCAGCCATGAAAGCATCGTTCCCATGCCGGTCGCGTCAGGAATCGGCGGGCTGCTCGTCATGAATGAGCGCCTTCTTTTTCGCCAAACCAGCTTCGTCGCACCTGCCGCATGGATGCTCTACGACCCTGCTAAGACGAGCGTGGAGAAGACCGCACTCTTCAACACTTCCCCCGTAGATTTTGGCGACATCGAGGCCGTGCGTGAGTTCGCCATCAGCAAAGATGGAACGAAGGTGCCGATCAATATTCTCCGCCGGAAAGGCACGCCGCTTGATGGCAGCAATCCAGCTCTGCTCTATGCCTACGGTGGCTACGGCCACTGCATGAGGCCTGGGTTCAACTTTGAGCATCGCCTGTGGTTTGATCGCGGCGGCATCTATGTCGTCGCCAACATTCGCGGCGGCGGCGAATACGGTGAGGAATGGCATCTCGCGGGCAATCTGACGAAGAAGCAAAACGTCTTCGATGACTTCGCCGCCTGTGCCGAGCACCTCATCCAGCGCGGCTACACACGCGCTGACAAACTCGCCGTCGAGGGCGGCAGCAACGGCGGTTTGCTCATGGGAGCCTTTCTCACACAGCATCCGCAACTCGTGCGTGCCGTTGTCGCGCATGTGGGACTCTATGACATGCTGCGCGTCGAGCTTGATCCGAACGGAGCCTTCAACGTGACCGAGTTTGGCACCGTGAAAGACCCCGCACAGTTCCGTGCGCTGCACGCCTACTCGCCCTTTCATCAGGTGAAAAACGGCACGCCCTATCCAGCGGTCTTTTTCCTCGCTGGCGAAACCGACGGACGAGTCAATCCCGCGCACAGCCGCCGCATGACGGCCGCGCTGCAATCCGCCACCAGCTCAGGGAACCCCGTGCTCGCTCGCTTCAGCTCCGCCTCAGGGCACGGCATGGGCACAGCCTTGTCCGAGAAGATCGCGCAGAAGTCAGACGTGCTCGCGTTCCTCTTCGACCAGCTCGGAATGACTTCCAAATGATCGCAGCACCACGACAACCATGAAGCATCTCATCGCACTGTTCCTCCTAGCCACGGTCACCGCTCAGAGCGCTGACGCCGACACCAAGACGCTGCGCGTTTTCATCTTCGCGGGCCAATCGAACATGGTGGGCACGCATTCGAGGGTGAAGGACATCAACCGCTTTCCGCAGTTTGCGGGGCTGGATCAGCCGCAGGCGAAGGTGTTGTTCTCTTACAAGCTCGGGCGGGAGAACATGGAGACTTCGCAGGGCTGGATTCCGATTCAGCCGACGCGTGATTACTTTGGGCCGGAGCTGAGTTTTGCCAAAAAAGTGTCGCAGAGTATCGAGGCACCCATCGCGGTCATCAAAGTGGCTTCGGGTGGCACGACGCTCGGCAAGGACTGGAATCCGGACATGCCGGACGGCTTCAAGCTTTACCCGCTGGCGCTTGAGCATGTGCGTGCGTCGCTGGCGGAGCTGGAGCGAAAGAAGATTGCGTATCGCATCGAAGGCTTCGTGTGGCATCAGGGTGAGAACGACATGTTCGACAAGGCCTTCAAACCGGCCTACACGGCGAACTTGAAGAACTTCATCGCGTGCTGGCGGCGCGATTTGAAGCTGCCGAGCCTGCGCTTCTACCTCGGCGAGCTTTGCACGAAGACGATCTGGGGCATGGACAACCGCGACAACATGCTCGCCATACGCACAGCGCAAAAAGCCGTCGCGGACGCGGACCCGCTCGTGGACTACGTGCCCACCAATCACGACGCGGTGGAGATCGGCGGCGAGGCGGGCCTGCATTATCACTACGGCACGCTCGGGCAGCTCGAGCACGGCGTGAATCACGCAGACGCGTATCTGCGCACGCTCGGCATCGAAACCGGTCGCGACAGGCCACTCAAAACCTGGCCTTATGCCAAAGGCAGCGCGGTGAAGCTCTTCGTTCTCGCCGGACATCGCAACATGGAGGGCGAGCGTGCTTTCAAACAAGAACTCGGAGCGGCGGCGACGGATGATGCGCAAATCGCCTTCAAATACAGTCTCGGTGGTGGCTTCAAGACCTCGAAGGGTTGGGAGCCGCTCGGCCCTGCGGGTGCTTACGACACCTTTGGGCCAGAGTTGAGCTTCGCGAAGTCGCTGCGAGCCACGGAGAAGGGCAACATTGCCATCGCGAAGTTCACGCACAGCGGCACGCAGATGAATGACTGGACGCCCGAGGGCACGACGGCCAAGGACATGCATGTTTACCCGGCGTTCATCGCTTTCGTGCGCAGCGCGATGCAGGAGTTGAAGGACCAAGGCCACACCGTGGAGCTGGCAGGCATCTTTTATCACGCAGGCGAGAATGACATGGCCTTTGGCCCCTATCGCAAACAAGCCGCGAAGTGGCTGCAATCGACCGTCACACAAAGTCGCGTGGATTTGGCGATGCCTTCGCTGAAGTGGTTCGTGAGCCAGCAACCGCCGCCAGATGAAAAAGGGCTTAACCAGCTCGACATCACCGCTGATCTCGCGGCCCTCGCTGCGGCTGATAAGGCCTTCATTCACATCAAGGCCTTCGATTTGCCACCACAGCCCGAGAAGCTCGTGCTCGATGCCGCAGGCGTGTTGAAACTGGGCGAGGTGCTGGCGGAGAGTTATACTGGGCACCCTTGATGAACGGATTCGTGATTGAATGTTGGTTCACACCAGCTTTTCCCGCATGGCACGAGCGACGGCAGCGGCGCGGCTGCGGACGCTGAGTTTGCTGTAGAGATTGCGGGTGTGGGTGTCGGCGGTGTGGATGCTGATGGCGAGACGGGCAGCGATCTCTTTAGCGGTGAGGCCTTCTACCATGCAGCGGAGGAGTTCCAGCTCCCGCGGGCTGAGGGCGATAGCGGATGTCACGGGCTTGGTGAGGCGGGCGAGGAGCTTCACGACGCTGGAGGCGACGTGCGGTGACATGGGCGAACCGCCGTGGAAGGTTTCGATGATGGCATCGGCGATCTCGTCGGGCGTGGAGGTCTTGAGAAGGTAGCCGCAGGCTCCGGCGCTGATGGCCTGGCTGATCTTCGCCTCGTCTTCAAAGACGGTGAGGATGACGACGCGGCAGTCGGGGGCGTGATTGTGGATGTCACCGAGGACTTCGAGGCCGCTGCGACCTGGAAGGCCGACATCGAGCAGCAGCACCTGGGGTTTTTCAGTGCTCTGAGCGAGGGCGGCGAGCATGCTTTCAGCATTGGCAAAGGAGCGCGGAGGAGCGAGACCGCGCCGGGGTGTGCAAAGGCGTTCGAGGCTGCGGCGGAAAGCGTCGTGATCTTCGACAAACCAGACGTGGATAGGATCGGTGTCGCTCATTCAGGCAGGGTGAGGGTGATGCGGGTGCCGTGGCCGGGCTCGCTTTGGATGTGGAGTTCGCCATGCAGCGTGGTGGCGCGTTCACGCAGATTGGAAAGGCCGTGACCAGCCGATGGGCCTGCTGGATCGAAGCCGATGCCGTCGTCGCTGATCTCGACGGTCATTCGGTCTCGATTTCGGCGGGTGTGGAGGCGGACATGCTTGGCTCGCGAGTGTGTGGCGATGTTGTGCAGCACTTCCTTGATGAAGAGATACAGTTCCCGCCGGGTTTCCAGGCTGGGGCTGTCGGCATCGAACTGGATGTCCAAGTCGATGCCACGCAGCAGGCGTCGGGCGAGCCCCTGCACGACGGCGCTCCACTCCTCGGACTCGCGATCACTTCGGCGGCTGATGAGGCGGACCATGTCCCGCATTGAGTCGGCGCTCTCGCGGGCGATGGTCTGGACCTCGACGAGGTCGGCACGCATGCTCTCCGGCGTGGCATCATCCTGCGATGCGTAGGCGGAGATGAGTGCGATGCTGCCGAGGTTGGAGCCGATTTCGTCATGCAAATCACGGGCGAGGCGCTCGCGGAGCCGCCCGGCGTCCCGGCGGCGCACGCGGCGCTGGTGGATGAGTCCCCAGATGAACCCGCCGATCAGCAAGGCGCCGGCGGCGATACTGCCTTGCA
>NZ_JBIIKX010000054.1:0-41879 GCF_044232965.1 Prosthecobacter sp.
GCGAAGGCCAGCCAGTGCATGCCGGTCAGAGTCGAGGCCAGACGCTCGTAGTCCCTGGAAAGACGCTTGAAGTGTGCTGCCCAGCCAAAGCTGCGTTCCACCACCCAGCGGCGCGGCAGCAGCACAAAGCCCTTCTTGGCTTCCGAGAGCTTGACCACCTCAATTCTGATGCCGTGCTCCCGGCCCTGCCGTGCCGCCTCTGCTCCAGCACAGACCAACCGGCGTTGGTGGCCTCGATCTCGTAGAAGCTGGTTCGTCCGATCTTTGATGGTGAGGAACAGTACGTGTTGGGACCAACTGATCATGAAAGGGTTTCCCAATTTTCGAAAGCGGCTTCTCGGAAATTGCCAATTGGTCAGACGGCGTCTGACCTTTTTGGATTGCCCCAGATTTCCCAATAGCCTGCTGGGGGAGCTCGTTGGCGTCAGATTTGCCAGAAGCCTTCTGACAAATTGAGGTAACCTTGTGTTGCCACTCGATGAAGAAGTTCCGCATGGCCTGAAGATTCGACCGCGAAAATCCTCTCCCAAAACTCCTCCGTCAGCACCGCAGGGCATTGCAAAGGACAGTTTCACGCCACACGGCCTCACCCATAGGCCCGCACCTCGACAACTCGCGCATGGTCGAGGCCGTGGGTGGCCGTGATGATGAGGCGCAGGGCGGTGACAGGCCCGGCGATGGCCGACAAGTGCTTGCGATGCCTCTGGTGGTTGTTTTGGATGGACTCGACGGTTTGCCAACCGGTGGGCGTTTCGACGCTAAGCTCGTAGTCGCTCACCGTTTCCGGCTGCGGCTGGCCCCAGAGCATTTTTTGCGTGTAGCCGTCGGCTTGTGACAAAGTCAAAAGACGATGCAAACCGGTGTCGAAGGTCAAAACGACCTCGCGGAGCATCACAGGCTTGTTCCAGCGGATTTCGAGTGTGGCGGGCAGTTCGCAGCTCATCCAGCGATGCAGGCCGGGCTGCAAACGATCATGAGGGAGTTTGGAAACGATGCGCGTGATGCCACTGCGGATCATCTCAGGGCTGCATTTGTCTTGTTGGCAGGAGAATGACGGCAGGAGAATCTCAGAATCCATTCTTCTGCCCCCATTCTCCTGCCAGTTGGATTGGTAAGAAGAGGCCGTGATCTGTCCGGCGGTGCGCACGAGGTCGAGCGGGTCTGCGTTCGAGACGCCGATCAGGTAACAGTCATCGCGCAGGAGTTGTTGCTGGATGGCGTGGACGAGTTTCACATCGGCGGCGATCTCGGCGGGGAGAACGTTTTGCTTCAAAGCGAACGCTGCGGCAGTGCCAACACCTTGCCCGACGACGGCGCAGGTGGCCATGACGCGGGTGGAGGCGAAGGCGATGTGCGTGGCGGAGATGTTGCGACCGGCGAACATCAGATTGCGCGGGCCGATGGAGACGCAGCAGCGCAGCGGGATGTCATAGATGAAGGGCGGATGATGCTGCGTGCAGGGCGGCAGCTCCGGCGCGTCCACGCCCTCCGGCGGATGGGTGTCGATGGGCCAGCCGCCATAGGCGATGGCATCAGGAAAGGCGCGAGACGTGAGCAGATCGCCCTCTGTGAGGATGTGCTGGCCAATGAAGCGGCGGCTCTCGCGCTTGCCAGGCACGAAGCCGATCCACTCCAACGCCCAGTGCGACGCGTCGATGTCCGAGTGGTTTTTGACGAAGTTCCACACACCGAGCGTGATGGCGAGCAACTCATCGCGGATGCGTTCGTTGTCCTTCAGCGTGTCCAGACAGCCGCCCCACTCGATCCACCAGTAGCCGTATTCGAGCCCTAGATCCAAGCCGCTTTGGCCGTAGGGCCGCAGTTTGAAATCATCCGTACTGAAGCGCCTCGCCCACGGCGGAGCCTCAAACGGCATCGGGCGGTCGTGTTTGCGTGCCTGGAACATGATCGACGAGCCTAGCGTCTTCGCATCCGCATCGCCCTGCGCCAGTGATTCGCCGAACTGCGCCTGGCTCTCGCGTCCGCGCATGAACGGCGCACCCGCCTCGATGCCGAGTCGGCCATCGCCCGTGCAATCGACGAAGGTTTTCGCGCGAATGATGAAGGCGTCCTCCGTGGACGGCCGTTCAGCACGCACCTCGCGAATGAGGCCGTCCTCCACCACCGCGCTGACGACAATGGTGTTGAGATAAAGCGTCAGGTTCGGTTCGCGGCGGCATTTGTCGTAAAGCAGTAGGTCCATGAGCGCGGGCGAGCGCTGCGGATTCTGCACGGCGAGATCGAGGCGCAGTTCCTCGATGATGCCGCCCTCACGCAGCTCGTTTTGCAATTCCTCGCCGCCGCTGAGGCCGGTGGCACCGACGATGTGCATCCGCACCTCGCTGCTCGCATTGCCGCCGAGCACGCTGCGGTCCTGGCAAAGGATCACGCGAGTGCCGAGACGTGCCGCTGCCAGCGCACAGCACACGCCCGAGATGCCACCACCTGCCACGAGTAGATCCGTTTCGAGTGTGTGGATGGTCACGGGCATGGCGCGTCAGATTTCGACCGCCGCGCGGGCTGCTTTCATGCCATTGGAGACGCAGCGGAAGTCGCTGATCACATTAAAGAAGCGGAAGCCCATGTCGTGGTAGCCCTTCACCTGCTCCGGTGCGCAGGGAATGGCCGCCACTTTGCCGTGACGTGCACACGCATCAGCCACGCTCTGCAAAATGGCCCGCACTTCAGGATCATCCGTCATGCCGAATTTTCCAAGGCCCAGCGTGAGATCAGCGGGACCGACAAACAGCACATCCACACCCGGCGTGGCCGCGATCTCATCAATGTATGGCACCACTTCAGGCTCCTCGATCTGCACGACGAGGAAGTTCTCGTCATTTGCCTTCACCAGATATTCCGCAGGCGGGATGCGGCCGAAATCCGCCTCCGCATGAATGCCATCGTAGCCGCGCGCACCGAGCGGCGGAAAATTCATCGCCCGCACCACCTCGTGTACCTCGTCGGGATGTTTCACGCGCGGCAGCATGATCCCCCGCGCACCGGCTTCGATGAGATGAAGCACGTCCGTGTAGTTCGACGGCTTCACGCGGATCAGCGCATCCGCTCCGCCGAGCCGACATGCCTGGATGAGCGCGTAAACCATCGATGCATCCACGCGCTTGTGCTCCAGACAAATCCACACGGCGTCAAAGCCGGATGAGGCGATCATTTCGACCAGCTCGGGATCGGTGTAGCAGGACTTCGCCGTGATGACGGTTTCACCAGCGTGGATTTTTTGGAGGACGTAGGATGGTTGCATACGCTCGTTCAGAGAGCCTTGAACGGGCGGCCATGTCAAGGCAAGCCGTGCCTGGTCAAACGGGGCGCACGCCCGTCATCACGTTAGGGCTTGAACACCGCGATCTCTTTCGCGGAGGCAACGTCCCAGGCGCGAACGATGCCGTCTTCATCACCGCCGAGGATGAGATCACCGGCCCGATTGGTCGCGAGTGATTGCAGAAAGCTGGTCGAGCCGGGAAGTTTTTTCACCTCGCCGCCATCGCTGGTGATGAGGCGGAGCTTGGTGTCACCGGCGCTGGTGGCGATCTGATCAGCCGCCCCGAGGTAGCGGATGCCGGTGACTTCTTTGTCCCAGCCATCGACGTTCTTGCGGCGGTCGCCGGTGGTCCAATCCCAGACTTTGACGACGTTGTCCGCGCCGCTGCTGGCAAGCATGCGGCCGTCCGCGCGCCACGAAACGCCCAGCACATGATGCGTGTGGCCTTCAAAAACCTTCACGACTTTGCCGGTGCTCAAATCGGTGATGCGCACGGCCTTGTCGGCTCCGCCCGAGGCGAGGAGCTTGCCATCGGGCGTGAAGTCGAGCGCGAAGACGCTGTCGAGATGACGCTCGGCATAATCCTTGGTGAGCTTGCCGGTTTCGATGTCCCACAAGGTGATGTCGCCGCTGCGCGAAGGCTCGCCGCTGCCGATGGCGAGTGTTTTGCCATCAGGGCTGAAGGCGATGCTGTTGGCGCGGTCGGTGATGAGTGATTTCCCATCCCCCGTGCCGAAGGCGCGTTCAAGAATCCAGGTGGTGCTCGTGCTGCCGGATGCGATGGGTTTGCCGGTGACGGTGCTCCACGCGAGCTGCGGGCCGGCATCGAAGATGGCGATCAATTCGAGGCCGTTGGGTGAGAATTGCAGCGCCTTGGCCTTTTTCATGGAGGCGGCGAGCGCCTTGGTGGCGAGATCACGCTCGGCGTTCGCCTTCTCGGATTCCTTCTTCACGACCTCGAGACGTGCTTTGGCATCCAGCACGGTCTGTTTGGCCTTCTTCTCGTTTTCGGTGACGAGTTTGATTTCGTTCGCGGTGTCGGTGATGGCGGCCTCGCCGCGTGTGAGGGCTTCCTGGGCCAATTTGAGGTCGGTGGCGGCTTTGTCAGCCTTTTCCTTGGCTTCGGTCTGCTTTTTCAGCATCGCGTCATCCACCTTCATTTTCGGCGCGGCAGCGATTTGATCGGCGATGGCCTTCAATGCCTTGTCGGCGGCGGCTTTGGCATCCTCCTTTGGCTTCACGGTCTTCTTTTTCTCTTCGAGGCCCGCTTTGGCGAGTTCGATAAGTTCAGGTGTCGTCTTCGGATCGGCAGCAGCGATGGCGGCCTCGGCTTTTTTGAGAACCGCCTGGGTCTGGGCGAGATCCGCAGCAGTCTTGGCGGCGATGGCTTGAGCCTCCGCCTGCTTTTTGGCGAGGGCTTCATCCGGCTTGCCCGCAGAAGCTTGCGCGATTTGCGCATCGAGGTCTTTCGCGGCCTTGTCAGCGGCGGCGTGGGCGTCCTGCTTGGTCTTCAGGTCCTTCTTTTTGTCCTCAAGGCTCTTCTTCGCGAGTTCGGCGAGTTCGTTGGCTTTCTTCAAACGGTTCGTCTGTTCGGTGGCATCGGTCTCGGCCTTTTTGATGGCTTCATTTTGATAAGCGACCTCCAAAACGGCGCGTGAAGCTGCAAGCGTGCGCTGCGCCACGGCCTGCTCGCCGACGAGGTCGGTCTTGACGTGCGAAATGAGCTTCCCACCTGCGGTTTCAGTGATCTTGATCGAGTTGTCAGCCTCCTGCGTGGCGGTGAACTTCGGATGCGTCGGCACGAGCGCGACGGCGGGCTTGTTTTCGCGTTTCCAGAGCTTCACCTCGCGGAAGCTGCCGGTGGCGAGACGGGTTCCATCGGGGCTGAAGGCGAGAGATTGCACGACATCGCGATGCGCGACTCCGGGCTGCTTGTAGAGGCCGGATTTGAGCAAGGTTTCGTCGGTGAGCTTGGTGACGAGACTCTGCGTTGGCAGATGGTAGATGCTGATTTGATTGGCGCGCGCGGCGGCGGCGAAATCGCCCTGCGATGTGACAGCGATGGCGAAGATAGTCTGCAACCCCGGTGGCAATGGTTCCCAGGAAATGATGACCTCCCGTTTCGGCGAGGCTTTCGCGCCTTCATCGATCCAAGCTTTGAAAAGCGCGAGCTGTTCGGTGGTGAGGTTCACCGCGCCCACTTTGTTGCCCTTCGGTGGCATCTCAGAGTCCCAGGTATGCGCCGCAGCCTGGTACATGATGCTTTCCGCGCCTTTGCCAGGGATGATGCCCACGTCCGTCTCGCCGCCCTTGGTCATCAACTCCGGCGTCTCCATGTTGAGGCCGCCTTTGGTCGTGGTCTTGTTATGGCAGGCGATGCAGTTGTCCTTCAGGAAGGGACGAACCTGTGTGTCGTAATCAATCGGGGCCGCAGATGCGGCGATGACGAACGACGAATAAATAATGACGGATGGAATGATGACTTTCATTTTTTGGCGGCCTCCTTCACGCGGATGCGGATGGGATTGGAATAGACGATGAATGTGGCCTCTTTGGGCGCGGCTTTGGCGGTGAGGTCTTTGACGAGCTTGTCGGCAGTGGCTTTGGCGGTGTCGGCGGCTTTGACTGCGGCGGTGGCCGCTTTGACGAGTTCTGCTTTCTTCGGCGTGGCGTCGGCGTTGGCGGCGTCGAGCTGCTTTTTGGCGACCGCTTGAGCCTCGACGGCTTTTTTGGCATCGGCTTCGGCGGCGGTGAGTTCTTCGACTCCACGACGCATTTTCATCTTGGCGGGGCCTTGGAGAATGATGCCGTAGTCGCCGGGGGCGAGCTTGAGGGTCTTCACATCGAGTGTGAATTTGCCATCGGCTGCTTTGGCGGCGATGTCGGCCTCGGGGGCTTTGGTGACGTCTGCGATGAGGCCGAGGACTTTCAATTTGAGAGCGTCGGTGAACTCGGCGTGGCGGGTGACTTTGAGGGGGATTTCGAGTTTGGCGTCGGCGGCGACTTCGAGGATGTCGGTTTTCTCGGTCTGGATGAAGGCGGGCGCGGTTTGCGTGCTCACACCGAGGGCGGGAGCGCCCGAGGTGCGGTAGAGCGGGCTTTCTTTGGTCATGTCGGTCACGTTGTAACTGACGAACTGGCTTTTGGAGATGCCGCTGAGCACGCTGGCCCCTGCGGGAGCATCGGCCGCGGCTTGAAACGCGATGTAGCCGAGAGACTGGGCTTTGCCAATGAAGCCGCCGAGGCAAGTGACGCCTGCGGGAAGGTTCTCCGCCTTCAATTCGATGGCTTCGCTCAAAGCGTTGCGGTTCGGCGCGACAACTTCGAGCGCGGCGATGCCGTTGCGCGGGACGTTGGAGCTGCCGGACTCGGCGGTCTTGGTTTTCGCTCCGGGCAGGATGGGATTGATGGCGATGAGCGCCGGGGGTTTGGGCGCTTCTTTGAGGATGCGCAGCTCAAACGGATGCGTGGAGCCGAAGGCGTCGTTCAGCGTGAGGCGAAAAGTGCCGTCGGCCTTGGCCTCGTAGGCGTAGGAGGGATCGCGGTTGAGCACGGCGAGACTCGGCGCGGGTGTGATGGCGGGCGCGTCAGCGACTTCGGCCTGCGCGGTAAGTGTGCCGTCGGCCTTGAGGTTCTCGATGACGAGCTGTGGATCGGTGGGATGGCCGAGTTGATGCGAATGGACCTCGATGATGAATTTCTCGCCGGTTTTGAAGGCGAGATCGAAGCTATGAGCAGCACCGAGCGGCAGGAAGGCATCTTGAATGGTCTGACCGATCTGAACGGGACGCACAGGGCCTGCTTTGCTGGCGAGACGGGCCGGAGGCGGTGTGGTGCTGAGTGTGACGCGGTAGCTGTAGTCATCGCCGGGGCGGAACATGAGTTCGTTCAAGCGGAGGCGATAGGTGGCGTCGGCTTTCGCTGTGAAGGTGAGCACGCCATCGCGCATGCGGGCGAGTTCGCGGCCGGTGGGCGCGCTGACGGCGGCGAGAAGCTCCGTGCGCGTGTCGAAACGACGCCCATTGAAAGTAGCGGTGATCGTCTGGCCGTTTTTCGCGTCGAAGGTGAACCAGTGCGGCGCGGCGGACTTGAAGGCGCCCTGGATGACGGAATTCAGCACGACTTTGTGCGCTTTGTCGGCCTTGGTGTTCGTGCCGGGAGATTCGACGGTGTCGAGCGTGCTGATTTCAAACACACGCGGATTGGAGACGCCGTAGCGACCGACGAAACGAAGATCGTAGAGCGCAGGCTTCAGGTCGGCGGGTAACGCGAGGCTGACGACGTTGGGCTTCGGGCTTTTGACGGGAATCGAGCGTTCGTTGAGCAGAATCGCAATGGGTGCATCGAGATCAGTGCCGCGAAGCGTGAGTTCGACGGTCGCGCCGGCTTTGGAGCCGAGTGGAGCGATGCCGGTGAGCGCGGGCGTGGGGAATGTGGCCTGCGAGAACGCTGAAGCAGCGCAAGCGACAAGGATGAACGGAACGATATGAAATGCAGAATGGCAGCGAGACATGGAACGAGTGTTCATGGGCGTTTGGCAGGTCCTGAGTTGGATTTTGGAAGGCGGATGAGGGCATCCGCGCTCCGCATGAAGCGGCGCTCTCGATCAATGATTGAAGAGGAACTCCTTTGTGTTCAGCAGCGCCCACAAGATGTCCTCATAGGCCTCTTTTTTGCCTTTGAAGGCCTCGTCGCCGGTTTTGCCGGTGGTTTTCTTGTCGAGATGCGCGTGGGCGAATTTCACTTCGTCGGCGTTGGGTTCGCGGCTGAGGGCGATGTGGTAGAGATCGGTGATCTTGTCGTCGTCAGGTCGGGCGTCCTTGGTGAGCACGTCGGCGCGTCCATTGCCTCGGGAAAGCTGGGTTTGGATGTCCGCGGCGTTCAGCAGGTGCAGGCTCTGCGCAAGGCTGGCCTCCTGCGTGCGCTCGCATTCGCAGGCGCTGGAGGAATCAGGACGACCGAAGACGCTGAGGAAGTAGGTGCTTTGGTTGTAGCTGTTGTCAGGCAGCGCGACGGCGCGGGTTCCAGGAGCCTGACCGGCGAAATTGCTTTCGACATCAAGCAGCGTGTTCACGGCATCGTAGAGCACCTCGGCATTGAGGCGCTTTGGATAGTAGCGGCTGAAGTTCTGCCGGTCCTTGGCGTTGTGCGCGTTCGGCACGGCGCTGAGCTGATACGTTGTGCTCGTGACGATGGTGCGAATGAGCTTCTTCATGTCGTAGCCGCTTTTCACGAAGTCGGCGGCGAGAGCGCTAAGCAATTCGGGATTCACGGGCGGATTGGTTTCGCGCATATCGTCCTCCGGCTCGACGAGGCCGCGATTGAAGAAGTGCTTCCAATAGCGGTTCACCAGCGTGTGGGCGAAGAAGGGATTGTCTTTCGCGCTCATCCATTCAGCGAGGGCGTGACGTGGGTCTTGTTCGGGTTTCAGCTTCAAAGCGCTGCCGCCGAGGCTGGTGGGCATGACGTTTTCCTTGGTGCGGATGTTCTGCGTCTGAGCGATGCCGCGTTTGTGGAAGATGGTCTCCTCACCGATGAAGGTGGACGGTTTGCGGCTCACGTTGCTGAAGAAGGCAGCGAAGCCGTAGTAGTCCTGCTGGCTCCATTTCTCGAAGGGATGATGGTGGCACTGCGCGCACTGCATGCGCGTGCCGAGGAAGAGCTGCGCGACGTCCTCCATCTGCTGCTTCTGCTCCTTCACCTGCCGATACCACGCGACGGGCGGGTTCTGTTCGAGGTCACCTGCGGCGGCGACGACTTCACGAACGAACTGGTCGTAAGGCTTGTTGTCCGCGATGCTGTCGCGAATCCATGAATAGAAGAGATAGCTGCCACGCGCGAAGGTGGGCTGCGTACGCTGGTTGCGAAGCAGGGCGCTCCATTTGTTGGCGAAGTATTCGGCGTATTCCGGGCTGTCGAGCAGGCGGTCGGTCAGTGCGGCACGTTTGTTGGCATCTTTGGAGGCCATGAAGTCCTTCATCTCGGTGGCGGTGGGCAGGCGTCCGGTGAGATCGAGCGTGAGGCGGCGGACGAAGGTGCCGTCATCGGCCAAATCGGAGGGTGGCATGCCGATGGTCTTTAATTTCGCGAAGACGAGATCGTCCACGAAGTTGCTTACGGGCGGCAGTTTATCGACAGGAGCACCCAGCGGCACGGTGGCACGGAAGGTCGAGACTTTGCCCTGGTAGCGAACCATCACGGCGACATCGCCCGGCAGATCAAAGAGCTGCACGCGGCCGGTCTCGGTCGTTTCGGCCATTGCTTTCTCGTTCGCTTCATAGAGAGCGCGTTTGGTGACATCGCGTGTGCTGCCATCGGTGTAATGAGCGGTCACTTTGAGCTGCTGCGCGCCTTTGAGCGGCATGGTGAGCTTCGAAGGCTCGACGCTGATGCTGGCCATCTTCGGATCGGTGTCCTTGCCGTAGGGCATGCCTTCGCGAATCCAGCGGGTGATGTCGGCGTAGTCCTCGGAGTTCGGATCAAGCTTCTTGCCGCCACCGTGGGGCAGTTGAGCGGTGCCCTTCGTCAAAAGCAGGCTCTGCTCCGGCGATCCCGGAAACACACGCCGGCCACGGGCTTCCTTCACGATGTGCTCATAGTCCTCCTGCGGCTCAAAGCCGAGCAGCGAGAGCTTGAAGCCATTCTGCCCGCCCGATTTGCCATGGCAGCCGCCGCTGTTGCAACTGCCCTTGGTGAGGATGGGAACGATGTCGTTCGCGAAATTCAGCGGACGCGGTGCATCGGCAGCAAAAGCCGAGGAAGACGCGAGGGCGGCGAGGAGGGTGAGGCGTGGCAGGTTCATGACGGCGAGAACCTACGGGCTGAGAATGGGAATCTTGTCGGCGTAAGTCGCTTCGCGACATCTTATTCAAACCAGCTCCGCCATCGGCAGATTGCCATCCACGAGATACTGCGGCCTGCCGGTCAGATCCGTGAGCGTGGCTTTGGTCACGTCGATGCCCATTTGCTTGTAAAGCGTAGCGAAGACTTCGCCGAAGGCGACGGGGCGGTCGGTAGGTTCGCCGGCGTGCTTATCGGTAGCACCGATGACCTGACCGTGGCGCATGCCGCCGCAGGCGAGCAACGCGGAGGCGACACGCGGCCAGTGATCGCGGCCGCCTTTGTCGTTGATCTTCGGTGTGCGGCCGAATTCGCCCCAGACGACTACAGAGACATCCTGGTCGAGACCACGCTCGTGCAAATCGGTGATGAGCGCGGTCAATCCAGCGTCGAGCAGCGGCAAATCCTCACGAAGCTGGCCGAAGTTGTTCGAATGATAGTCCCAGCGGCTGAAGGCGAGCGTCACGACACGAGCACCGGCTTCCACGAGACGACGGGCCATCAGGAAGTGGCTGGTGAGGCGCGGACCACCGTCGTCGCGGTTGCGGTTCTCGCCTTTGCCGTAGCGCTCGACGATGCGCGGGTCTTCGCGGTTCAAATCAAGCGCGTGAAGCAGCTTGGGGCTCGTCAGCACATTAAGCGCCTGTTCATTGAAGACATCCACACCGCCCATGAGGCCGGTGGCGTCGAGATCGCGGCGCAGATTGTCAAAACTGCTCAGCAGCGTCTTGCGGTCGCCGAGACGGTCGAGTGTGATGCCATTGAGCGACATGTCCTCCGTGCCGCCGCCGCGATTCGGCTGGAAAGGCGCATGTGCGACGCCGAGGTAACCCGGCTCGCCCGTGCGGGCCCAGGGCATGTGGCCCATCTTTGGCGCGAGCCCAACAAACGCGGGCATGGCCGGATTTACACTGCCTTCGAGCTTGGAAACGATGGAACCCATCGACGGCCAGCCGCCGGGCGGCTGGCGCTTCGCGCTGCGTCCGGTGAGACACTGGAAGGCATCGTGGCCGCTGTCGCAGTCGGCCAGCGAGCGGATGAGCGTGCATTTGTCCATCATCTTGGCGAGACGCGGCAGATGCTCGCAGATTTGGATGCCGGGGACGTTGGTGGAGATCGGTTTGAACTCGCCACGGATCTCGCTCGGCGCATCCGGCTTCAAATCAAACATATCCTGATGCGACGGACCGCCCGGCAGGAAGACCATGATCACCGCCTTGTGCGACTTGCCCGCTTTCTGCGCTGCTTCGGCGCGCAGCACATCATTCAACGTCAACCCGCCCATGGCGAGTCCGCCGATTTTGAGGAAGTTTCGACGCGACACACCATCGCAGAAGCCGCCGCTGGATTTGGAATAGATTGAGAGCATGACCGCAAACCTACGCGGGCAGTGACAGCTCTCTTGCCACGACGGCGTTGAGTTCAAAACATGAGCGGACTGATCGGACACACCATGTATGGCATCCTCGCGGCGAAAGCGGCGAAGGGACGCGGCCTACCCATCACATCGATCATTGAGCGGCATCTGCCGAGCTTCCTCTGCGGCGCGTATCTCGGCTGTGACATCCAGGTGATGCCGGAAGCTGTGTGCGTCGATACAGGACGGGCGGTCGGCTTTGGCACCGTGCCGCTGGAGAAAAGCCCGCTCACCAGTGGCGCGGTGAGGCCGTGGGTGCTTGTGCATGACGGGCAGATGTATCGTCCCAGGCAGATTCACGAGCTGTTCTATGGCCGTGCACATCTCGTCTTCGGCTGGGCCAAGCCAGACGTAAGCCTCCGAGTGCCGTGGGATCATCTCGCGGACTACTGCGCGCTCGCGATTCGCGATGACATGACCTCCGAGCGTGGTCTGGCTTACGCGCTGGGCTGGATGGTTCACATTGTCGGCGATTCGTTGATCAAGTCGATCCAGCCCGGCATTCATATGCATTTGCTGGATGGCGTTTACACGCCGCGAAACCGCATCGTGCAGGATCAATTCACGTTTCACACGATTGGCGGTGAATTGGGCATCGACTGGCCCAAAACCTTCCGCGACATGGCCGCGACGCCGGTGGAGGCGATCCAACCGCACTACATGCGCATCGGCGAAAAGCGTGGAAAACTCGCCGAACTCTTCGACGAAGGCTGGAAGTCCGAGTTACAGCCGCTACTGGCCGCCGTGCTCGCCGAGAACCGCCGTTGGCTGCCGCGCCATACCGAGGACGTGCTGCGCGTAGTGCAGCGTGACAGTGAAGAGGCGAAACGCGTCAGCGGCGGCCTGGAGCATGAAAAGATGATCCAAATCGCCGAGGCAGCGGGCATGCGACAGACGCTGGTGACGATTGCCGAGAAGTGCACTGATTTGATCGAGCAGGTGGTGATGCAGGTGCCCGAGTGGCGTGGATTGAAGCGGAAACCGGATGACGAGTGGGATGCGCTGAAGAGCAAATGGCACGACGAATGACTCCAAAGTGGCCCGCACAGTCCTCTGTGCAGTGCTCCGCCATATTACATCGTGCCGAATGTCCGCAATGCGTCACTGCACGGTTCCTATCCGAGGGTTTTACAGTTTAGCAAAACCAAGAATCTGCCACGCGCCGCACAGGGGATTGCCTTCGGCGCGCTTCGCGAAGTGCGGACCAATTTACACCAACCCGCCAATCGGCGAACCCATGTAGAGCGTGTGTGGGCGGCCGGTGAAGTCTTTCCAGATGGTTTCGCGAGGGAGGCCGAGCGCTTCGTAGATGGTGGCGGCGAAGTTTTCCGGCGTTTGAGCGTCGCTGATGGGATAGCCGCCGATTTTGTCGGTCTCGCCGATGACGCGGCCTCCTTGGATGCCGCCGCCCGCGAGTAAGATGCTCTGCGCGTGGCCCCAGTGATTACGGCCTGGCAGTGCCGTGGGGGTGATGCTGGAAATTTTCGGCGTGCGGCCAAATTCTCCACCCATGACGATGAGCGTCTCATCAAGCTGGCCGCTGGCGTCGAGATCTTCGATCAAGGCGCTCACGGCTTGATCCATCGGCGGCAGCAGGAAGTTCTTCAGATTCGGCCACGCGGCCTGGTGCGTGTCCCAGGTCTCGTTGTTGCCGAGATTGACCTGCACGAGCCGCACGCCGCTCTGCACGAGGTTTTTGGCCATGAGCAGCGACCAGCCAAAGCTGTGACGACCGTAGCGGTCGAGGAGCTTGGGATCGACTTTCTCCAAGCTGAACGCGTCATGCACCTTGCGGTTGCTCAGCAGGCCGATAGCGGCCTGACGGGTGGAATCGAAGGCTTCATCACCCGCGAGCGCGGTGAGATCGTTGGTTTGCGCTTCGAACGCGTTGCGCAGCGAGACGCGATCCATCACCCGGTCGAGGGTCAGTCCCTGCGGCAGGGAAAGATGCGGGGCTTGGAACTTCAGCTTCTCGTCTTTTTCAAAGCCGCGCTCATGATGAAACAGATACTGCGGATAAGCTCCATAGTGATCCGGGTGGTAGGGCGACATCTCCAAGAACCATGGATCATGCTGCGAACCGAGCATGCCACCGAACTGGCCTGCGAGCGTGCGACCCACGCGATGCACGAGCTTGTCTGGCAGCACGATGGATGGCGGTAGATTGTCCTTCCGCTTCGGCAGCAGTGCGGTGGCGAGCGCGGCGATGCTGGGATGATCGGACTTCTTCGGCTTGCTGGGATCAAAGCCGAGCGGCGCATCACTGCGGCCCGTGAGCATGATGTGATGCCCCAGCGAGTGATCGCTGCTGCCATGCGTGAGCGAACGCACGAGAGACCACTTTTTCGAAATGCGCGCCAAATTCGGCAAATGCTCGCAGATGTGCAGACCGGGAGTGCGTGTGCGGATGGACTTGAACTCGCCACGATACTCCATCGGTGCGTCCGGCTTCATGTCGAAGCTCTCCTGCTGCGCCAGACCACCGCTGAGGAAGATGTAGATCACCGATTTGGCCCGTGCCGGCTGCGTGGCTGCGGTCATCGCCTGCAACGCACTGAGATGATTCATCCCGAGGCCCAGCAAGCCGACCGCGCCCGCCTGAATCATGTCACGGCGGCTGATGGGATGAACTGGATGCGGGAACGACATGCGCATCGAAGTACGCCGCCTACTCCACAAGCCTTTCCGAGCACGTTACTTTCGATTCCAGGCACCCAGCTTGACCTTGTAGTCGGCAGTGGGGGATTCCGAGCTCTTTTGCCGCAGAACCTTGGTCACGACCAGGACGCCATCTTGAATGACCACACGAAGATCTGCTTCGTCGCCTTCTTTGAGAGTCAGGCCCTCGGGTAGTGTGGTCTTAATCGGGGCCATGGAAGTGCCTACGCTCTAAAATGAGTCGAGGCAAGCCACGTCTCCGCATCAAATCAGCTCCGGCATCGGCTGCCATGAATCCGTGAGATACTGCGGACGACCGGTGAGGTCGTTGAGCGTGGTCTTCACGGTGTCGATGCCCATGTGCTTGTAGAGCGTGGCGAAAACCTCGCCGAAATGCACAGGCCGCTCGGTGGGTTCGCCGCCGAGTTTGTCGGTGGCACCGATGACCTGGCCGGTGCGCAAACCGCCACCAGCGAGCAACGCGCCGCCGACACGCGGCCAGTGATCGCGACCACCGTCCTTGTTCACGATCGGCGTGCGGCCAAACTCGCCCCAAGCAACGACGGCCACGTCTTTATCGAGGCCACGCTCGTGCAGATCCTCGACGAGGGCGCTCATGCCCTGGTCGAAGAGCGGCAGATGGCGGAGGAGCTGGGGGTAATTGTTGTCGTGGAAGTCCCAGCGGCCGAAATTCAGCGTCACCACCCGCGCACCGGCTTCGACGAGGCGGCGGGCTAGCAGGAAGTGCTCCAGGTTCATCGGCGCACCATCGCCGTAGTTTTTTGGATCACCTTTGCCGTAGCGTTCGCGCGTTTTGACGGTCTCCTTGGTCAAATCGAGCGCGTTGAGCAGCTTGCTGCTGGTGAGGACGTTCAACGCCTGTTGGTTGAAGGCGTCCATGCTGCTCACGAGACCGCTGGCGTCGATTTCGCGGCGGAAATTGTCGAAACCGGTGAGGAGCGAGCGGCGATCTTCGAGGCGGTCGAGCGTGATGCCGTTGAGTTGGAGATCCTCCACACCCGCGCCATTCGGACGGAAGGCGGAGTGCGTGTTGCCGCAGTAGCCTGGATGCCCCGGCGAGCCGTAGGGCGGATGACCGGCCTTGGGCGCGAGGCCGACGAAGGCAGGGATCGCAGGATCAGCCTGGCCATTGAGCTTGGAAATGACTGAGCCGAAAGAAGGCGGATCGGAAAGACGGCCGGTGGGAGCATTGCCACCGTTCGGGGGCGGCGCTTTGCCGGTGTAGCAGATGAAGCTGTCATGCGCACCATTGGGCGAGCCCCACATGCTGCGGATGGGCACCAGCTTGTCCATGATCTTGGCGAGACGCGGCGCATGCTCGGAGATGTGGATGCCGGGGACGGCGGTCTTGATGGGTTTGTAGGGTCCGCGAATCTCCAGCGGCGCGTCCATCTTCAAATCATACATGTCCTGATGCGGCGGAGCGCCGCACATGTAAATCATGATCACCGACTTGAAGCTGCGGCCCGCTTTGGCCTCCGCCTCGGCCTTCAAAAGCTCCGGCAACGACAAGCCGCCCATGGCGAGACCGCCGATGCGCATGAAATCGCGACGCGAGACGCCGTCGCAGAATTTGCCGTGGGATTTGCCGGAGAGGGTGAGCATTGGAGTGCCAAAATAAGCACCGAACGTGCCGGAACTATCAGCAAAACCGCGTTAAGTGCCGTTCATGCGCCGCACGCTTCTTTTCTTCATGTCTCTCACCGTTGCCGCTACCGCCGCTGATTTGAAGTGGTCGCAGCTTCCGCCGCTGCCGGATAAACGAGGCTTCGCCGGCTCCTTTGCAGGTGTGAGCAGTGGAGCGCTCATCGTGGCCGGTGGCACGCATTTCATCGACAAAATGCCGTGGGAAGGCGGCACGAAGCTCTGGCATGACACGATCTTCGCGCTCGACAAACCAGACGGTCAGTGGCGCATCCTTGGCAAGCTACCGAAACCCAACGGCTACGGCGTGAGCATCACCACGCCAGAAGGACCTGTTATCATCGGCGGCGGGAATGCCACGGAGCATTTTCGCGAGGTGGTTCGGCTGCAAAAAGAAGCTCCCTTGCCGCCGCTGCCGAAACCCTGCGCCTTCATGGCGGGCTGCGTGCTGAATGACGTGATCTACATCGCCGGAGGCATCGAAACACCCACCGCGACCAGCGCGATGAATACTTTCTGGGCGCTCGACCTGGAGCAAGAGGGCGCAAAATGGCAGGAACTGCCCCCCTGCCCCGGCAAACCGCGCATCTTGAGCAGCATGGCCGCAGCGAAGGGCGCGGTGCATCTGTTCGGAGGCGCTGCTTTAAAACCCGGCCCCGATGGTAAACCGGAACGCGAGTGGCTGAACGATGCGTGGAGCTACAATCCGGACAAAGGCTGGCAAAATCTGCCCGACATGCCCCGCGTGGCCGTCGCCGCTCCGAATCCGGCTTCAGTGGTCGATGGCAAAATTCTGATCATCGGCGGTGATGACGGCGCGAACGTGAATTTCGAGCCCAAATCGAAGCATCCGGGCTTTCCGCGTGATGTTCTGGCCTTTGACCTTAAATCGCAGTCGTGGTCCATAGCGGGCGAAGTGCCGTTTTCACTCGTCACGACGAATGCGGTTCTCTGGAGCGATCAAATCGTGATTCCAGGCGGCGAAGCACGGCCTGGGGTGAGATCGCCGCAGGTGTGGGGTGCATCTCTTCGCTTGAAACCTTGAGCGTGAAACTCCAATGCAAGAAGCATGAGCCGCAATATCCTGATCACCGGCGCGAATGGGGCGCTGGGCCTCGCCCTCGCCGAATATTTCCTCACGAAGGAGGCGGACTGCCGCGTGTTTTTGGGCGTGCGTGAGCGCCGTGAGCGTGCCGAGGAGCTGGCGGCGCGCTTTCCAGGACGCGCCGATTTGATCACGCTCGAAATCACCTCTCCCGAGGCCTGGAAGACCACGCTGGCCGAAATCGAGACCAAAGCGGGTGCGCTGGGTGTTTTGATCAACAACGCCGGCTTCCACGAAGACGCGCTGCTGGCGAACATGTCGCAGGACCAATGGTCACGCGTGCTTGATGCGAACCTGAACGCGGTCTTCCACGGCTGCCAGGCGGTGCTGCCGGTGATGATGCGGCAGCGACAGGGGCGGATTGTGAACATCGCCTCGCTCAGCGCTATTTCATCGCCTGCCGGGCAGACGAACTACGCGGCGGCAAAGGCTGGCGTGATCGGGCTGACGCAGAGTTTGGCCAAGGAATCCGCCCGTATGGGCATCACGGTGAACGCGGTGTGCCCCGGCTACATTGAAGGCGGCCTGCCAGCCGACTGGACGCCGGAGCACCTCAAAGCGCTCAAAATGCAGCTCCCGATGCGCCGTTTTGCGAAACCTGCCGAGGTGGCGGCGGCGGTTTTCTTTCTTGCCAGCCCAGAGGCGAGCTATATCACTGGCACTGCCCTCAAAATCGACGGCGGCATGCTTTAAGCTGCCGCGTCCTCCTTCAAAAACGTAATCCCCAGCATGCCCACCCGCCAGCGCCTCAAGGAACTCATGATCAGCGAGCTCATGCTCGACATGACCGCAGATGATATCGGCGACGACACCCCTCTCTTTGGCCCGGCGGGCATCGGGCTGGATTCCGTGGACGCGCTGCAGCTCGTGGTGATGATCGAAAAGCACTTCAACTTCAAGATGGCCGACCAGGACCAGGCGAAGCGCATCCTGCAAAGCGTGAGCACGATCGCCGAGGCGCTGGAGCAGAAAGCGGCGGCCTGATTCCTCTGCCCCAGCGTTTTGAAGCGTCTGCTCTCCATCTCCCTGCGTCTGGCCATCAGCGGAGTGCTGCTGTTTCTGCTGTTCAGGGAGCACAACCTCATCAGCGAGATCGCGCCGCGCTTTTGGACGCTGCTGACGAACTGGCCGTGGATGCTGGGAGGCATTTCGTTTGCCTTTCTTTCCCTGCTGCTGACCGCGCTGCGCTGGCACATCCTGCTGCGCGGATTTGCGCCTGGCCTGCCCTTTGCCGTGGTTCTGCGGGCGGAGGTCGTGAGCGCCTTCTTCAACATCAGCTCCCTCGGCGTGGTGGGCGGGGACGCGTACAAAATCATGTCCCTCTCACGCCGCCTGCCGGGGAAGACCATGCCGGTGGGCATCTCTTTGGTGATCGATCATCTGACCGGGCTGGTGGCCGTCGCGCTGCTGTTCGCGGTGTGCATCTCTGCCAAGGCCACGCAGTGGCCGGATTTCGGACCGAATGCGCGCATGCTTGTCATCGGTTACAGCATGTATGTGGGCGGCGCGGTCGTGGGGCTGCTGCTGTCATGGATTTCCTTCAAGCCTGCCCTGCTGGCCTGGGGGCGGCGCACCTTTCCACGCACCATGGGACTGCCGATCTTTGAAGGCATCCTCTCGCGCATGGCGCAGGTGCACGGGGTCTTCTCCAAGCTGTGGGGACGCACGTTGTCCGCCACCGCCGTGGCCGTGTTTCTGCATGTGGCCTTCTTCATGAGCTTCTACTGCGGCCTGCGTGCCGTGGGCGGCGCGGCTCCGGTGCTCGACGTGCTGACCGCCATGCCCATCGTCGATGCGGCGGCCTCGCTGCCGGTCTCGGTCTCGGGACTCGGCGTGCGTGAGCGCACCTTCGAGGCGCTGCTGGCAGGCATTGCCGGCGTGCCGGACGCGGTGGGCATTTCCGCCTCGCTGGCGGGCTGGTTGTTCAATGTGTTCTGGGGGTTGGTCGGTGGGGTGCTGTTTCTGCGATCACGGGGTTCGGCACCAACCTCAAAGGAGGTGCCCACGGCATGAAAAATCCGCCGCGCATCGCCATCTCCCTCGGCGCGTCCTTCATGGGCTACGCCACGCATGCGGGCTTCATGGCGCGACTGCATGCGCTCGGCGTACGCCCCGTCGCCATGGCTGGCTCATCCGCTGGTGCCCTCACTGCCGGGCTGTATGCCGCTGGCTTGGAAACAGAAGCAATCCGCCAGGCCGTGCTCAGCCCGCGGCTGTATCTCTCCTTTGCCAGCCGCACGAAATGGGTCTGGCATCAGTTTGTGGAGGTGTTTCGCCATCTCCACCCCGGCTTCCTCAATCCCATCGGTGCCATCGGCCACTTTGAGTCTCTCGTCGGCCAGCGTGGCATCGAATCACTCACCCAGCCTCGACTCATGATCGCGATGAGCGATCTGTCGCGTCACGAGACCCTCTTCGCCACCCAGGGGCCTCTCGCCCGTGCGATGGCGGTCAGTTGCTGCGTGCCGATGCTTTTTTCACCGCTGGAGTTCGACGGTCGTGACTGCACAGACGGCGGCGTCGCTCATGAGGTGCCTGTCGATCCATGGCTGAACGATGACGGTATCGACCACATCATCATGCACCGCATCACGCAGCCTGCGGGCAAACCACCGCTGCTGCTGCCGGGCAAGCTGGCCGCGACCATCGCCGCGTCACATGAGTTCATGGGCCGCCAGATCCTGGCCGACCGCATGACACTGGCACGCCTGCATGGCAAAAAAATAAGTGTCGCCACCACCACACACCCGCGTCCGTCCCCGCTGTTTCCGAGCCGGTTAAAAAGCGGCTACGCAATGGGAGAGGCCACGGCGCAGCAGCTCTTCGATGACGAACTGGCGGCGCTGCTCGTTTGATCAAAGCGTCCGCAGCATCGCCAGCGTCTCAATGAGCTGCTTGTGCCCTTCCTTGGCGGTGAGGCGCGGAAATTTGCCCTGGATCATCACCATCTTGCCATTGCGCGTCAGCATCAGTTTCCGCTCCTTGATTTCGACATCGCTGATGCCGTTGTGCGCGGCGGCGAGACGGATGGAGGCGCAAGTGATCAGATTCGTGACAGCATGCGGAAGTTTTTCTCCAAACTGATCGCGCCATTGCGCTTCGAGGTCGTCGAGTTCCTTGCGCGTCATGATCTCGCCGAGCTGACGGTAGGCGGTGATGCGCGTTTTCGCATCCTCGATGAAGGTGGAGGGTAAAAATGCGGGCGTGGCGCCTTTTGCAGCCTGGAGCATCATCGCCTCGCTCATCACCAGAAAATCGGCACGCAGTCCGACCTCAACCGGACGTGCGACGCGACGGCCCTGCATCCGCGCGACGCTTTGTTTGAGCATCTGGCAGTACAAATCGAAGCCGATGGCGGCGATGTGGCCGCTCTGCTCGGTGCCGAGCAGATTGCCCGCGCCGCGGATTTCGAGGTCGCGCAGCGCGATCTTGAAGCCGCTGCCGAGGCCGGCGTATTGCTTGATGGCGTTCACGCGCTTGCGGGCGTCGCCAGCGGTGACGGCATCGCGTGGTAGAAGTAAATAGGCATGAGCTTGGACGCCTCCACGACCGACTCGGCCACGGAGCTGATACAAGTCGGCCAGACCAAAGCGATCTGCGCGGTCGATGATGATCGTGTTCGCATTGGGAATATCGACGCCGCTTTCGATGATGGTGGTGCAAACGAGCACGTCCGCGCCGCCGTCCACAAAGGTGTGCATCACATCCTCCAGCAGCTCGCTGTCCATTTGACCGTGACCGATGATGACCCGGGCCTTCGGACACAAATCACGGATGCGCTGCGCCACTTTCTCGATGGTCATGACGCGGTTGTGCAGGAAAAAGACCTGTCCCCCACGCTCGATCTCAGAATCGACGGCCTGTTTGATCACTCGTTCATCGTAGGGGCAGATTTGCGTCATCACCGCCTGCTTGTTCGGCGGCGGTGTCTCGATGGTGCTCATGTCGCGCATGCCCATGAGCGCGAGGTAAAGCGTGCGCGGGATCGGCGTGGCGCTGAGCGTGAGCACATCGACGAGGCGGAAGAGGTCTTTGAAGCGTTCCTTGTGCTTCACGCCGAAACGCTGTTCCTCGTCGATCACGGCAAGGCCGAGATTTTTGAAGCGCACATCCTTGGAAATCACGCGATGCGTGCCGACGACAATATCGACCGTGCCCTCGCTGATGCCCTTGATGATCTCGCGCTCACGATTCTTCGGCGTGAGACGGCAGAGCATCTCCACCGACACGGGGAACTCGCTCATGCGCTGGCGGATGTTTTCCCAATGCTGGCGGGCCAAAACAGTCGTGGGCACCAAAATGGCCACCTGGCGACCTCCCATCACAGCTTTGAACGCGGCACGAATCGCGACCTCGGTCTTCCCAAAGCCGACATCAGCGCACAGCAGCCGGTCCATCGGCTTTTCGGCCTCCATGTCACGTTTGATCTCCTCCGCGCTGCGGAGCTGGTCGGGCGTCTCGCGATACAGGAAGGACTCCTCAAACTCGACCTGCCATTTCGTGTCCGGCGGATGCGAGTAAGCCTTCAACGTCTGCCGCTCCGCCGCCACGCTGAGCATGCGCACGGCAAACTCCTCCACACTCTTCTCGGCGGTTTTTCGCGTCTTTTGCCAGCGGTTCTCGCTCAGCTTGCTCAGTGACGGCGCTTTGCCACCCACACCCACATAGCGGCTAACCATGTGGACGTGCGCCAGCGGCACAAAGAGCTTCGCGCTGTCCGCGTAGTGCAGAACGAGCACTTCCTCCTTTTTACCGCTTTCTCTTGTCTCGATGCCAGCGAAACGGCCGATGCCGTGCTCGGAATGCACCACCAAATCGCCCTCGCGCAGCTCACTGAGCACATCACGCGCTTTGCGCAGCACCTCAGCCTCATCGAGCTTCGATCCGCGCACGCGACGGATCTGCTGATGACGGCCAAAAATCTCCGCGCCGGTCAAAACCGCCAGTTTCGCCGCCGGAACCGTGAATCCGCGATAGAGCAGGCCCAGTTTCGTCTCCACCGACGACGGCAGTTTGCTCTGCAACTCCGCGAAGCGCTCCCGCTCCGCCTCGTTGTGGAAGAAGATGACCGTGCGCCATCCTTGCGTGTGCCATTCCGTGATCTGGCGGGCAAAAAACTCACGCCGCGCCTCATGCAGCACGAAATCCGACGCGTCGAAGACCCCGAGCGGATTCTCATGAATCGCGGCGGAAAAGTCCTCAAGCCCCTCCACCTCCGCTGCGCCGCTTAAAATGCGCGCATGAGCCGTGGGAGCCGTTTCTCCCTCGATTTCGATGATGAAATCGTCTTTCTGAAAATGCTGACGCAGCGTGCCGGTGTCCTCCGCTCCGTCATTCATGCGCAGAATCACCCCTGCGCTGTCGAGACGGCGAATCGACGATTGATTGTGCAGATCGAAGGCGCGGATGGACTCCAGCTCATCATCGAAAAACTCCAGGCGCAGCGGTTCCTCCGCCTGCCAGGAGAAAAAGTCAACGATGCCACCCCGACGCGCGAACTGACCGCGCTCCGTGACGACGGGCACGCGCTCGTAACCGGCCTCGCTGAGTTCTTTGAGCAAAACTTCAACATCCAGCTTCTCGCCGACCTTGAGCATGCGTTTCTGATCGGTGATCTCCGCCAGATTCGGTGCTGACTCGTCCAGGCTGTCCGCGCAGAGCACTATGACGGGCGAATCGCCCTCCAGCATGCGGCTGAGCACCGCCGTGCGCTCCGCCAGCAGCTCGGGATCTGCCAGCGCTCCATCCATGAGCTGGCCCAGGCGCGGAAAATACAGCGCGGGGCACTGCCACACGCCCAGCTCGGCATGCACATGGTCCTGCGTTTTGACATCCGGGCAGAGCAGCCACACGCGGCGCTTCACCTTCTCCGTACGGCGCACCAGCAGCGCCGCCGCAAAGCCAAAAGCCTGCGGAGCCACATGGTCGAGGATCGTGCGTGTCTTGAACTCCTTCTTCGATAACACCAGATCGACAAGGCCGAGCGCATCCCCACGCGCACGGGTGGTGGGCGGTTGGTTCAGACGGCTGGCAGCTCGTTTGGCGGAATGCAAAAGAAAGCGCCGGGCGGTGAGGCCCGGCGCGGCATAACAGCGGATGCGGCTGGAAAGGTCAAACGGCTATTTGGCACCCGGACTTGTGCTTGCGGCGGCGGCCTTGGGCTTGCCAGCGGCGGCGGCCATCAGGCCCTCGTCGGTGGCGTATTTGAAAACCTCCTTGTCATTCGGGTCGAAGATGCGCAGCACAATGCCGCCCATTGCATCCGCAGAACGCGGCCGGGTGCCGTCGATGTAGATGAAATTTCCCTCCAACTGTCGCTTGTTCAGTTCAATGGGCAGCGTGTCGAACGCGTGAACGGCGGAGCCTTTGACCGACTCCAGCTTGTAGGAGCCGGAAGTCGCCACTCGTGCGGCTCCCAGCCCCCTCCCCTCGTCCTCCTTGCGGAAGAGCCAGTAATCCACCCGCAGATTTCTGATCTCCACCGGCTGCTTGTTGCGCAGCTCAACCTTGTAAGACCACCGCTCCGTCGTGAGCAGCTCGTCGTTGGCGCGCCGTTTCATCGTTTCCAGCTTCTTCTTGGTGTAGCTCACATCAAAGACATACTTGATGTTAGCCGCGGCGAACTCGTTCATGAACTTCTGGTCCTCCGCTGAAAAAGTGGCCACAGGCACATTGAACATCCGGCCATCGGCCGTGCGCTTGAGCGCGGCTTGTCCGCCGGACACAGCGACAAGCTCGGCGTCCAGCTTTCTTCCTTGCAAGTCGATGAACTCGCGTGCCTCGCTCTTCAGATTGCAGATGGCAATCAGGCACAAAATGGTAAGGGCGTGTGTTTTCATGTTTAGCGCATTGGTTTGATTGACGCATTCAGGCTAGTTGTTTCCACCATAAGCCGTCAAGAATGATTTTGGGATGAGGGAGCGGTCGCCAGCTCGTTGAAGCATCATCACGAGTGGAAGCGTTTTCATGCCCGCCATGAACGCCTCAGTCACCACCTCCCGCCGCCGTTTCCTCCAAAAATGCACCACCGCAGGCGCAGCGACGCTCGGTTTTCCAACGATCATCCCGTCGTCTGCTCTCGGCAAAGACGGCGCGGTGGCACCTTCAAATCGCACCACACTGGCGCTGATCGGATGTGGCGGTCGCGGCACGGAGGTGGTGAAGAATTTCCTTCAGGACGAGCGGGTGCAGGTCATGGCCGTGTGCGATGTGGAACGCGAATCAGACCGCTACAACAAGGGCATCATCAAAAAGACCGGAACACTGGGCCGTGAGCCCGCACGGCGGCTGGTGGACACGACCTACGGCACGAAAGGGTGCGCCACGCATGAGGATTTTCGCGAGGTGCTGGCTCGAAGCGATGTCGATGCCGTGCAAATCGCCACGCCGGATCACTGGCATGCTTTGCAGGCCGTCGCGGCCGCACGGGCAAAGAAACACATCTACTGCGAGAAGCCGCTGAGCCTCACCATCGCGCAGGGTCGCTTCATGAGCGAGGTCGTTCGCCAAAGCGGCGTCGTGTGGCAGACGGGCAGCCAGCAGCGCAGCGACATTCACTTCCGCATGGCCTGCGAATACGTCCGCAACGGCAAGATCGGCAAACTGAAGCAAATCCGCGTCGGCTTGGCGAGCGACAACCGCGACAACAACGGCTGCGCTTCGCAAAAAGAGCCAGCACCTGTGCCAGAGGGGCTGAATTATGAAATGTGGCTCGGTCCCGCGCCCGAGGCCCCGTTTTGCCCGGCGCGGCTGCACTCGAACTGGCGCTGGTTCTACGATTACTCCGGCGGCAACATCACCGACTTCGGCGCTCATCACCTCGACATCGTGCAATGGGCGCTCGGCCAGGATGAAAGCGGCCCGGTGGAGTTCTTTGATCTGAAGGCTGAATGGCCCGCTCCTGGCAGCCTCTACAACACCGCGCCCAAGTTCTCCTTCGCCTACCGCTATGCCGACGGCACCACCGTGCGCGTCATGGACAAACAGGACTTCGGTGCCGGCATCTCCTTCGAAGGCGAAAATGGCACAGTGCTTTGCAATCGCGGCAAACTTCAGATCACGCCCGATTCCCTGCGCAAACCGCTCGCTGAAGGCGATGTACGCCTCTACGAGAGCAAAGACCACTTCCGCAATTTCATCGACGCTATCCGCGACGGCGTGAAACCCGCCGCGCCCATTGAGTATGCGCACCGCAGCATCACCATCGCGCATCTCGCGAACATCGGCCTGCGTCTGCATCGCGAAAAAGTGCGCTGGGACCCCGTGAAGGAGCAGATCATGGATGACGCCGCAGCCGCCGCCATGCTGACACGTCCGATGCGCGGACCGTGGCAGTTGGCGTAATCAGCGTTCGACGGGCTGCGCCGGACGTGATTCCTCGGGGTCGTATGTCGGCTCTGTCCGTTCTTCCTCCCGGTTCCTCTTCTTTTTGTCCTCAGGCTCGTCTTCGGATGACGCTCTGCGCCCAGCCACTGCATCAAAAGGAGCCGTCACGATGTCGCCCGTCGTTTTGACGGTGGTCGTCACGATGCTGCCGGCTGTTTTGACCGGCACGGTGATGAGGGAGCAGCCAACAGAGGTGAGGCACAGGATCGCGAGAGCGGCGCAAGGTTTCATGCGGTTGGATGTAACCACGTTTGGCGGATTTGTCATCCAAACCCATCACCGCGCCTGCGGCGGCGGGTAGGGATACCAACGGCCCTGATACCACTGGCCCTGCGGCTGCTGAGGTGGATACGGATAAGCCTGCGGCTGTTGCGGATACTGCGGTGCATACTGCTGCTGTGGATAACCCTGCTGCGGAGGATAATACTGCGGCGGGTAAGGCTGTTGCTGCTGAGGGTAGCCTTGCGGCGGATAATAGGGCTGCTGGGGCTGCGGTGTCGGCTGACGATGGCTGCCCATGGCCTGCACGCCCGCTTTGGCGACCCCACCCGTGGCTTTGACCGTGGCACCCGCCACCGTGCCCGCCGCGCCCAGCGGCACGGTGATCAGCGAGCAACTGGCAAGACCACAGCAGAGCAAAAGGGAGGCGAGGAGGAAGCGCATGTGGCGGCCAATAGCCGTGATCGAACGCTTTGTCATCCAAACTGCCGCCAGAACATCACGATGGAGATGATGAGGCCAATCGCCGTGATGAGATGCCGCACGCGCCTCGGCTCGATGCGTTGCGAGTAGTGCGCGCCAAAATAGTAGCCGACCAGTGCCCCCATGGTCAGCGCGAGCGCCTGCGGCCAGTTCACCATGCCGGCCGCGATGAACCACACCGCCGCGACGACGTTGATGAGACTGCCGAGCAGATTTTTCATCGCGTTCATCTCGTGGATGTTCGTCATGCCCATGAAACCAAACGAGGCGAGCATCAGGATGCCGATGCCCGCACCGAAAAACGCGCCGTAGATGGCCACGGGCAGTTGCAGCGCCAGCGAGAACCAAAGCGTGTTCCTCCGCGATGTGGCGTGCGGCTTGCGCAGGAATCCCTGGATGAAAAACAGCATCGTAGCGAACAGCACGAGAAAGGGCACGAGCTTGGAGAACTGATCGTCACTCGTCTGCGTCAGCAACCAGCTTCCAAAGGCCGCGCCGACGAGGCAGATCGGGATGAAGCGCCACAGTTGCTCACGAATCGCCTTCAAATGCCTGCGAAAGCTCACGATGCTTCCTGCTGTGCCGATCACGAGTCCCACGGTGCTCGTAGCGTTCGCCAGCACTGGTGGCGTGCCGCACATGAGCAGCACGGGAAATGTCACGAGCGTCCCCCCGCCTGCCACCGCATTCACCGCCCCCGCCGTGCATCCGGCGGCGATGAGGGAGAAAAGTTCGAGGAGCGTCACACCTCGTTCCTAAAGGAACACGGTGGCAAAGCAACCAGCTACTTCGCGTTCGGATTGCACATGTAGTAGAGATGCCCGTCTTCGGCGCCGCCGACGAAGTCGGGGAGGCCATCTGCATTGAAATCGACCGTCGTGGGGCTCACGTCGTGGCCTTCGATGTTGGCGTCGGAAAGCAGACCCATGTCGGTGAAGAACCATTTGCCGTCAGCAGCGCTTTCCTGGCGGAGGAAGTTGGCGTTGGCGGAGTTGAGGAGGATGTCGAGTTTGCCGTCCTGATCCCAGTCCATGATGCAAAGCTTTCGGCGGCCACTTTTACCCGCGATACCGCTGTTGAGACGCAAAGGCTCGCCGGGCGTCATGGCGACCGGTGTCTTCACTTTGAGATGTTCGAGAGCCTTGTCGAGCAAACCGGGTTTCGCGGCGTCTTTGGAGGCACAAATCACGCGCTGCGGATGCTTGAGCACAAGTTTGCCATCCACTTTCGCTCGCTCGAAGAAGGCGAGATAGCCTTCTTGATCGAGCATGACGAGGTCGGTAAGGCCGTCCTTGTTCCAATCGACTCCGACAGGCGTCGTGCGCCATTGCGTGAGCAGCGTTTTGCCATCGGGACGCAGCCAGCCATAGGCGAGCTGAGGCTGCTCGCCGTTCCATTCGACTTCGATGGGCTGCGCGGCGGCGAGTTGCGGTTTTTGGCGAGTGCCGATGTTTTTGAACCACACGACTTTGCCGAGGATGGAATTGAGCAGCAGGTCGGGAAGGCCGTCTTGATCCCAATCGGCCACGGTTTGCGTCGTGTAGCCCCATTTGGCCTCGCAGGGGCCTTGGATGCTTCCATTCGGTCCGGCCATCGGACGGATGACTTTGCCTGCGGCGGTGAGTTTGACCGGCGCGGCCCATTTCGGCTGCTCCACGCCTTTGCCGCTGAGATTTTCGATGAAAGCGACATAACCCGCAGTGTTGCCGCAGATGAGATCGGTGTCGCCATCGCCATCCCAATCGAAACCGACGGGTGTCACGAGAGCACCGAACTTCACCTGATCAGCCTCCTGCTGGAAGTAGCGAGGCTCGGCATAGACCGGCGCTTTGGCGTCAAATTTGCCGGTGTGCTCGATGAAGGCCACGCGGCCGTCTTCATCGCCGCAAATAAGATCAAGGTCGCCGTCCTTGTCCCAGTCGATGGCCGTTGGAGTGATCATTTCGAGATCCATCGTGAGGTACTTGCCCGTGTCGGCTTTGAGGCGAACGCCGAGCGCATACTTCGGCTTGGTGCGGCTGCCGGTGTTTTGAAAATAGGTGAAGCCGTCGAGGAACTCGCCGCAGAGCAGGTCGAGATCGCCATCACCATCGAAGTCGCCAAAATTCGGCGAAGGCCAGCCAAAGGTCTCCACGGGGCGGTCGGTGGCGTTGATCTTCTTCGGCTTGTCATACTTCGGCGCTTCGTTGGTGCCGGTGTTGCTCAGCAGATACACATAACCGCGCAGCGGGCCGTTCATCCAGCGGCCGTCGGCGGTGTAGGCGTTGTCCCAGCCGTATTCGGTCCAGTCGCCGACACCGACGATGAGGTCGTTTTTGCCGTCGCCCTCGAAATCGACCATGCGCCACATGTTGGCGCGGACTTTGTTCATGTGGACGTTCGCAGGCGGGCCGAGCTTCACCTGCTGCTCGATGCCGGTCTTGAGGAAATCGGGATGCGAGTTGCCCGGAGAGAGCACGACGGGTTTGCCGTCGAGATAGCTCACCTGCACGTTTTGAGCGCCTTTGCTGATGCGCTTGGCGGGTTTGAAAACGGGCATCTTGTTCTTGGCGGTGTCGCCGCTGGCGTTTTCGAAGAAGTAGATGCCGTTGTAGGGCTTGTCCGGGCAGTTGACGACGAGGTCGAGGTCGCCATCGCCATCGAAGTCCATCGGCAGCGGCCAGGCCCACAAACCGACGCCGAGATCGACAACGAGACCGGGATTGTTGTACTTGAGCGGCGTGAGCGTGTCAGCGGCAAAGGACTGGCCGCAAAGGAGCGCAAAAAGTGTGATGGCAAGAAGCTTCATGGTCGAAAAGGAACGGTCGAGAGTGGAAAGGTCATGCTAGGCGAGGCGTACATCACCGCACAAGGAAACATGCAGGCCGAGTTCGCGCATCGCGGCGGCCTTGATGCGTGCGGCGCGATGCGCCTGCTTTTCATTCGGGCAATAGACCACCTGGATATGGTTCGACTGGTGGCGCGCCATCATTTGGTCGCGTGACACGCCTTTGAGCACGGTGTGCATGATCGGCCACTGCGGCGTGGTCTCCTGCCAGCGGCGATTCGTTTCGGCCTCCGGCAGCTTCACCACCTCGGCGACGCCGATGTCGCAATGCAGCGCGCCATTCATCACAAACACACGGCTCCAAACGATGTGCCCCGGTTTGCTGACGCCTTTCAACGTGCCGCCGCCGAGACGGAAATACATGCTTGGCTGGCGCTCGCTGCTCGCGCCCTTCCAACCGCCGATGAAATGCGCGGGCGGTGCCGCGCCGCTGATCAGCAGCACCCAGACGTAGTCCTTGCCAAATTTTTGGCCCCAGCGCAGGTCGTGCAGCGTGTTCTCCGGCGCAAAGCCAAGCTCGCGCCACAAGCGATACGTCACGAGTCCATCGAGACCGGCGCATTCATCGACCTCGTTGAAATGCGGCAGCGCCTCACCTTCAAACAGCACACGCTTGCCATCCACACTGCGCACCGGCGGGCGATCAGAGTTGTTGAGCATGCCTTCGACGAGATCGCTCGCGGGCGTGAGATCCTTGAGCCCCTGCTGATACTGGATGCCGATGGCGTCGCAGCCGAACTCGTCCGCCAGACGCACGGCGGCGATGTACATTTTGCACTGCAGCAGCACCTGCGGCTCCGTCAGCTCCGTGGCCTCATCGCTGCCCAGCTTCATCTGCAAGCCCTTGCGCTTCAGCCACGCGTAAACCGCCGCCGCATCGGCATCGCTCACGTTTTGCATCGCCGCGAAGAGCGTGGACTGACTGAGACGCTCCTTAAAGCAGCCGGTGGCGTGCAGCAGTTCGTCAGGGATGATCGCGTTGAACATGCCCATGCAGCCTTCATCGAACACACCGAGGATCGCCTTGTGATGTCGGAAACGACGACCAAAATCACTTCCGAGCTTTTCATCCTCGGCAGGCAGCTTCAGCAGCGGCAGGTCGCGGACGTGGGATTGATCATGCGTGACCTTGCCGGTGGTCAGCCACTCGTTCAGGCCGGTGGTGAAGAACGAATCGGTGAACGTCTCGCTCCACAGCGTCGAGTAAGTCACGCCCGCCTTCGTAAGCGAGGCGTTGAGGTTCAGCAGCCCCACCAAACCCGGCCACTGGCCGCTCCAATTTGCCACGGTGAGGATCGGACCGCGATGTGTCGTCAAACCGGCCAGAACATGATGCGAATACTGCCACACGGCCTCCGCCACGATGAGCGGCGCGTCGGGATCAATGCCGCGAAACACCTCAATACCCTCACGTTGGCTGGCGATGAAGCCGTGTTTCTTCTTCGCTTCATACGGATGCGCACGCTTTACCTCGAAGCCCTCGGACTTCAGAGCCTTCGTGAGCGCGTCCTCCATGGCCTTTTGCGCGGGCCAGCAGGTTTGGTTGGCGGCAAGACGAAGATCGCCGCTGGCGATGAGCTGGATGGTTGGTTTGGCTGGCATGGTCGGCGATTGTGGCCTCCGAGCCGCCCAAACAGCAAGCCCTCTCTTCAGCGCATCCTTGGCATGCGGCTGACGATTCTTGATCTAGCCATTACTTTTCCACCGGCACTTGGAAACGCGCATCCTTCCACGCAAACGGCGGGCGTTTGCCGAGCAGCAGCTCGTAGATCATGTGGTTCGTCTTCATCATCTCGGCCAGCATGTCTTTCCATGGCCGGTCGGCCACGCTGAGGAGGCCGGTGTTGTCGCTTTTACAATGGTATGGACTGAACCAACGGCCCGTCGACGCCTGATCGACGAGCGTGAACCACTCGATGCCGATGATGAAGCCCAGCGCGGCACTTTGCTCGACGTAGCTTCAGTCAGCGATGCGCCCAGCACTTTGTGGCTATGCTGAAGGCAGCTGAACGGCAGGAACAATGAATCGTCCGTGATGCCAGTCGCAAAGGTCTTCGAATTGAGGCGTAATGCTGTGTGCCCAACTTCACCCCGTCTTATGCATTCATTCCTGAAATCGTCTCTTTGCCTTCTAGCACTTGCTGCCGCCATTCACGCTGCGGATCCTCCAACTTGCGAATGGGTCTTCAGCGGTGGCGGCAGCGGGCATGACAAGACGCGGGCGGTGACGACGGATCGTGCGGGGAATGTGTTTCTCGCCTCTGAGTGCGTGGGGGATGCGATGTTTGGCGATCAACAGCATAAAACCGCCGGTGAGATGGACATGTGCCTGACGAAGCTCGATGCCGCAGGCAAGCCGCTGTGGGTGAGCGGCTTTGGCGGCAGCAAAACGGATCGTGCGTATGGCGTGATCACGGACCCGGCGGGCAATGCGTATGTCACCGGACACTTCGAAAGCACGGATGCGATGGCGAATGGCGAGAAGGTGCCGAATGCGGGCAACTACGATGCCTTCACCGCGAAGTTCACACCCGATGGCAAACTGCTGTGGGTGCGCGTGAAGGGCGGAGAGAGTTCAGATTACGGACACGGCATCGCCATCGACTCGAAGGGGCATGTCGTCATCACGGGCGCGATTGGCGGGCAGTTTTTCTGCACGAAGTATGACGCGGAAGGCCGCGAGATCTGGCATCGCACGCCTTCCGGCAAGGTCTCGGGCAGCGGGCACGGCATCGCGATTGATGGGAAGGGCCACATCTACCTCGGTGGCAATGCTTCGGGCTCAGGAGCCTTTGGCAAAGTCGCCATCGAATCCAAAACGAGCGCCGCGCTCGTGCTGAAGCTCACCCCGGAAGGCGAGGGCGAATGGGCGAACCTCATCCCGGGCACCACGAGCGCCATTTATCATGAGATCGCGTGCGATTCCCAGGGTCGCGTGTGGGGAGCGGGCATGTTCAAGGGCAGCGTGAGTGTGGCAGGCCAGACGTTTCAAGGCGGCACCGAAAAAGATTACGATGGTCTCATCGTGCATCTCGATGTCGCGGGCCAGGTGCAGTGGGCGAAGCACATGCATGGCCCGGGCACCGATTACTGCCTCGGCGTGACCACCGATGATCACGGCACGGCCTTTGTGTGCGGCGATTTCAATCAAGACACCGTGCTCGCCGGTCACGCGCTCGCCACCCGAGGCAGCGGCGACATCTTCCTCGCGGCGTTTGATGTGAAAGGCGGCTTGCTCTGGCTGCAACAAGCCGGCGGCAAGCTCAACGACAGCGCTTACCCGATCACCTTCCGCGCTCCTGATGAACTCATCATCGCCGGAGCCCTCTCCACACCTGCCACGTTCGGTTCACATGAAGTGACGAAGTCCGGCTCCAGTGATTTGTATGCTGCGAAGTGGAAGCTGAAACCCCTCCAATGATCATGATGAAGCCTCTCTTTCTTTTTCTACTCTTGCTGACCGCCCTCGCCTCGGCCGAGCCCAAATACGATCCCGCGAAGCTGCCGAAGGGTCACGACTACTTCGAGCTGCGCGATGGATTGGCGAACTGCCAGCGCAAGTTCACGCAGGAGAAAACCGGTCGCGTCATTTTCTTCGGTGGCTCGATCACGGCGGGCGGTGCGTGGCGGCAGCACACCTGCGATTACCTCACGAAGAAGTTCCCGGAAACAAAGTTCGAGTTCATCAACGCGGGCATCGGATCCATGGGTTCCGTGCCGCATGCCTTCCGTTTGGAGCGCGATGTTTTGGCCAAAGGGCCGGTGGATTTGCTCTTCGTCGAGGCGGCAGTGAATGACAGCTCAAACATTCCGCAGCATCCCGATCTGATGCTGCGCGGCATGGAGGGCGTGGTGCGTCACATGCGCACCGTGAGCCCGCTGACGGACATCATCCAGCTTCATTTCGTCATGCCACCGCACATGGATGACTACCATGCTGGCAAGGTGCCCGCGTCCATAGCCCAGCATGAGCGTGTGGCCGTGGCCTATGGCAATCCGTCGTTCAACCTCGCGCGTGAGGTCACCGACCGCATCGACGCGGGCGAGTTCACCTGGGCGGACGATTTCAAAGGCCTGCATCCCTCGCCGTTCGGTCATCAGCTCTACTCCAACAGCGTTGCTCGCATGTTCGTCGTCGCCTTTGCCAAACCCATTGCCGCTTCTGGGAAAGAGCATCCGCTGCCCGCGCCGCTCGATGTCCAAAGCTACGCCAAAGGCCGTCTCGGCGACATCGCGCAGGCAAAAATCATCAAGGGCTTCACGCTCGTGCCTTCGTGGAAACCTGCCGACGACGACAAGCAGCCGAATGGCAAAAAGATCGGCGTGCGCGAAGGCTTTGTGAACGTGCCTGCGCTCGTCGGCACGGAGCCGGGCGCGGAGTTTGAGTTCAGCTTCGAAGGCACCGGCTGCGGCCTCTTCATCGCCTCCGGCCCCGATGCCGGGCAGATCGAGTTCAGCGTGGATGGAGGTCCACCTCGCACGCTCGACACGCTGACGCATTGGAGCAGCGGCCTGCATCTTCCGTGGGCCTTGATCCTCGACGACCAGCTCAAACCCGGCCAGCACACCGCGCGAGTCCGCCTTGTCGCTTCGCAGAACTCATCCAAGACTGCGCTGCGGGTGTTTCATCTGCTGCTGAACTGAATCTGAAATCGCGGTTAGCCGCCAAGACGGTCTCAGCATGAGCGCGGGTCGTTCGATACCTCCCTTGCGCAGGGCGCGTGCTGTGAGGTTTCGGAAAGCTGAAGTTTCCCGCAAGAAAACGCGGCAGCATGGGTATAACGCCCGTGACACCCATAGAACACGTTCCAAATACGGCACGGCAGCGTTCCACGAACGTTGCCGGCGCGAACATTGAAGCTCCGGCGCTGGACCGGGGGCTGGCGATTCTGGAGGCGCTGGATGCGAGGCCGGAGGGGATGAGTTTGTCGGAGATCAGTCGGGTTATCGGCAGTCCGAAGAACTCGACCTCGCGGCTGGTGCAGACGTTGATGGTGCGCGGCTATGTGGAGCGGGATGAGGCGACGATGATCATCCGGCTCACGGGCAAGCTGCTGCGGCTAGGGCATCCGCGCGTGGGTCGGGTGAGCCTGGTGGAGTGCGCGCTTGAGCCGATGCGAGCGCTGCGGGATGCGGTGGGCGAGACGGTGCAGCTCGGCATTCCCATCGGAGATGAAGGCGTGATCATCGAGCAGGTGGAGAGCACGCAGGCGGTGCGGATCTGCGTGGAGATCGGGCTGCGCTTTCCATTGCACAACAATGCGCCGGGAAAGGTGCTGCTTGCCTTTCAGCATCCGAAGGCCTGCGAGCGGACGATTCAACGGCTGAAATTGCCGCGTTTCACCGCACGCACGATCACGACGAAGGAGACGCTGCGACAGGAATGCGAGCGCGTGGTGAAGCTGGGCTATGGCACGGACTGGGGCGAGGCGGACGAAGGCATTCATTGCGTGGCCGCGCCGGTGTTTGACCGGCCAAATCACCTGCTTGCGGTCATTTGGGCCTCCGCGGTGGCCGGACGCATGCCGAAGGCCCGTTTTCCGAAAGTGGCGGTCGAGGTGATGAAAGCAGCTCGTGAGATCGAAAGGAGGCTGCAGGCATGAAACGGGCTGTTTTCCTGTTTGGATGCTTCGCGGGCTTTTCGAGCGTTTGCGCGGACGAGTTCTTCACCTCAAAGATCGAGCCTCTCTTGAAGCAGCGCTGTTTTGAATGCCACTCGCATGAGAAGAAGATGAAGGGCGGGCTGACGCTTGATTCGAAAAGCGGTTGGGAGCAGGGCGGCGACTCGGGGCCTGCCTTGGTGGCGGGAAAGCCGGAAGAAAGCCTGCTCATCAAGATGGTGCGTTGGAGCGATGACGAGCATCAGATGCCGCCAAAGGAGAAACTGCCATCGGCGGAGATTGCGCTGCTGGAGGAGTGGGTGAAGCGCGGTGCGCCTGATCCGCGTGTGATGGTGAAGAAACGGCCCACGGAGGCGGATTGGTGGTCGCTGAAGCCGCTGGTGGTGCCGAAGCTGCCGGAAGTCGCGGGCGTGCAGCATCCGGTGGATCGTTTTATCCGCGCACGGCTCGCGGAGCGGAAGATCACGCCTTCCCTGGAGGCGGATCGGCGCACGTTGATCCGGCGTGTGATGTTTGATCTGCATGGATTGCCGCCCTCGCAGGCTGAGGTGGAGGCGTTCTTGGCTGAGACGGAGAGACCATCAGACAATCAGACTGGGGGACAATCAGACAAGGAGAAGGACAGCTCATTGTCTGCCTACGAAAGACTGGTGGACCGCCTGCTGGAGTCGTCGCGTTATGGCGAGCGCTGGGCGCGGCACTGGCTGGACACGATCCACTTTGCCGAGACGCATGGCTGCGGTCACGATTTGCCCCGCGATCATGCGTGGCGCTACCGTGACTATGTCATCACGGCGCTGAACGAGGACAAGCCGTGGCCGCGCTTCGTGCGCGAGCAAGTCGCGGCTGATGTGTTGTTTCCCGAGGAGCCGAAGCTCGTTGCGGCGCTTGGTTTTCTCGGCGCGGGTGTCTTCGACCACAGCGCTTATCAAACGGCACCGACCAATTTTGATTACCTCGACCGCGACGATCTGGTGACGCAGACGATGGGCGCCTTTGCCAGCACCACGGCGAACTGCGCCCGCTGCCACGCGCACAAGTTCGATCCCATCTCGCAGGATGACTACTACGCGCTGCAGTCAGTCTTCGCGGGGCTGATCGAGGGCAACATTCCTTTCGATGAGGACAAGACGGTCGCGCAGTCGCGGCGGCGCTGGCAAACGATCCTCACCGCCGCTGAATCGAAGGACAAAGCTGTGCTTCTCACGCCGGAAAATGCCTCGCTGGTCGGTGCCTGGGAAAAAACGCAGGGCGCGCCGGTGAAGTGGAGTCCGCTGGGTTATGAGAGCTTTGTCAGCGCCGAGGGATCGAGCCTCAAACGCACTGGTGACACGCTGTTTTCATCGGGTGCGAAACCGGACAAGGACAGCTACATCATCACGAGCAGCGTGCCGCTCACTAAGATCACCGCGCTGCGGCTCGATGTGCTCGCGGACCCTTCATTGCCGATGAAAGGACCGGGGCGTCAGGACAATGGCAATCTCACGCTCAGCGAGATCGAGGCTCAGCTCTTCGATCCCGGTGCCGCGCAGCCGGTGAAGCTGAAGTTCACGCGTGCCACGGCGGACTTCGATCAGCAGGGGTGGACCTCGGGGATGGCGATTGATGGCAACGCGGCGACTGGCTGGGGCATTCATCCGGCGGTGGGCGTATCGCACCATGCGGTGTTCGAGATGGCGGATGCCGTCGCCATCAAGCCCGGTGCGAGGCTCACGCTCACGCTGAAGCAGCTTTCGGGAAAATCGCATCTCATCGGCTCCTTCAAGCTTTCGGTGACCGATGAACACGCCGTGCGTGCCGCTGCCATGCCGACGCTGGCGCAGGAGGCGCTCACTCTGCCTGCTGAGAAACGCAGCGAGCCACAGCGGGTTGCGCTCGCCGCCCACGCGCTGCGACTCATCGCCACCACCGAGCTTTCCAAACTGCCCGCGCCCGCGCAGGTCTATGCCGCCGCGAAAAAGGCCGATGTGCTGCTCGCCGTGGGCAAAGGCACGCCCACGACCGTCGCGAAAGCAAAGACCGTGCAGGTGCTGAAGCGCGGCGAGTTTGACAAGCCGATGAAGGAAGCGGTGAGCGGTGCTTTGAGTGCGATCCATGCCTTGCCAGCCCGCTTTGAAAAGGCGCAAGCCAGTGATGAAGCCGCACGACGTGCCGCGCTGGCCGACTGGCTCGCCGATGAAAAGAACCCGCTCACCTGGCGCAGCATCGCGAACCGCGTCTGGCACTATCATTTTGGTCGCGGCCTGTGCGATACGCCGAACGACTTTGGCCGCATGGGCGGCACACCCTCGCATCCCGAGTTGCTCGACTGGCTCGCTTGCGAACTGCGGGATCACGGCGGCTCGCTGAAGCATCTGCATCGTCTCATCGTCACCAGCGCCGCCTACCGGCAAAGTAGCGCCCATCGCGACGACGCGGTGCTTTTGGATGCTGACAATCGTCTCCTCTGGCGCATGAACCGACTGCGGCTCGATGCGGACAGCTATCGCGACTTTGTGCTCGCCACCAGTGACCGGCTCGATCCCGCGCTCGGAGGCACCAGCGTGCGGCAGTTCGTCACCGGCCCGCCCGTGCAGCTCACGCCCACGCTGAACTACGAGGCCTACGACTGGTCCGCGCTGCCCAAGCATCGCCGCAGCATCTACCGCTTCGTCTGGCGCGGCGTGCCCGATCCCTTCATGGACGCGCTCGACTTCCCCGACCTCGGCATGCTCGCCCCCGCACGCGGTTTCTCCGCCTCCGCGCTGCAATCCCTGGCCCTCTACAACAACCGCTTCGTGCTTCATTTCAGCGGCGAGCTTGGAAAACAACTCACCACGCCCGAAGAAGCCGTGCGCCGTGTCTTGCTCCGCGAACCCACTGCGGAAGAGAAAACGAACTTCACCACCTTCGCCCAAAAGAACGGCCTCGCCGCGCTCTGCCGCGTGCTGCTCAACAGCAACGAGTTCCTATTTGTGGATTAAATCATCATGCCCATAAATCCTACCCTCGCACTACTCACCGCTCTGCTGCTCGCTCCGCTGTCGCTACACGCTGCCGACTTGTCGAAGCGCGGGCCGTTGCAGGTGGAGATCGTGGAGTTTGGTGATCTCACTGATGCCTCACGCATAAGAGCGGCTCAGCCCCGGGGTGCGCTGCGTATTCGTCAAGGATCATCGGCGAACGTTCGCAAGGTGCCCATCAAGGTGCATCTACCGAAAACGGACGGGCCGTTTCCCGTGGTGATCGTCTCGCATGGTGCAGGTGGCGACTGGGACACGCATTTCGCGCAGGCGCAGCACCTTGCTTCGCACGGTTACGTTGTCCTTTGTCTCGAACATGTGGGCAGCAATCGCGAGCGGATGACGCAGGGCTTTCGACTCATGAAGAACCTGGAGGCGATGATCCACGATGCCGACGAAGTGCTCGCGCGGCCCAAGGATGTGAGCTTCGCGATCGATCGTGCCGAGGAATGGAACCGGACGCATGAGAGGCTGCGTGGGAAGTTCGATCTGCAACGCGTGGGTGTGATGGGGCATTCATTCGGAGCTTTCACCACGATGGTTGTGTGCGGGATGAAGCCCGCACTGGACTGGCTGACGCCACGCGTGGAGCCGGGCAAGGGGCTCGGCCCCGACCTGCGCGAGCCGCGCGTAAAATGCGGTGTGTCGCTGTCGCCGCAGGGCGTGGGCGAGCCGTTTTTCTTTCGCGAGAGCTTCGGTTCATTGAAGCAGCCGCTCCTTGGCATCTCCGGCACCGAGGACCGGCAGCAAAACGGCCTCACTGCGGAGAATCGGCGCGAGGCATTTTCGCTGTGGCCGCAGGGACCGCATCAGTTCATCTGGCTCGAGAACGCAAAGCATCTCGATTTCACCGACTCCACGGGTGCGGATCGCCGCGCGACACCTTCGCCGACTCGCGAAGATGTCCAGCCGCTCGTCCGCGCCGCCACGCTCCTGTTTTTCAATCTTCATCTCAAAGCCGACACGGAAGCCGCGAAGCAGCTCAGCGTCGATGCTTTGAAAGCTTACCTGCGCGGAGCGGTGACGAAGGTCGAGGTGTTGTCGAAATAGAAAACGTTATCCATGCCATGAAACCCACCTTCACACTCATCGCTGCCCTGCTCCTCGCGCCGCTGGCCGCGCTTGCTCAGGAGCGTCAAACGCCGTCGTGGACGACGTCGCCGGTGCGTGCACCACGCGTGGAGTTTCGCACCTTCCCGAGCCAGGCGGCGAAGGCCACGGTGAGTTTCCATGTCTTCACGCCGGAGATTTACGACAGGGAAAAGGAGAAGCGTTTTCCGGTGCTCTATTGGCTGCACGGCAGCGGTGGCGGAGAAAAGGGCGTCACCCCGCTGTCCGCGTTTTTCGACCGTGCGATCCGTGAGGGCAAGATCCCGCCTATGCTCGTGGTGTTCCCCCACGGCATGGCGGCGAGTATGTGGTGCGACTCAAAGGACGGGGCCGTCCCAATGGAGACCGTGGTGACGCGGGAACTCGTGCCGCATATCGACGCCACCTTCCGCACACTCGCCACGCGGGAGGCGCGCATGATCGAGGGTTTCAGCATGGGCGGCTACGGTGCCGCGCGGTTGGGATTGAAGTATCCGCAACTCTTCGGCGCGGTCTCCATTCTGGCCGGGGGACCACTGGACTTGGATTTTGCCGGGCCGCGCGCCGCAGGCAATCCCGCAGAGCGCGAACGCATCCTGAACAGCACCTTCGGTGGCGACCTCGACTATTACCGGGCCATCCATCCCATCACTGTCGCGGAACAGCAGGTGGATGCCGTGCGCGGGAAGATTCGCGTGCGGATCGTGGCCGGTGCGCGCGATAATACGGGGCCGCTCAACCGCACCTACTCCGATCATCTCAAGAAACTGAACATTGCGCACACGTTCACCATCGTGCCGCGTGTCGGCCACGAGACACTCCCTTTGCTCACAGCGCTCGGCGAGGAGAACTGGCAATTTTATCGTTCCTCGCTGGGAAGTTCATCGCCGCCAGCCACGCCCATCTCCCACCGCCTCCTCGTCACCGACTATGGCGCCAACCGCGTGTGCATCGTGTCCGCATCCGGTGAGATCGAGTGGGAATACCCGGCGACCACGCCACAGGATTGCTGGCTGCTGGCGAATGGCAACGTGCTCTTCAGCCAGAGCACCGGTGCGGTGGAGGTCACGCGGGAAAAGAAGGTGGTGTGGCAATACATCGCGCCGCCGCAGGCCAAGGTCCACTCCTGCCAGCCCCTGCCGGATGGCAGCGTGCTCGTGGCCGAGTGCTTCATGAGCCGTCTTGTCATCGTCGGACGCGATGGACGCGTGGCGAAAGTGTTGCCGGTGAAGTCCACACCAAAGGTGATGAGCCACCAGTTTCGCGGCGTGCGCTGCAGCGCGGACGGCCACTTCTGGATCTGCCTCATGGATGAAAAGAAGGTCGTCGAACTCGATGCTGAAGGAGCACAGTTGCGCGAGATCCCGCTCGATGGGCATCCCGGCGGGCTCGTGAAGCTGCCGAACGGCCACCTGCTCATCAGCGTGTGGGACAAGACGGAGATCATCGAGTTGGATGCGAACCTCAAACCCGTCTGGCGCATCGGCGAGAACGAGCTTCCAGGCAACCCGCTGCGCATCCCCATGGGCATCCATCGGTTGGCAAACGGCAACACCGTCTTCGGCAACTACATCGGCCACGGCTTCACCGGCAAGCAACCCATGCTCTTTGAGGTCACGCCGGACAAGAAGGTCGTCTGGGAGTTCGCCGACCACACCCGCTTCAAAACCGTCTGCCAGGTGCAGATCATCGACACCCCCGCCGACCCACTCAAAGGCGAGGTGCTTCGCTGAAAACCTCATCTTCATGCCATGAGCCCGCATCCCATCCTGCGCCGTGATTTTCTTTCCAGCCTGAGCGGAGGCTTCACCGGTCTCGCGCTCACGCAGATGCTCGCCCGTGAAGCATCGGGTTCGTCTGCCAAGCCGGAACTCAACGGCGGCATTCATCATCGTGCGAAGGTGAAGCGCGTCATCCAGCTCTTCATGAATGGCGGCGCGAGTCCCATGGACACCTGGGACTACAAACCCGCGCTCACGAAGCTCGACGGCCAGAAGCTCGGCTCCAAAACGAAGATCGAAGGCGCGACGGGCATGCAGGGCGCGCTGATGAAAAGCCCCTTCGAGTTCAAGCAGCACGGGCAGTGCGGCAAGTGGGTGAGCAGCGTGTTTCCTGAACAGGCGAAGCTCGTTGATGAGATGGCTTTCCTGCAGGCGATGACCGGCCGCTCGAATGTCCACGGCCAGAACGCCTATCTCATGAACAACGGCTTCCTGCTGCCCGGCTTTCCCTGCATGGGCGCATGGATCTCGTATGCGCTCGGCAGCCTGAGCGACAACCTGCCCGGCTTCATCGTGCTGCCGGATGCGCGTGGTCTGCCCTACAACGGCCGCGGCTGCTTCACCGCCGGCTTTTTGCCCGCCGTCCATCAAGGCACCGTCATCAAGACCGACAGCCAGCAGCCCATTCCTGATCTCTTTGCCTCCGACCAGTTCGCCTACGCCACGCGCAGTGCCGATGCCGACGGTCTCGCGCTGCTCAATCAAATCAACCGCGCCCACGTCGCCCAGCATCCCGGCGACTCACGGCTCGCTGCCCGCGTCTCCGGTTATGAACTCGCCGCGAAGATGCAGCTCAGCGCCCCCGAGGCCTTCGATGTCATGCGCGAACCCGAGTCCGCCCGCAAAACCTACGGACTCGACAACCCCGACAAAGCCACCGCCGACTTCGCCAAGCGCTGCCTCCTCGCCACGCGCCTCATCGAGCGCGGCGTGCGGTTCGTGCAAGTGTGGAGTGGACCCGAGGGTGCGGTGAACAATTGGGACAACCACGGCAACATTCCCACGCAACTCCCGCCCATGGCCCGCAGCATCGATCAGCCCATCGCCGCTCTGCTTCAGGATCTGCGCCAGCGCGGCCTCGCCGAGGACACGCTCGTCGTCTGGACCACTGAGTTTGGCCGCACGCCGTTCTCCCAAGGCTCGCTCGGCCGCGATCATAATTGCGGCACCTTCGTGAGCTGGCTCTGGGGTGCCGGCGTCAAAGGCGGCGTCACCCACGGCGTCAGCGACGAAATCGGCTACCAGGCCGCACAAGACATCACCACCGGCTACGACCTCCACGCCACCATCCTGCATCTCCTCGGCATCGATCACGAGAAGCTCACCGTGAGAAACAACGGCGTCGATCGCCGCCTCACCGATGTGCATGGTCATGTGGTGAAAGAGGTGCTGGCGTGATGAGATGTTCTAGGTGGAGCCGCGTGGATTGATGAGGCCAAAAGGACGTTTTGTGACGTGCCCCACAAAACGAATCATTCGGCCTTCTGCCAGCGTATGAGCTAACTCGCTC
>NZ_JBIIKX010000149.1:0-3665 GCF_044232965.1 Prosthecobacter sp.
CAGCGCCCAGCATCACGGCATAGCGCATGAAGCGGAGTTGCAGTGCCTCGCTGCTCCCCTGGCAGGCAAACCAGCCGTGCAAAGACTTGCCGCCGCTATGCACCACCATCACTAGCGGTGCCAGGCGTGCCAGATGCCACAGCACGGCGGCGTGCGTATCGACCGTGCCGTGGTCGGACTCGATGACCAGATAGCGCCGGGGGCCGGTGTTGGCGAGGCAGCGCATGGAGGGGCCGCCGTCTTTTTTAAGCCCTTCCTCGGCGGTCATGGGCGAAGGCACGATGAACTGCTGCACCAAAAGCTGCCCCCGCCATTCCTCACGGGTGCCGGTGCCAAAGTCCCGGTTGATGTGCTTACCGCAGCACAGCAATGGATTGCCGGGAAACAACCTGTCGATGAGTTCTTCAGTTTGCGGTTCCTCCCAGTCCGGGCGTAGCGGTGATGCTTCCCAGAGATCTGCCAAACCGGCCACATCGCAGGCTGCGACCACGGCTTCGATCTGCTCATCATTGCGCTGTGGCCATGACGAGAAAGAAGGGCTCGCAGTTTCTGCGGAAGCCGGACGAGAGACGGGCTGGCGATCGCGTCCAGCCGCGAGCTTTCCCCGTGGCTGCCACGCACAGGCCTGTGAATTGGCAATCGCCGAGAGGATTTCGGATTCCGGCACCTCGCGCCCACAGCCGGAGGCGGCTTTAGCCAGCATCTCGGCGATGCGGCTCTTGTCCTCGAATAAGGGATGCAGCACCCGTGCCACACGGAAGAGCCACAGGTGGACGCCGCCACCAGCAGCAGGGCAGGCGCTAAGCATGTCGTGGACAAAGCGGGGCAAGCACACGCCGTCGTGGATGCGGAAGCTCATGGCCGCCCCTCTCCATTCGTGTTCATGGCATCCGTGGTCCGGGAGGCCAGATGCCGGTGTTTTTTGAGATGAGCGAGGACCTCAGGCAGGTCGTAGCGCACCACCGCGCCGAGCATCACATGGGGCAGGCCAGCTTTGCGCAGGTTGATGAGGTGGCGGAGGCTGATGCGGAGCAGGTCGGCGAGTTCCTGTTCAGTCAGCCACAAGTCAGGAGGGGGATTTGCAGGTTTGTTCATGCCCGTGAGCACCGTGTCAACCAGCGCGGCTGGCCATCTTCGTTGCGCAACGAAGATGCCCGGTTGGTTGACATCGCACCCCGTGCATGAGCAACCACATGCAATCAGGGGCAGACAGGCCCGCTCAGGCGCAATCGCAGCCTGCATTACCCCATCTCTGGACGGCACGCGACGTGGCACGTTTCACCCGCTGTAGTCTTCGACAGGTGGGCTATCTGAGGGAGGAAGGACTGCCCTTCGTGCGAATCGGCCGGCTGGTCCGCTTTGATCCTCCCCAAGTCATTGCGTGGCTGCTGAACCAACTTCCGACACAGGTCGTCATCCGTCAGAAGGAGGGGGCATTGTGAAAGCCGCGTCCACACGACATGGTGGGGATGGGGCCGACACGAACTACACCCGCCGGCAGCGCAGCAGTGACTCGGCCTACCAGCGTGAGTACCGCGACTGGGTGGCATCACTTTCTCCTGAGGAGCGGCAGCAACTAGAGGCATTGGGACTTGATCAACCTCAGATGTCCGACACCAGCGGGAGTGGTTTTCGTGATGCTGCGCAGAATCACCAATGCTTCGTCCAGCCTGAGGAATTCGATGACCCTGCCGATGATGTCGAGTCGAATCAGGCCACTCCCGATCACGAAGACGTGCTGCACTTCGTCCGCCGACTGGTGGGTGAATTGCTTGGCCAAGACAACGTGAGGCTCTCCGTCGAGTGCCTCGCCCTTGCCACCGGCATTTCCTATATGGGGGATTCCATGACGGACATCGCTCGTCGTTACGGCGTCACCCGCGCTGCGGTCAGTAAGCGCTGTGTCGAGTTCACTGACGCTCTCGGCCTGGCCCCCAGCCGCGCCATGCGCTCCACGAAGGCGCGTCAGAGCTACCGTCGCCGCCGCATGGATGAACTCAACCAACAGAACCTCGTGCCATGAGCCTCACCCTGCCAGACTGTCCCAAGTTCACCGTCTCCCCCATCGGCCTCGCCGTGCATGCCTCGTTATCCTTTACCGAATGGGCCTCATTGGCACCACGACTCAACGAGGCATCACGCTGCATCGGCTTCCTCATCGGTGACTGGCTGGTTTATGGTCAAACACAGTTCGCCAGCCCGACTGCCAAAAAGGCATCCCGTGTGTCTGCCGACGACTATGCTGCCGCCGTTGAAGCCACTGGATTGGACCACACCACATTGGCCACGTATGCCTATGTAGCGAGGCGCGTGCCACATTCCTTGCGCCATGAAAACCTTTCCTGGGAACACCACAAGGTGGTGGCGAAATTGGAACACGACGGCCAATCACGCTGGCTGCGTATTGCCGGGAGCGGCAAGGCGGTGGTTTCCACCCGTCGCCTGCGCAAAAGCATTTCAGCGGGCAGGCTGCTGAAACCGGCGGACATGAAGCTTGATCCTGCCGATCGTGGCATCCCCAATCACATCCCGCCGCTCAATCGTCTCTGCACATGGTGGTCAAATATTCAGAAAGAGCAGTGGTTGCATCGAGCCACGCCACAGCAGCGTGCGGCACTCAAGCGCGACCTGCTGCCCATCGTGAAAATCTATGAGCAGCTTTGACGCAGCATCATGGCAAAGGCGGCTCGATGGGGGCGGGCAGATATGGATTGATCTGACTCCAAAACAGCGGCGCAAGTTTTTGGTCAAGCTTGGCTTCGTCTTTGGTGGTCCATGTACCATCGGTGAGCATGGTCGCTGCTTTCTTAAACCAGCTCAATAGCTCGGAACTGAGATTCAATGACACCGTAAATTCGTCATCGCCGACCATAGGGGCTGCTGGATCGCATAAGGCCCGGCGCGCCTGGTAGTCGTCCCAAACCATCACGCCAGAGGGCATGATACGGACCAGAAACTCTCGCTCGCCAAATGACAGGCTGTAGCTGAACAAGACCTCGGGATATTCGGACTTGGACATCAGGGCTTTCTGCGGCGCTTGGTTTCCAACAGTTGGATCAACTCACCACTGAGTTTCATCACCCGCCCAAAATCACGCAGCAGGGTCTCCACCTGCTCGGCTGTGGCACGCTGGGGCCACTTGTTGTCCTTCATGTCGCTCCACCAAGCACAAAGCCTATTGATGTATGGAATATGATTGTTTCTGCCACGATCCGCAGGATCGGCCACCATCTCCTCAGGGGTGAGCACACGCCCGGCGATGATGCTCTTGCGCAAGCGCATGGTGCCAATAGCCCGCTGGTTTTTCTTGGGGGCGGCCAGTGACAGCCAGCGGCTCTGCTCAGCAGCGGGCAGCTTGGCGACCACCTTGTGATGCTCCCAGGCGAGGACCTCATTGCGGCGGTTCCTGGACACGCGCCGAGCGACGTAGGCGTAGTTGTGGAGGGTGGTTCTGTCCAAGCCCGTGGCCTGAATGGCCGCATCATAGGCATCCGTGGCGACACGGCTCGCAGCCGGACCTTTGCGGAAGTTGGCATCACCATAGACCAGCCAGTCACCGATCACAAAAGCAATGCCGCGCGCGGCATTCCCCAGGGAAGGGGCGACTTGGCTCCATTCCTCAAAGGTTAGAGGCGCGAGGACATCCAGACCCGTGGGAGAGATTT
>NZ_JBIIKX010000008.1:0-129018 GCF_044232965.1 Prosthecobacter sp.
GCATTGCGGCGCAGGCCTTCGGCGACATCGCGGTTGGCGTAGAGTTTGTTGGAGAGAAAGTCTTTGCCCGTGAGGACGAAGGGCGAGCTGTCTTCGATGAAGATGGCGCGGAGTTGCTGGCCTTCGGCGTCGGGCAGTGGATTCTTTTGCGCGGTGTGGACGCGATCGATGCTGACTTTCTCAAGCTCGGAGATGGGCAGGTTGAGTTCGTCAGCGGTGGGGACGCAGAGCTTGCGCAGGTGCTCGCGCCAGTTCTCGGCCCACAGCGCGTCCACCTCGCTGGCATAGAGATGATTGTAGATGTCGGCGATGTCGCGCAGGGATTTGGGCTTGGTTTTGCCGAAACTGCGGGCGACGGAGGGGATGAGTTTTTTGTCGGCGTTTTTGGCGTAGGCTTCGCAAAGCGCGGGTGCTTTGGCTGCAAAATCGGCTTCTGGCAGAGCGGAGAGTTCGAGCCATGGGGTGAAGAACTCGGGATGGCCTTTGACCCATTTGTCCCAGTTGGCGACGACGCGATTGTGAATGCCGTTGTTGAGTTTGCGGGGATCGAGGATGCCTGGTGAGACGTTTTTGTCTTTGTAGCTGTTGGTGAGCTTCGAATCGTGCGCGACGTGGAGGTAATCGCCGACACGGGAGCGGAGCGCACTGAATGAGCGCTCGGCCTCGAAGGCGACGACGCGGATGTATTCGGTGCGGGCGGCCTTGTTCTTCTCGGCGTATTCACGCACCTGCGGGCTGTCTGGCTGCGGCAAAGCGGGCTGAATCTCGGGCTCTTTGCTGCTCTTGAGGATGGAGTAGAGGCCGTAATAGTCCTTGGTGGTGATGGGCTCGAGTTTGTGATCGTGGCAGCGGGCGCAACTGATCGTGAGGCCCATCAATCCGCGACCGATGACGTCGATGGTATCATCGAGCATGTCGTCATCAAGGCGGCGGTCTTTGCGGCGTCCGATACCGAGGAATCCCATGCCCGCGAGCGTGCGCGTGTCTTTGGCGGTGTCGAGCTGGTCGGCGGCGATTTGTTCGAGCAGGAAGCGGTCGTAGGGCTTGTCCGTGTTGAAGGCGTCGATGACGTAGTCGCGATACGTGAAGGCGTTCGGATAGGTGTCATCGCCGTTGTAGATGCTGCCCATGTTGTCAGCGTAGCGCACGACATCGAGCCAGTGGCGTCCCCAGCGCTCGCCGTAGCGTTTGTCGGCGAGGAGTTTGTCGATGAGCTTCTCGAAGGCCTTCGGGTCGTTGTCAGCGGCGAAAGCGTTCACTTCCGCGTAGGTCGGTGGCACGCCGATCAGATCGAAATAAGCGCGGCGGATGAGGGTGCGCTTGTCGGCAGGTGCTTTGCCTGTGGTGCCGATGAGGGCGTCGAGCGACGCGGGTTTGGGGTCGATGATGGGTTGCAGCGACCAGTGTTTTTTGGCGTCTTCGAGGTGCTGCTCGATTTTCGTGAGCGTGCGTGGGCCGGAGCGTGGATCAGGTGCGCCCGCTTTGACCCAGGCCTCCAGATCGGCGATTTGCGCGTCACTGAGCTTCTTCTTCGGCGGCATCTGGAAGTCTTCGTCCTCCCATTTGACGGCTTTGAGGAGGAGGGATTTCGTGGGATCTCCAGGGACGATAGCAGGGCCAGTGTCACCACCCCTAAGGGTGGCTTCGGCGGTGTCGAGGAGGAGGTTGCCTTTCTGCTTCTTGTCCGCGGAATGGCACTCGTAGCAGTGCTCGACGAGGATGGGGCGAATCTTGTTTTCAAACAAGGCCGCATCATCGGCATGAGCGGAGACAGTGGCGATGAGTGCGATGAATGTGGCGAGTCGGAGCATACGATGGATAGATTACTCAGGCGAACTCGAGCCCCGTCAGCGTGCCGCTGCTGGAACTGAAACGGTCGGATGCGATCCCGGCGCGCTGGAGCATCGAGAGGTAGAGATTGCACAAGGGTGTGGAGCCAGCGCCGACGACGGGGGCGGGTGTTTTGGCGGCGGGCTCTATCACGGCGGCGGCTATGCTTTCGATGTAGGGCTTGTTAAAGGTGAGGTGCTGGCCGTGTTTGAAGCCGCCACCGGCGAGAAGCACTGGGAGGTTGGCGGTCGAGTGCGAATTGCCGTCTTTCAGATTGCTCGTGATGAGGACCATCGTGCGGTCGAGCATGTGGCCGCCGGAGCCTTCCTGCGCGGCTTTCAGCTTGGTGAGCAGTCCGCCGTAGGCTTGCAAAAGCTCGACCTCCACCTGGCGGCAGGCTTCGAGCTTCTTCGGCTCTTTGCCGTGATGCGAGAGGTCGTGGTGGTCGCCGAAGGTCTTAATGGTGATGGCGCGAGTGGAGTCGGTGACGAGCGCGAGGTAAATCATGTCGAACATGAGCTGGAGCTTCTTCTGTTGCTGGCCGGGACCGGCGATGTCCGCCGGCGCGGTGCCGGGCGCTTTCGGCTTCGGACGGTTCACCCATTCGCCGGACATCTGGAGCTGCCGCTCCACGTCGCGCACGGACTCGAAGTATTCATCCAGCCGCGCACGGTCTGCGGCGGTGACGCGGTTGCCCAGCCGCTTCGCCTGGTCGCCCACGAAGTCGAGCATGCTGCGGCCGGTGCCGATTTTGCGGAGTTCCTCGGTCTGCTGCGCGGGTGTGCTGGCGAGGAAAAGTTTGGCGAACACTTGCGAGGGCCGGTCCACGGCGGGGATGTTCACGCCATTGCCGGTGTAGGAAAGGCTACCGTTGTAAGTGGTGAGGACGAGGCTGTCGTAGCGTGTCTGGCCGCGGAAGTGCGTGGCGAACTCCTGGTCGAGCGAGATGGTGTTCTTGAGGTTGTAGGAGTAGTCGGGATACGGCGCGCCGGTGAGCATCACGGCCTCGGCCTTGTGCCCGCCGCCGCCGGTGTTCGGATGACTGAGGCCGGAGATGATGGTGAAGTCGTCGCGCACCGCCTTGAGGTGCTCCAGATGCGGCGTGAGCGCGTAGTCGCGGCCCGCGGAGGTCGGCACGAAGACTTGCGGATCGAATCCAAACGGCGTGCCGATGGCGACGAGTCGGCGCGGGTTCGCGACGGCGGGTGCGGCGGCGGTCGCGATGGCCTTCGTCATGGATTCGAGGAAAGGCAGCGCGAGCGAGATGCCGGTGGTGCGCAGGAAGGTGCGGCGGTTGAGTGGTGCGTTCATGAGGATGGGTCGGCGGTTTACTTGCGGGTGAATAGTTCGCTCTGAATCACGCCGTGCAGCAGCGTCCGGAGACCGTAGTGGTTTTTCTTTGCGGAGGCCACGATGGCGTCGAGCGCCAGGATGTCGCCGGGCTCGGTGTGATGGCCGGTGGAGAAAGTGACGAGCTTCGCGGCGATGCAGCGTGCCACCGCATCCGATTGCCGGAGCGTGAGTTTCTTGAACTCCTTCGGGCCCACAAAGCGGCTGTCATCGAGGAGACTGCCGCTGGCATCCACGGCGGCACCGATGCGGTATTTCACCTTGCCGCCCTCCACGTTCAGCACCTTCACCTCCGTGCCCGTCTCGGTGGTGCGGTAGGCCTCGCGCCATTGGCCCACGGGGTCGAAGGCTTCGAGCGCAAACCCCGGCGGATCGATCTGGCGGTGGCACGAGGCGCAGGTCTCGCTGTTCTGATGCTTCGCGAGTTGCTCGCGGATGGTCGTCGAGCCGCGCGTGTCGGGCTCGATGGCACCGACGTTCGGCGGCGGCGGCGGTGGCGGACGGCCGATGATGTTGTCCAGCACCCACGCGCCGCGCAGCACCGGCGAGGTGCGCGAGCCGTTCGCGGTCACTTTCAGCACACTCGCCTGCGTGAGCACACCGCCGCGCACGCTGTCCGCCGGCAGGGCCGTGCGCCGCATCTGAACGCCGTCCACCGCTGGCAGTCCGTAGAATTCCGCGAGGCGGCTGTTGAGATAGGTGAAATCGGAATCGATGAGCTGCAGCAGGCTGCCATCCGTCTTGAGCAGGTCGGTGAAAAAAAGGCGCGTCTCGGAGGCGATGGATTCGCGCAGCAGTCCGTCCACTTTGGAGCTGTAAACGATCTCGTAATACTCGGGGAAAAGTTCCTTGTCGGGCATCGTGGCATCGAGGTCGCGCAGGTGCAGCCAGTGGTCGAGGAAGTCGTTCACAAACGCCTGCGAGCGCGGCGAGGTCAGCAGGCGTTCCGTCTCGCGGCGCAGCACCTCGGGCTTGCGCAATTCGCCACGGTCAGCCACCGCGCGCAACGCATCGTCGGGCGCGGAACGGGTGAGGAAATACGCCAGCCGCGAGGCCAGCGCGTGATTCGAGAGCGGGCCGGGCTCCTCGACGAGGAACAGAAAATCCGGCGAGCACAGCGCGGTCTGATACGCCTCCAGCATCGCCGACTCGAAGCATTCCTTTTGCTCCCAATGACGCGCCGCGATGGCGAGGTAGGGTGCCACTTCCTCCGCCGTCACGGGACGACGAAATGCACGCGCCAGAAATCCGGTGAGCAGTCGCCGAGCATCGGCCTCGGGATTGCCCGACACAGGCGTGAGCTTTTCGGAGTAGCGCAACGGCTGCAACGGCAGGACGGTGTCCTTCGGCAGTGACTTGAAGGGCTTCAGTTCCACGTCGCCAAACAGTCGCTGATGCCCCACCGGCGGCCACGTGTCCTGGAGCGGGCCCTCCACTTCGATCCACTCGATGCCGAGCGCGAGTCCCTGCGGTGGCGTGCCATCCTTGGCCGCATATTGGCCCAGCTTCCGCTCGCGCCGCGCCTTGTTCAGCAGATACGGCGCGATGATGACCGTGTCGCCCGGACCGAACCAATGCTCGGCCTCGACGACACCCGGCTGGTCCGCCGGTGCATCGAAGTAGCCGAGAAGCTTTTTGCTCCGCGTCGTCTTCATGGCAAACGCCAGACTGCGGCCCTGCGCGTCATGCGTGAAAGCCGACACGCGCAAGCGATAGCGGCCCGGCGAGGCCTTAGTCATCTCGGCAAATTGAAATGACTGGATCGGCACCTCGATGTGCGGCTCGGAGAAAAAATGCAGGCTGCCATCGCGCACATGAATCATCGGCTTGTTGTTCGGGTGGCTGAGCGCTCCGCCCTTCTGCTCCTTCTCATCCGAGAACGTAAACTTCCGCGTCACCACCTCGGGCCGGGCACCGCGCACGAGGGCGGCTTGCAGCGCCGTCTCCGCAGCCTCCATGTAACGCTGAATGTGGACCGGCGAGATGCTCAACGCCGCGGACGCCGTGTCGAAGCCATCGGCGGTGTCATCCTCCGGCAGCAAGTCCTGCAGCGGCGTGGTGATGCCGAGCAAATCGCGGACGGTGTTCTCATACTCCAGCCGGTTCAGGCGGCGGATGTGCGTACGCCCCTCGGCCCGGCGGGCCTTGGCTTCCGCTGCGAGCGTGACTTTGATCTCCTTGAGCACATAAGCGGTTTCTGCCTGTGGCGGGCGCGGCTTTTTAGGCGGCGGCATCTCCCCAGCCTCCAGCCTGGAGAGAATGCGGCCCCATTTCTTAGCTGCTTCGGAAGGGTCGAGCGATTCGAGGTTGTCCATGCGGAACTTGCCCTTCTGCGTGTCGGAGTCGTGGCAGTCGTAGCAGTTCGTTTCAAGGAATTGATGGGTGTTGGGAGTCGGCGCCGCATGCACGGTGGTCCAACTCAACGAGCCGAGAGAGAGTAAGGCGAGGACGCTGGTAACCAAGAGAGGTCCGCCGTTCGCGAATGGATGACGGTGAGGGAACATGGATCGTTTCATGCCAAAACACCCTTCACGACATGCCCATACACATCGGTGAGGCGGAAATCGCGACCGGCATACCGATACGTCAGCCTCTCGTGATCAAAGCCGAGCAGGTGCAGAATCGTCGCGTGCAGGTCATGCACCTCGACTTTGTCATGCACGGCTAGGGCACCGAAATCATCCGTCGTGCCATACACGGTGCCGGGCTTTGAGCCGCCACCGGCCATCCACATGCTGAAGCCACCGGCGTTATGATCGCGGCCGATGCCTTTCTTCTTTGCGACGTCGTTGTTGTCACTCGTCGGTGTGCGGCCGAATTCGCCGCCCCAGATGATGAGCGTTTCCTTGAGCATGTCACGCTGCTTGAGATCGGTGAGCAGGGCGTGCAGGGGCTGATCAGCGGCAGAGCAGAGTTCGCGATGACGTTCGTCATTCAAATCATGCGTGTCCCAGTTGTTGTGATAAACCTGCACGAAGCGCACGCCGCGCTCGACGAGGCGACGCGCGAGCATGAGCTGGCGGCCCATCTCGGTGTCGCCGTAGAGATCGCGAACCGATTTCGGCTCACGGGTGAGGTCGAAGGCATCGGTGGCCTCGACCTGCATGCGGAAGGCCGTTTCAAAGGCGCTCACGCGACCTTCGAGCAGGGCATCGCCCGGATGCTTCTGCGCGAAGTCCTCGTGCATCTGACGCATGAGGTCGAGCTGGCGGCGCTGTTCACGCAGGGAGGTGGTGCCGCTGCGGATGTGCTCGATCATCTTAGTCACCGAGGGGTCTTTGGTCGGAATGCCCGTGCCGCCGCACCACGCGGGCAGGAAGGCATTGCTCCACTGCTTGTCCCCGCTGCTCGTCGTGCCATTCGGCGACAGCGACACGAACCCCGGCAGGTTTTGATTTTCCGTGCCAAGGCCATACACGGTCCACGATCCCACGCTGGGCCGCACGCTGGCAAACTCGCCGGTGTTCATCACGAGCTGCGCTGGCTCATGCACACTCGTCTTCGTATGCATGGAGCGGATGACGCACAGCTCGTCCGCATGCTGCGCGAGCTTCGGGAACAGCTCGCTGATCTCCATGCCGCTCTGGCCGTGCTTCGTGAACTTGAAGGGGGAGCGTTGGAGCTTTCCGCTGAGCCGTCCCATGCCGCTGGCGACTTCCCCAGCGGCTTTTTGATAGTCCTTCATCACCTCATCGGCCATTTTGCCGTGATACTTCTCCAGTGCGGGCTTGGGATCAAAGGTGTCCACCTGCGAAGGCCCGCCCTCGCAGAAGATGTGGATCACGCGCTTCGCTCTGGCGGGAAAATGCGGCTTCTTGGGTGCCAGCGGGGACAAGGGTGCGGCCTCCGCCGCCATGCCGAGTTCCTGCAGCATCGAGGCCAAACCAAGACCGCCGAGGCCGAAAGCACTGCGCGTGAGAAAATCACGACGCGTGGAGATGGGACGGGTGCTGGAGCAGAGACGGGGATTCATGATCGAACAATACGCTGCGGTGGCCCATGATTTTCGTGACCATGCGCCAAAACTTCCTAACGTGCTTTAGTCCCAGCCTAAAGCCATCATGTCCTCTCCACGCCGCTACTTTAAAGAACTTCGCTTCCGCCAGCTCCGCGCCCTCGTCGAACTGGCCCGCAAAGGCAGCTTTACCGCCGTGGCTGAGACGTTGCAGATGTCCGTGCCCTCCGTGTGGCAGCAGATCAAGGCGCTGGAGGATGAGTTTGGTGCTGCGATGGTGCAGCAGTCCGGCAAAACCGCTGTGCTCACTCCGCAGGGCGAGTTGCTCGTGCAATTGTCGCAGCCACTCGTCGAGAGCTTCGACCGAATTCGCGAACTCTTTGCCGATCAGAACCAAAAACTCGCCCGCCGCATCACCGTGGCCACCACGGCCAGCCTCCTACTGCACGAACTACAAAAGCCGCTCGAACTCTACCGCAAACGCCATCCTGATGTGCAACTCTCCTTCATTGACCGCCCGTCGACGATGGCGCGCAAACATCTCGAAGACGGCGAAGCGGATGTCGCCGTCGTCGGCCAGATCAACGCGCCACAACATCCACGCATCGCAGCCGCGCCCGTCACTGCCTATCCCTTCGTGCTCGTCTGCCCGGAAGGCCATCCCCTCCTCAAAGCAAAGACCCTAAAGCTCGCTGACCTCATCAAACAGCCGCTCGTTCTGCCGGGCACAGGCGCCAACTCACGCCGCCACGTTCAAGATGTCTTTGAAGCCGCTGCACTCTGGCAAAAGGCCAACGTCGCCCTCACCGCGAGCACCTTCGATATCGTCGTCGGCTATGTGCGCATGGGCTTCGGCATCAGCGTCACCTCCGTGAGCCCCATGATCCTCAAAGAAGCCGCCCAAGGCCACAGCAGCTATCGCGGCGTCGCCTTCCGCGATCTTTCGAAACTCTTTGGCCGTGAGGAGGTCGTGGTGCTCCATCGCAAAGCCAAAGTCGAGCTGCCACATCAACGAGCGTTTCGTGAGATCCTAGTGAAGGCGATGAATTCAGGGGCGCCGACTTGAGTTTAACTTCCATAACTCCGCAAAGCCCCCTGCTCTGGGCCTGCCCGCTCGCCAAGAAGGCTTCGTCAGCCGATTGCTGAGAGTGACGACGGTTTCTCAGGCGTTTGATCAGGCTTATGCGTCTGCTTTCTCTTCTCTTGATCACCACTTCAGCCTTGGCGGTGGAAACCTGGCACCCTTTTGGCCCCGGCGGCGGCGGCTGGATTGAAGATGTCGTCGCTCATCCCACGAACCCGAAGGAAGTCTGGGCCATGACAGATCTCAGCGGCTTGTTTCGCTCGGAGGATGCGGGAGTCACTTGGCGGAAGATGTCCGCCGACGTGGAGCGTGGTGTCGTCGCGAGAAAACAAATCACGTCGCACAACCGGCAGTTCGCCATCGATCCGGTGGACTCGAAGCACCTGTATTGGGGCGTCTGCGGCATGATCTGGGCCTCGCACGATGGCGGCGTGTCATGGCAGGCCGTGTTTGGCACCGCACCGAAGGTGGGCGACGACAAAACGCCGCATCTCGGCCATGCGATGGCCGTTTCGAAAAAGGGCGAGGTCGTCGCGCTCGATCACGACAGCATCCTGCGCCTCTCACGCGATCACGGTGCCACTTGGACAGAGTTGTCGAAGCCGCCGGTGGCAAAGAACTCCGCCGACACGCCCGCGTTTCCGCTCTTCCTCGCCGATGACACGCTCTGCGTCTCGTGCCGACCCTCGCCAGGCCTCGCGGTGTCGCGTGATGGCGGCAAGACGTGGCAGCTTCAGCTCACCGAGAGCATCATTTTGAATGCGCAGGCCACACCGGAAGGCGCGGGCGTGTTTGCGTTCGACTCGAACGGCAAACTGCATCGCAGTGTCGATGCGGGAGCGAGCTTCACGATGATCAAAGAGGTGCCGCACAAATGGGAGCCGGGCTTGCGATTCGCAGGCGGCCTGGCGGTCGCGAAAGGCGGCAAGGTGATGCTTTGGTCGCTCGGGCAGCTTGTGGTGAGTAGCGACAACGGCGAGACATGGACGCGCCATCGCATCGAGACGAACTGGAACCGCGGCAGCTATCCAGGCATGAATCGCTACGCCTCGCCGGAGGGCAAATGCAGCGCGCTCGCCGTCACCGCCGATGGTTCGATATGGTTGAAGTGCGACAGCTCCCTCATGTGCAGCAGCACGGACTTCGGCGTGAGCTGGACGGGCAGCACCGTGGGCTTGCAGATCCTCTGCTACTTCCAAGGCCCCGCCATCAGCCCGCATGATCCGCAGCAGGCGATAGTCGCAGCGCTCGATCAAGGCGTCTTCAAAACCGAAGATGGTGGCGCATCATGGAAACCGATGCGCATTCAAACCGACTGGTGGAACGACGACTGGCAAAACCACGACGGCAGCGTCGTCAAAGCGCATCCGGAGCTGCCAAAAACCTGGTTTGCCATCATCCACGGCCACGGAGGCACACGGCATCCGCGTCTGCATCGCACGGATGACGGTGGCGCGACGTGGAAGCTCGTTTTGGACATCAAAGAGCAGTTTGGCGGCGAATGGGGCAAGTGGCTCGACGACAGCGAGATGGGCGATTTGTGCTTCGATCCCTCGAACGCCGATGTGATGCACCTTTGCAACTACCAGCTCGGTGTTTTCAAAAGCATCGATGGTGGCAAGACGTGGAAGCACACGCTGAAAACGAAGAACGGCCTCAGCCTCGTCACCAGCCCCAGCGGCCAGCATGTGTATCTGCAATGCCTCAAACGCACCGGCCTCTACGCCAGCCATGATCGCGGCGAGACGTGGGAATTCGCCCACGCCGCCGATGGCGTGGACGGACTCGCCCATCATTCCAAAGACGAAACCACCCTCTTCATCAGCGACGGCCAGCACGAGAACTACTGGAGCTACAAAGGCTCGCGCCCCGCCAAGCTCCTCAAAAGCACCGACGCAGGCAAAACATGGACACAACTCGCCGCACTCGACAGCGGCCCGCTCTACATCGATCCCGTGAAGCCCGAGATCATGCTCATGAGCACCCTCCACGGCGGCAAAGGCATCCTCCGCAGCACCGATGGCGGCCAGACGTGGCACGACTTCCATCACGACGCCCCCAGCTACACCGCCCGCGGCTTCACCTACGGCGGCACGCCCGGCAGCGTGATCTACCACATGTTCGGCAACATGGCCCGCACGACACATCTTCATGAATAAGGCACTTCCATTCCTCCTGCTCGTCACGAAGCTCGCCGCATCGGACACCACCACACCCGGTGAGGTCACCACGCCGTTTCCGACGATCAACCATCTCGCTGTCGAATGGCAGATTGAGGGCGATGACGATCTCGACGCGACTTGTGAGGTGAAAGTGCGAAAAGAAGGCGAAACGGCCTGGCGCGATGCCGAGCCCTTGCGTCGCGTTCCCGCGGGGAAGAGCCAAAAGACCTCGCCGATCTTCACTTGGACGAATCGGCTCAGCGGCAGCGTGTTCGATTTGGAAGCCGGAACGAGCTACGAGATCGAATTGAAGCTCAGTGATCCCGATGGCGGTTCGGCGACGAAAATCGTGAATTGCTCGACTCGGCCGGAACCGATCGTAAAAGCCGATGCGGTGCTCAAAAACGGCTCGAAGGCTGATTTGAATGCCGTGAAGCCCGGCGAAGTGCTTTTGCTGGCCGATGGCGATTACGGCGCGGCCACGTTCAATCGCGATGGCGAGCCTGGAAGGCCGATTGTGTATCGCAGCACGAGCGGGAAGGCTGTTTTCAGCGAGATCAGCCTCACGAATCGGAAGTGGGTGTATCTCGAAGGCGTCACCGTGAACGGCCCGGTGCGCTTGAATGGCTCGGAGCATTGCGTGGTGCGGCGTTGCCGCATCAACGCGCAGTTTGGCGTCAAGGCTTACAAACCCGGCATGGTGAATTGCTGCATCGAGGACAATGTCATCACCGGCATCCGCGAATGGAAGCCGGAGATCATGGGCGCGGGCGGTGACAACGAGGGCGAGGGCATCCAGTTCACCGGCAGCGGCAATGTGATCCGCCACAATCGCGTCAGCGGCTTCCGCGACTGCATCAGCCACATGGAAGACGACGGCGCAGCACCGCAGATGTGCAACGACATCCTCAACAACGATGTCAGCGCTGGCCTCGATGACGGCATCGAGGCCGATTTCGCCCTGAACAACTGCCGCGTGATGCGGAATCGCCTCACGAACTGCTTTGTCGGCATCTCCTCGCAGCCCGGCCTCGGCGGCCCGAACTACTTTCGGCGCAACGTGATGTTCAACATCATCCTCGAGCCCTTCAAACTGCACCGCTTCAGCCAGGGCGATGTCATCCAGCACAACACCGTCGTGAAAGCCGGCGACGGCCTCGGCATTCACACCAGCGAGCCGTTTGATCATGCCGTGATCACCCACAACCTCTTCATCGGCGGCAAACCACCCGAAGGCGTGAAATACGGCGGCTATGGTCCCGGAAGAGGTCGCGCCGTCGATGCGCAGAGCTTGGGCGATCACTGCGTCATCGACCACAATGCCTACGCCGTGCTCGGCATGCCCTTCGAAGGCAAAATCCGCTCCTGGACCTTCCAAAAGCTCCCCGGCACCGATTTCGAAAAACACGGCCGCGAGGTCCAAGTGCCCGTTTCACTCCCCGAAGACCCCGCAAAGCTTTACGAGGCTCCAGACCTCTCCGCGCTCACGGAAGCCGGAGCCTATGCAGGCGAAAAAGTGCCGGTGTATGGCCCGAAATCTTGATTTGACCAAAGCGAACGATTCGGCCCAAAACATGAATTGGAAAGAATCCTGCTCTGGAGGCATGAAAACGCGCTCATGGACCTCCTCACTGCCATTCAATCGAATTTGCTCAGCCCTGCCGTCTTGTTTTTTGTGCTCGGAGTCTTCGCGGCGGTGTCGAAGAGCGATTTGAAGTTCCCCGAGTCGCTCTACACGACGCTGACGATCTATTTGCTCACCGCCATCGGGTTCAAAGGCGGTGTGGCGATCCATGAGGCGGGGCTCGGAGCGGTGTGGTTGCCGGCGCTGGCGGCGATGGGGCTTGGAGGGTTGATTCCGTTGTGGACTTACCCGGTGCTGCGGAAACTGGGCAAATTCAGCGTGGCGGACGCGGGCGCGATCGCGGCGCACTACGGCAGCGTGAGCGCGGTGACCTTCATCGCGGCGACGAACTTCCTCAAAAGCATCCATGAGCCGTTCGAGAACTATGCGTCGGCCTTTCTCGCGGTGATGGAATCGCCTGCGATCATCGTCGGTGTGATGCTGGGCAAGGGCGTGCTGCTGCTCATCGGCGCGATGGTGATCGGCTCGCTATGCGGGAAGCGCGGCATGGAATCGGTCGAGGGCTTCTTTGTGACGCCGTTTCAAGGTGTGCTGGCGCTGTTTCTTCTCGAAATGGGCATGGTGGCGGGTCGCAGGCTCGGTGATTTGAAGAAGGTCGGGGTGTTTTTGCTGCTGTTCGGTGTCACCGCGCCTTTGGTGCATGGTTTCGCGGGTGTGCTGCTCGGCGGCTGGGTGGGGCTGAGTGTCGGCGGGGCGACCTTGCTCGGCGTGCTGGCCGCGAGCGCGAGTTACATCGCGGCTCCGGCGGCGGTGCGTCTTTCGGTGCCGGAGGCGAATCCGACCTATTCGCTCACCGCCGCGCTGGCCATCACGTTTCCGTTTAATATCAGCCTCGGCATTCCGTTGTTCTACGAGGCCGCGAAACTCCTCCACGCCTGATCCGCCATGAACCTGCATCCCATGAAACTCGTCACCATCATCTGCGAAGCCGTGCTGGAGGAGCGCATCGTCGAGGTGCTGCACGAATGCGGCGCGCACGGTCACACCGCCTTCGATGTGCGTGGCAGCGGTCGCCAAGGCTCGCGCAGCGCCGATCTCGTCGAGAGCGGCAATGTGCAGATCGAGGTCATCGTGAAGCCATCGGTGGCGGAAGCACTGCTTTCGCGCCTGCATCGGGAGTTTTTCCAAGACTACGCGATGGTCGCGTATGAGAGCGAGGTGCAGGTGATGCGGCCGGAGAAGTTTTGAGTACGTTGTTCACGCTTTAGCGTGGGATCACGTTCTGCACGCTAAAGCGTGAACAACGTACATTTAGCGCTTCTTCGTCATCAGCTCGCGGAGAATCGGATTCGGGAAGCGGCGGCTCGGCGTGATGGCGTAGAAGCTTTCTTTGATCTGGGGGAAGCGGTGGCGCTCGACGAGGGTGCCGCTTTCGAGTTCATCGCGCACCACGACGGGTGGCACGAGGGTGACGCCATTCGTTTCGCGGGCCATCAGGCGGAGCATGGCCATGTCATCGACTTCGGCGGCGATGATGGGACGGATGCCGGTTTGATCTATGAGCACGTCAAAGGCGGCGCGGATGCTGCTTTCGAGGCTGGGGAGGACGATGGGCGTTTTGCGCAGGTCTTCGGGGAAGCGAAACGGCTTCATGCCGCGGGTTTTGTGGCCGACGAGGCTCACGGGTTGCTCATCGAGCAGATGACTGTGCCAGCCGGTCTCGGCATCGCGGCGCACGGGCGTGTTGGAAAGCACGACATCGAGGGTGTGGGCCTGGAGTTGGGCCAAAAGCTCGCGCAGGGTGCCGGAGTGGATGATGAGCTCGACGTCGTCGCGGGTGATGAGCGGTCGCAGGAAGGTGAGTTGGAAGTTGCGCGACAAATTCGACGCCGCGCCGACGCGGAGGAAGCCACGGCTGCGTTTGGCGCGGTTTTGCAGCAGGTCGGTGAGTTCCTCGCCGCTGCGGAAGATGGAGTCGGCATACTCGAGCGCGATCTGACCGGCCTCGGTGAGCATGAGGGCCTTGTGTTTTCGCTCAAACAGCGGCTGGCCGAGATTTTCCTCCAAACTGCGAAGCTGCACGCTGAGGGCCGATTGTGAGAGCTTCAGGTGCTTCGCGGCCTTCGTGAGGCTGCCCTCATGGGCGATGGCGCGGAAGTAGCGGAGGTGATGGTAGTTCAAAAAGGCCATGACGGCATGCTTTTAGCAAAGCGAACGATTCCTGGCAAAACATGAATTGGAGAGAAGCGAGGCCGGGGAGCATAAACTGCGCCCGTGAACTCCACTCTCCCCATGACGACCCTCGCCCAGACCTCGCCACAGATGCTCGAAGCCCCCGAATGGATGACGCCGCTGGTTTTTGTGGCCGCGGTGATCGCGGGAACGATGATTCGGCAGGGACGTCAGGCTGCGGAAGGCGCGACGTGGGTGGCGCGGTTGTTTTTTGTGACGGCGCTGATCCTCGCGGGCGGTGTGGCGCTGGCGGGGCCGATGCGGCTGGAGTTTGCGGCCTGGGGCCCGGCAAAGCTCGCGCTGCTGGTCGATCCGCTGTCCTCGCTGATGTTCCTGCTGGTGAGCTTTCTCGGCATCGTGGTGACACGCTACGCGGTGAACTACCTCGACGGCGATGCGCGGCAGGCGACCTTCTCGCGCTGGCTGGTGCTGACGCTCACGAGCGTGCTGGTGCTGGTGCTTTCGAGCAATCTGCTGCTCTTCACGGCGGCGTGGATCGCCACGAGCCTGAGTCTGCATCAATTGCTCACCTTCTACCGCGAGCGGCCGGCGGCAGTGATCGCAGCGCGGAAAAAATTCATCATCAGCCGGCTGGCGGACGTGTGCATGATCACGGCGCTGGTGCTGGTGTTGCGCGGTCATGGCACGTGGGAGTTTCATGAGCTCTTCGCGAATCCTGCGGGGCAGCACTCGGGCCTGGTGGCCGGTTTGCTCGTCGCGGCGGCGATGCTGAAGTCGGCACAATTTCCCTTCCACTCCTGGCTGCCGGATACGCTGGAGACGCCCACACCTGTCTCCGCGCTGATGCACGCAGGCATCATCAATGCAGGCGGCTTCCTCATCGTGCGGCTGAGCCCGCTGGTGACGCAATCCTCCACGGCGCTGAACACGCTGGCGCTGCTCGGAGCCTTCACCGCGCTGTTTGCGAGTGTGATCATGATGACGCAGACGAGCATCAAGAAGTCGCTCGCATGGTCCACGGTGGCGCAGATGGGCTTCATGATGCTGCAATGCGGCCTCGGCGCCTTCGCGCTGGCGATGATGCACATCGTGGCGCACTCGCTCTACAAAGCGCATGCCTTCCTGAGCAGCGGCAGCGTGGTGAATCTCGCGAAGTCGGCGTGGACGCCGGTCGGACGGCCGGCGGCGCATCCGCTGGTGGTGCTCGGTTCGCTCGCGGTGTCGATCGCGATCGGTTTGGGTGTCGCGGCGGCGTTCAGCTTTGATCTGGCGAATGATCCGGGCCAGGTGCTGCTCATCGCGGTCTTCATCATGGCGATGTCTCACCTGCTGTGGACGCTCTGGAGCAGCAGCATGCGGCAAAGGCTCATCCTGCGCGGCATCGGCCTCGTCGCGGTGGCCACGGCAGCGTGCTTCGCGCTGCATGCGGGCTTTGAGCACCTGCTCGCGGCCAGCGTGCCGGCCTACGCGCCGCTGCGCAGCGGCGTGGAGCACGCGGTGATGATCCTCGTGGCGCTGCTCTTCCTCGCGGTGCTCGTGTTTCAGTCGCAACTGCCCGCCTGGGCCTCACGCCCGGCCTTCCAGCGCCTCTACGTGCATGCCAGCAATGGCTTCTACCTCGGCACGCTCTTCAACCGGATCACGCAGAAACTCATCGCCTGAAACACCTCACGCCTCCCCTTTCTATGAACACCACCCTCGACGCCGCGACCGAAGCTCTCGCCATCAACAAGCCCGTCGTCCTCGCGGACAAGCCGAACTGGCTGCGGCATGCTCGCAATGCCTGCCTGCGCGTGCCGCCGCTGTGGCCGCTGCACAGTTTTGTGGCCGTGAATCCCTTCGTGGGTCTCACCGGCCGGCCGTTTGCGGAGGTGTGCGGCCTCATGCAGCGCGTCACGCACGAGAGCATGCTGATGAGCGTGGAATACTTCCGGAAGCAGTTCGCCAGTGGCCGGATCACGTCACAGGACCTCACCGCCGCGATCCAGCAAAGCGGCGCGGAGATCAGCACCGCCGATCTGCTCGCCTGGATGAAAAATCCCGAGCCGCAGCCGCTCGCGGGCCTGCAAAGCCTGGCCGACATCGCCACGACGCGGTTTGGCGGTCGCTGGAGCACGCTGATTACGGAGGAGATCTCGAAATGGTGCGCGGCTTACTTTGACGAAGGTCAATCGGCCTGGCGCATGCCGTGGAAGAAGCAGTCGCTCTTCGCTGCGTGGCGGCAGGCGGCGCTGGTGGACGCCACGCCGGAGCTCGTCGGCTTCAAAGGCTTCCGCAAAGTCGTCACCGGCCTGCCGGAGAGCACCGCGGACGCGGTCAGCATGATGCTCGACCTGCTCGGCGTGCCCGCGGCGAAGGTGGAGGACTACCTGCACCGTCTTTTGATGACGCTGCCCGGCTGGAGCAGCTACGTGCAGTATCAGGTGCGTGACAAAGCGATGCACGGCACGCACGATGAATCGCTGCTCGACCTGCTCGCGGTGCGGCTCGCGTTTGAGACGCAGCTCGCGCGGCAGTTTGAGGATGCCGACCTCAAAGGCGAGTGGCTGCAAAGCTTCGCCTTCGAAAAAGCCGTGTCGCAGGATAAACAACTCCTCTGGCATGCCGCGCTCGAACTCGGCTTCCAGCGTGAGCTTTGCACCAAGATCACGCAAAGCGCCGCGCAGGCTCCGAGCGAGCCCAAAGTGCGCCCCGCGGTGCAGGCGGTGTTTTGCATCGACGTGCGCTCCGAGGTCATGCGGCGCTCGCTCGAGGCCGCATCGCCTGAAATCGAGACGATGGGCTTCGCGGGCTTTTTTGGCATGCCCATCGAATACATCCCCTTCGGCCAGCGGCATGGCAGCTCGCAGGTGCCGGTGCTCTTCACGCCAAAGTATCGCATCCGCGAGCATCTGCCGCAGGCCACGCCCGAGCAGGAAAAAGACGCGCGGCGGAAGCTGCAGGTCGGTCGCCGTGTGGCGCACTCGTGGAATGCCTTCAAAACCTCGGCGGTGAGCTGCTTCAGCTTCGTCGAGGCCGCTGGTGTCGGCTTCGCGTGGAAACTGGTGAAGGACGGCTTTCAACTCGGCAAACACGACTCACACAGCTGCTCCTCCTGCGCCGCGCCGAATCTGCACGAACACAAACGCCTCATCCCCGATCCGCTCGATGACACGCAGGCCGAGGCCGGCATCCCGCCGGAGGACCAGGTGCAGCTCGCTCTCGGTGCGCTGAAAAACATGGGCCTCACCTCAAATTTCAGCCGCCTCGTCATGCTCTGCGGCCACGGTAGCAATACCACGAACAATCCGTATGCCGCCGGGCTCGATTGCGGTGCCTGCGGAGGTCACGCCGGCGATTCGAATGCCCGCGTCGCCGCCGCCATTCTCAATCAACCGATGGTCCGCAGCGCGCTGGAAGGTCACGGCATCCGCATTCCGCAGGACACGCGCTTCATCGCCGCGCTGCATGACACCACCACGGATGCGATCACGATCTTTGATGCCGACAAAGTGCCGCTCTCGCATGAGACCGATCTTTTGCAGCTCCAGCTCTGGCTTGAGGAAGGCTCGAAACGCTGCCGCCAGCAACGCGCCGCCAGTCTCGGCCTCGCCAGCGCCGAGGAGGCCGAGCTCGACCAGCTCATCCACCAGCGCAGCCGCGACTGGGCGCAGGTGCGGCCCGAGTGGGGCCTCGCCGGCAACGCCGCCTTCATCGCCGCGCCCCGCGAGCGCACCCGGCACCTCAACCTCGGCGGACGCGTCTTTTTGCACAACTACCGCCACAGCGCCGACACCACCAAGAGCACGCTCGAGCTCATCATGACCGCGCCCATGGTCGTGGCGAACTGGATCAACCTCCAATACTACGCCAGCACGGTGAACAACCGCCTCTGGGGCAGCGGCAACAAGGTCACGCACAACGTCGTCGGCACCTTCGGCATCCAGCAAGGCAATGGCGGCGACCTCCAGGCCGGCCTGCCGCTGCAAAGCGTCCACAACGGCGAAACCTGGATGCACGAGCCTGTGCGCCTCAGCGTCCTCATCGAAGCCCCCCGCACCGACATCGACGCCGTCATCGCGAATCACGAAAGCGTCCGCCAGCTCGTCGAAAACGGCTGGCTCCACCTCTTCGCCATCGAGGACGAGGGGCGGGTGATTGTGCGGCGCACGGCAGCTGCTGGCTGGTTGGACGCGTAGTGGCGGCCGCCACAGGCATCATTTGTGGCGCTTAGGCATGGTTAGAGATGATCGAAGTGACGCTTTGAAAGAGTGGAATAGTCAAACAGACCGTCCACAGTGTACCTTCCATCATGCCACACAACCAAGCGCCTCTCTCCGTTACTCTGCCCAAAGACATCACTGCGAGCATCGCGGTGTTTCTCGTGGCACTGCCGCTGTGTCTCGGCATCGCGCTGGCGTCGAATGCACCGCTGTTTGCAGGTTTGATTTCCGGCATCGTCGGCGGGATTGTGGTGGGCATCCTCAGTGGCTCTCACAAGAGCGTGAGCGGCCCGGCCGCCGGTCTGACCGCCATCGTGGCGGCGCAAATCGCGGCGCTGGGCAGTTTTGAGGCGTTTTTGGCCGCGGTGGTCATCGCGGGCGCGATTCAGGTTTTGATGGGCACCTTCCGCCTCGGCTTCATTGCCTCATTTTTCCCGATGAGTGTCATTAAGGGGCTGCTGGCGGCGATCGGTCTCATTTTGATCCTGAAACAGATTCCGCACGTTTTCGGCCATGACTCTGACGCGGAGGGCGAGATGAGCTTTGACCAGCCGGACCATGAAAATACCTTCACCGAGCTCTTTGCGACGCTTTCCGACATTCTGCCCGGCGCGGCGCTGATCGGCATCGCCTCGGTCTTGTTCCTCCTGGCATGGGACAAGGTGAAGGTGCTGAAAAAGCTGCCGGTGCCCTCCGCACTGATCGTGGTGCTCGTGGGTGTGGCGATCAATTTGATCCTGCGGAAGATGGGTCACGCGTGGGAGGTGAAGGCCAGCCACCTCGTGCAGGTGCCGGTGGCGGCGGATGTGAAGGCCTTCCTCGGCTTCCTTCAGTTCCCCGATGTGGAGCATTTCAGCAATCCACTCGTATTCAAAGCGGCGGTCACCATCGCGCTCGTGGCCACGCTGGAGACGCTGCTCAATCTGGAAGCCGTCGAAAAGATCGATCCCGATCAGCGCCAGGCACCACCGAACCGCGAAATGGTGGCGCAAGGCGTGGGAAATATGCTCGCGGGCTTCATTGGTGGCCTGCCGATGACAAGCGTGATCGTGCGCTCTTCCGTGAACATCAATGCGGGTGGCCGCACGAAACTCAGCGCCATCCTGCACGGCGTTTTGCTGATCGTTTGCGTGATGACGGTGCCGCACTGGCTCAATGAGATTCCACTTTCGGCGTTGGCGGCCATTTTGATCGTCACGGGCTTCAAACTGGCCAGTCCGAAGCTCTTCAAACAAATGTGGAGCGAGGGCCGCAGCCAGTTCCTGCCCTTTGCGATTACCATCGCCGCCATCGTCCTCACCGATCTGCTCACCGGTGTGCTCATCGGCCTCGGCATCAGCGTTCTCTTCATCCTGCACAGCAACCTGCGCCGCCCGCTGCGCAAGATCATCGAAAAACACAGCTCGGGCGATGTGCTGCGCATCGAGCTGGCGAACCAGGTGAGCTTCCTCAACCGTGCCTCCTTTGAAAAAGCCCTGCACGAAGTCCCGCGCGGTGGCCGCGTGCTCATCGACGCACGCAACACCGACTACATCGACCCGGACATCCGCGATCTCATCGCCGACTTCCGCGACAAGACTTCCCAGGCGCACGGCGTCGAGGTGGGCTTTCTCGGTTTGAAGGAGCACAACATCAGCGGCGATCAGATCCAGTTCGTCGATTACACCACCCGCGAAGTGCAGAGTGGCCTCACACCTCAAGCTGTGCTGGAAATTCTCCGCGCTGGAAATCAGCGCTTCCTCAGCGGAGAACGCATCGAGCGTGATTACAGCCGCCAGATCACCGGCACATCGTCAGGTCAGTTCCCGATGGCGGCGGTGCTTGGCTGCATTGATTCGCGTGCGCCAGCGGAAGTCGTCTTTGACCTCGGTCTCGGCGACATCTTCAGCGCCCGCGTGGCTGGAAACATCGCCACGAGCGAACTGCTCGGCAGTTTGGAATACGCCTGCGCCGTCGTGGGGGCAAAGCTCGTCGTCGTGCTCGGTCACACGAGTTGCGGCGCTGTCAATGCCGCCGTCGATCTGCTCGTGGCGGCGAAAAAAGCCAGCGAGGCCACACCTTGCGCGAATCTTGATGGCCTCGTCACCGAGATTCAGCTGGCCATCAATCCCGCCACGCTCAAGAAGCCCGATCAATGGGTCCCCGGCGAAAAAGCCGCCTACACGAACGAAATCTCCCGCCTCAACGTCATCCAGACCATCCACGCCATCCGCAAGCGCAGTAGCACGCTGAACAAGCTAGTTGAGGAAGGCAAAATCGCCATCGTGGGGGCACTCTATGATGTAAGCAGTGGAGAGGTGAGTTTCTTCCAGACCTCTGAATCAAGCGCCTCGCCACTGCCAGTGCCAATGGTCACCACTGTATGAGTGGTGACTAAACTCCGTCATGGGATCGGTTTGATGAAGATGTCCTTGTAAAAGACAGTGCTCTTGGGGTCGTGGCCCTGGAGGGCGATGGTGCCTTCGGCGAGCTTGCGACCGGGCATGTTTTTCAGTTCTTTGGCGGGATCCCAGCCTTCAGGCTCGGTGAAATCGACGGTGGTTTCGCCGTTGACCTTGAGGGTGATGTGCTTGCCTTCGACCTTGATGTGGTAGTCGAACCATTCGTCGTCCTTGCTCGGGGCGAGCGGGACTTTGATGTGCTTGCCGCCTTCGGGTTCCTTCTGGCCTTCGAGCAGGGCGAGGATGTTGATGACCCCGTAGAGACTGCCGGTTTTCTTGGGGTCGGTGTGGGTGCTGTTGACCTGGCACTCGTAGCCGGCGTCAGGCCAGCCTTTGTCCTGGTATTTGGTGTGGATGTAAACGCCGCTGTTGGAGCCAGCGGTGGTTTTGACCTTGAGCTTGAGCTCGAAACTCTGGAATTTGGCCTCGCCGTTTTCGCCGACGTAGAAAAGGTGGGCGCGGCCGCCGCTGACTTTCAGGAGGCCGTTTTCGACGGTGAAGCAGCCGGGGACTTCCTCGTTGGATTTCCAGCCGGTGAGGTCGTTGCCGTTGAAGAGGGATTTCCAGCCGTCGTTATCGGCAGCGAGAGCGGATCCAAGGGTGAAGGCCGCGAGGGCGGTGAGTGTCAGTTGTTTGATCATAGAGAGGCGGTTTTAACGTGAACGGGAAAGGCTGTCTAGCGGGTGAATTGGAAAGACGGACGTCGTGACGGTCCCTGCATGCTCCGTCAGGCAGAGGCGGTTTTGGCCAACACTCAACTGGCCTTTTTGGTCTTCTTCAAGACGGGCGTAATGGTCTGACCGTCGAGAGCGGCTTTTTTCACGGCGGGAGCGCTGAGGTGTCCCTCAAGGGCGGCAGTGTTCACGCCGAGAAATTTGGCGGTGCGGTCCGCATCTTCTTCGAAGTGACGGTAGGCCAGCCGGGAAAGCTCGCGCTCGACCCAGGGCAGCAACTCGATGTCGGGCGTTTTTTCCGCCACACTGACGAGCATACTCAAGGCATCGCGCATGCGAGTGACTGTGCTGGTGGGGGAGTGATGACGCGAACCTTTGCTGCCGAGGGGGATGTCGGAGGGCAGGAGCACGTCGGAATTGCACAGGGCACAGGCGCGCTGGATGGTGTTTTCTAGCTCACGCACGTTGCCGGGCCAGTCATAGGCGTCGAGAATGTCGAGCGCATCGTCGGTGAAGCGCATCTGCGGACCGCGACGGCGGGCGGAGAGCCGATGGAGGAAGAACTCGGCGAGCAGGCGTACGTCCTCGCGGCGCTCACGCAGCGGTGGGATGTGAATGCGAACGACGTTGAGGCGGTAGAACAAGTCTTCGCGGAAAGTCCCCTTAGCGACCTCTTCTTCGAGGTTCTTGTTGGTGGCGGCGAGGACGCGCACGTCGGTTTTCAGCGTTTGATTGCTGCCGACGCGGGAATACTGCCCCTCCTGCAGCACGCGCAGCAGCTTGCTCTGCACGGCTAGTGGCATGTCGCCGATTTCGTCCAGGAAGAGCGTGCCGCCGTCGCATTGCTCGAAGCGACCGACACGCTGGTTCACCGCGCCGGTGAAGGAGCCTTTCTCGTGGCCAAAAATTTCGCTTTCAATGAGGTTGTCGGGAATGGCAGTAACGTTGATTGCTGCGAAATCCTTCTGTGCACGGGGGCTGAACTTGTGGATGGCTCCTGCGACGAGTTCCTTGCCGCAACCGCTCTCTCCGGTGATCATGACCGGGGCGTCGGAGCGTGAGACGCGTCCGATGAGCTTGAAGACCTCCTGCATCGGGATGGAGCGGCCGATGATCGTCTCCTGAATGGACTCCGTGGGCACTTCGGCGGTCTGGGCGCGGGTGGCCCGGCGGGCCTCAATGGAGGTCAGGGCGCTTTCCACCACGGTTCGGAGCTCGTAGGGCAGGCGCTCTTTCCCAAGCACGTCGTAGGCACCGAGACGCATGGCCTCAATAACGTGACTGGTGGTAGCAGTGCCGCTGAAAAGAATGACCATGGACTGCGGGTCGCTTTGGCGCAGGCGTTTGAGGAGCTCAATGCCGGTGGTGCCGTTGAGACGAACTTCGCAGAGCAGCAGGTCCGCCCGTTTTTTCAGGTAGGATGCGAGAGCTTCCTCCGCTCTTTCGAAGGTGCTAATGGAAACACCTGGGGCTTTTAGGTGTGCTGCTGCCCAGGCAAGGAAGTCGGCATCTGGATCCACGATGATCAGGTGGGTGTCCGGGAGTTCAGGCATTGGCGCTTGTTGGGTGGCGGGGCTTATCGCAGAAATAGTGGGGTAGGTCAACCATCGTCATACGCCGCCGAAGCGGCGCTGGCGCTGGTGAAAGTCGCGGATGGCGTTCTTTAAATCTTCTTTGGAGAAGTCCGGCCAGTATTTTTCGGTGACGTAAAATTCCGTGTAGCTGAGCTGCCAAAGCAGGAAGTTCGACAGACGCATCTCACCGCTGGTGCGGATCATGAGATCAGGGTCGGGGTAGTAACGTGTGTAGAGGTGTTTGCTGAAGACCTCGGTGTCGATCATGGCCTTGTCGAGGTGGCCGCTTTCGATGCTCTGCAGCAGGCTTTTCACCCCGTCGATGATTTCCTCCCGTCCGCCGTAGCTGAGGGCAAGAATCAGTGTAAGGCCGGTGTTTTGCGCGGTGGCCTGGATGCAACGGTGCAGCTCGTTCTGGCAGGACTCCGGCAGATCGTGCAGTCGGCCGATGGCCTGGAGGCGCACGTTTTGCTTCATCATCAGGGGCAGTTCGCCGCGTAGAAAAAGCTCCAGTAGTTTCATGAGCGCCTCGACTTCACGCTTCGGGCGTTTCCAGTTTTCCGAGGAGAAGGCGTAAAGTGTGAGGTGTTCCACGCCGATCTCGCCACAGCACTCGACGACGCGCCGAACGGTCTCAGCACCCATGCGATGCCCCTCAGTGCGTGGCAGGCCGCGTTCCTTCGCCCAACGGCCGTTGCCATCCATGATCATGGCGATATGGCGGGGGACGGGCTTTAGATCATCGGGGGGACGGCTCATGCGGGCACTGAATCTACCGTGGTGTGTTCTCCGCACAACCAGTTCGCGGTTTTCAGGCGCATGCGCTAGTTTTTCGGCATGAACCATCCCGGCACCACCGCCAGCCTGATTTGCCCGGCCTGCGGGCAGGCATTTCTCACCATGCAGCACAGCATGGAGGGGGTGACACAGTGCCCGCACTGCGCGCACAGCGCTCCACGCGCGCATTTCGGCACGCAGTCCCAAGTGGCGGGTGTGACGCAGGTGCGCCGACGTGTTGCCCAGGCTCAGCCGCCACAAAGCAGCCCGTTGCCCGCGGTTCAACCATCGTCCCTGTTTGCCGCGCCTACACCGGCGGCCTGGCCTGGATCAGCACCCGCACAGGTGCCAGCGCACTCACCCTTCATCACACGCAACACCTTGCAGCATTCGGAAGCGCTCATGCCATTGGGGGAGCCGCCACCTGAGATGGAGTACACTGTGTCTTCGCAAATGAATGGCATGTCGTGGCGAGGCGCATTTATCCTGCTGACACTGGTGATCGTCTGCGGGGCGGCGGGCTGGATTTGGTGGGATCAAGCTCATGCGCCTGCCTTTGTGCCCAAAGTGTCCGCTCCTACCACGATACCGCCTGCTGTGTCCGAGGTGCGCAGGGGGCAGCAGCCCACTCAGGCGGAAACAAGCGCCGCTAAGATCGATCTGCCTGACACGGCGGCCTACGCTGCGGATGCGAAGGCTTTGGTCAATGAGCTGCTCGCCGCCGACACACCTGAGCGCCGCGCCGCATGTGTTCACGAGGCCGGACAGCATACGGCGGAGATGGAGGCGTTGTTTGGCGCGAACGTGGTGGAACGAATCGAGCTGCGGCTGCTGGCGCGCATTCCGGGGCTGCCGCTGATGCTTCCAGGCGGCCAGCCAGTGCCGATTTTCAAGCTCGCCACCTCCAAATGCACGGCAGGGGCCATCATCCGCCTGGCCACCGGTGTGGATGGCAGGCGTCGCATCCATTGGCCGACATTTTATGAAACGCATGAGGGCAGCCTGGAGGCATTTCTCAAACAGCCAGGGGCTGAGACCGCATGGTTTCACGTCGGCCTGCGTCCCAACCACGGTCTGGATATTCCTGCCGAACTCCGGGCCAAATACCTCACTTTCGACATACAGACCACCGCCACGAGCGAACCGCGCTTCGTGGCCTGCGTGGAACGAGACACGCCGCTGGGCCGGTTTATGGATCGCGAAACAGATTGGGGCCGGGCCTACCTCTCGCGCCTGCTCGTGCGTCGCCTCGACATCGAAGCAGATGCGCCCTGCTTGGTCATCGTTGATTGCGAGGGCGCTACCGAGCGCTGAGCGGCTGAAGTAGGGGAAGGCGTGAGCCTTTCGCCGGGCAAGCGGCAGACTCACGTCTGCCGCTACTGGCCTTCAAACTCACTTTGGCGCGTCACCGGAGCGCTTCTCGTCCTCACGGGCCAGTTCTTCCAGGGTCATCTCGCGGGTAGGCATTTCGGCCGGGTCCTCGTCAGGCATCTGGGAGCTTTGGTCCTCGCCGTGGTCTTCCTCCTCCTCGGTGGGTTTTTCGACCTCGGGCGGCGGAGCGGACGGAGTGGCGGCAGGCGTCTTGTAGTCGTCGTCCTTGTCCTTGTCGTCGTCATCGTCGGCGGCTGACCACGGATTGTAGTTCTCGTTGTCCCAGTCATCGCTGACGGCTGCATCCAGTTCCTTTTCGTCCTTCTCGAGCTGGGCGTAGTATTCCGGGTAGGCGGCCTTGTCCTTCTTCTCCATGAAGTAGGCCAGCCACACACAGATGCCGTAGAGCACATAGAGAGGCCCGGACATGAGCAGGAGCGTCAAAATATCCGGCGTGGGCGTGATGACGGCTGCGAAGAGCATGATGCCGACCAGAGCGTGCCGCCAGGTGGACTTCATGATCTTGAAGTTCAGGAAATCGAGCTTCACCATCGCCATCACGATCACCGGCAGCTCAAAGGAGATACCAAAGACCAGGATGAAGCGGGTGGAGAAGGTGACGTAGTTGGAAAGCGTCCAGTCCTGCCGTGAGCCGACCGTTTTGGCGAACTCGTCGAAGAAGCTCAGAGCCTTCGGCAACACCACCGCGTAAGCGAAGGCGGCGCCGGTGAGGAACAAGCCGGTGCCGATACCGATGGCCGGGAAGAGCAGCTTTTTCTCGTTTGGCTTCAAGCCGGGCAGGATGAACTGCAGCAGGAAAATGAGCAGCAGCGGGAAGGAGATGATGATCGCCGTGATGAGCGACACATTGATCGCCATCATGAACGGGCCGGCCACATCGATGTTTTGCAACAGCAGACTCGCGCTGGCCTCGTCCTTGGCCAGTCCGGCAAAGATCAGCGGGAGCTGAATGGCGCGGAACAGCTCCTTGTAGAAGACAAACGTGCCGATGGTCGAGACCACGAGTGTGATCGCCATGCGCACGATCATCGTGCGCAGGTCTTCCAGGTGCTCAATGAAGGGTTTTTCCTCATCCGTGCCGCCGCTGAGGTTCAGCGCGACTTTTTCGCGGACTTTGAAGACTTTTTGAAGAATGCCGGACCACATGGGAGTGAAAAGGGAAGGGGGTTGCGGATGCAGAGGGCTACGGCAGTCCTAGGGCCGCGATCCGTGCGTAGAGAGCCAGCGTCAGGGCGTTGGTGATCGCATTGGCAGCAATCATCCCACGCAGTTCTCCCGCGCTGACAAACCGCACGTCGCTGATGTGCTCGCTTCCATCCGGTTCAGGACGGCTGACGACACACACGGGCTTCGCCGTGAAAAGATAAACGACCTCGTCGGTGAAACCTTGCGAGGGAAAATACCAGCCCAGGGGCTCCAGGGTGCCGTGCTCGTTGTTCAGCACGCAGCCGCACTCCTCGCGCAGCTCGTTCAGCACGGTATGAATGATCGACTCGCGCGTCACCTCGGTGTCGATCTGTCCGGCGGGAAACTCCCACATCGTTTGCATCACCGGCAGACGCTCCTGATGCACCATGACGAAACGACCGTCCTCTAGCACGGGAATCACAGCCACAGCGGCCTTGCGCTGCACCACCATCCACGGCACGTCCGAGCGTCCGCTTGGGGTGTTATACCAGGCGCGTTCCACGCTCACATGCGGGTTCTCAAACGCCATCTCGCTGCGCGTCTTCCGCCAGCCAGGCTCGGCTCCGGGAGTGTAGAGGTCGAATTCCGGGATCTGCATGCCAAGTCACGCGTTCAGAGTCGTCCGCCAGCGAGCGAGCTGGGCCTTCACATTCTGTGGCGAAGGCGCGCCAATGCCCTTCCGGGCCGCCAGGGCCGTTTCGAGGTTCAAACAGGCCGTCACATCGGCCTCGAAGGCCGGCGAGAACTTCTGAAACTCCGCCAACGTCATCTCACCAAAGCCGCGCTTCTGCTCAATCGAGTAAGCCACTAGCTTGCCGATCACTTCATGCGCCTGACGGAAGGGAATGCCGTGATTGACGAGGTAATCGGCTAGATCCGTCGCCAGCAGCATCGGATCGCTCGCCGCTGCGGTGGTTTTGCCCCGGTTCACATCCATGCCGCTGATCATTTCGGTGAAAACTTCTAGCGCGAGAGAGATCGTGTCGATGGAGTCAAACAACGGCTCCTTGTCCTCCTGCAAATCGCGATTGTAGGTCATCGGCAGGCCTTTGAGCAGCGTGAGGATGCTCATGAGGTTGCCAATCAGCCGCGCCGACTTGCCACGCGTCAGTTCTGCCACGTCCGGGTTCTTTTTCTGCGGCATCAACGACGAACCCGTCGTGTGCGCGTCGCTCAACGTCACAAAACCGAACTCGGCACTCGCCCACAGGATCACATCCTCGCTTAGCCGAGACAAATGAACGCCCTGCAATGAGATCGCGAACAGCAGCTCCGCGACGAAGTCACGGTCGCTGACCGCATCCATCGAGTTCTGCGTCACGCCGTCAAAACCAAGCTGCTGCGCTACGAATTCGCGGTCCAGGATGATTGTGCTGCCTGCCAGCGCCCCGGAACCCAGCGGCATCACGTTCAGACGCTTCCGGCAGTCGGCGAGACGTGCCACGTCACGATCCAGCATCTCGACATAGGCCAGCAGATGATGCGCAAACAGCACCGGCTGTCCGCGTTGCAGATGCGTGTAGCCCGGCATCACCGCATCGCTGCCACGTTCGGCGCATTCAATCAGCGCCGCCTGCATGGCGCGGGTGTGTTGGAGGATTGAATCAATCGTCGAGCGGCAGTACAACCGCACATCGGTCGCCACCTGGTCGTTCCGGCTTCGTGCGGTATGCAGTTTGGCACCGGCGGGGCCGATCCGCTTCGTCAGCTCGGACTCGATGTTCATGTGGACGTCTTCCAGCGACTCTTTGAACTCAAAGTTCCCTTTCTCGACCTCGTGGCGGATCTCCAGCAGCCCGGTTTCGATCTTCTCCTGCTCCTCGGTGGTCAAAATACCCGCCTTGAGCAGACCTTTCGAGTGCGCGATGGAACCGGCGATGTCATGGGCGAACAAACGCCAGTCAAACGACACAGATTCTCCGTAGCGCTGCACGAGAGCGCTGGTTTCCTGGGCAAAGCGGCCTTTCCACATAAAAATTCGAGGGGCGCGGAGACTAGCGGCTTTCAGCGCGGGCGCAACCCCGGCGGCAGGAGCAGTTTTTCACCGCACCGGCACGAAGCGCACGATGTTGCGGTGATAGACCTCGCACTCCTTTTTGTGCAGCCAGATGCTGAACCAGAACAGCAGGGCGCCGAAGAGAACCACGAGAAACAACACGGGCCGACCTTTGGGGGATCTGGCGGAGAGCAGAGCGATGCCGCTAAACAGCGTCATCGCGTAGTAGGGCCAGGACCAGTCCTTCCGCCGCTGGGTCTGCTGCTGGATGAGCGGGGCGAATTCCGGGGAACGGGTGGCGAGGATGCGCGGCGTGGCCTTATCCCGCAGGTCGATGTAGGGCCACACACTGGCGCAGGACACGCAGATGACCGCCAGGGCCAGCATGCGGCTCTTTATTTCCCCGAACACGAGCGAGACGATCACAAACACCAGCCCGAGGCCCAGTCCGTAGAGCGGCAGCGGCTCCAGCAGCAGGTGCAGGTACTCCGGATCGCGGATGTTTTGCCAGAGGGTGGTGAGTTCCTGCCACATGACATTTACTCAAAGAGTTCCTTTTGGGCACTGACCGGCGGTGGCAGGCCGAGCTTCTTGTAGGCCGCAGGCATGGCGACGCGGCCACGCGGGGTGCGTTTGAGGTAGCCTTGCATGACGAGGTAGGGCTCATGCACGTCCTCCAGGGTGCTGGTGTCCTCGCCCACGGCGACAGCGACGCTGCCCATGCCGACGGGACCGCCGTCGAACTTGCCGATGATGGTCTCCAGGATGCGGCTGTCCATCTCGTCGAGGCCGGACTCGTCGATGTCGCGCATGCTGAGCGCCAGACGGGCGACTTCTTCGGTGACGACGTTCTGCGCCTTCACCTGCGCGAAATCACGCACCCAGCGCAGCAGGTGATTGGCGATGCGCGGCGTGCCGCGTGAGCGGCGGGCGATCTCGTGCGCGCCCGCGGCCTCGATGGGCACATTCATGAGGCGGGCGGAACGCATGAGGATGTGCTGGATCTCCTCGGAGGTGTAGTAATCGAGCCGGTTCGGGATGCCGAAGCGGGAACGCATCGGTGCGGTGAGTTTTCCGGCACGGGTGGTGGCACCGACAAGGGTGAAGGGAGGCAGATCGAGCCGGATCGTGCGTGCTTTGGGCCCCTGGTCGATGATGATGTCGAGCCGGAAGTCCTCGATCGCAGGATACAGGTACTCCTCGATGCTGGGATGCAGACGGTGGATTTCGTCGATGAAGAGGATGTCGCGCTCCTGCAAATTGGTCAGGATACCCGCGAGATCGCCCGCGCGTTCGATTTGAGGGCCGCTGGTGGTGTGCAGCTTGGTGCCGACGGAGTTGGCGATAAGATTGGCGAGCGTGGTCTTGCCCAGGCCGGGCGGGCCGCAGAGCAGGACGTGGTCGAGCGACTCGCCGCGCATCTTTGCGGCCTCGACCATGACGAGGAGCTGCTCCTTGACCTTCGTCTGGCCGTGGAACTCGGCAAAATCGCCCGGACGCAGGGCGAGATCGAAAGGCGAGTCAGGTTCGTTGAGCGCGGGGTTCACCGCAGCATGTAGAGCGAGCACAGCGCGGGGCGCAAGAAGCCGGAGCGCTGTTTTAAGCCAAGCGGAAGAGCTTCTTCGAGTTCTCAAAGAGGATTTTGCGCTCCACGGCCTTGCTGGGCGCGAGTTTGCGGATGGCGGCGAGGGTGGCGGCTCCCTGGCAGCCGGGGCCGCGGCCCAAGTGGTCGGCGCAGTCGCTGCCGTAGAGGACTTTGTCCTGATGGCGGTCAAAGAAGGCGGTGGTGTGCTCCTCGTCACGCGTGAGCGCCAGCAGGCCGCTGCCTGCGGACATGTCGGCAAACATGTTCGGGTAATCGGCGAGGTAGCGGTCCGTCAGGCCGCCGGGGGTGATCTTGCCTTTCGGGTAGTTCACTTTCGCGTCGTGATTCTTGTCGATGTTGCCCCAGAACGCCTGCGCATGGCCGATGAAGATGGTCTTGGGAAACTTGGCCAGCATCGTGTGAAAACGGTCGTAGCCGAGGTTGTAGGTTTGATGCTGGAAGTGCAGAAGGATGGGCACGTTGTAGGCGGCGGCCAGTTCGTAGAGCTTCTGGCTCTCAGGCGAGTCGCACTCCACCTTGAACTTTTGCTCGGCGATCATGCACGCGCCCTGCTTGAGCCACATCTCGATTTCAGCCGGGGCGGAGCCGAGGTCCGTCACCTCATTGCAGGCCCAGAGATAAGACTCAGGCCGCGCTTGGGCAAAGTCACGCGCCCAGGCGGTTCCAAGACATTTGGCGGCGAGGCCGTTGGAGCGGCCTTCATGGGTGGAGGGCCGGTTGACCATCGTTCCACCGGGCAGAATGATGGATTTCGTCACGCCCATCGCCTTTTGATGCAGCACCAGATGCGCATCCGTGCGCAGGTGGTAGTTCATGTGCTGATGGATGTCGATCACCGGCTCGGCGGGGGCGTCGGTCTGCGCGAAACCGCGTGAGGCGAGGGCGCTGAGGCTGGTGGCGAGGAAGGAGCGGCGGCTGAGAATGTTCATGGCGTGCGCTTACTACGCCGCCAGCCAGGAAGGTTTGTCGCTCTTAGCTCAGCAGGCGTTCTGCGCTGCGCTGCGTGGCACCTTCGTGTGCTTGCAGCGCCTGGTGGCCTGCCTGGGCCATGTGGGCGGCTTTCGTCTTGTCTTGCAGCAACGCGAGGCAGGCGGTGGTCAGTGCATCAAAGTCCGCGACCTGCTGCGCGCCTCCTTTTTTGAGCAGCAACTCGACGAGCGGTGTGAAGTTCTCCATGTGCGGGCCGAAGAGAACGGGCTTCTGCGCCAGCGCGGCTTCGGCGGGGTTTTGGCCGCCTTCAGCGAGGAAACTTTTGCCAACGACAACCAGCGTGGCGAGGTGCTGCCATGCGGCGAGTTCGCCCGTGGTGTCGATGACGAAGACGGGGGCGTTTGAATCGACGCGTGAGCCGGAAATGCTGCGCAGGGCAGGGGAAAGGCCGATGGTTTTGAGCGCGGCGGTGATCTCAGCGCGGCGCTCGACATGACGTGGCACGATGAGCAGCGCGAGATCGCGGATTTTCTCACGCAGGCGCTGGAAGACGCGGGCGAACTCGATTTCCTCGCCTGCGTGTGTGCTGGCGGCAAGGAGGATGGGCTGTGTCGATGCGATGCCGGTTTGCGTGAGCACGTTGCGCAATTCGTCGATCTTCGCAGCGGGGACGGTGGATCCTTCAGGATCGTACTTGATGCTGCCGGTGAGGTGGATGCGGCCGCGCTCGACGTCAAAGCTCTCCCAGCGGGCGATGTCGTCCTCTTCCTGCACGAGAATCTGTTTCAGCATGCCGAAGATGGGGCCGACGAGACGGCGGAACTTGCGGTAGCGGCGCTCACTGCGCGGCGAAAGACGCGCGTTGACGAGGGAGACCGGAATGCCGAGGCGTTCGGCGGCGGAGGTCAGATTCGGCCACACTTCGGCCTCGACGAGCACGAGTTGCGTGGGTTGGATGCGCTCCAGCATGAGTCGGCCGACGCCAGGAAGATCGACGGGGCTGAAAATAGCGACGACTCGACCAGTATGCTGCGCCGCAAGCTCAGCAGCGAGCGCATGGCCGGTGGGCGTGGTGGTACTGAGCACGATGCCGAGATCGGCGTGTGTTTTGAGCAGTCGTGTGATGAGTTTTTTGGCGACACCGACTTCACCGACGCTGACGGCATGTACCCAGAAGCGTTCGCGTTGAGGAAGCGCGTCGATCGCCTTTTTTGTGTCCTCATCGAAACAACCCACGCGTTGCGCGAGATCACGCCAGCGGCCGTTGCGACGGCGCATTTTCACGATGGCACCGGGCAGCATGCAGACGAGACCCAGGGGCAGCGCCAGATTGTAGAGAGTGAGGCTAAGGGCTTTCGATGCCATGCGGGAGTTTGCGCAGCCAGACGATGCGGGTGGAGCCGTAATTGCGGTCGGTCAGCACCTCCCAGCCGGGCCAGCTTTTCGTTTCGCGGTTGAAGTGGTGACTTTCGAGAATGAGGTGGCTCTCTGCATGCAGCAGCGCGGGCAGGGCCTCGTCGGCGAGCAGTTTTGCGACGAAATCCGTGTCCGCATCGCAATGCGTGTACGGCGGGTCGGCGAAGAGGAGATCGAACTGCTTGCCATCGCGTTGCAGCAGCGGCAGCAGGCGGAAAACATCGCTTTGACGCACGGTGGCCCCGGTGAGCTTGGTTTTGGCGATGTTGCGGCGGATCACCTCACACGCGCCTTTGTTTTCATCCACCATCATGGCAGACGCGGCCCCCCGGCTCAGGCATTCGAGGGCGATGGCGCCCGTGCCAGCGAAAAGATCGAGCACGTGCGCACCAGGAACGAGTTCGCCGAGCATCGAGAACACAGCCTGCCGCACACGATCCTGCGTGGGTCGCGTGACGGTTTTCGGGACTTCAAGGGCAAGCCCGCCTGCTGTGCCGGAGATGATGCGCACCCGTTTCCTTTAGCGGGGCAAGGTTCGGGGTTCAAGGTTTCTTGCCAGAGGTTTGAATGATGAAAGCAGGATGGCAGGGAATGAATCCGATCCTTGCCTTCCCGCGGCGGTCAGGTTTTGACGGCATGTCCGTCAGACAAGCTTGGGTTCAGTAGAGAATCTTGTCCGCCTTGGCGTGCCAGGAGGCAAAGACCTGTGTCGCCTCATCATGAAGCATTTGCTGCATGGGCAGGCGTCGCTGAGAGATCGGCAGCGCCAGTTCGTGGTAAATGAGCGCGTCATCAAAACCGATGGCCGCCGCATCTTCCCGGCTGGCGGCATACACGAGTCGATCCAGTCTGGCCCAGTAGGCGGCGGCCAGGCACATCGGGCAGGGCTCGCAGCTCGTGTAGAGGGTGCAACCCTCCAAAGAAAACCGGCTGAGTCGTGAGGCCGCAGAACGGATCGCCATGACTTCCGCGTGGGCGGTCGGATCATTGATGCTGGTGACCTGGTTCCAGCCCTCGGCAATGACCCGGTTCTCATGCACGATCACCGCGCCAAAGGGGCCGCCATGACCGGCTTCCATGTGTTGCCGGGAGAGTTCGATGGAGTTCTTCAGGAAGTCGTTGTCGGTCATCATGGCTGAACTTCTAGACGTGAATCATGGCTCCGCAGGCTCTTCTGCAATCATCGTGTGACGAGTGGTGGGATATGCTGGGTGGCTTCCACCGTGCCGGAGATGATGCGCACCTGTTTCCTTTAGCGGGGCAAGGTTCGGGATTCAAGGTTTCTTGCCATGACATCCACTTTGTCTTAATCTCCAGCCATGAGCGCCAGAGATGCCATCATCAACGAGATCAAGCTCGCCCCCGAGTCGCTGGTGCGTGAGACCTATGATTTCATCCAGTCGCGCAAAAGTCAGCGCGGGCAGGAGCAGGCGGCAGTCGCAACTGCGCCGCAGGCAAAGCCTGATTTCCTGGCGCGGCAAAAGATCCTGTTCGGCGACCGTGTGGTGGCTGATTCCCAGGTGGTGCTGGATGAACTGCGAGCTGAGCGCTTCTGATGCGTTACTTTGACACCGGAGTACTGCTGAGGCTCTACCTGCCTGAGCCGCGTACGGCTGAGGCGGTGGCTCTGGTGAATGCGAGTCCCAATCTTCCTCCCATCACGCTGCTGCATGAATTGGAAATGCGCTCTGCTCTACGCCAAAAAGTGGGACGTGGTGAGCTGACTCTGACGGAATGCGAGGTGTTGATCTCCCAAATGGAAGCCGATCTCGCCAGTGGTGTGCATGAGCGGCTGACGGCAGTCTGGCAGGATGTTTTTGCCACGGCGGAGTCCCTTTCTGCCACGCATGGAGTGACGACGCTGTGCCGTTCGCTGGACACGCTGCATGTGGCCTTGGCAGTTGAACTCGGAGCCACGGAGTTTTGCACTTTTGACCAACGACAGTCCCGAATGGCCGAAGCGGCAGGGTTGGCGGTGATTGTGGAAGCTGTGTGAACGACTTGCTCGAGATGATGCAAGGCGGGAAGCTATCGCAGCCATGTCAGGAGTTTGGTAACCCAAGCAGAGGCTTCAGCGTTGTTGGCGATGAGGCCGATGGCAGCTCCCGCAGCCAAAACTAGAAAGCCAAGCGAACGGAGAATCGCTGGCAGGTGTGGCCCCAGCGTTTCCATGTAGCGCCGGTGCTGCTCAGGTGTCCAAGGGCGAGGTTTTGTTTTCATCGCCGCATCAACTATACACCCCCGATGAAACGGCAAGGATATTGAGCGGAAAAATCCGGGGGTCTCAGTGCGGTCTGGTCACTTCCCGTTCTTGAAGCAGTAAAGCACGCCATCATCCGCACCGAAGATGACGTAGTCACCAGCGATGGCGGGTGAGGTTTTGACGGGGGCACCGAGTTCGTTGTGCCAGACTTCTTTGCCGCTGGCGAGGTCGAGGGCGTACACATAGCCGTCGTCGCTGCCGAAGAGGGCGGTTTTGCCGGCGCAGATGACGGCGCTGCTGTCGATGCGGTCGCGGGCGCGGAATTCCCAGAGTTGCTTGCCGGTGACGCGGTCGATGGCGTGGAAGCGCTTATCTCTGCCGCCGACATAGACGGCTTTTTCCCAGATGGCGGGGGCGGCGTAGTATTCGAACTCGCGCTCGCCGTATTCCCAGACCCGCATGCCGTCGGCGATGCTGTAAGCGCCGACGCGATTGCCGTAGTGGCTGACGTAGATGACGCCGTCGGCGATGGCGACGTTGTTGCCGATGTAGGCTCCGACTTCGATCTGCTTTTCTTCTTTGCCGGTCTTCACGTCATGCACGTGCAGGACGCTGTCGCAGCCGCCGAAGACGACTTTGCCTTCGCCGACAGCGGCACCGCCGTTGATGTAATAGCCAGTTTCGGCGGACCATTCCTTTTTGCCGGTCTTCGCGTCGAGGGAGTACACGTTGTAGTCGTAGGAGCCAATGATGATTTTTTGCGCCTTGGTTTCGGGATCGGTCCAGACGTTGGCGGCGGCGTGGATTTCGGCCTGGGTCTCAAACTTCCAGGCTTCTTTGCCGGTGTCGGCGTTCCAGGCATAGACGAAGCCGTCCTGGCACCCGGCGACGACGAGGTCGGCTGCGAAGGCGGCGGCACCGTCGAAAGCGCCCTTGGCCTCGGCTTTCCACTTCTCTTTGCCGGTGGTGAGGTCGAGACAGAAGAATTTGCCGTCTTTGCAGCCGGCATAGACTTTGCCTGCACGCACGACGGCGCTGGAGACGAGCATTTCATTTTGGCCCTTGGGTTTGTCCATGAGCTTGAACTGCCAGGCGAGTTCGAGGGGGAATTTCAGCTCGACGGGCGAGGTGCCGGTCATGGCCTCATCGCCACGCGAGTGAATCCAGTCGGCGTTTTGAGCCTGGACGGCGGTGGCGAGGAGAAGGCACAGGAAAATCGTGAAGCGCATGAGTTTGGACTGTGAAACTGGCCTGGGATACGCTTTGTTTCAAACAAGCCGATGCCTGATCACGATCTCCAGCAACCGCCGCCGATCCCGCCTGACCTGCGGTGCGAGTACGAGGAGCGTCCGTTTCAGCACTGCACGCGCTGTGGCGAGTCGCTGCCGGATTTTCCAGGCGGGTTCCAAATCTCGAAAGCCTACAAGCGTGGCGAGTGCGTGATGGAGTACGCGCTGTGCGATCACTGCCGGGCAAAGATGATGGAGGAGTTCTCCCAGGAGTCGAAGAAGCGGTTGGCGCAGTTTCAGGACGAGGAGGTGACGCTGGACCGCGGCCTGGAATCGTGCGCGGTGTGCAATGCGCCTCGTCACGCGAAGGGCATGGATGATTTCGTGATCACCGGCGTGTGCGAGGGCCTGGCGCTGCTGCACAGCGTCATGATCTGTGGGAAATGCGGTGACACGGTGCAGGGGATGATCTCGCAAAAGACACGGGACACTTGGCGGCGTTTTGTAGATGACAATTTTCCTGGTCCGCCGCCGGAGGATTCACTGCCGGAGCCGGAGGAGGTGTTCCGAACGCCGGTGCCGGTGATGTCGAAGGCGCATTAAAATGACGAAATCAGAATGACGAATGACGAAGGAATGCCGAAGCCCCAGTGACTCCATTGGCATTCGGCCTTCGATATTCTTTCGTCATTTGATGACGGCGATGAGCCAAGACGTTTGGTAATTCTCCAAACCGTTCAATGGCCGCAGTTGGCCCCTTCTTCAGGATCGGTGTCCTCGATCTTGGCGGCGGTTTTGAGCTCTTCGAGGAAGGCGTTGAACTTTTTGTCGCGGTGCTCTTCGAGGAAGCGATTTTTTACGTCTTCCTTCACCTCGTCGAACGGGCGGGCGACGGAGGGATTGCGACCGGTGACGGTGCAGACGTGGAAGCCGAGCTGAGTGGTGAAGACAGGGCTGATCTCACCCTCGCCCATGGAGAAGGCGATGGTCTCGAACTCTTCCATGAATTCGCCGCGCTTGAACCAGCCGAGGTCGATCTGCTGCTGTTCGTCGGCTCGGTGCTCCTCGGCCAGCTTGGCGAATTCAGCTCCGGCGAGGAGCTGGGAGCGGAGATCACGCATGGCCTGATAAACGTCCTGGCGGCTGGTGGCTCCCTGGAGGCTTTTGGTGATATGGGAGGCCTTGATCTGCTCGTCGGTCATGTAGTGCTTCAAATTGGCCTCGTAGCAAGCCCGCAGCTCGGCCTCGGTGGGCTCGGGTTCGGGGGCGTAGATGGCCTGAAGCGTTTTGTCGAGCCGTACGCCACCCGCGATGTTATCACGAATGAGGGCGGCGTCTTTAACGGGGACGCCGATGTTCATGTAGAACTGCGCCTCACCGCCGGCCTCTTCGATGAGCTTGTTGAGTCGTGCGGTCACCTCTTCCTCGGCGATTTCCGGGAAGCGGCGTCGGCTTTCCTGATTGAGCAGGACACGGGAGATGAGGTTGTCCTTGGCCATGCCGCGAAATTCAGGGTCACGCTCACAGCAGGCGACCTGAAGGGTGCGTTCGTAGTGTCCTTTGATCTGGCGGAATTCCGCCTCGATGATTTCTTCGTCGATGTGTTCGCCGTTGATGATGAGAGCCATGGTGGCGACCATGGAGCGGGTGTGGAAGGGCGCAAGGTTTGACAACAAGAGCGTGGTGGCCTAGATGCCCTGCGTGCCGTGTCTGAGATCGGCATGAAAACTGCGGATTTGCGCTGCGTTGCCTTCCATGATGATGAAATTGACCCAGCTATTGATGACAGCGGCGACCGCTTGGTCGTTGGTGAGTTGTGCCAGCGAACCGGTGACGAGAGCGATTCCTGTGCCAGCTGGCCCCACCCAGTACCTGGCCGACACCACGCCGGAAGGCGACGGCAACCCTTATGCTCAGAACGTCATGCTGCCCGAGAGTCCGATGACGGTGGTGAGTTCCGGGCCGACGATCCGCGCCGCGTCCTATTTGCTGCTGGACGCGCGCAGCGGTCAGCATCTGGCGGGACGTAATTTCGAAACCGCCCGTGCTGTGGCCAGCACACAGAAGTTGGTGACCGCGCTGGTGGTGCTGGACACGGGCAATCTGGACAAGATGGTGCGCGTTCAGGCCTCCGACGTGGCCGTGGAGCCGACTCGAATGGGCTTGAAGCCCGGCGAGGTCTATTCGCGGCGCACGCTTCTCTACGCTTTCCTGGTGAAGAGCTGCAACGACATCGCCAACGTTCTCGCACGAGACAACGCTGGCAGCATCAGCGCGTTTGCAGCGAAAATGACCGCCAAGGCGCGGTCTCTGGGCTGTACAAACTCGAATTTCAAAAATCCGCACGGTCTGACGGTTCCAGGGCAGTACTCCACCGCCCGTGACATGGCACGGGTGGCGATGGCCGCGTATCGCAACGGCGTCATTCGCGACGTGGTGCGGCGCAAGTATTACACCTTCCACCGGGCGGACGGTCGCAGTGTCACGGTGGAGAACACGAACGATCTGCTGGGTGTCATGCCCGAGTGCAACGGCATGAAAACGGGATACACCGTCGCCAGCGGACGCTGCCTCATCTCCAGTGCCGCCAGCGGCGGGCGCGAGGTGATTCTGGTTCAGCTTGGGACCAAGACCAAATACATCTGGGACGATGCCCGCCTGATGATGAGCTGGGGGTTGCAACGTCTCCGTTCACGCGGAGGTGTGGCGTTTAACTGGTGAGTAAAAAATGAACGATGCGCCAGTTGCGGAGGTGTATGAACATAGACAAAGTCTGAGTCCCCAAAAAACGTCCGCATGCCGGCCACCAAACTCGTCTGCCCCCACTGCGAAAAAACTGTCGAAATCCAAGTTTCGGCCGTCACGCGCTCACGCCCGTGCCCGGAGTGCGGGGAAATGGTGATGTTGCAGATGGCGGAGAAGAGCACGAAAACGAAGCGTCGTGCGCTGCTGATGAACCAGGCCGAGCCGACGGCGGCAGACACTCCGGCGCAGCCTGAGCCTGACCAGGAACCGCAGCCTCTGCCCGGCGATGCTTTTGATCGCATGCGCATGGACCCCGAGGTGCGGCACTTCCGTCAACGGTTGGTTTTTGGGGGTGGTTTTGTGGCCTTCATCGTCATCGTGCTTCTCGCGACCAGCTTGTATCAGTCTTATCGTGAAAAAGAGGCCATGCTCAGGCTGTTTGGCACTGAAAAAGTTCAGGGCGGCAGCCTGCTCTCCAAAGACAAAAGCGCTACGGGGCTGGAAGCATCCATGATCACCCCGGAGGAATCCTTGCCTCCTGTGACTACTGGCAACCTCGTCTTTCGTCCCACGGGCAGCGACCAGCTCAAGACTGCCACCGTACAGTCAGCCGGAGACGTGGCGTCTGCCAATCTTGCTCGTCTGGCGTCTGCCGAGGAGACGCTGCGTCAGTTTTTGCAGGCTCCGAACTGGAAACAGCGCGCGCTTTTGGTGCGCGACCAGCTTCGTGTGGCGCCCTTGATGAGCCTCTACTACGAGAAGAATGCCGACGGCCCGGTGATGTTTGATTCCATCGTCGAGGCGGCCGAGGTTTCCGCGCGGTTTTCCGAGCATGTCGTCGTCTTCGAGGGGGGCGGTCGAAGGCTGGCCACCGTGGAGCACACTCCCTCAGGCCCACGGGTGGACTGGGAGTCGTTTGTTGGCGCGGGAGAAATGGCCTGGTCCAGTTTCCTCGAAACGAAAGTTCCCTCCGCGCGGTTGTTCCGTGTTCTGGTGTCTCCTGCCGGTCATTTTGAAAACCAGTTCGGAGATCCGTCCACGTTGCAATGCTACAGTCTGCGCAGCATCTCCGAACCTGGGGCCAAGGTGGTTTACGGCTATGTGGATCGCCAAGGTCCGCTGGCCAAGGAGTTGAATTACTGGCTGGAGCAAAGCAGCGAGGCCACGGTGCCGATGATTTTGCGATTGAAGTTCCCCCCGGACGCGCCGGTGGACTTCCAAGTCTGGATTCACCAGGTGGTTCAGGCCGGTTGGGTGGTCAAATAAGACTGGCCTTGCCTGAATCCCACGATTAATGAAATTTTTCGCAAGATATGCAAGATCGAGGGGCGCTCCTCGTAACTCCTCACGATTCCAGCAACAACACCCCACTGCCTCTAAAATGAAAATGCATCCTCTCTGCCAAGGCAACCACCTTGATCTGCGCTCCGGTGCCAGCCGCCGCGACTTCCTCTACGTCGGCATGCTCGGCGGTCTCGGCCTCACGCTTCCCGACATGCTGCGTCTTCAGGCTGCGGCCGTCATGCCAGAGGTGGAAACCTTCAAGCCGATCGCTGATTCAGTGATTCACATTTATCTGCCTGGTGGCATGGCCCAGCATGAGTCTTGGGATCCGAAGCCCTTTGCCTCCCCGGACTACCGCGGCCCTTACACGCCGATCAAGACCTCCATTCCGGGCGAATACGTCGGCGCCAAGTTTGAAAAGATCGCCCAGATCATGAACAAGCTCACCGTCATCCGCTCCATGACCCACGGTGAGGCTGCCCATGAGCGCGGCACACACAACATGTTCACCGGCTACCGCCCAAGCCCGGCGATCAAGTTCCCAAGCTACGGCTCGATCATCTCGCACGAGCAGGGCAGCCGTAACAACCTGCCGCCTTATGTGGCCGTGCCGAGCGTGTTTGCACCTGAGCAGGGCACCGGTTACATGAGCAGCGCCTTCGGGCCGTTTGCCTTGGGCAGTGATCCTGCTGACAAGGGCTTCAGCGTTCGCGATTTGCTCACTCCCAAAGACGTGGATGAGAAGCGTTTCGACCGTCGTCGCAATCTCCTGGGCGCTGTTGACGAGCACTTCAAGGCCGTCGAAAAATCCGACGCCATCAGCGCCATGGACAGCTTCTACCAGTCCGCCTACGGCCTGATCAGCAGCCAGAAAGCCCGCGAAGCCTTCGATATCTCGAAGGAAAGCGACAAACTTCGTGATGAATACGGCCGCAATTCCGCCGGTCAGCGTTTCCTCTTGGCCCGCCGCCTCGTGGAAGCCGGTGTTCGCATGGTTTCCGTCAACTACGGCGGCTGGGATCACCACTCCAATATTAAGAGCGCCTTCGACGGCCAGGCTCCGAACTTCGATCAGGCTTTCGCCCGCCTCATCACCGATCTCTCGGATCGCGGCATGCTCAAGAAGACCCTCGTCATTGTCAGCTCCGAATTCGGCCGCACGCCGAAGATCAACGGCACCAATGGTCGTGACCACTGGCCTCGCGTGTTCTCCGTCGCCATGGCAGGTGGTGGTGTCAAAGAAGGCTACATTCATGGTGCCTCTGACGCCCTCGGTGGTGAGCCTGATCGCGATGCGGTCGGCCCGGAAGATCTTGCCAAGACCATGTATCGCCTCCTCGGCATCAACGGCGAGAAGCGCATCATGGCCGACGGCGTCCGCCCGATCGACATCGTCAACGGTGGTCGCATCCTCACGGAAGCCCTCGCTTAAACCGACGAAGAAAGTTCCAACGAGAAACCCGGACAGCGATGTCCGGGTTTTTTGTTTTCAGAGGCTCAGATGTCCGAGTGCCAGCAGTCCGTAGTAGGTGTACTCGCAGTCCAGCATGTCATCCGTCCAGTTGCCGTGGAATCCCCCGGCCGCGTTCCAGAGTGAATCGACAAAATCCAGGCACGGCTCCTTGAGGCGTGAAAAGTCTGCCTGTACCGCGTCCAGCGCATGCAAGGCCACGGCGGTGGAGAGCAGATCGGGCAGGGGAGCGGCAGGCAGGGCCAGGAAACCGCCTTGCGGCAGGCATTGGCGCATCAGCCAGTCCACCGCCTCGGGCGGTGGTGGCATGTCCATGTGCCGGTGCAGCGCTACCATGGCCGCCGTGGCGGTGGTGGAGCCCACAGGGATTCCCGGCTCGTTCGACCAGGCGCCATCCGGTGTTCGGAGGCCGCCCATGCACTCCGCCAGTCGCCAGGGCTCAGGTGGCAGCCCGCCGAGGTCTTGATAGGCCCCCCAGGCGAGCAGACAGCCATAGGCGCTGCCTTTTTTTCTGTTGGGAGCTTGATGATACCCGCCGTCCGCGCAGCGAAACGCCTCCACACGCGCCGCCAATGCCTCGCGTGATGCTATGGGGAAATCGTTCATACCCGCGTTTGCCCAGCAGCGTGCCAGACAGCATAGATGCACGAAATCAAGACCCGCCCCGTCATTAAAACCTGCCAGCCATGGCCTCACGTCCGGGATTTTCGCCGCATCCAAAGACAGCGCCTGCAAGCCCTCCAGGCCAAACACGGTGTAGTAGAGGTCGGGCTTGTCATTGCGGTCCAAAAAGCCGCCCTCAGGCGCGATGCGAGAGCGATAAAACGCCTCCACCAACTCCGCCGATTCCCCGAGCAGTTTGGGGGCTAGGCGCGCGACTTGCAGCATCTCAAGACGAAAAGACATGCGGTGCGACTAAACCGCGCATCGGGGCATCGCCAGAAGAAACTCATTTTCCCGCTTGAGATATTCCTGCCTTGGTCAAAACTCGCCATCCGGTCATCCCGACCCCATGTGCTCACGTGGCGGAATTGGTAGACGCGCTAGATTCAGGTTCTAGTGAGTAACATCGTGCTGGTTCGAGTCCAGTCGTGAGCACCATCCCCTTGGCAGTTCGCCTCGGGGGGCCGGTTTTCGTTCACCATGCAAGACGCAGGATTCGTGAGGCAGGCATTTGCGGGAATCGCATCGCGTTATGTGCTGGCGAACCATGTTTTGAGTCTTGGCATCGACTGCCTTTGGCGTCGCACCACCGCGAAGCGCATCGCCACGCTCAAGCCTCGGCGCATTCTCGACCTCGCCACCGGCAGCGGTGATCTCGCCCAGGCTGTGCAGTCGGCTTGTCCCGATGCGAAGGTGCTCGGCGCGGATTTTTCTGTGCCGATGATGCGGGAGGCGCAGGCCCGCCGCTTCCACTCCCTCATCGCCGCAGACGGGATGGCCCTGCCATTTCAAGACGGTGTCTTCGATGTGCTCACCGTTGCCTTTGGCCTGCGGAACATGGCTTCCTGGCCTGCCGCTCTTCAGGAAATGAGTCGTGTGCTGCGCCCAGGCGGCCGTTTGTTCGTGCTCGACTTCTCCATCCCGCGTTTTCCCGGCATCCGGCAGCTTTACCTCTTCTACTTGAAGCAGGTCATGCCGCGCATCGCCGGCTGGATCACGGGCAAGCGCGAGGCCTATGTTTATCTCTGCGGCTCCATTGAGCGCTTCCCCTCTGGCAAGGACATGGAGGCACTGATTCGCGCCAACGGCTTCCAATCCGCCACCACCACGCCGCTCACCTTTGGCATCGCCTCCCTCTATGAGGCCCGGAAAGCGGCCGATTCTGCCCTTGGCTGAGCTAGGGTTGGTGGTGATGCGTCACTTCTTGAGGCAATCGCCAAGTCATCGTTGCCAAAGAATCGCGGCTTGTTAATCTTGCGCACAAGTGTGCGACAGAGTCTCATTTGCAGGCTCGTATGCCTTTTCAACCCGTTTACACCATTCCAATGCCTTCCACCCTTGCTGAACTTCCCGTTGGCATCGACGCCATCGTGCAGGCCATGCCTACCGGCCGGTCCTGCCTCACCCGTCTGCGGGAAATGGGCATTGTTCCTGGCACCCGCATCCGTGTGACGCGCCGCGCCCCGCTGGGCGAGCCGATCGAGATCAGCGTGCGCGGATCGCAGCTTTCCATGCGCAACCACGAGGCGGCCTTCATCGCCATCTCTGCCGCATGAGTGCCCCCGTCTCCGAAACGCCGCTCATCGCCATCGTGGGGAACCCGAACTCGGGCAAGACCACGCTCTTCAACCTGCTCACCGGCCTCAAGCAGAAGGTCGCGAACTACCCCGGCGTCACCGTCGAAAAGAAGATCGGCGAGTGCTACAGCCAGCACGGCAAAAAACTGCGCCTGATCGACCTCCCTGGCGCTTACAGCCTCAACGCCCGCTCGCCCGACGAGGCCGTGCTGCGTGATGTTTTGCTCGGCCGCCGCCCTGAGACGCCGCGCCCAGACCGCGTCGTGTGCGTGGTCGATTCGGCGAACATCGAGCGCAATCTCTACATGGTCAGCCAGGTGCTCGAACTCGGCCTGCCGACGATCCTGGTGCTGAACATGGTCGATGTGGCCGAGCAGCGCGAGTGGCGCATCGACGCCGCGAAGTTGAGCGACCTTCTGGGCATTCCCGTCGTCAAAACGCAGGCTGTCACAGGGCAGGGGCTCATCGAATTGAAACTCGCCCTCAGTCGCGAGGACGTGCCCGCCACGAAATGGCAGAGCGCCGTCATTCCCGCCGGTGTTCGTGCCGCGTTGGAGCAAAGCCGCGGCCCCTTGTGTGAAATGGGGGCCATTCATGCCAAGGCTTCGCTGCTGGAGCCGCTCTACCTGCTCTCCGACCACGATCCCACGCACTACGGCCTCGCCGATGCGCAGATGAACCGCGTGCATGAGCTGCGGAAGAGCATCGACGCTGCTTTCCCCGGCTGGGAGGACGATCTCGTGGCCGAGCGCTACCGCAGCATCGAAAAACTCTGCGCCGAGGTGCTGCGCCGCCCCGATCAGGAGAAAGAGACGCTCACCACGAAGCTTGATCGCTTCTTCCTCCATCCCGTGCTCGGGTTTGTGAACCTGCTGCTCGTGCTCGGCATCCTGTTCTACCTCATCTTCCGCGTCGCCGAGGGGCCGATGGGCTGGATCGAGTCAGGATTCGGACAGCTTGGATCTTGGGTGGAAGGTTTGATGTCTCCCGGCGATCTGCGGGATCTCATCGTCAATGGCGTCGTGCCCGGCGTCAGCGGCGTGGTCATCTTCCTGCCGCAAATTTTGATCCTGTTCTTCTTCATCGGCATCATGGAGGACACCGGCTACATGTCGCGTCTCGCCTTCATCATGGACTGGCTGATGAGCAAGGTGGGACTCAATGGGAAGTCGTTCCTGCCGTTTCTGAGTTCCTACGCCTGCGCCGTCCCTGGCGTCATGGCCGCGAGAACCATCGACAGCCCGAAGGACCGGCTCATCACCATCCTCATCGCGCCGCTCGCCTCCTGCTCCGCACGATTGCCCGTGTACTCGCTGCTCATCGCCGTCTTGTTTCCCTTCGGGCAGGTCGGCGCGTGGACGCAGGCCGGATTGATGCTCGCGCTGTATGCGCTCGGCACCGGCGGCGCGTTTGTCTTCGCGTGGATCTTCAGCAAATGCGTCATGAAGGGCGATAGCAGCCCGATGATCCTCGAAATGCCGCCGTATAAACGGCCCGCGCTCAAATCCATCCTCCTGCTCGTCTGGCAGCGTGCGAAGGCCTTCCTTGTTCGTGCAGGCACCATCATCCTCGGCATCTCAATCCTCATCTGGGCCGCCTCCACCTATCCGAAGACCGACACCGAGGACAAATCCCTCCAGCTCGCCAACAGCTTCGCCGGGCAGGCCGGCCACTTCATCGAGCCCGCCATCGCGCCCCTCGGCTACGACTGGAAGATCGGCATCGGCCTCATCGGCAGCTTTGCCGCGCGTGAGGTCTTCAATTCCACCATGAGTGTCGTCTATGCCGTCGAGAGCGAGGACGACGAAAACCTCGACCCGCTGCGCGACAAGCTCGCCGCCGAGCGCCGCCCTGACGGCAAGCCCGTCTATTCCCCGCTCGTCTGCATCAGCCTGCTTGTCTTCTACGTCTTCGCCATGCAGTGCGTCAGCACCATCGCCATCGTGAAACGTGAAACCGGCAGTTGGAAGTGGGCGTTGATTCAATTGGGCTACATGACCGGCACCGCATATGTTCTGAGCCTGCTTATCTTCCAAATCGGCACCGCGCTGGGCTACTAACTCCAACTCTCATGAACGAAAACTGGCAATCCATCGCCGCCATCGCGGTTGTTTTGTTCACCCTGGTGCTGTTCGCCGTGCGGGCCGCGAAACGCCGCAAAAAGCCCGGCTGTGGTGGCGGTTGCGGGTGTGTGAAGTGATTCTCAAGCGCCTGCATGCGGGGATGACTTCGAGGTTTCGATGGAAGATGAGAACACCATCACTCTGCGTCGGATCACCCAGCCGCTGTCGAAGCATCCGAATCTGGATGACTTGCTGGCCCAAGTGACGCCGGAGAACCTGCATCCCACCAAGGAGAGGCACAGAGGAATGCATTTCAGAACGCTTCAGTTCAAATCCTGATCTCCGGGCCTTCCTCCCGTCGCAGGAGCGTCCATGAGGAGCCTTGGCGGCGGAAGGTGTGGCGGACTTGGGTGAGGTTGGGGGACTGGTGGCCGATGTAAAGGACGGTGGTGATCGTGTCGGCGGTTGGGGACTCGCTGTCGAGGATCACGCGGGTGGCGAGCGTGTCGTCGGAGCGGCGATGGCTCCACCAAGGGCAAAACATAACCAAAGACCCGAAACACAAACTTTCGGACACGCCCTCGGACACGCCCAATAGGCACGCGGAAATCCGCCGCAGGCGAGCCTTTCTGCCCGCAAGGCTTGCCTTATTTCCATTTAGGTGTGCCTTTTCACGGCCAAGGCTTGCCTTTTTCCCGTTCAGGCGAGCCTTTTCTCGGCAAAGGCTCTTCCTTTTCAGATTAAGGCACGCCTTTCTCCGATTCAGGCGTGCCTTTTTCTGATTCAGGCATGCCTTTCCGCCACCAAGGCACTCCTTTTTTCCGTTCAGGAGGAACTTTCTGGCGAAAGGAAGGAGCGTATTTTCGTCCAGGCATGCCTTTCTGCGGCAAAGGCTCTCCTTATTTTCGTTCGGGCATGCCTTTTCACGGCAAATGCTCACCTTTTTCTCGTGCAGGTCTGCCTTTTCTCCCCGTCTCCAGGTCTCCTCCTCTCCAAGTCTCCTAGTCCTTCGGTTCTGGCTCTCAGTCCTTTATCAGCCACGCCAACGCTTCCGGCAACTCCTCGCCCCAGCAGGCGGAATCGTGGCCGCCGTCGTATTCGTTCAAGTGGATGGTGTGACCGGCGGCGGTGAGCGCGGTGAAGAGCCGGCGCACGGAATCGAGCTGGCTGGTCGTTTGCACCAGCGGCGTGGGCGGATGGGAGACGTTGGTTTGCCGTTCCTGCGTGCCCACGCTCAGCCAGAAGCGGTTCGGCGTCGCTGGCATCGCCGGGAGGGATTGCGCGAGCCATTCGTCCTGCCACCACGCGGAGGGCGACTGCGCCAGCACACCGGCAAAGACGCCGGGATGCCGCAGCGCGGTGAACACGGCCTGCAAGGCGCTCAAGCTCAGCCCGCACAGAAACACCCGCTCAAACCGCCCCGCCTCCCGCTCGATCCACGGCGGCATCTCCCGCGCCAGGAAGTCCGCGAAGGCTTCGTTGCAGGTGTAATCCGGATGCCGCCCCGCCGCGCTCGCATTCGGCAGATACACGCAGGTCACTGGTGGCAACGCACCCGCCGCCTCCGGCTCGCGTAGGATGACCGGAGCCTTCACGCGCTCCGTGTACAGCTCCCCATCCAGAAACAGCAGGCAGTCCTTCGCCTCGCCGATGGTGGCGCGGTGAATCCACGCCTTGCGCGGTGCGGGGAGAATGGCGCTGGGGATTTCGTGTTCAGTCATGATTGGGGTTAGAAACACCGCAGAGATGAGAAGACCGCAGAGAATACAAAATGCCTTTCTCTGCGGTCTTCTAAACTCTGCGGTGTGAGAAAATCAAAAAGCAGAATCAAGGAGCGTGGTGGCTCAGATCCTGATCTCCGGGCCTGCCTCCCGTCGCAGGAGCGTCCATGCGGAGCCTTGGCGGCGGCAGGTGTGGCGGACTTGGGTGAGGTTCGGGGACGGGTGGCCGATGCAAAGGACGGTGGTGATCGTGTCGGTGGTTTGGGACTCGATGTCGAGGGTCACGCGGGTGGCGAGGGCGTCGTCGGAGCGGCGATGGCGTCGTCGGAGCGGCGATGGCTCCAAGTGAGCGCGTGCCAGTCCTTCACCGGGGTGGTTTAGGTCGCGGCAGCATGCCGCAGCGTGAAGCCGGGCAGATGAGAATGTGTTGCGGGGGATAAAGACGGCGTGTTTGATGCACACAACAGAGATGAGCAGCGCTCAACATATATTACTGATCTACACGGGCATTTACATGCTCATACTGGTCGGTGTTTGGAGTTGGCAGCTCAAGTGCGAAGAAAAGGAGCCATTCTGGCCGATTGCAGTGTTGCTGATTCTTTGGCCGATGACGCTCTTCTTTGTTATTTGCAGAGTGCGAAACCAGTTCCGACATGAGGCCAATTACTCGCGTTTTCGGAAGGAACGAGAAGAGGAGAGACAAATCTTGGAAACCGCCATCAACCAAGGCCTTCGGAGTGCTGAGGAGTCGAATGAGATATTGCCCGAGGAGCGAACTGCCCTCAGCCTTTATTTGAATGCCTTCAAAAAGGGCAGCTATGAAACATTTGCGAACTCTCTCTTGAGGCAAGAGATACAGCGTTTTTGGCAAGCGAAGGAATCTGCGGCGAAGTTCATGTCTCTCTGGTTTGGTGACATCGTTACACCAAGCGATGCAGTTTTGGTTACTTCTAACGTTCGTTTCGCGCGTTCAGGAAGCTCGAATCCTGAGACATCGCATGGTGAATGGCTTGTGGCGCTCACTAGGGAGTTCATGAAGTCAATCGCCCAAATAGACCGCAAGTTGCAGGGGCGCATCTTGGAGGCGTTGGGTGACATTGCCCAGGATCCTATCACGGTAAAAGGTGACACGATAAAACCTCTTTCTCACGAGTTTGCGGGTCTCTGGCGTTATCGCCTTGGCGACTTTAGGCTCATTTATCAACCATTGCCCGGGAAGCGGCATGTTCTTCTTCTTGCGCTCGCGCCTCGTGGCTCAGCCTATGGTTGAATCCTCTGAATCTCCTTCCTGGGTCAAATCCATGTTTGGGGACTAGGCATGAGCTGAGTACTCTTATTGAACTTCCCTGCGGATCATGTGACGACCACTGTCGATTGATGCCTGCCAAAGCTTAACATGTGGATACTTGGTTTTGACCAGCTGTTGCAACTCAGTTCTATCATTCTCCGACATCAGGGCTCCAAAGGTGACGCCTATCAATTCTTCCACGAGAAACTCATAATCTGAATATTCGCCCTGTTCGTGGGAGCGCTTCCATGAAGCAAGCCTCCACTCTTTCTCATACGCCCAATCGGTTGTCTTGGTATGCATGTACTCCTCCATGATTCTGGTCATGGCATATTGCACCTCATAAAACAATAGGTCAGCCAATCCGGCTGGAGTGTTAACACTTAGCGGGTCATCGGTATAGTTTACCGGCTTTGCCGTTAGCCATGCGCTATCCAAGTGGTCAAGGCAGGCGAATTCGAGTAGAGCACCTCGGTGTCCTTGGGAATAACGATCCCACATGGAGGCTGAATCCCAGCTTTCCGTGAAGCATAGTATTCGTTGTTCGCAATACATCGAGCGCCATTCCTTTCGAAGAATCTCAAGCCCTTCGCTGGTGATGCTCGGATCCTGCCGAGACTCCTCATTCGCCGCGAGTATTTGCCTCTTTAATTCATCGTCCGTTTTCGAGATTCCATACAACAACATCTTCGTCATTGGGGAGTGATGCTCTGGATGAGGGAGATTGGGGGTAATCACCAGGGCATTCATGCGATCAACTAGCGCATTACTGATGCGATTCTCGTCAACTCCGTCCAGTATCTCCTTCGGAACATCGAATGGATCATTAAAAAGCGACGGCACGCTCCATCGCAGCTTTCCACCGGCGAGAATTATTTTGGAGGTGTCTGCGTTAGCATGCTTGTAAAATGAGTGCCGATCATGGAGGCGATTTGGGTTCATTTTCTCAACGATCTATTGATTGGTGCTTGGGAGAGGATTTCTAGCATCTGTTGGGCGCTGCCTCGGGCTGCTCGGCGGTGGATGTAGGCCAGCATGTCTTCGTGGGAGAACGAGGCGGACGGGTCGCGGTCCATTTCGATCTCGCGGTCGTCTGCGATGGCCTCCAGTTCGGCATCGCGGGTGTCTGGGGACGCACAAGCAGAGGAACCGGCTGGATCAGGTGTCGCATTCATGGGCAGAGGATGACCATAAGCAGCTGGATGGTCAAGGAGCGGGACTTGCCAAGTCCCGTGGGGGCTGCGGCACTTGGCAAGTGTCTCTCCTTGGGATCTCCGTGCCTTGGAACTTAAAACCTTAAACTTGGAACGACGCGGCAGAATCGAGGACGAGTTCGAGTAGGAGGACGAGTAGGATTGCCTGCGGCTCCGCTCACCACCCGCTCTTCACATTCCACACCTCGACGAGATCCTTCGGCAGATCGGTGATGAAGCGGCTGGGGCGCATCATGATGTCGCCGTCGCGGGCTTGGTGATTGATGACGGGGTAGGTGAGGTAGAGTTCGTCCTTGGCTCTTGTGACGGTGACGTAGAAGAGGCGGCGTTCTTCTTCGAGGGCGGTGTCGCCGCCTTCATCGATGGCGCGTTTGTGGGGGAACATGCCGTCGGCGAGCCAGATGGCGAAGACGACTTTCCATTCGAGGCCTTTGGCTTGATGGCCGGTCGTCAGCGTGACGGCGTCGCGGTCCTGCGGCTGCTGGTCGGGTTTGTTGTCGGTATCGACACCGCTGAGCAGGGAAAGCTGGCTGAGGAATTCGAGGGGATCGGTGAAGCGGTCGCTGAAGTTGCTGAGCTGTTCGAGGTCCTGCTGGCGCTGCTCGTAGTTTTTGAACTTGGTCTTCATGTAGTCCTCGTACACGCCTTCGACGATGCTACGGATCATCAGGGCAGGGGCGGCGGGCCGGCCTTCGGCTCCGATCATTTCATCGAGCACGTAGGCGACCTGATCCCAGGTTTCCTTGGCCTTCTTCGGCACTTTGAGCGGCAGCAGAATCTCGGAGAAGCTGGCGGGCATGGCTTCGGATTTGGCGGCGTCGCTTTTGAGCCAGTCGGTCCAGAGTTTGACGGCGCTGGCGTTGCCGATGCCGGGGATGAGGCGGACCATGCGCATGAAGCTGACCTCGTCCTGGCGGTTCACAGCGAACTTCATGAAGGCGGCGACGTCTTTGACATGGGCCTGCTCGAAGAAGCGCAAGCCGCTGGTGATCTGAAACGGAATGCCGCGCTGGGTGAGTTCCATCTGCACCTCCATGCTGTGGAAGTGGGCGCGGTAGAGGATGGCGATGTCGTTGAGGTCGAGACCCTGCTCGTCCTGCAACTCGAGGATGCGCTGGGCGATGAAGGCGGCCTGCGCGGAGGAGGAATCGAGCGCGACGAGGGCGGGCAGCGTGCCGCTGGACTCGCGGGCGGGGCGCAGCGTCTTCGGCACCTGGCCGCGATTCATGGCGATGGCGGCGTTGGCGAGATTCAGCACCTCGGGCACGCTGCGGTAATTGATCTCGATCTTGTGCGTGCGGGCACGCGGCCAGTGCTCCTCGAAGTTGAGGATGTTCGAGACATCGGCGCCGCGCCAGGAGTAGATGGACTGCGCGTCATCGCCCACGACGGTGAGGTTTCCCTGCGGGCCGGTGAGCAGCTCGATGAAGCGGCACTGGAGGCTGTTGGTGTCCTGATACTCATCGACGAGGATGAACTCGAACTGGCGGCGGTAGCGCTCCAGCAGATCTTCGTTTTCCTCCAGGAGCTGCACGGTGAGCGACAGCAAATCGTCGAAGTCCATGCAGTTGGTCTCGCGCTTCTTGTCCTGGTAGAGCTTGCGCAGCTTCAGGATGCCCTCGGCGACTTGCTCGAAGTAAGGATAACGTGAGGTGATGATCTCCGGGAGCTTGGTGAGCGTGTTGTCGGCCAGCGAGTAGATGTCGCCGAGGACTTCGGCCTTGGGGAACTTGTAGCTGGTGACGTCGATGCCGCTGGCGCCGATGACGGTCTCCATGAGGTCCTTCTGATCCTCGCGGTCCATGATGGAGAAGCCTTTGCGGTAGCCGAGGCGCTCGGCGTTGTAGCGCAGGATGCGATTGCCGATGGAGTGGAAGGTTCCGCCCCACAGGCGCGTGGTGTCCGTGGTGACGAGCGCCTGCACGCGCTCCAGCATTTCCCGCGCGGCTTTGTTGGTGAAGGTGAGCAGCAGGATGGACTCCGGCGGGATGCCGTTATCGAGAAGCCAGGCCACGCGGTAGGTGAGCGTGCGCGTCTTGCCCGAACCTGCTCCCGCAATGACCAGCGCCTGCCCCGGTGGGCTGGTGACGGCGGCATACTGCTGCTCGTTCAGCTCCGCTTTATAGTCGATGCGGGGGGCGGAGTCGGGAGCGTGATGCAGCGTGTAGTTGCGGGGCATGAGGGGAGGTAGGATGGACGAGGGCGGAGGGCAAGAATGGATTGAGGAAGCCTGAGTTTTGAGGGCAGGAACGAGTCTTCTTCGGTGTTGCCGTATTCCGTGCCCGGCCTTTGAGTGCGGGCAAGCTCATGATTCCTCTTCCAGACTGGACACGCCTGAATCCACCCAAGCTGCCGCCTTCTCCGGGAGGGCCGGGTCCGCGAGGATTGGGGCAGGGTTTGCTGGTCTTGGGTGCGTTCCCGATGATCATCGTCGGTGCGATCGCTGGAGGCTTGCTTGCTGCGCGATTGCATCCCTGGCTCGGGATACCCGGCGGTTTGGTGGGGCTGGGTTTGACGATCGGCTTGTTGGGAGAGGGAGGGCTCTTGTGTGGTGTCTTTGAGACACTTTTTTACTCGGCTGTGACGTTCGTATTCTCCGGTGGGTTGGAGCCCGGCGCAGATCATGGCCCAGCCTGGCTCAAGGCGGGTGTGGTGGCCGTGGTGTTCATCGTGGCGACTTACTCGGCATGGAAGATCAACCGGGCGTGAGCGCCTTGGCGATCATTGCGTGTGGTGGCGAAATGAGAAGTCGAACATCGTGAAAACGCACGATGGAATGGAGTGATCGTTCATGATGCCGCGGCGTGGCAGAATCGAGGACGAGTAGGAGGACGAGTAGGATTGGCTTCGCCTACACGGGATACTTCCACTCGCCGCGATATTCGCGGCTCAGCAACTTGCTCGCCTCAGCATCCCCAACGATCTCTTCCTTCTCCGCGTCCCACTGGATGCTGCGACCGGCTTTGTAGCTGAGCATGCCGAGCATGGGGAGGCAGGAGGAGCGGTGGGCGCTTTCGATGTCGGCGACGGGCTTGCGCTTTTTCTCGATGGCGTCGATGAAATCGGCCCACAGCAGGGCGATGTTGTGGCCGTCGGGCTCTTGAAGCTGGTGATTGCCGTGCTTTTCGCCTTCCTTCGGATTCACGGGGTAGAAGGTCCAGCCGTCGCGCCAGCCGATGTGGAGCACGCCTTTCTCGCCGTAGAAGTAGCAGCCGATCTTGTGCTTCTCGTTGTTGTTGTCGGCGAATTTGCGGTGCTCCCAGGTGGCGGTGAACTGTTCGAACTCGAACGTGGCCATCTGATGATCCGGCGCGTCGGTGGTCTGCTCGGTGTCATTGAGCACGGCGGGTCCGGCGATGTTTCTGCCGCCGGTGCAGAAGACTTTCTTCGGGCCTTTCTCGCCGCTCCACAGCAGCACCTGGTCGAGCCAATGCACGCCCCAGTCGCCCATGGTGCCGTTCGCGTAATCGAGGAAATGCCGCCAGCCGCCGGGGTGCAGCTTGGTGTTGAAGGGGCGCATTGGCGCGGGGCCGCACCACATGTCCCAGTCCATGCCCTCGGGCACTTTGCTGTTCGGCTTCGGCACTTCGGCTCCGCCCTTGCTGATGGCAAAAGCGCGCACCATGCCGACCTTGCCGACAGCGCCGGACTTGAGGAAATTCATCGCCTCAACGTGATGCGGGCCGATGCGGCGGTGCAAACCCACCTGCACGACGACGCCAGCCTCGCGTGCGGCCTTCACCATCGCCTTGCTCTCGTTGATCGTGTGTCCCGTCGGCTTTTCCACCAGCACATGCGCGCCCGCTTTGCACGCGGCGATGGTTTGCAGCGCATGCCAGTGGTCCGGCGTGGCGATGATGACGATCTCGGGTTTCTCCTTCTCCAACAGCTCACGGTAGTCCTTGTACAGCTTCGGATCGTCACCGGAGAGTCCATTCACATCATCACCCGCGTTCGAGGCTACGTCCTCATGCGCATCGCAGAGGGCGCAGACCTTCACGCGTCCTGAAGCCAGCGCCTCCTTCAAGAGGTTCATCCCCCACCAGCCGGAACCGATCAACGCCGTGCGGTATTTCTTCGCCGGATCAGCGCCGAAGATGTGAAACGACGAGGCGGCAAAGGCTGCCGTGGTGGCAGAAAGGAAATGGCGGCGGGAGGTCATGGTTGGGGGCGATGAAAGCATGCGAGGCGAGAAAACGCCACCGGTTCGAGCGGCTTGCGGGAAATGGCGGCTCCAAACTCGATAAGGTGTTTTATCGGGCCAACGGCCCGTAGGATTCAGCCCAGGGCGCAGCCCTGGGTTTTGTGGCGGATAGCATCCTGCTCAATGCAGCGCTCCTACGGAGCGCTGGAACTGAGAATTCCAAGCAAGCACGGCATTCGCGCTCAAGGCGTCGCCTTTCATCAGAGGTGCTTCATGGTTTGTCTCCGCCTACTGCGAAGGCGAATGACAACATGGATGCAAATAAGCACCAAAGAATATGAATGGCATTCGAAGCCAGCAAGAACCCTCCCGACAACACGGTGCCTGCTGCTGCTAGCCACACCCATCCAAGGTGGAACAAGAGAGACAATATCCAGATACAGCGATGAAACCTTGGTGATCCGTAACCCGCTGCTCGCACTGCCCAAAAAAGCCAAACAACGAGACCCAACAGATAAGGGATGGATTCCTTTGGATCGTTTCGAGGAAACAAGCGCCACACCCAAAATATGCCCCCAGTAAAAAGGATCGTGGCGGCTATTCGCCCTGCCCGCCATTTGCTATTCTTCGCGTGGTTCATAGATGCTGGGAGCTGAGTTTACAGCTCCACCTGCTGTCCCATCACCGCCACCTCCACACTGCCTGTGGTGTGTTTCACATCCAGCGCGGCTTTGAGGGCGCTGGAGCGTTCGGGTTCGCCGTGGACGAGGAAGACGCGTTTCTTTGGGCCTTGGACGCGGTCGAACCAGCCGAGGAGCTCGTCGTGGTCGGCGTGGCCGGAGAAGGAGTCGAGGATTTCGACATCGGCGTTCACCTGGAACTCGTCGCCGAGGATGCTGACGTGTTTGTGGCCTTCGCGCAGCTTCCAGCCGAGCGTGTTTTCGGCGCAGTAGCCGACGAAGAGCAGGATGTTGCGCTCGTTTTCGACGTTGTTGCGCAGATGATGCAAAATGCGGCCGGACTCGGCCATGCCGGAGGCGGAGATGATGATGGCGGCACCCTTGATCTTGTTGAGGCTCTTGGATTCATCCACGCTGCGCACGAGTTGCAAGCCCTCGAAGCCGAAGGGGTCGTTGCGCATGAAGATGGCGTCGCGCACGGCGGGTTTGAGGTCGTCGATGTGCAGGCGGAAGATTTCCGTGGCCTTCACGGCCAGCGGGCTGTCCACAAAGGTGGGGATGGGCGGGAAGCTCTGCTCATGCCGCAGATGATCCAGCGTGAAGAGGAGCTGCTGCGTGCGCTCGACGGCGAAGGCGGGGATGATGAGCTTCCCACGTTGCTGCAAAATGCGGCGGATGATCTGGCAGAGGTGCTCCTTGGCGTTGGTGGAGAGTTCGTGATGCCGCCCGCCATAGGTGCTCTCCATGATGACGTGGTCGATGTTCTCGCAGGGCTCGGCATCGAGCAGGAGGTCATTGTCAGGCCTGCCAATGTCGCCGGAGAACAGTAGGCGTGACTTTTTGCCGGTCTGCTTGTCGTCGATGTCGAGAATGACCTGCGCGGAGCCAAGAACGTGGCCAGCATCAATCAAAGTCATCTTCACGCCGTCGGCGATGATCATGGGCCGGTGGTAGCCGATGGAAACAAACTGCCGCAGGCATTTTTCCGCATCGATCATTGAGTAACTGGCTTCGAGCAGCGGCAGTTTGTCCTGCTTGCGATGGCGGTTGAGCCATCTGATGTCGCTCTCATGGATGTGTGCCGCGTCCGGCAGCATGATGCTGCACAGGTCGCGTGTGGCGGGGGTGGCGAAGATGTTGCCGGTGAAGCCGCGTTTGCAGAGGTGCGGGAGATTGCCGCTGTGGTCGATGTGCGCGTGGGAGAGCACCACCACGTCGATCTTGGCCGGATCAAAGGGGAAATCGCGATTGCGCTCGAAGGACTCGTGCCGTCGTCCCTGATACAGGCCGCAGTCGAGCAGGATGCGCTGACCGTTGACCTCGATGAGATGCTTGGAGCCGGTGGTGGTGCCGGCGGCACCGCAGAAAGTGAGTTTCATGGTGGGTTGGGGAAGGAGGCCAGTTGCTGCGCAACTGGTGGTTCGGGACACCTCGCACAGCAAACGGTTTGCTTCATTCGACCTGTCTCTGTCTCATAACCCGCGATCTCCGGCAGGATTGGTTGTGGGTTACTGATGTCCGCATTCTCAAGGCAGTGGCATTGATCCCTCGCCTCACACGTTCTCAAACTTCCGCCAGTAGAGCAGGGCGATGGGGACCATGCTGAGGCATTCCTGGCCGGCGGTGGCGACGCCTTCCATGGATCGGGTGGTCCAAGCGCCGAGGATGAAGGAGAGGGCGATCAACGCGGCGGAGCCGAAGGTGAAGACGGCGCGGGGGGAGATGGTGAGGCGGGTGGGCCGGGTCTCCAAGGCGAGCTGGTCGATGAAACGCGAGACGGTGAGGACGAGCACGACGATTGAGAGCCAGCCGTTGTCATCAAGACTGCCGGTGCCGAGCCAGTCGTACGCTCCGTGGGCGGCGACAGCGGCGATGAAGGTGCCGATGAACTCCTCCGCATGGGCAAAGCGGGTGAGCAGCATGCGATAGAGGCTGTGGGCGCAGAGGCCGGTGAGGGAGATGTGGAGGAAGTTGGCGGAGAGGAAGCGCGTCCAGGCGATGGTGCCGCCGTAGTCCTGGTAGTAGCCGATGTTTTCCTCCAGCGAGAAGCCAAGGCCGACAAACGCGCCGGTGAGCAGGGCGAGGCCGGGCTGCCGCCGCCACAGCAGCCAGGGCATGAAGAGGGAGAAGAGCAGGAGCTTGCAGCCTTCCTCCCGCAAGCCGACGCCGACGAGGTAGTAGATCAGATCGTGCGGGAATGGCGCGTCGGGGGTCATGCCCTGGTTGTATTCCTGGTAGGCCAGGATGGTGAGCGTGGGCCACACGCTGCACACGCCGGCCATGAGGGCGGGCATGGGCCGCGCCCAGCGCCAGCGGGCGTGGTCGCTGTGCTGCACGAGGATGAAGTACCACAGCGCGGCGACGAAGAAGGCCAGGGCGAGCATGCCGTAGGGGATGGCGCTGATGCGGTGATGAATGAGGCCGCGCCACTGCATCCACACGTCGCCGAGCAATGCTCCAGCGTGGTGCTGGAGCAGGGGATGACAGGCTTCGACCCAGCCGGGCTGGGTGGCGATGCTGCGCAGCATGTTGAGATCTCGCAAAGTAACGGCGAGGCGCAGCGCCTCCTCACGGGCGGCGGTGGCATCGGTGAAGTGCAGACCTTCGAGATAAAAGGCCTGCATGGCGGCGGCGGTGTGGCCCCGGCGCTTTTGAATGCTGCCAAACAGCTCGGCGGCGAGCATCGGTGGCGGTTGCGTTTTGGCTTTTCGCTCGATTTTTTCAAACGCCGCCTCATCCGCGCCGAGCGCTGTGGCGAGGAAATCACGGAACAGACCAGCGGGCGCGTCGGTGGTGGCGTGCTGGTTGATGAGCTCGGCGATGTGATAGCCGGTGAGGACGCCCGTGGTGATGAAGCCCTGGTACTCGCCGGATTCGTCGCCATCGAGGAGTTTGGGAAGCTGCGCGAGCAGGCGGCGCAGCCAGACGGAGAGCTGGCGTGGCCGCGGCTCCTGCGCGTGGCGGAGCTGGTGATACTCCTGATGCACGAGGTTCAGGGCCGGGGAGACGGTGAATCCCGGCCCGTGGTCCTCCTCCTGGTGACGGACGAGCACGATGGCGCTGGCGGCGATCATGCCGAGAGCGATGATGACGGCGGAGGTGCGCAGCAGGAAGCGGCGGTTTCGCGTGAGGTAGTGCGCACGGGCACGCCAGCCGTGGAAAAATGGGCGCTGATCGCTCATGCGTGGCTCAATCGTGCGCTTTCTTCCACCAGTCGGCGGATTTTTCCCAGGGCGCGGCGGTCTCCGCATCGTCGGGGCGTGGGGTGGTGTGTTTTTCGCGTTCGGACGCGTCTTCCAGCTCCATGAGGAGCCGGACATGGGGCTCTGGCTTCGTGGTGCGGCGCCAGATCAGCCAGGCCCAGGCAGCGAAGGCGCCCAGCAGAAAAAGCAGCGTGCCGAGGGTGAAAAGCACGAACCAGTCGGAGGCCGCCGCCCACTCGCGCGGGATCTTGCTCGTGCCGCCTTCGGGCCGTGGTAGAAAGGCGAGGAGGTGGGGAGGCATGGCGGCGGGCTCAGGCACCGTCAAAGACGAGGCGCATGGGGATCATCTTGGAGAACTGGAAGCCGTGCTTCTGGAAAAAGGCCTGCGACTCGGCGCTGATGCGGTCGGTGAGCAGGGTGATGCGGCGGAAGCGCTTCTCACGGGCGAACTCGATGGCGTGCTCCAGCAAACGACCGCCGTAGCCCTGACGGCGATGCTGCGGATGGACGATGACATCTTCCATGAGAACGACGAGGCCGCCCTCGGCCGTGCTGATGGTGAAGAGCAGGTTCACCATGCCGATGACCTTGTGGTCCGTGCGCAGCACGAAGATGCGGCCGCGGTTTGGCTGCTCCAAAATCAGACGCAGGCCGTGCTCCTGCTTCGATTTGTCCGGACGGAAGTCCTCCTCCTCGCTGAAGAGGGCGACGAGCAGCTCCACGAGCTGAGGGAGGTCTTCAATGGTGGCCGGCTCGATGCGCGGCTCGGTGTCGGTGGCGGACATGTGCGGCAGAATAACGGGGGCGCGGCCAAAGGCAATGCGTTCGATGCAAAGGTTGCGCCACGCTTTTTTTTTCCGCAGATTCACACAAGAACCGGTGGTGGTGGCGTTGAGACGGTTGAACCCCGCTCCCGAACTCAACACTCAGCCCATGAAACCACGAACCTACGTCTTGAACCGGCTTTGCGGCCTGGTGGCGCTCTGCGTCACATCCTTGCAGGCCCAGGAAAGCCCACCGGCGGCCCCGCCCGCTGCTGAAACTCCCCAACCCTCCGTCGAACGGCGTGAGCAAGAAAAGCCACGCGCCAACCCAGCACCGGAACGCGGGGAACCCCGGCGCGACCAACCGCGTGAAGGCGAGCGCCGCGAGATGCCTCCGCCCGCGCGTGAGAACCATCCGCGTGAGCCGCAACGCCGCCCGCAGGCGGAGAATCCCAGGGAAGGGGAGCGTCCTCGTGGTGAGCAGCCCCGACGTGAAGAACATCAAGCAGAGATGCACCATCCGCGTGGCGACCAACCTGGCCGCGAGAACGCAGGGCGTCCCGATGGAGAGCGCCCGCGTGGTGAACCCGATCGTCGCGACGGCGACCGTGGCCCGATGAACCCTCCGCGTGCTGAGCATCGTGACCGTGATCAGGCAGGCAGACCCGAGGGGGATCACCCTCGCGGCGAGATGCAAGGCCGTGATGGCGATCGTGGCCCGATGAACAACTCTCCGCGTGGTGAAGACCGACGCCGTGAGCAGGTGGGAAGGCCTCACGGGGATCGTCCGCAGCTGGGTGGTCCGCATTCACGCGGCCACGGCCCGCAGAACTTTGCCCAGCGTGGTTTTTCCGGGCAGCGCGGTGGCGGAGGAGGTTTTCGTCCGCAGTTCGAGGGTGGACCGCGCGGGGAAGAGCATCGTCATGGGCCGCAGATGATGGGGCAGGGGCCTGAGCGTCGTTTTGAAGGGCGCTTGCAGGAGCCGCAGCGTTTCAGCGGCCCGCGCTTGGATGACCGCCGTGAAGAACCGCGCGGCCCACGTCCACAGTTTAACCCTCGCTTCCAGCGCCATGGCCCGCCGCCGATGGCACAGGGATCGCGTGAAGAGGGCATGCGTGGCCCGCCACCGCCGCGTGGTCATGAGGAACTTCGGGGGCCGCGTCCGCAGTTTGATCAGCGGCCAGGTCCGCAGCGCCCGCCGCAGGGTCATGAGCGCGGTCGTGAAGGGCCGCCGCCTCGTGACTGGCGTGGCGTCTGATCTAGTTTGATGCATTCTCGAATTCGATGCGGCCCGAAAACCGGGCCGCATTTTTTGTGTCGTAGGAGTGATCCTTTCGTCTCGCGGGTTGTGTTTGTTGAAACGGCCTCCATAATCGCGCCCGAAACTCCCCTGATGAGCCTGCCAGACAAGTCCGCCACCACCCAAGGCACGACCACCTCCTCAGGTGGCGCTGCGAAGTCATCCTGGTGGTCGCTGGAGCGCTGGGCACGGCTGTTGAACGGCCAGCCTGAGTTGTCCGCCGCTTCTGCGGCCACGGCCAACACGATGCTGCCGGTGCTGATCGAGGTCTTTGCCGCGTTCAGCAAACTGGATGGCAACATTGAGGAGGAGGAAGTCGAGTCCAGCCTCGGCTACCTGCGCTACGACTATCCCGAGGCCATTTACGCCGACATGCGCCGCCTTTACTTCGAGGCGTTGCAGCACCCGCAGGATCTGACGCAGCGGGCGAAGGAGCTCGGCCAGAAGCTCTCGCAAGAGCAGAAAATCCTGCTCGGGGTGCAGCTCTACCTGCTGATCTCGCGCTCGCAGCAGAATCAGCGTCAGATGGTGGAGTTTTATCTTTTCATGACGAACCTGGGCATCGCCGCCCAGGCCATCGACATCGTCTATCAGCTCAACGCGGGGGACAAACCGCCCGAGGAGGGCTTTTCCAGCAAGGGGGTCCAGCCATTGGACACCCTGCGCATCGGCTCCTCGAAGAACTGCGACGTGTTGCTGCGGTCCTTGTCCGCCGACTGCTCGGTGGTGGCGTTTCGCTTCCAAAATCTCGTGCTGCTGAAAAACACCGGCAGCATCTCAATTCTCGTGCGCAGCCGCCGTCAGCCGCCTGGTGAGTTTTCGCGTCTCTATCCAGGTGAGCGCGTCGTGCTGGAGGATGTCACGCTCGACTACAACGACCTGATTTCCTACTTCAACGCCAAGAAGACGCTCTCCGGCACGCAGATTTACCTCACGCTCTCGGAGAATGGCAACGCGGAGATCGCCCCGCAGCGCGCGCGGGGCACGAACCTGCGCCTCACCTTCGGCCTCGGCGTCACGGTGGAGGCGCTGCGCACCACTCCGGCCACGCTGAATGGCGTCGTACTCAGCAGCGGCACTGTGGTGGAGGCGTCCATCGAGGATAGCATCATCGCGCACGGCGAGGTGGAGATCTCCCTGCGTGATCTGCGCGTGCGCGCCCAGGAGTTTGGCGGCCAGTTCCGTCTCGAAGGCAGCCGCAACACCTATCTCGTCTCCAACAAGCCTGATTTGCTGGATGAAGGGGACATTCTGCTCTCCGAGGACACCGATGGCGAGATTTTGCTGCGCATTGAGTGCAACTACGCGCAGAAAACCGGCACGCTGGAGGTGCTGCGTTCTTCACGGCCTCTCTACATCGGCCAGATTCCGGTGCGTGACCGCATCTCCCTCAACGACGGGGACACGATCACCCTCGGCGAGGGCCAGTACCTCCGCTGCCACTTTTCCGACCGCATCATCGAGGAGGAGCGCAACACGATCCGCCAGATCGAGGTGCGTGAACTCAGTCATCGCTTCGACGGTCGTGATACCGCGCAGGACGGCGTGAGCTTCATCGCCCGTCGTGGTGAGATGATCTGCGTCATGGGGCCGAGCGGCTGTGGTAAAAGCACGTTGCTGCGCATCCTCGGCGGCCAGCTCAAGCCGCGTGGCGGCGAGGTGCTGATGAATGGCATGCCGCTCTACGGCAATCTGCACAACCTCACGCCCTACATCGCCTACATCCCGCAGGAAGATGCATTCGACCCGCTGCTGAAGGTGCAGGAGAACCTCGACTTCTCCGTGGCAGTGCGTTGCCCGCATTTGAAGACGGAGGAGCGCCGCAAACGTGTGGATGCCAAACTGGCGGAACTCGGCCTGGCCGACTTGCGCAAGCGCCTGGCGGGCACGCCGCAGCAGAAATTCCTCAGCGGCGGTGAGCGCAAGCGGCTCAATGCGGGTCTCGACATGATCGGTATCTCCGACGTGTATTTGTTCGACGAGCCGACCTCTGGACTGTCCTCGAAGGACAGCGAGCATGTGCTGGAGATCATCCGCAGCCTGGCGCGCAACAAGATCGTTCTCACCTCGATCCACCAGCCCAGCTCACGCCTGCTGGCCATGTTCGACAAGGCGCTGCTGCTCGACAAAGGCGGCAAGATGGCCTTCTTCGGCACGCCGCAGGGCATGCTGGAGTATTTCTGGCGCGTCTATCACACGGAAACCGGCCACGCAGGAGACGCGGACACGAAAGTGCCGGACAACCTCACACCTGACTTCGTCTTCGATGTGCTGGAGACGCCGTTGCGTGACATCAGCGGCGACATCATCCAGGAGCGCAGCGCTGACGGCCATCTTGTGGCCGCGCGCCGCTTCCCTCCGAATTTTTGGCGGGATGCTTATCAAAGGCATCTCATCATGGAAAGCATGGCGAAGCAGCAGCTCGCGCCGGGCAGCACCAACGTCATCGCCCGGCCGAAACGGGATGACAGCCAGAGCTTGAACCGCGTGAGGCAGGCACCGAAGCCGCCGAAGCACACTTTCCGCGAGGAGGGCATCTTGTTTGCTACGCTGCTGAAGCGTGCCTTCCTCAGCAAGCTGCGCAGCCGCACCAATCTGCTCACCACTTTGCTGGAGGCACCGGTGCTGGCCTATCTCATCTCCAGTGTGCTGAAGTACTCCGAGGAGGAGCATTACACCTTCGCCACGGCCTTCCACATCCCGACGTATTTGTTCATGAGCCTCGTGGTGGCGATGTTTCTGGGGCTCACCAACAGCGCTGACGAGATCATCCGAGACCGCCACACGCTGAACCGTGAGCGCAATCACAACCTGCGCACCTTTTACTACCTTTCCGGCAAGATCATCTCTCTCTCCGCTTTCGCTCTGGCGCAGTGTGTGATCTACCTGCTGATCGGCAACTGGGTACTCGAGATCCGGGACATGTTCCTGATCCATCTTTGGTGGATGTTCCTCACCGCGCTCACCGGCGTGTGCCTGGGGCTGTTCATCTCCAGCATCGTCACCGACAACCGCACTGCGGTTAACGCGATCCCGCTTATTTTGATCCCGCAGATCATCCTCGGCGGAGCCTTGATCAAATACGAGGAGATGAACAAGAACCTCGACCTCGTCTATTCCGTGGGGCGCTGGCTCAAAAAGGCCGGCAACGACGAAGATTCCGCCAGCAAGCTCAAGGTGCCCTTCATCTGCCAGTTCATGCCGCTGCGGTGGTCGTACGAGGGTGTCATCATCGCACAGTCGAAGCTCAATCCGCTCACGCGGAACCAGGATTTCCTCGATGAGCGTATTCAGTCGCTTCTGCCGCCGGTTGGTTCGGACATGACCGATTTGCAGCGCCACGAACTGGAACTGACCAAGCAGTCGCTGGCCGTCGTCTCCGGCCTCTACGCCGAAAACCCGCGTGAAATCTCCAAACGGCTCGGCTCCATCCGCGAGGCCGTGCTCAGCGGGCGCATCGAGCCTCCGCTGCTCGAAGGCATGTTGTCCCAGGACGACGGAGTCAGCGCTGAGGAGGTCTATGTGAACCGCAAGGTGCTCGACCTCGTGACCAAGGCGGAGATGGAGCGTGAGGACTACCGGCGCAAAACCAGCCCCAATGTCTTCTTTGGCACGCGCAAGACCTACCTGGACACGAAATACAACACGCTGTGGATTAACAGCGTTGTGATTCTCTTCACTCTCGCAGTGCTCATCGCCGCTGTGCAGATCAGCCTGCGCCGCCAGCTCACCAAGGTTTGATGATTCTTGCCGCTTCGCTCAGGCCTTGTCTCGTTTGGACAGCCACAGGGCGAATGTGCCACAAGGCACCGCAGCCATGTCTTCCATGCCTTTGAGCAGAAGTTCGCCGCTTTCGACTCCACCACCGAAGACGTTGAACTCCTGGCGCATCAGATTGAGCAGCGTCGTGGGTGAAACACTGCCCTGGCGGCAGAACAGCATCACTCCGATCGACTTGTCCGAAAGCAGGCCGCTGACCGTGCCCAGCAGTGGTCCCAGATCGCGCTCCAGCTCAAAACTGCCACGCTTCGCGTCCTTAGGCACGAACGGATCAATCACGATCAGATCGTGGCGGACTGTTTGCGTGCGTTCGCGCTGCGCGAACTTCACCGGATCATCAACCACCCAGCGGATGTCGCGGTTGGCTAGCGTATTGATAGCCGCGCTTTCGCGCACGCGCTGGATCGCCTCTGCTGACACATCCACATGCGTGACCGCCGCGCCCGCCTGTGCCGCCGCTAGCGTGATGCCGCCAGCGCCTCCAAACAAATGCAGAACCCGGGCCGGTAACCGGTTTTTTTCCGCAAAGGCGGCACACAAAGCGCCCACACGTTCCCAGTGCGGACGAAGTTCCGGTGCCAGGCCGCGCACAGCGCCGCCACGCGGCATCTGAAAGCGCACGGAGCCGATTTTCAAACGCTGCGGTGTCTGTGGCTCACGTTTCAGGTCCACCGCCTTCCGCCATTCGGAGCCCGGCAGCTTGCGTCGCCACCAGGCGGCAGGGCAGGGACGCGAGGTCACGATGTTGCCCAATCTCTCCAGCACACGACCACCGCCGCTATCCAGCAGCGCGTAATCCTCGACATTCAGTTCATTTTCAGCCATTCGGTGTTCCCAGGTATCTTTGATAAATTTCCTCCAGCCGGTCCAGCATGAAATCCAGGCTGTGTTTTTGCTCGACCATCTCGCGTCCCGCTCGGGACATGCGCACAGTGGCCTCTTTTTGAGTCACTGCCTCGACGATTCTCGCCGCGAGCGCGTCTGCGTCGCCCGCCGGGGCAATACGGCCGGTGATTCCGTCTTGTATGATCTCCGGAATGCCACCGCAGTCGCTCCCGACCACGGCGGTGCCACAGGCCAGGGCCTGAAGTCCGATCTGTGGGACGCCCTCGTGCTTCACCGAGGGAATGCACAGCACATCCAGCGCACGAAGGATCTCCGGCACATCCTCGCGATGTCCGGCAAACTTCACCTGGTCCTCAACGCCATGCTGCCGTGCCATGCCGGCAAAAACTTCCACTGGCGCGCCACCACCGACGACGACGCATTGAAAGTCCAGTCCAGACTCGCGGAGTTTACGAACCGCCTCGAAGAACACCAAGTGTCCTTTCCACGAGCGCAGCACTGACACCATGCCGATCACCGGCGGCGCGCCCGGTTCTTGCCGGACAGGCAGCTCTGCCTTGGCTCCATTGGGATGAAAGCGCGTCACATCGATGCCGGTGGGGAGTGTTGTGATGTGATCACCGGTCAGATGGAATATTTCTTGAAAGTGATCGGTGATCTTCTGGCTCGTGGTCAGCACATGGTCGGCAAAAGTGGTGAAGGCATGTCTGCTAACGCGCGGATTGGGATAGCTCACATCAATGTGGCGGCTGCGGATGAGCAGAGGTGTCCGCGCCAGTCGCGCCGCAATCCCAAGCAGCCATCCATCACGCGAGCTGTGCGTATTCACGATCTGAATCCGTTCGCGTCGAAGCCACAACGCCAGCCGCATCGCGTCCAGCGGCAGCATCCGTCGATCAAACAGACATTCGCGTGTTCCCATCCCGGCATCCCGGGCACGCTTGAGAACCTGGCTTTGCGGATGCGCCGCCAGCCACACCGGGCAGCCGCGCTTTTGAAAACCACTCAATTCGGCCATCACGCGATGCTCCTGGCCTCCCCAGCCGCGGGAGGCTTCGGAATGGAGGATGCGCCAGGTGGGGCGGGAGGGCAGGGGAGTGCTCGGTTGCAAGCAACGGTTCTGGCCCATGCCTGCCGAAAAATAAAGGGGAAATAGCAGGCGGTTTCATTGTCTACCAAAGAGTTGTGATTCTTGGTTGCGCACCCGTGTGGGAAATTCCACTTTGGCTTTTCTTCCTGTCCCCCGCGCCTTGATTCCTGTTTAAACCGACATGCCCTCCCAACAACCCCAGGCAGTCACCTGCCAGCAGCCCCGTCTCTTGTCATGAAAGTCATCATTCTTTGCGGCGGCCTGGGCACCCGTCTGCGCGAGGAAACCGAATACCGGCCCAAGCCCATGGTGCCCATCGGCGGCCAGCCCATCGTCTGGCACATCATGAAGACGTATGCGCAGCATGGCTTCAAGGATTTCGTCCTCTGTCTGGGCTACAAAGGGGAGAGCATCAAGGACTACTTCCGCAATTACCTCTGGAACCGGAGTGATGTGACACTCAAGCTCGGACGCAGTCCTCAGATCATCTATCACAATGCTCACGATGAGGAGGACTGGACCGTCACGCTGCTGGAAACCGGCATGAACACCATGACTGGCGGGCGTTTGCTCCGCGCCATGCAGCATGTCGGCGACGAGGATGTGCTGCTAACCTATGGCGATGGGCTGACAGACTCCGACATCAGCGCTTCAGTGCGTTTTCACTATGAGCAAAAGGCGCTCGTCACCATGACGGCGGTGCGTCCTGCCGGACGTTTCGGCGAGCTCGGGCTCGATGGTCTGACGGTGCAGTCCTTCAATGAGAAGCCGGAGCAGGAATCCGGCTTTATCAATGGTGGTTACATGGTGCTCGACACATCCGTGCGCACTTACCTCAATGGTGACGATTGCATCTTCGAACGTGAACCGCTCCAAAAGCTGGCGGAGACCGGGCAGTTGAAAGCGTATTGCCACGACGGCTTCTGGCAGTGCATGGACACCTACCGTGAGTTTGAGATGCTCAACAAAATGTGGGACAGCGGCAACGCCCCCTGGAAAATCTGGTGATGTTCGGCTCCACCTATCAAGGCAAACGAGTGCTCATGACCGGTCACACCGGATTCAAAGGCTCCTGGCTTACGCTCTGGCTGCACGCCCTCGGCGCGAAGGTCAGCGGTTATTCTCTCGCGCCGTTGCATGCGGAGGATTTGAAGCACTTCATCCCGCGTGACGTGCTGGAGCACGAATGGATCGCCGATCTGCGGGATCGCGAATCGCTCACGAAGGCCATCGAGACCGCCAAGCCGGACTTGATCATGCATCTGGCCGCTCAGCCGCTGGTGCGCCTGTCGTATGCGGAGCCGTTGGAGACATTTTCCGTGAATGCCTGGGGCACGGCGCTGCTGCTCGAAACCGTGCGTGCCACGAACTGCACCGCGCCGGTCATCGTCGTCACTAGTGACAAATGTTACCTCAACCAAAACCTCGGACGTCCTTTCTCCGAGGATGATCCGCTCGGCGGGCATGACGTGTATTCGATGAGCAAAGCGGCCACGGAGCTCGTCGTCGCGGCGTGGCATGCCTCGTTCTTCGCACGTGAAGAGGGCAGGGGACGCCTCGCGTCCGTGCGGGCTGGAAACGTCATCGGGGGCGGTGATTATGCGGCGGATCGCATCCTGCCGGACTGTGTGCGGGCGCAGGTGGCGGGAGAGCCGGTCATTCTACGGAATCCGAACGCCACACGGCCCTGGCAACATGTGCTGGAGTGCCTCAGCGGTTACTTGAGCGTTGGGCAGCATCTCTTTGCCGATCCCTCATCGAAAGAGCTGCTTAACCTCAACTTCGGCCCCGCGCCCGAGTCTGAACGCAGCGTGGGTGAGGTGGTGAAGGCCTTCTTTGAAGCCTGGCCGGGCCGCTGGGAAGCTCGACCCGATCCCAACGCCCTGCCAGAGGCCACAAGGCTGACTTTGAGCCATGAAAAAGCCACGCGCCTGCTCGGCTGGCGTCCCGTGTGGGACTTCCAGGCGGCCACCGAGGCCACCGCAGCCTGGTATCGCACCCGCCACACGGAAAAAGAGGCGGACATGCTGGCTTTCACCCGACATCAAATCATTGAATACGCCGAGCAGGCCCGGAATGCGGGCCTTGCGTGGACCAACTGATTCCGAACATGCCCGCCGCCTATCGCTGCCGTTCCTGCGGCTCCACCCGCTCCCTTCCAGTCATCGACCTTGGCCTTCAGCCGCTGGCGAACAATCTGCTCCGCCCCGAAGACCTCGGAAAGCCGGAGCCACGCTTCCCGCTGGCCGTCTTTGTCTGCGGTGATTGCTGGCTGATGCAGATCACGGATACCGTGCCGCCCGTCGATCTCTTCAGCGATTACATCTACTTCTCGTCCTTCTCCGATGCCATGCTGCGTCACGCCCGTGTCGCCGTGCAAAAGCACATCGCTGAGAAGAAACTCGGCAAGGACAGCTTCGTCATCGAGATCGCGAGCAATGACGGCTACCTGCTCAAGAACTTCGTTGAGGCGGGAGTTCCCTGCCTCGGATTCGAGCCGGCGGCCAACATTGCCGAGGTGGCCCGCAGAAACGGCGTGGAGACGCATTGTGAGTTCTTCGGCAAAGCCACGGCAGAGGCTCTGCGCGGCCAAAAAGGCCAGGCCGACCTCATTTTGGGCAACAACGTCTTCGCCCATGCGCCGGACACGAATGACTTCGTCGCCGGTGCTGCGGAACTGCTCAAGCCGGATGGCTGGGTGGTCTTCGAGTTCCCTTATGGCGTTGAAATGATCGACAAGGTGGAGTTCGACACGATCTACCACGAGCACGTCTATTACTTCACCCTCACGCCGCTCATCCCGCTGTTTGCTCGTCACGGCATGGAGGTCTTCCACGTCGAGCGCCTGCCTATCCACGGCGGATCGCTGCGCCTCTACGCCTGCAAAAAAGACGTCGAGACCATTCGCGACACGGTGAAACAAACCTTGGATGCCGAAACCAGCCAGGGAGTCAGCAGCGCAGGGTATTATCAACGCTTCAGCGAGCAGGCCGCCCGCGTGAAGGCGGACTTGATCGCCTTCTTCGAGGAGCAAAAACAGGCCGGCAAGACCGTCGCGGCCTACGGAGCCTCTGCGAAGGGCAGCACGCTGATCAACTACGTTGGCGATGCGGCCAAGAACCTCGCCTTCATCGCCGATCGGAGTACTTACAAGCAAGGGCGTCTCAGTCCTGGGCTGCATGTGCCCGTCGTGGCCGCCGAGGAACTGGCTGCCCACCGCCCGGACTATGCCGTGCTGCTCGTTTGGAACTTTGCCGAGGAAGTCATGGCTCAGCAGCATGAGTTCCGCGCCCAAGGCGGTCGTTTTGTCATTCCACTGCCGAAACTGACTGTGGCATGAAATTTGTCCCCACGGCACTCGAAGGCGTTCTAATCGTCGAGCCAGAACCTCGCCGAGATGATCGCGGCTTCCTGGCGCGGACTTATTGTGACCGTGAATTCGCCGCCCAGGGGCTCAACACACTCTGGGTGCAGCAGAATCACACCGCCACGCGGCAAAAAGGCAGCGTCCGCGGCATGCATTGGCAGGCTGAGCCGCTGCCTGAGATCAAACTCGTCCGCTGTCTGGCGGGACGCGTGCTGGATGTGGTCGTCGATGTGCGCCCGGGGTCTCCCACCTTTGGAAAATGGCATGCGGAAGAGCTTTCCGCCGAAAACATGAGGGCGCTCTACATCCCGGCGGGCTTTGCGCACGGTTTTCAGTGCCAGGAGGAGAGCTGCGAGCTTTTTTACCTGATGTCGGAGTTTTATCAGCCGGAGATGGCTCGTGGATTGCGCTGCGATGATCCTGAGGTTGGCATCGCTTGGCCGCTGCCCGTTTTGAACCTTTCGCCGCGTGACGCGGTCCTGCCTGGATTGAGCGAACTCGCATGAAAATCTTCGTCACCGGTGCCACGGGCTTCATTGGACGCGCTTTTTGTGCAGAGGCCATCCGGCGTGGTCATAGGCTCCTCGCACTTACCCGCGATCCTGCAGCGCAGATCGCAGCTGACGTCGAAGTCGCGATCGGCAGTCTCTCGGAGACGCCATGGGATCAGGTGACACGTTTTGCACCTGAAGCCGCTCTGCATCTCGCGTGGATTGCCGAGCCGGGCGTGTATCTCAAGTCCCCAGAAAACGAGGTCTGGCTCGAACAGAGCAAAGCATGGTTTCGCAAGCTGATGGAACTTGGCGTGCCCTACCTAGCCGGAACTGGAACATGTATCGAATACGCGCCTTCCACAGAGCCGCTGAACGAAGAGCAATCCCCCTTGGCACCGCAGTTTCCGTATTCAAAAGCCAAGGCGGCGCTGTGCGAGTGGTTGCGCGGTCACGCAACTGGCGATTGGGCCTGGTTTCGCATCTTCTATCCTTATGGTCCTGGCGAGCATGCAAACCGAGTCTGCACCTCCCTGCTGACAAGCCTGCGAACTGGCAGGCCGCTGGCGCTGCGCACTCCTGACAGTGTGAAGGATTATCTCTACATTGACGACCTGGCAGAGGCTCTGTGCGTGGCCATGGAGGGCCGCCACACAGGCGCGATCAACATCGGTTCCGGGCGTGGCGTGGCGATCCGCGACCTAGCGGCGCTCATGGCGGAACTCACCAATGCCTCCCCCCAGCTCGTGCGGCAGGCAGCAGAGTTGGCGCATGATTCCAGTCCTGTGACAGTCGCAGACATGCGTCGGTTAAAGCAGGCCGGATGGTGCCCCAAAACCAGTCTGAAGGACGGACTGCAACACCTCATTGACAGTCTGCTGGTGACGGCATAGAGAGCCTGATGATTACCGCCGAAACCAACCAGACAGAGACTTTGACGTCCTGCCCGGGGTGCGGTTCGGCAGCGCTTGGCGAGAGGTATTTCCTGGCGCGGCAGCCCGTGATCTCAAACTACCGTTTTGCCTCAAGTGCTGAGGCCAGGGCCGTGACCCGCCGTGATATGGATCTGTGTGAATGCACTGCCTGTGGGCTCATTTTCAATGCCGTTTTCGATGCCGGGGCAATCCCGTATGATGAGCGCTACGAGAACTGCCAGCATTTTTCCACGGGTTTCCGGTCACTGCTGGAAGAGCTGTCCCAGACCCTCACCGAACGCTATCTGAAGCCGGGTGGCACCGTGCTCGAAGTCGGATGCGGCCGGGGTGACTTCCTCAAGCAGATCTGCGAGCATGCCGGTGCCACGGGGACCGGCTATGACACCGCCTGTGATGTCTCCGACAGCGACGAGCGCGTGACCCTCTTCAGACGCTATGTCACCGCTGCGGATGTGAAGGGGCACGTTGATCTTGTGGTGTGTCGGCATGTGGTGGAGCATGTCTCCGAGATCGGGGATTTTTTCCGCTCACTGCATGCTATGGCCGTCGCAGGCGGAGGAACTGCCGTTTACATCGAAACACCGGCGCTGGAATGGATCGTGGAGAAGCGCGCCTTTTACGATGTGTTCTACGAGCACTGCAATTACTTCAAGACCGACACCCTCTGCCAACTGGCAGAGCAGGCAGGCTTTGGGGTGATCGACCAGCGGCTGGTCTTCAGCGGCCAGTATCAAGCTCTCGAATTAAAACCCGTGCCGCCGAAGAATCCTTTCACACCAGTCCTAAAGCCTGCGGGCTTGGTGCTGCGAAACTTTGCCGAGGACATCGAGCGTTCACGACAGGCTGTGGCGGCGAATCTGGAAAAGGCCGGAGCCGCTGGCGGATGGGCCATCTGGGGCGCTGGCGCGAAAGGCGTCTCCCTGGCCAGCGTGCTGTCCACGCCACATCCCCTTTTCATCATCGATTCCAACCCTTCCAAGCAGGGCAAGTTCATCCCCGGAAGCGGCATTCCAGTCATCGCCCCACACGATCCAAGGATCGCGGACATCCCAGTGATCCTTGTGGCGAATCCCAACTACCTTTCTGAAATACACGCCACGCTTGGGCAGCATGGCTTTACCCCATGCCTCGTACCTCTTTGAACCATGCAACTGCACATTGACACTGACGCGCAAACACTGCTCCACCAGACATCCGACGGCGAGCGATCCATGAACCTTTACAGCGTGGAGGCATTTAACCTTGTCTCCTCACTTTGGGTGAAGTTGGGGTGGAACGCCAAATATCCATACACCTTCTCATGGCTCGGCAGGCCCTTGATCCAACTGCCTGAGGATGTGATCCGCATTCAGGAAGTGATCCAGCAACTCAAGCCGGATGTGATTATTGAGACTGGTGTCGCGCACGGCGGTTCGCTGGTATTTTACGCCTCCTTGTTTGAGGCCATGCGCTCCAAGGGGCGAGTTATCGGCATCGACATCGAGATCCGTCCGCACAACCGTCAGGCCATTGAGGAGCACCCGCTTTTCGACAGAATCACGCTCATTGAAGGCTCGTCTATTGATCCAGATACGGTGGCGAAGGCGAAAGCCCTCATCGCCCCTGGAGAGAAAGTTCTCGTGATCCTAGATTCAAACCATCTTCGCGACCATGTGCGGGCGGAGCTAGAGGCGTATTGCGATCTCGTTTGTCCAGGCTCCTACATCGTGGCCACGGACGGCGTCATGCAGGAGGTGGCGGATGTGCCACGCGGTGCGCCGAGTTGGATCGACGACAATCCCAGTGCCGCAGCGCACCAATTCGCCACAGCGCACCCGGAGTTTGAGCTGGTAAAGATTCCCTACGTCTTCAATGAAAGCTCGTTGAACACGCAGATCACCCACTGGCCTGATGCATGGCTGCGCCGCCGTTGAGCCGCACGGATTCGATTCACTTCCATGCCCGCCCCACTTGTCTCCATCGCCCTGCCAACCAAAAACCGAGCTTTTTTGCTCGATGATTGCATACGTTTAGCCCTTGATCAGTCCTATGGAAACATTGAACTTATTGTGGCAGATAATGATGAAACCACTGCCACACATGAGGTTGTGTCACGCTTTAGCGATTCGCGTCTCCGCTATGTGAAGACCGGTGGACTGTCCATGCCGGACAACTGGGACGCGGCCTTCCGTGCCACGCGTGGGGATGTGATCATGATGCTCGAGGACAAACAGTTCTTGAAGCATCATGCCGTCGAGACTCTGGTGCGGTATTTTGAGGATTCAGCCACTGATGTGGTCACATGGGGAAGTGACTCCTTTGATGATTTGGGACGGTTTCGACGAGTTTGGACGCCCCCTGCATCACGAAGAACCGAGATGCTCAGTTGCGACGAGGTGCTCGACCGTTTTTTATGCGGAAAATCAAGTGAATGGAGCCATTTTCTGCCCATTGCACATCTCAGCGCGGTACGACGCTCCTTGGCGGAGAAGGTGGAAAGGTCGACCACTGGTCGCCAGTTCCTTCCGATGAGTCCGGATTATACCTCCGCGTTTCAATGGCTGGCTCATGGTGGCAAAGTTGCCTGTCTGGCGGAGGCGCTGGTCGTATATTGCACCAAAAAACACAGCAATGGCCGCGCCATTCAATTGAAGCTCCCCGGCAGTTCTTCATTTTTCGATGAACTAAAGTCCAAGGACAGCATCGGTTATGACCAGATCCCTGTGAAGGTTATGACCATTCCTGGTGCCATATACAACGACTACATCCGCTTGCGCAAGATGCTTGGCGGCAGGCTTGAGCAGCACCCAGTTGACATGGTGCGTTTCTACCTGGCCATTCATGCCTCCATTTCCAGTTCGCTGAAAGAAGGCGTTGACATGCGTGGTGAATTGGCTGCCTGGCGGAGTGCATTGGACTTGGAGCCTCCTGAGGTTCGTGAGAACGTGTTGTGTCAAATCAAGCCCGCGCGACGGGGAGACAAGCTGTCGGCGCTCGCCAAAAGAGTCGAGAACCAACTCAAGGGGGCATGGAAAACTTGGGTGCTACGGCAGCCCGAATGGTGTCACGCAACCGCAGCCTCATACATTGCCGAGCAGAAGCGTGCGTACCTCTCACAACGGCATTGTTTGACGTCCGTGTCGAAGGACTAGGATTCGTGGAGCCTCATTTGGATGCAAGACCTTGACACGTTGCGAAATCGCCATCAAAGAAGTCGCTCGTTTCCCATGACCTGCTCCACGTTTTTCAGTGAGCAGTTTTACACTGTCTTTACTAAATATCTGTCGGTTTCCTTACCGAGGGCGGTAGCTTGTCTGGAAATGCCCATTGAGATTCTGAGTCTGAATGTTGAGAATGGCAGAAGTTTTGACGTGCGTTGCTCTTGGATTCTACAGTGTCTGCTTGGCAGCATTCGCAAGTGCAGCCAACACCAGAAGCTATTCGGAAGTTTTTCATTAATACCTTGGGCTTTTCAAAAGGCCCGCATGAAAAACTGCACACGAGCGCAACGAGCATTCGGGTTCGAACGCATCTATCAGCCCACAGGTGCAGGGTGCCGCCAGCTAAATCATCGGCGAGCACAGCTAGGTGAATATGCGCTGCGGCAACTAAATGCACCTAGTAAAAAACCTTCATCATGAAGACTGCAAGCATCATCGCAAACTACGCCCAAAATCTCGCGCAAGCGGCCACCACGACTGACTGGTCTCCCGTGCAAAAGCTTGTGGATTTATTGGAAAAAGCCCGATTGGAGCGTCGTCAAGTGTTTCTGTGCGGCAATGGCGGAAGCGCGGCAAATGCGTTGCACATGGCTAACGATTTCTGCGCTGCTATGTTCAAGGGTACACGCGAAGCGATCCGTGCCAATGCTCTTACTGCCAATGTTGGTGTGGTCTCTTGTATTGGCAACGACCTTTCTTACGAGCAAATTTTCTCTCAGCAGCTTCGCGTGCTGGCGGAGCCTGGGGATCTGCTCATCGTTCTCTCAGGTAGTGGCAATTCGCCAAATATTCTCGCCGTGCTTCAGGAGGCGAGCGCGCTTGGCGTGCATTCCATAGCCATCCTTGGCTTCGACGGCGGCAAGGCGCTTTCCATGTGTGATTTGCCGGTTCATTTCCCGATCCATGACATGCAGATTGTCGAGGATCTGCAACTTGTCGTGGGTCACATGATCATGCGCAGCATCACAGCCAAGCACGGCAAAGGCTGCGGCTACTAGTCCTTCCTTGTGCCAATTTGTTCAATTCAACCTCCATGAGTCAAAAAATCCTTGTTATTGGCAGCAACTCCTTCTCAGGTGCCAGCTTTGTTCGTTACCTCCTAGCTCAGCCGAGTCTTGAAGTCGTCGGTGTCAGCCGCTCCGGTGAGCCTGATATTGCCTTCGCTCCTCACCGATGGGACAAGGATGGGCGCCAGTCGCGTTTCACTTTTCACTCGCTTGATCTGCGTCGTGACCTCGGCAAGGTCGTGCAGATAGCGGGGGACATTGGTGCCACGCATGTTGTTAACTTTGCCGCTCAGGGAATGGTGGCGGAGAGTTGGCTCAAGCCCGAAGATTGGTATCAAACAAACACCGTCTCCACCATCATGCTTCATGACCGGCTTCGGAAGCTGCGCGGTTTACAAAAATATGTGCATATTTCCACACCTGAGGTCTATGGCAGCACGGCTGGGCTCTTGAAGGAGACGCGGAACTACAATCCCAGTACCCCCTATGCCACATCTCGTGCCGCGTGCGATATGAGCCTGCACAATTTTCTAGAAAACTACGGCTTCCCAGTGGTGTGGACGCGTGCGGCTAATGTCTATGGCCCTGGCCAGCAGCTTTACCGTGTCATTCCACGCATGGTGATGGCCATCCTAACCGGGAAAAAGCTTCAACTTCATGGAGGCGGGCATTCCATACGTTCTTTTATTCATATCGACGATGTGGCGTCCGCCACTTGGACTATTGCGCAGAATGCCAAGCCTGGCGGCATTTATCACATCAGCACTGATCGTTTTGTCAGCATCCGTGATCTCGTGAAGCTCGTGTGCGAGCGCATGGGCGAACAGTTTGACAAACACGTTGAGGAAGCCCCTGAGCGCGACGGTAAAGACGCCGCCTACCTGCTCGACGCTGCCAAGGTAAGGGCCGATTTCGGCTGGCAGGACCGCATTTCGCTCGAAGAAGGTGTCGATCAGACAATTGCTTGGGCCAAAGAGCACTTTGAGATGCTCAAAAATCTTCCGCTGCACTACATCCACAAGTCCTGATTTACCGCTTTCTTCACCACCACACAAAACACGCATGAAAAACATCCTCGTCACCGGCGGCTGCGGCTACACGGGCACTCTTTTGACACGTCAGCTCCTTGCCGCTGGCCACAAGGTCACCGTTTTTGACACGCAATGGTTCGGCAACCACCTCGAAGCTCATCCCGCTCTCACTGTCGTGAAAGGCAACGTGCGTAATCTGGAGAGCATCCCACTTGATGGCATCGAGACGGTTTTTCACCTCGCCAATATCGCGAATGATCCTGCCGTGGATCTCGAGCCCACGCTCTCCTGGGAAGTGAACGTCCTTGCAGCCATGCAAATGGCTGATCAATGCGTGCGCAAAGGTGTGAAGCAGTTCGTCTTTGCCTCCTCCGGCAGCGTTTACGGCCTCAAAGATGAAGATTGCGTCACTGAGGATCTCGAACTCGTGCCCATCTCCGTTTACAACAAGACCAAGATGGTCGCCGAGCGTGTGCTTCTTAGCTATGCGGACAAAATGCAGGTGCTGTGTGTGCGCCCTGCCACGGTCTGCGGTTACTCTCCCCGCATGCGCCTCGATGTGGCCGTGAACATGCTCACTTTCCAAGCCCTGAAGAACAAGCGCATCACCGTCTTCGGTGGCGACCAGACGCGTCCCAATATCCACATTGAGGATCTTGTGGATGTGTACATGCATCTTCTCGCCAATCCTCAGATCGCTTCTGGCTGCTACAACGCGGGCTTTGAAAACATCACCATCCTGGAGATTGCCAATCGCGTGACTGAAATCATTCCTGCCGAGGTTGTTGTCAGTGAATCCAATGATCCCCGCTCTTACCGCCTCGATTCGAGCAAGCTTCTCGCGACGGGCTTTAAGCCGAAGCGTTCTGTCGGCCAGGCGATTCGCGAGATGATCGAGCTTTATCAGAAGGGTATCCTCACAGACAACGAAAAGTCTCATACCGTGAAATGGATGCAGCAGCTCATCAAGACAGGTGACCTTGTCTAAAGAACCGCTTCCTGCCCGATGAAAACTCTCGCTGCCATCCTGGTCGAACAAAAAAAGCCTCTCATCCTCGATGAGGTGGGCATCCCGCCGCTGCGTTTTGGCCAGGTGCTTGTGGAGATCGCCGCTACCCGCATCTGCGGTTCGCAACTCGGTGAGATCGAAGGCGTCAAAGGTCCAGATCGCTGGCTGCCTCATCTCCTCGGTCATGAGGGCGGCGGCACGGTGCTCGAAGTCGGCCCCGAAGTCACGCATGTGAAGCCCGGAGATCGCGTTGTGATGCATTGGCGTCCGGGGCTGGGCCTTCAGCCCAAACCTGCTGTGTATGACTGGAACGGAAAGGCCACCAACGCCGGCCCGATCACCACCTTCCAGCGCCTCAGCGTTGTGGCGGAAAACCGCCTCACCGTGGTACCTGCGGACACTGACTTCGAATTGTGCTGCCTGCTGGCTGACACACTTACCACAGGCTTTGGCACCATCACCAACGATGCCCGCGTCCGCATTGGCGAATCAGTTGTCATCATCGGTTGTGGCGGCATCGGCTTGGGTGCCGTGCTTGGAGCCTCGCTGGCGGGTGCTTGCCCGGTCATCGCGGTGGACATCGTGGATCACAAACTCGATAAAGCGAAGCAGTATGGCGCTACCCACACCATCAATTCAAAGACCACGGATTTCCGTGCTGCCGCTGAGGAAATACTCAAGGGGAAAGCCGATGTCGTCATCGACGGCACGGGCAATCCCAGTGTGCTTCAGGAGGCTTTAGCCCTCACCGCACCGAAGGGACGCTGCGTGGGCATCGGCGTCATGCCTTACGACCGCACCATTTCCATCAACACGCTTCAATTTCACTTTGGCAAGGAACTCACTGGCTCCGAAGGCGGTTCCAGCCAGCCCGCCATCGACATCCCGCGCCAGCTCCGCATGATCCAGCACGGTCGTTTTGACCCCAAAGGCATGGTTTCGCACCGCCTGAAGCTCGAAGAGGTTAATGACGGCATCGCCCGCATGCGCAGCGGCGAAACGATCCACAGCATTATCCACCTCTGATTCGCATGGCCGACACCGACATAGCTGCCTTGAACAAAATCGCCGCGCAGATGCGTGGTAAGGTCATCGAGATGGTCGCTGCCTCTGGCGCAGCTCATCTCGCCTCCGCCATGTCGTGTCTCGACATCGTCGTGGCAGCTTACTGGCGCATTTTAAAGCTTGATGCCTCCACTGCGGCTGATCCGCTGCGTGATCGCTTCATCCTCAGCAAAGGCCACGCTGCCAGCGCCCTCTATGCGGTGCTCGCCGAGCGGGGCTTCTTCAGCAAAGACTGGCTGGATTCCTTTGCCACGCATGGTGCGCCTCTCGCTGAGCAGCCTGCTCCTGGTTGTGCGCCAGGCGTCGAACTGGCCACGGGTTCTTTGGGGCACGGGCTTCCGGTTGGCGCGGGTCACGCTCTCGCGGCGCAGATCCAAAAGCACGACTACCAGGTCCTCGTCTGCATGAGTGATGGCGAATGCAATGAAGGCACCGTTTGGGAGGCCGCGATGTTTGCGGCAGCTCGCAAGCTGCAAAACCTCACCGTTGTCGTTGATTACAACAAATGGCAGGCCACTGGCCGCTCAAACGAGGTCATGCAGCTCAGCCCGCTGCGTGAGAAATGGGCCGCTTTTGGTTGGAAGGCCGTCGAAGTCGATGGGCATGACATTGCCGCCCTCGTTGACGCTCTCGACCGCTCCAAGCAGGATGCCGACAAGCCCACCGCCATCATCGCTCACACGGTGAAAGGCAAGGGCGTCTCCTTCATGGAGGACGACAATAACTGGCACTACCGCGTGCCCAAAGCCGCCGAGGTGGAGGCGGCTAAAAAAGAACTCGGACTCCTATGAGAAACGCTTTTGCAGACGAGATACTCTCCCTCGCTAGGCAGGACCCGCGTGTGGTCTTGCTCTCCGCCGACATCGGCAACCGCCTCTTTGACAAGCTCAAGGCGGAGTTCCCTGACCGCTTTTACAACTGTGGTGTAGCTGAGGCGAACATGATCGGTGTGGCTGCTGGCCTGGCCCAGAGCGGCTTGCGCCCGTTCTGCTACACCATCACGCCGTTCATCACCTACCGCTGCATGGAGCAGATCCGCGTGGATCTTTGCTACCATCACCTGCCTGTCACCGTCGTGGGCACAGGTTCTGGTTTGTCGTATGCGTCGCTTGGCGGCACACACCATTCCTGTGAGGAAATGGGCATGCTGCGTCTGCTTCCTGGTCTCACCGTCTGCGGCCCGGCTGATGCATCGGAGTTGCGTGCCTTGCTGCGCGACTCGTTGAATCAAAACGGCCCTGTTTACCTTCGGATCGGCAAGAAAGGCGAACCGCAGATGCACAGTGATGTCCCTGCGTTGAAATTTGGGCAATCCGTTGCTCTTCGCGAAGGAACTGAAGCCTGCATTTTGAGTATCGGCACCGTTTTGCCTGTCGCCATGGCCGCTGCGGAAAAACTGGCCTCCAGCGGCATTTCGACGCGAGTTGTCACTTTTCCGACGTTGAAGCCGCTCGACGAAAAATGCCTCCATGAGGCTTTTTCGTGCTTTAAGGTCGTCGCCACGCTCGAAGAGCACAGCATTCTCGGCGGACTCGGTGGTTCCGTGGCGGAGTGGAAGGCCGATCACCCCGAATTGAATGCTCGTCTGGTTCGCCTCGGCACGCCAGATGAGTTCCTGCACCTTACCTGCGAGCAAGAAGAGGCCCGCGAGCACTACGGCCTCACCGCCGAAGGTGTCGCTGGTCGAATCGAGACGCTCCTGCGCCCCGCATGATCATCGGCGTCGATTTCGACAACACGATTGTCTGCTACGACGGTATCTTTCACCGCGTGGCCTTGGAGCGTGGTCTTATCCCCGCTGATCTGCCACAGGATAAAACAACCATTCGCAATCACCTGCGCCAGATCGGTCAGGAGCCTGACTGGACCGAGATGCAGGGCTACGTTTATGGTCCACGTCTCATCGACGCTCAAGCCTACCCAGCCGTGCTCGATTTCTTCCGGGCGGCGGTGAAACAAGGCGTCGAAGTGCGAATCGTAAGCCACAAAACCAAGCATCCCTTCCTCGGAGAGCAGCACGATCTTCATGCTGCCGCCTGGGGGTGGCTGGAGGCCAATGGGTTCTTCGATCCAGCCCGCATCGGCATGCGGCGTGACCAGGTCTTCCTCGAGCTCACCAAAGAATCCAAGCACCAGCGTATTGGCACACTTGGTTGCACACACTTCATCGACGATCTGCCCGAGTTCCTCCTTGATCCCGGTTTCCCGGTTGGCGTCGAACGCATTCATTTCGATCCCTGCGGTACTGCGAGGCCTGAAAACGGCCTGCGCTCCGCTCAAAGTTGGTCGCAGATTACCGGCGAGCTTTTGGTCAACCCTTCGGTGCTTGATCTGGCATGCTCGGTTTTATCGGGTGCTGAAATCAATTTCAAGCCTGTCAGTGGCGGTGCTAACAACCGGATCTTCCATGCCATGGCTGCATCTGGTGAGGTCATCATCAAGGCCTACCACCACAGCACGGCGGATCAGCGGGATCGCTTTGCAGCGGAGCAGCACTTTTACCATCTGGACCTGCCCGCCACGCCGCAACCGCTCGCTTGGGATGCCGAAAATCGGCTAGGAGCCTTCAGCGTGATCCATGGGAGGAAACTCACGACGGATGAAGTCACCGCGGAGGATGTGCAGCAATGCATTGAGTGGATCAGTGGTATCCAAAAAGCCCGCCAGCATCACGAGGCGGCTGATGTGGCCTTGGCGGCGGATGCCTGTCTCTCGATCGAAGATCACATCTCCCTCGTCGAACGGCGTGTGAAACGTCTTTTGGATATTGGAGAGGATCACGGAGACTTTCGTTCTTTTGTATCGGAGGCTCTCGCTCCTCATGTGGAGGATATGGCCGCCCGTCTCCGCGAAGTAGCCGGAGCGCTGCTCGATGTGCCGCTACCTATGGAGCACCGGGTGCTTTCACCGTCCGATTTTGGCTTTCACAATGCGCTGAAGGATGAAGCCGGGAAGCTCTGGTTCTTCGATTTTGAGTACGCCGGCTGGGATGATCCCGCAAAGCTGCTTTGTGATTTCTTCTGTCAGCCGCAGGTGCCGGTTTCCATCGAGCATGCCGACAGATTTTTAGAGACCCTGCAGATGGCCGTTGGGGATGAAGATCTTCCAGCCCGCTACAAGATGCTTCTGCCTCTTCATGCAGCCAAATGGGCCTGCATCTTGCTCAACGAGTTCTTGAAGCCCGATGCCGAACGGCGTCGCTTTGCTGGATTGCAGGATCGCCGTGTGGCCCAGCTCGAAAAAGCCCGCGCGATGCTCGCCAAGAGCATCTCTTTTTGCTAAAGTCTCCTCATTTCTCATGTCCCAGCTCCGCAATTTCGTCACCCCGCTACACAAAGCCACCTCCCGCAAATACATCGAACGCATGTGCGACGACAAAGTCGCCTGCATGCTCAAGGCTAAAGAGTATGAGTTCGACTACTGGGATGGTGACCGTCGATTCGGCTACGGAGGTTACAAATACCTTGCCGGGCGCTGGGCTCCCGTTGCAAAAGTGTTGATCGAAACTTACGGACTGAAGGCGGGATCACGCGTGCTAGACGTCGGCTGCGGCAAAGGCTTCCTGCTTTACGAGATGCAACTCATCGAGCCAGGCCTCGAAATCCACGGCATGGATGTGTCTGAGCATGGGCTGGCGAACGTGCATCCCGATTTGAAGGCCAGACTTGTGCGCCATCGTGCCCAGGATCCCTATCCTTGGCCCGACAAGCACTTCGATCTCGTCATCTCGCTGAATACCCTTCACAACCTGCGTCTGTTTGAACTGCAGGCGGCAATTTCTGAGATCAGCCGCGTTGGCAAACAGGGATATTTGCTCGTTGAGAGCTATCGTAACGAGGAGGAACTCTTCAATCTACAGTGCTGGGCACTCACCTGTGAGTCCTTCTTTGATGTGGATGAGTGGCTTTGGCTCTACAAGCACTTCGGTTACGAAGGTGATTACGAGTTCATTTACTTTTGATTCAATATTCTCATGTCCACCTGCCAAATCTGCTCCTCATCGCTGCTCGAACTGATTGATTTTGGTCCGCAGCCTGTCTGCAACCGATACCTCGCCGATCCTGACACGCATGAGTACCGGCATCCTTTGATTCTTTCCCAATGCCCGAACGACGGTCTGCTCCAGCTCGGTCGTCCATGGCCGAGCGACGAGGTTCGTCCGCGCCTTGACTGGATTAGTTACAAAGAACCGGAGCGTCATCTGGACGACCTTTGTGACCGCATTGCGGCCCTGCCCGGTGTGGGGCCAGACACATTGATCGCTGGATTGAGCTATAAGGATGAGCCTGTGCTCACGCGGATGGAGAAAAAAGGTTTCACCCGCACATGGAACGTCAGCCTGGAGGAACTAGGTATTCGCCATGCCGGAGCTGGCATGGAAACGATCCAGGATGTGCTTTCTGCTGACCTTGGGGAGAGGCTGCGCAATATGAAGGGAACGCCAGGCGTGATTGTGGTGAGGCATCTTTTGGAGCACTCGAACTCGGTTTCACGCACGATGACTTTCCTCAAGGCGTGGGCAGGAGCGGGCGGCTATCTGATCCTGGAGGTGCCAGACAGTGAGCAAACCTTCAAGGATCTCGATTTTGGCACAATCTGGGAAGAGCACGTCTGTTACTTCACAGCGTTCACGCTGGGGCGTGCATTCGAACCGTTCGAGACCAACGCACTTGAGGTGATCCGTTATCCCTACACACTCGAGGATTGCCTGGTGGCCATCGTGGCAAATCGTCCCGCCTCCTCTTCGCTGCCTGAGGCTGGAGACCAGTTGCGCAAGGAACTGGATCTCGGTGCCAATTTTAAGGCGGGCTGGCAGTTGCTTGCCGTCCGTTGCCAGAAGGCTCTGCAGCAGGTGCGTGATGCCGGCGGCTCCACGGTCATCTTTGGTGCCGGCCACCGCGCGGCCACCTTTGTGAACCTGCTTGGTCTCGACAAACTCATCTCCTGCGTCATCGATGATGATCCTCGCAAGGCGGGTCTTCACCTGCCCGGCTGCCAGCTTCCCATCGTGACCTCTGCCCACCTTCATTCCGAGCGTCCCACGCTCTGCCTCCTTGCCGCTAGCCCAGACAGTGAAAAAGCCATCGTGGGAAAAAACCAGGCTTACGCAGACAACGGAGGACGGTTTGCCAGCATCTATCCCCGCAGCTTGCTTGCCTGGGAGCAACTGAAAGCCTGAACGCTCCCCCTTTCTTAACCCGATTTCCTTCATCCGATGCCAGTCATTCAGCGCAGCAACAATGTTTTTGTCCTGACCGAAAGTCCCGATGTTGTTGACAGCGGAATCATCGAAGAACTCAAGAGGGCGGCGGATGCGAGCCCGCTGAAGCGCGCACGGCTTTGCCTGCATCGAAATAGTGACGATCCTGTGCATGAGATGCTGATAGTGCTTTCTGGCGAGGTGTATATCCGCCCGCATCGGCATCTGAACAAACCAGAATCGTTTCACCTGCTTGAAGGTGAGGTTTCAGCGATTTTCTTCGACGACGATGGCCTGCCGGTGCGGGAAGAACGGCTCGGTAGAAAGGCTGGTGAACCTTTTATCTACCGTGTGACGCATCCTGTGTTTCATACGCAGCTCGTATGGTCGGAGCACATCGTTTTTTACGAATGCACACGCGGGCCTTTTCTGAAGGAGGAGACAGAGTTTGCCTCCTGGGCCCCTGAGGAAGGCAGCAACGAAGCGGCAGCTTACATTGCCGCATTAAAAACGCGCTTTTTCCGTCCGTGAGGCAAGTGTCATGAGCTAAACACACCACTGAAAAACTTTGCCACGAGAATTATCCCGTCTATAACCCCAAATTAACCCATGGCTGACAACACAACTCCCCAAACCAAAGAACCACAATATCAAAGCTGTCTCGAAATCCGGGACCGCAAAGGCTTGGCAACCATGGGCCTGAGAGGCACACAGGTCTGGACTGACGATCCCAAGCATTTGCTCTTCATCCTCTCGCGCTATAAATTTGTGGCAAAGATGTTCACGGGCTTTGAAAAGGTGCTCGAAATCGGCTGCGGTGACGGCATTGGTACACGCATGGTTCAGCAGGAGGTGGGGCATGTCACGGCTGTGGATTTTGATGCGCTCTTCATTGAGGATTTGAAGCAGCGCGCAGATCCGGACTGGCCTCTCGAAGTTGGCGTGCATGACATGCTGCAAGGACCCGTGGCCGGTCAGTATGACGGCATCTACGCCCTTGATGTGCTGGAGCACATCAAGCCTGCGGACGAGGACTTGTTCATTCGTAACGCGATCCATCCCTTGAAAGACGATGGCAGTCTAATTTTCGGCATGCCCTCGCTTGAGTCGCAGATTTACGCATCTCCTCCCAGCAAGGCAGGTCATGTTAACTGCAAATCGGCGAAAAACTTCAAGGCTTTGATGGAAAAGTACTTCCGTCATGTGTTTCTCTTTTCGATGAACGACGAAGTGCTTCACACGGGTTTCTACCCTATGTCCCATTATATCTTCACCTTGTGCTGTGGGAAGAAATAAGGTCGTTGCTTCCATCCTGAATTCATGTCTGAGCGTAGTTCTTATATCGTGGTCGGGGCGGACAGCCTCGTGGGTGGTGGTTTGTTGAAGGCTCTCGCTCGCCGAGGGCATCATGCCTATGGAACAACCCGGCGGCGTGATCAAACGGGGCCACAGCGCCTCTTCCTCGATTTCGAGGAAGCTCAGCCTTTCGAAGCTCCACCTGATGCCGGTTATGCGTTCGTCGTTGCAGCTGCCACCAACTATGACCGCTGTGAAAAAGACCCCCAGGCCCGTGTGATCAATGAGGAATTAACCCCCCGCACAATCACCAGCCTTCTGGATCAAGGGCTTTTCGTGACATTTATCTCGACGAATTCGGTGTTCGGAGGTGAGCGTGCCTGGCCGAATGAGGACGCTCCCCATGATCCGCAAATTCCTTATGCTGCACAGAAGAGTCGTGCCGAGGAGGTGGTGCGAGTTTCGGCCAAGGAGACTGGGGCAGAAGACAGGCTAAATATTGTGCGTTTGACCAAAATCCTTGACCCAAATACCTCGCCATTGCCTGCTTGGTTTTCGGCATGGAAGAAACAGGAGGCTGTCCACCCCTTTTCCGATCTCGTCTTTGCTCCGATGTCTGTTCAGTTTGTTGGCGAGGCGCTTGCCACGGTGGGCGAAAAGCGAGTTTCTGGAAATTTGCATCTTTCGGGGGCTGAAAATATCTCATACGTCGATCTTGCCATGGCATTGGCTGCGCGGTTGGGAATCAACCCCTCATTAATTCAGCCTACCTCAGCTACTGCCAAAGGCATTCATATTGCCTTTAAGCCGCGTTTCAGTGGTCTTGGCATGGAGCGCACCACACGCCTCACAGGTGTGTGTCCACAGAACCTTGAGGCTGTTGTGGCTGATATTGCCTGATGATTCATCCAAACCATTTCCGAAACTTATGAGCGCCCAAGTCTTCCATCGAACCACCTGCCGCCTGTGTGATTCACCAAATGTCGAGCTCGTCGTCAAACTCAAGCCCATTCCTCTCTCTGAGAACTACTGCAATGATGCTGAAGCCGGCCTCTCTGCGGACCGCTATCCGGTTGATTTGTACATGTGTGCTGATTGCGGTCATGTTCACCAGCTTGACGTGATCGATTCCAAAAGCCTCTGGGACAGCTACACTTATTACTCTGGCGACGCCAAAGGCATGCCAGAACATTTTCGTGAAGTCGCTCAAAAAATCATCAAGACCTACGCTCCTCCGGTTGGTTCACTGATCATCGACATCGGCAGCAACGACGGTTCGCTCCTGCGGCCTTTCAAGGACTCGGGTTATTCAGTGCTTGGCATCGACCCTGCCTCGGAAATTGCTCGCATGGCCACCGAGTCTGGCATCGAGACTTACCCCGAGTTGATGACACTGCCGCTGGCGTCCAAGATTCGAAACGAACGCGGACCTGCCAGCGTCGTCTGCATGTTCAACGCCTTCGCTCACGCCGACAACATGGGTGAGATCGCAGACAGCATCCGCACCATGCTTGCAGATGATGGCATCTTCGTTTTCGAAGCCCAGTACTTGCTCGATATCATTGACCGGGTGCTCATCGCCACCATTTTCCATGAGCATATGAGCCATCATTCGGTCAAGGCGCTCACCATCTTCTTTGAACGCCACGGACTCGAGTTGCTCAGTGTCGAGCGCGTGCCGATACAGCATGGCTCCTTGGTGGGAGTCGTGCAGTTGAAAGGCGGCAGGCGGAAACCTGATGCCTCGGTGCAACAGTTGCTCGACCTCGAAGCTGTCCGGAAGTTGGACAAGATAGAGACTCTCAAGCAGTTTGGTGCCACAATCGAGCAGCTTCGTGAACGCACAACCAACCTAGCGTCCGAATGGAAGCGCAAGGGCCTTTCTGTGGCGGGATACGGTGCCGCCAGAAGCGGTCCCACCCTGATCTCCCAACTCGGCCTCACCGGGATCATCGAATACATCGTTGATGACCATCCCCAGAAAGTGGGAAAGTTTTCCTCCGGTGACGGCATTCCCATTCTGCCCACATCTGAACTCTGCAAACGAATGCCCGCCTACACGGTCATCCTCGCTTGGGTTCATGCTGCCAAGATTATCGAATCTAATCAGGAATATCTGGACAAGGGAGGGCACTTCGTCGCGCTTTGCCCCGAGACAAGAATCATAGGCGCGGCAGGTAACGTCCAAGTCTAACACGTCCCCTCCGCACCATACTCATTCCTCCCAATGTCTTTACGCAGAATCTTTCGGCACTTCATGAAACCACGGGTCGAACAATCCGCCGCAAATTCTGCTGTTGCCATCGAATGCAAGACGCCCCTTAAGCAGAGCGAGGACCATGTTCAGCAAGAAAAGTTTGTTGACAATGCGAAGGGAAATCTCGCGCGATCCATTTGCCTTACGGCGGAGGATTTGCCTGCCCATGGAATTCGCTGGGCAGCATACGCAGAGAGGATCCGGAAAAACATAGCCGAATTGCAAACTCCCTTGGAGGTTTTGCATTTTGCCCAGTCCAAAGTTGGGTTTGAACACCGAATTGACAAAGATCATGAGGGAAAGTTCACTCCGATGTACGAAAACGAACTCGCGGCATCTTATCCGCACTTCGCCCACCTAATCGACAGCTTTGGCGACATTGAGGGTTCCGATCCAAAATACGTTTATCAACACAAAGGCAGGTTGATAAGCAATGTTCTTTTTTACTACACGAGGATTATCATGTCCTGCGTGACCTGCCTGCCGCAGAGGCCAGAAGTGATCCTGGAAATTGGGGGCGGCTATGGTGCTCCAGCGCGCCTGTGGATGCAGAATCCCATTCATAATCCTCGGACGTACGTGATTTTGGACATGCCAGAGTCGCTCTTCTTCGCGGAGGTTTTTTTGCGCTCCCGATTTGGGGGGGACTCGGTTTGGTATGTCTCAGACAAAAGTGATCAAATTACCTGCGAGAGGGCGGGCCAGTTTAAGTTTATCCTCGTCCCCCTCCAACTACACGCCCAGTTGCGCCAGCTAAAAATTGATCTTGCCATCAACACAGGATCACTTCAGGAAATGGAAGAAGACTGGGTGGATTTTTATAAGCAGTGGCTTGATGGACTACACTGTCGTTTTTTTTACACGCTTAACTACTTTGCCCAGCCTCTCAATGCGCTGTATGAAAGTTGCAACCTATGGAGCCCCCGCCTCTCGCCTGCTTGGAAAGCCCTTCACTTGAAGTGGAACCCTCCTCTTGTTCGAATGCAGTCCGAACGAAACTTCCTCGAAGCATTTTATGAGCGTGACGCTGTCCATCCCCCAATGGCGGAGGCAGAAGGAATTTTTCGGCAGTTTCTGGAGAGGTCCCCATGTGGTGAAAGTCTTGTTGAAGTCATGGATTTCGTCCGCCGTCAACCAACTGCCGACGTGATGCGAAAGGCTCTTGCTCATGCCATGGCAATGCCGTTTGCGCCTAAAGAGGCGCTCTGGATGGCTAAGTTTCTTCACGGTGATGGTCACGAATCACTTACTTCCGAAATTGCCGATGGCACTGCAAAGCTTGAGGCGATCCGTGCACGTGGGATTGAAGCTTACTATTGATGTGATTTCATTGTAAAACACGAATAGTATTTAGTGACTAGCAAAATTTCGATCTAAAAATAAAACTGTATGGTTTTTAATTCAATTAATTATGTTTTTATCTTTCTGCCCATTACGGTTGTTGGATATTACTTATTAAGAGGCACCCGCTTCAGCAGTGCTTTCATGCTGGTCGCAAGCCTTTTCTTTTACGCAGCAAGCGCCATCTGGTTTTTGCTGCCGATGATGTTCTCTGCATTGGTGGATTACTTTGTGGGGCAAAAAATTCAAGACTCAGATGATCCCGCCCGCAGGAAACGTCTGCTGATTTTCAGTGTTGTCGTCAATCTCGGCTTTCTCTCTATCTTTAAGTATACCAGCTGGCTCAGCGCTGAAGTGGCAGCCCTGTTTGGTTTCTTTGGTATTGGGATCAGCACTATTCACTTGCCATTACCAGCTGGCATCTCGTTCTATACTTTCCAATCGATGAGTTATGCCATTGATGTTTACCGGCGTGAGTTTAAGCCGCATCGAAACGTTATCGACTATCTGGATTTCGTGGCGTTCTTCCCACAACTTGTGGCCGGTCCCATCATGCGTGCGAAGGACTTGCTGGACCAGTTGGCGTCTTATCGCAAGGTGCCCAGCTACCAGGAGTTAAGTTTGGCATTCTTCATGATTCTCTTTGGCCTGTTCCAGAAAACCGTTGTCGCGGACAATGTAGGCGCAATCGTCGAAACAATCTCGAAACTCATCGATCCCAAGAACCCCAGCCTCGCGCCGGGTTTGGGATTTATTTTCATGTATGGCTTCGCCTTTCAAATCTATTGTGATTTTTCGGCTTATTCAACAATCGCCCGTGGCTCGGCCAAGCTCTTCAATGTGGATTTGATGCACAACTTTCTTACCCCCTATCTCGCCGCCAATCCGTCGGAACTCTGGCAGCGCTGGCACATCTCGCTCTCCACTTGGCTTCGTGACTACCTTTACATTCCCCTCGGCGGAAACAGACTGGGTAAATGGATGACCATGCGGAACCTCATGATCACCATGCTTCTTGGAGGTATCTGGCACGGTGCGGGATTCTTCTTTATCATCTGGGGGCTCTATCACGGGCTCCTCTTGATCATGTACCGGGCATTCCCAGTTGATCGCTATTTGACTCGCTGGTTTGGTCCACAGTTGGGTAAATTTCTGTCAATTTTCCTGATGTTCCACCTCACTTGTATCGGATGGATCTTCTTCCGCGCCACTCCCGCGCAGTTTGTTCCCATTTGGTCGTCCATCCTTGCGCTGCCACGCGCTATTCGTCATCACATACGCGACTACCTGCCCTACTTTGAGAATGTGGACTTCTTTGGGTTTCTTGAGTCGCTCAAGAGTATGTTCATGGGCTGGCTCACACAGAATTGGTATCTCACTGTTTTTGGCTGGGGTTTCATCCTTTTCGCAGGCACAATCGTGTTAACGGATATTTACGCCTGGCGCCGTAAGACCGAGTTTGCAGATTTGTTTCCAACCCTGCCAACATGGGCGAAGGTTTCTCTCATCTTGTTTTTCATTTATGCGATTCAGTTTTTCGGAAGGAGGGACTCGAATGAATTCATTTATTTTGCATTTTAGGCCTTGGGTGACGGCTCTCATCTTTTTGGGACTTATCGAAGGGGCTTATTATTTGGCCAATCATCCGCCTAGGCTCACCTGGAACAGCTTTCTTCAGGTTAACTTCGCAGAGTACGAAACGTTTCAGCGACTGGTCGCACATGATAAGATCAGTACCCTGGGAAACGTGCAAGCCGATATTATTCAAGTAGGCGACAGTTCGGGCATGCATGCAGTCATGCCCAAAGTTGTCATGGCATCTCTCCCTGGCTACACCTATCTTAACCTTGGGGTGGCGACAAATTTAGGCTATTCTGGTTATTTGAACATGGCAAGAATTGGTCTCAGGGAGAACCCTCAGGCTAAATGCCTCGTGTTGTACACCTGTATGATCGGTGCTGTACCTAGGCAAATGCTTTGGCATGACACCCAGGCACTGATGTCGGAGAGCATCAATGATGAGTTTCTTCGTCCCGCCCGTCACGCCATTCAGTTTCCAACGCTCCAAGCACGTCCGAGTGTTCTGGGCTCTACTTATTACCTCAATTATTTTTTGAGGACGCGCGAAGGTTTGCTTACCAATAATAGAGGATATTTTGCCTTTCACTCGATTGCTCAGGGAAGCTTAGGCTGGACGCGGGAAACAGACGTTGAAGGAGATGTACCAAACAATGTGTTTTCATACCTCCGGAAAGATGGCAGTGTGCCCCCGGACGAGCCCCCTGCACTCGCTGGCCTGCGACTCGCTCCAAGAGTCACCGATGACCATTTTTTTGACTGGTGGACACTGTCTAACAAGTCCTATTTTGATGTCGTTTATGATGCCTTTGCTGATCTGGCCAAGGAGTACAAGGTTAAACTAGTCCTCGTCTTCAACCCCATGCCGGAAGAGATCAAGTATCCGATTTTTGACAATTTGATGGATTGGGCGGCAATCAAAAATGGTTTGGAGAGGGTTAAAGCTCGTCATCCGGAGGTGATCGTCACGAGTTTTGACTATTGGCCCAGTGAAAGATTTTCAGTCTTCTCCCATGTGGCAACGCCGTTCGCGGTTCATTCATCTCAGAGGGTCGCTGATCTCCTCAAGGAACATCTCCCACCTAGGTCAGTACTCGAACAAGATCTCAACCAACTACACAAACAAAGTTCACCCGAGTTCTCCGTGGATTTTGAAAAGCCATACGCGGGTTATGGCTTTGTAAACCAACTCCAGCAGACTCCGGAATTTCCTCTATGGTTGATGCGCGGGAAAGAGTCGTTGGTTTTTGGTAACATTCTACCCACCGGGCGCTCCCTACAAATGAAAGTCAGTTTTGATCACTTTAGCGGCTCGGATGCCTTTCCAGACTTGCATGCTCAGTGCAATGGAATTGAATTGCCTATCATCAGCATGGATATGCAATCCAGAACGTTGACATGGGCCTTGCCAACGGCTGCGGCGGAAAAGTATTTGGGATGGCTGGTCGTCAGGTTCTACCGTGAGAATAACTCTAAAATGATCGGCTTCGCAAAACTGAAAATTGCACCGTCAAATTAATAATACGGGCGCCCACATCTGATCAAAATCAAAGTTTTTCCCTCTGCAAACATCCTATAAAATATTCAAATTAGTTAGCTGCGGCAATTTTGTGAAACAAATTCTAGCACATTTCAAAGCGTGGATTTTAGCGCTTTTTCTTCTGGTTGTAATAGAGACGCTATATTACTCGCGTGTCCAGCCGCCTAGACTCACTTGGAACAGTTTCTTGGACCTCAATTTTGCCGAAGATGAAACGGTTCAAAGGCTCATGGCCCACCACAAAATTTGCAACCTTGCTGAGCAAAATGCAGATATTATTCACGTTGGCGATAGCTCTGGATTACATGGGGTGATGCCTAAGGTTGTGATGTCGCAAATTCCTGGATATAAGTACATCAATTTAGGAGTCGCGACAAACGTTGGCTATCCTGGATACTTGAACATTGCAAGGATTGCACTGCGAGAAAACCCGAATGCAAGCTATCTAATTTTATACACTAGCATGATTGGTGCGGTGCCCAGAAAACTGCTTTGGCATGACACCAATGTCCTAATGTCCGAAGGAATTTATCGAGAGTTTCTGCGCCCAATACGCCACGCAATCCAGTTTCCAACACTTGAGATTCGCCCAGATATTCTCGGTAGAACTTATTATATTGATTATTGGATGAAGTCGAAGGATATTCTCTACACAAGTAACAGGGGGTATCAGGTATTTAACTCAATTTACCAAGCAAGTTTGGGGTGGACAAGGGAGACGGATGTTGAAGGAGACGTGCCTAATGATATTTTCCGGTTTCTGCGCAAGAGTGATAAAGCTTCTATCGATGAGCCCCCAGCAGTACGCGCTCTGCGAGACGCCCCCAGAGTGACCGATGAGCAATTCTTTGACTGGTTGACGCTTTCTGAAAAGTCTTACTTCGATGTGGCGTATGATGCCTTCGCCAGTCTAGCTAGAGAGCACAATGTAAAACTTATTCTCATTTTTAATCCGATGCCAGAGGGGATCAGAGACCCGATGTTTGAGCCGTTAATGGACTGGAATGCTATTAGAAATGGATTAGACAGGGTTAAAAAGCGCCACCCCGAAGTAACTGTTACCCCCTTTGATTTCTGGCCAGGAGAAAGGTTTTCTGTATTTTCTCACGTCGCCACGCCGTCTGCTGTGTTGTCATCACAAAGGGTCGCAAATCTAATAAAGCCTTTGCTTTCACCAAAAGCCACTTCTGACAAAGACGTGACATCGACTGGCAACAGCCTGCACACTTCCAGCTTTAAAGTGGATTTTTCAAAACCTTACGCGGGCTATGGTTTTGTAGATATTAACCAACAGACCCTAGCCTTCCCACTGAGGTATATGAAGGGGGCGGAAGCATTTATTTTTGCTGATGTGGCACCAACTCTGCATCCCATGGAAATAAAAGTCGCTTTTGATAAAGAAATGGAATTGGACGATTTGCAACAAATGGCCCTCGATTGCAATGAATCCAAGCTAAGTGTCCTCAAACAAGATTCCTTGGCACGCACCATAACATGGGAATTGCCAGAAACTGTTTCTAATAAATATCTAGGCTGGAAGGTGCTAAAGTTCTCGCGTAGGAATTCATCAAAAATGATAGGCTTTTCGGAGATCCAAATTCAACCGCAGCAGTAGCGCATAAAATACAATATTATGGGATTATCACTTGGAATGATCGAGAAGATGCAAGACATGGGCCTTTTTGGAACTGGGAGAACTCGAATTTTAGACGTGGGTTCTTCCAACCTTTATCAAGCTTCGATGGAAGGGATTCTCTCATTTCTGACCAAACATGGGGTCAAAGCATCCGAACAAATCAGCTCTTTTGCCGCTAAACTAGCCAAAGGTTCTGCCTATGATAGTATTACAGGAGGAACCAACGAATCTTTTGCTGGAGAGTTGTTTGAAAAAGCGGGGTTGCGGTACGATGCGATTGACATCGCCGACGGCTACCGAACAACCATTTTGGATCTTAATCATCAGTCGGCCCCTCGTGATTTTGTCGGGGCGTTCGATCTGGTGATCAATTATGGGACCACGGAACATCTGCTCAACCAATACAATGCCTTCAAGGTCATCCACGATTCGACCAAGGCTGGAGGATACATGGTTCATTCTCTTCCGTGCGTTGGTTATTCCAATCATGGTTACTTCACTTATACTCCTAGGTGCATGTTCGACATGGCGGGTTATAATTTATACGAAGTTGTTGAATTTCGATTTGATGGCCCAGGAGCTAATAACGACTTGTACAGTCCAGTGAGAGATTACTCTTCCTACTTTCCAAGTCTTGCGCAAACTGTTGCAGAAAAAGACAGTACGGCAATAGGGCGTATGCTTCAAGACTTCAAACTTCCTGATATTTCATTATTTGTCGTGTATCGAAAAATTAATGACAAGCCTTTTTTTGGGGCGTTGGAGACGACTACATCTGTAGGCCGTGTCCCCAGTTCTGTGTCCTCACAATATTCAGCTCAATGAAATTACTCTCAATTTTATCATCATTCAAGGCGCGTCTTAATTCTGAATCCAGAAGTGATCAAATTCCAATGGAAGTGAGCAGCGAAGAACAGACTCTTCGAGAACTCCTCCTGAAGGGGGCGGCCACGTCGACACAGGGGCAGCGGTTGTACACGCTCATGACAGAACGTGGTGCTGCATTTCCCATCGAATGGGAAGAGAAGGTATTAGTGCTTTCTATGAAAGACATGCCGGATCGTCAAGACCTTGTTTCGCGACTACTGCACGTTCTCAAGGCTCAGGGGAAAGCCGTTCCCTCCGAATTGGAGGAAGCGTTTCAGAAGCTCTCAAATAAGCAGGAATGGGAACGTGATCATCAAAAGGATGCTTTTGAATATAACTCCCGCAGCGGACTGATGGATGTGGAAGAGTGCTTTCTTCCTATTTTTGAGAACTGCCGTCGCTACTCAATGACCTCTGCCGAGAGAATGTACGCACTGTATAAAGCAGCACGCTACGTTATTGAAGCAGGGATACCGGGCGACTTCGTTGAATGTGGAGTTTGGCGTGGCGGCAGTATGATGGTGGTAGCTCAGGCGCTCTTGGAAAAAGGAATTAAGGATCGTGATCTCTACCTTTTTGACACCTTTGAGGGCCTGCCAAAGCCCGACGAATCCAAAGACATCGATCTCTGGGGTAATCGTGCGATTGATGGATGGCGCCCACTCAGCAAGGATGATGAGAAAAGCGGTTGGGCCAATGCCGACCTGGATGAGGTCCGCAAGAATCTATTGTCAACAGGCTACCCTGCGGAACGCATCCATTTTGTCAAGGGCATGGTCGAACGGACCATCCCAGAACAAGCCCCACAAGATATCGCCCTGCTGAGGCTTGATACGGATTGGTATGAATCAACCAAGCACGAACTCGAACATTTATACCCTCGCCTCGCACCCCAAGGCGTGATGATCATTGATGACTATGGCCACTTTAAGGGCGCCAAGGAAGCCGTAGATGAATACATTGAAACCAACCGAATAGCGGGCCTGTTGTGTAGAATTGACTACACGGGGCGATTGATGATCAAACCAATCTGATCGAGGTTTCGATAACTTTAGCGGCGAATTGCAATATTTTCCTGTTTGATCAGGCGCTTCGAATGAAGAAGAAAACTAAATTTCTCACCGTGGTTTGGGGTCGCGATTATATCCGTCGCTTCTGCAATCTGTCGCTGCCCTCGTTTATGGCCCAGGGCAACCTCCCCGCCCTCGCCGCAGCCACCGACCTCGAGGTCCTCATCATGACTTGCAGGGCTGATTTCACCTGTTTTGAGGACTATCCCGCCTTCCACCGTTTGCGTGAAACTTGCCCAGTGCGATTTGTTGAGATCGACGACCTCGTTTTCAATACAGTGGTCTACGGCGTCACTCTTACACTCGCGTATGCCCGTCCGATCATCGCGTGTGGAGCAGACATGGTGAATATCCACTTTGTCTTCATGAATGCCGACTTTGTTCTGGGGGATGGCTCGCTCAGAAGCCTTATCAAACCGATCACCGAAGGACGTTCCATTGTTCTGGGCCCAAGTTTCCGAGCGATTTCAGAGGACGTTGAGCCTTTGCTTCAGCAGAAGGTGGATACAGGTCATGGGATCCTCAGCCTGCCCTGCCGTGAAATGGTCCGCATGGCCCTCCCTCACCCTCACAGGACGACTGTGGCCAAAATCCGTAACCAGCAGTATATACATAGCTCCCACCCAAATCAGTTCTTTTGGCAGGTGGACAAGCAGACATTGCTCGGCCGTTACTTTCTCATCTTCATGCTCTGCCTAAAGCCGGAGCGGGTAATCAAGACCATCAATTCGTACTGTGACTATGGTTTCATCCCTGAAATGTGCCCTTCTGGGGACGAGATGGCCATGGGTGATTCAGACGACTTCTTTATGCTCGAGCTACAGGAACGGGACAAGGAATCAAATCTTCTCAGTTTTGGATCGCAGTCAACAAAACAAATCGTGCGTAGCTTGACCGAGTGGACAACCCATGAGCATCGCCGAGCCGCTCAACATAACATTGTTTTCCATTCGGAAGATCTTCCAGCACCTGTCGAAGGATGCAAAGTGGAGGCCGATCGGTTCATCAACGAATTAACTGCACACCTCGGGCCAGTACATGCGCACGCATTTCACCGATACTGGGCACCAGGTGTCGTGGCTTGGCTGAGTCATCGAGTCTTGCCTGTCCCCCCACCGGAATTGGAACCATTGCCAAAGATCCTGCGCTTTCGTTGGTTGGATTTCAACCAGACAGCGGTGACCTTTCTCAGGCAGTCAGGGTGTTGGGCAGACTTCAAGTTTCTTGAGAACTTGGTTTCCCAACATGCCTCGGACAACACGGACATACTGCTCCTCGGCGAACTCAGTTGCCTCTTAGGTTTGGTCTTGTCACGATATTATCAGCGTGCGGCGCTTTCTGGTAATGAAAACAAGAACGGCAAGGCCCCCTTTCACACAGTCCCCGGCCCAAATCAGATGTTCTCAAAATGTCTTGTGTTTCTGACCGATGTGCATCCCTGCAATGTCACACAAGTGATTGCCAAGGCTCATGAGCACGCAGCGGATGGCGCAGAAATCCTTCTCATCCTCCATCCCGAAAGTCATCTGGGGGGATCTCCGGAGCATATCCGAGATTGTATCATTGCGCAGATAGACACTTGCCAAGGTTCTGGTGATTTCTCTCTGCGGATATCATCAATCGGCGGCCCTCTGTTCTGGACTAGTCGTAAGTTGGCTGGAAAGGTCGCACGATACTTCAAGAGCAACCGGTCCCTTTTCTCGATCCGGCGTGTGCGGCATCTGTTCAAATTAGTCCCCTTTGCCCTCCTCAATCTCTACCTCATTTGGCGCACCAAAGGCGTGGCCTGTGGAGACCATGAAAATCATACGAACGCGATGACCATCGCCCTGTCATTCAAAATCAGGAAGCGCAGTCAGGAATCCGAGCCACTCTCAGTTTGAATTACGCTTCTTTCTCGTTTACCTGAATCATGGCTCGGGCTAAATATTCATAGCCTATTATATTCATTTCAACTACATGAAAAAGCAATCTCTGTCGCCTGCTAGTCCTGTGCCTTTGCCCTCATTGCAGGGCGATAGCCTTAAACTCCTCGATGAAAAGGTTATGGAGGAACTGGTGCCTTGGAAAGCTGTGCTACAGATGTTAGAGAGTGGAGTCTTCGATAAGCGTCGAAATGTCTTGGAGATGGGACATTCGAAACTGGGGCCCATTCCTGCCTCGGAACTTTCTCCTTGGCTGCTGCGCCTCCAAGGCAAGAAGTCACTGTCGGAAGTAGATCAGCAGGCGCTCAAAAAATTGATAGCAAGTTCGGAAAGCTCTGACTTCGACCAGTCTCCTTCTGTCGGGGAACTTCTGAAGCTTGCGGGGATGACCTACAGAAGCCTGGCGCAGGCTGGGGGGGCTAATTCGCCCACATTTTCATTGGAACGAGATTCACTGCCTTCATCAGAGGTCGGAGCATGGGATGTCGTATTGAATCTGGGGACGAGTTCGCGACTGATGAACCAACTCCATTTCACCCAACTGATGCATCAAGCGGCCCGCAAGAGGGGCGTCATTGTTCACTGGCTTCCGGCGATTAGTGGAGGACGTCATTATTGGCTTTCATCCACAGGTCGCCTTTTGTTCGACATCGGGTATTTCAATCAGTATGAGTTGATTGCATTCAGCATGGAGCGAGGAGAAGATCTTGAAGCCATTGATCATCCAGTCTTCGAGAAAAAGGGGGCGGGCCCAGCCAAGGTGTCTAGCAATCTGCTCATTCAAAATCTGAGAATTCCTCGCATTTCAATGCTGGCTGCCTGTCTCAAGACTCAAAATGAACCATTCCTAGGAGCCGTGGAACTACAGACATCAGTAGGTGAAATTCCAGCTGAGGTTGCATCCAGCTACGGTCCGAAGGGTATGGCGAGGACCGGGCGTGCATATTCGAAAGGGGCCATTCCAAAACTGCTGCGCAAGCTCAGATCCTTGCCAATCCTGAGTGGAATACTTAACAAGGTCGCCAATCGAAAATAGAGCTGAAATTATGCTCTGAATCAGACAGGGATCTGAATCAACCGTAAATAATCGAGATCATTTATTATGGGCTTTGCATGGCAATACATGAAAAAAATAGAACACTACGGGCTTCTAAAAAGCGGCTCAAGGTTTCTGGATATCGGCTCCTCAAACCTGTATGGAGCTGACGCGGACAGCGTTGAAGAGTTTATTAAACGGTACAATCCGGGCGCTTCGAACACCCGGCCGACGGCCGAAAGATTAGCAGCGGGCTCGACTTACGTCGTCGGCAAGGGAGGCACCAACGAGGCATTTTTAGGCGAGGTTGTTGATGCATCTGGCATGGAGTATTTGTCATTCGACATCGCCAAAGGCTATAAGACAGAGATTTTGGACTTCAACAGCCGCACGCTCCCAAAACAACATGTTGGGGCTTGGGATCTGACACTGAATTTCGGGACAACGGAACATATTCTCAACCAGAGCAACAGTTTTGAGATTATTCACGATGCAACAAAGCCTGGAGGAAACATCTTTCACCAGCTACCCTCGGTCGGCTATGTGGATCATTGCTACTTCACCTATACGGCGAAGTTCTTCCTTGATATGGCTAAGCTGAATCAATATGAGATCATTGACATTTGGTATGATGGCCCTGGTCAGGTGAACGATCTATTGCATTCATCCAAATCTTATGCATCCTATTTCCCAATTCTAACTGACTACATCAAGAAATACGGGAAGTCAGACTTATCGGCCTTAGAGGTGCCAGATGTATCGATCAATGTCATACTCAGGAAATCGAGGGATGTCGATTTTGTGAAACCGACATAAAACTGTGTCACTGCGCCCGGGGAAGTTTTTGCTCCTTGTTTGCGGACTTTATTTAATAATGACCTCCATCGAAATTGCTTCAGAAATTAACGGCAAGGCCCCTGCGGGTGGTGCCGTCGTCCTAGTTTACGGAAACTTCAATATTTTACATCCCGGCCATCTACGGCTTTTACAGTTCGCGAAGGAATGTGGCGACTTTCTTGTCGTCGGTGTTTTAAGCAACCGCATTGCCGCAGGCTCAGCCCTGCTCGATGAGGCCCTTCGCTTGGACTCCGTCAAAGCCAATAATGGCGTTGGCTACGCATTTCTTTTGGATTCAACACCGGAAGAATTCATCGCGACACTCAAGCCAGCCGTTGTCGTCAAAGGCAAGGAGCATGAGAGCCGAGCGAACAGCGAGTCCGAGATTCTCGCATCCTATGGAGGGAAGTTACTCTTCGGCTCTGGCGACACCGTGTTCTCAGCTTCGACTTTGTTGCGGCAGGAACTTGCGCAGGCGGAAAAGTCCGTACTGGACTTGCCTCATGATTTTTCTAAACGGCACGGCTTCACTCATGCGTCGCTGGAAGCCATTCTTCGTGACGCGGGGAAGGTTCGCATTTGCGTCATTGGCGATGTTATCATCGACGAATATATCACCTGCGACCCCCTCGGAATGTCACAGGAGGATCCAACCATCGTCGTCACACCAGTCGGTTCCGACAAGTTCCTGGGCGGTGCAGCAATCGTGGGAGCGCACTGCGCCGGGCTCGGTGCACAGGTGACATACTTCTCCGTTTCTGGAGAGGATGCGCTCGCTGAATTTGTTGAGAAGAAATTGAGCGAGTATAAGGTCACGAGCCATCTCATCATGGACGACACACGGCCAACCACGCTGAAACAACGATTTCGTGCCTCCGGAAAAACGTTACTGCGGGTGAACCATCTGCGTCAACACGGTATTCGCACTGAACTACAGGAACAATTGCTCAAAAAATTGCTGCCAATTCTTGATGAAGTCGATGTGCTGCTATTTTCAGATTTTAATTACGGATGCCTGCCTCAGGCTTTGGTGGACAGGGTCACGTCCGAGGCACGCCGACGCGGCGTGATACTCATGGCCGACAGCCAATGCTCTTCTCAGATCGGCGACGTATCGCGGTTTAAGAACGCAGATATTCTGACTCCCACGGAAATGGAGGCCCGTGTCAGTACACGGAACCATGAAGACGGTCTCGTGGTATTGGCGGAAAAGCTTCGCCAACAAGCAGGTGCCAGGAGCGTGCTTTTGAAGCTCGGAGCCGAAGGCGTCCTCGTCCACGCCGAAAAAGGCAGAGACGGCTGGCTCACAGATCAATTACCTAGTTTCAATCACCTGCCAATGGATACAGCAGGTGCAGGTGATTCTCTATTGGCTGCTTCTGCGTTGGCAATCGCCCTTGGAGCTGGGATCTGGCAGGCTGCGTTCCTCGGCTCGCTTGCAGCAGCCTGCCAGATCTCGCGTATCGGCAACACACCGTTGACGACTGATGAACTTATACACGCACTGCGTTCATGAATGCTCTTCTTCTTGCCGCCGGCAAAGGTACGCGATTGCGCCCCTTGACTGAGCATACACCTAAGTGCCTCGTTAGAATTGGCACAAGGGTCTTGCTTGATATTTGGCTCTCGAATTTGTCGAAGGCGGGGATTGACCGCTTTTTAATCAATACACACCACCTCGCAGGCATTGTGACAGACTATATTGCGACACATCCTCTCCAAAAGGTGGTTAAGACTGTCTTCGAACCTGAATTGTTAGGCACAGCCGGCACGCTCACTGCGAATAAGGAATTTTGCTCCCAGGACACGACCCTCATCGCTCATGCCGATAATCTATGTCTGTGCGAATGGAGCCAGTTCTTCGAAGCTCATGCCAAAAGGCCGAGTGCCACGATCATGACGATGATGACTTTCCGCACACCTACACCACAGACCTGCGGAATTCTGCAATTAGATTCACAGGGCGTGGTTGAGCGTTTTTATGAGAAATCAGCAACCCCTCCAGGCAATCTTGCAAACGCAGCCATCTATCTCATCGAACCGCCAGTCATGAAAATCCTGTTGTCAGCCAGTCCGCCCATGACAGACATCAGCACCGAGCTTATTCCGAAACTGCTTGGTAAAATCAATACATGGGAAAATACAGACACGGTCATTGACATTGGCACACCCGAAAGCCTGCGTCGTGCCAGCCTCCTGTGAACATGAAGGCATTGGTGTGGTTTCCCTTCGCATTCTAAAATCGCAACTGCTCTGGCCTTGCTAGATAACGAGAAGCAACTCACGTTGAAATGGGCGTTACGTCACATTCGAGCATTTGTGCTTTTGTTGTTTCAGCATCCAAAAGAGGTTTTGGGCTTTGTATATCGCTATCCCAAGAAGTTTCTTTTGGGGGAATCCGGTGCTCCGCGAGGGGAACAAAAGACATGGAGACATAAAATTACCTCAGTCAAAAAACTGAAGCAGGAGCTGTTCGATCTACTAAAAAGAAATGTTGAGTTCTTTGAAATCACTATTCCTGGGCGTATCGGTCATCAGGTTGGGGAGGTGGATCTGTGGTTAAAAGAACGAATTCTACAAGGCAAGCCCCAAAAGACACTCGTCTTGGTGATGGACGAGGCGCAGGCGGCTAATCCTCACTTTCTTTATTACTGCAAACAGATCTTCAGCTTCGTTATTGGCAAGCAGCTATGGTTGTGGCTGCTGAGATCTATTCCAGAGGTTGCGTCCTTGCACCATTTGCGGCACGACTATTTTCACGCGTTTGGCAGGACTGCGGAGTGTTACGATATCTATAGACGTTGGGAAAGCCGTGAGCCATTATTCAAATTAAGCCATGATGACAGGGAATTCTTAATTAGATTCTTGCGGGAAAATTGGGGGATTGGTGAAAATGACTGGTATGTTTGTCTTCACAACAGGGAGCGCGGCTACTCGCCAAGGGATGACGACCTCCACGAATATCGCAATGCAAGTCTTGGAGACTTTGTTCCAGCAATCCAAGAGATTGTTGCGCACGGAGGCTGGGTGATCCGCATGGGGGACAGCAAGATGAAAGCTCTGCCGCCAATGGACAGGGTCATTGATTATGCGAATTCGCCACACAAAAGCCCAAGGCTCGATGTTCTGTTATGCGCTTCTGCAAGATTTTTTCTTGGAAGCACATCTGGCTTATTTATTCTTGCTACAGTATTTGGCGTTCCCGTTGCAAGTGTCAACTGTATCCCCATGTCATCCCTGCCGTATACAGGAAAGGATGTTGGGATCCCTAAACTGCTATATCTTGAACGCGAGCAGCGCGCGCTTTCATTCCGAGAGGTTATGGAATCTCCTGCCGCAAATTTCCGCTTTTCCTCAGACTATAAAGATTCAGGTCTTGGCATCATTAATAATTCATCCGACGAGATTACCGATCTAGTTCGAGAAATGCTTGATCGTACGTCCAACGCCTACCTCCGTGACCCGGAGAACGAGAGGAGACAAGAGGTGTTCCGCTCTCTCTTCAAGCCTGGGCACTATGGTTACGGCACAAGTGCGCAGGTCAGTCAGTGTTTTCTACGAAAACATGCAGCATTACTCAGCGACTCCCAAATCTGATGACTACGAAACTGGCCGCACGCAGCTGGAACATGCTTATAACGAATGGCCTTCCAAAAGCGGTTCGCTATAATTATGTTCTTCCTTGATTCCTCTCGCCAAAGCTTTGCGGGGTTCTCGTCAGAGATCTCTATAACATCAGTGATGCCAGAGGTCGTAATCGCGTCAGAAAACAAATTGCATCGCCCTACAGGCTGGGCGAGCCATGGCTGTATTATTTTTTCACAATAGCGATTTAAAAAAACAATGATTGCAAGTGTTCTAAGTTTCCTGGATCGCCGCCACTACTTTCTGGGTGCGGAGCTGCATCGAGTGCTTCAGCGTACCGTTGCATCTATAGGCAAGTATGTCTTTCCCTATAAATGGAGATTACTTTTCAGTGTGCTATTGGGTATGGCAAGTGCCACGTTCAATGGATTGATGTTAATTGGCTTTCAGTTGATTTTCTCTTTGGTTTTGAAGGGGCAGACGCGAACTATGGGGGAGCCTGTGCGCTTGCCGCTTATTGGAAAGTTAAATTTAGCTGACATGTTGGGATTCGAACAGGATGCGCCGGTTGGACTTGTTGGCGTCATAATAGCGTGCTCATTTATACCCATCCTCATTTTTATAAGGGGCTTTCTGAGTTATTTATCTATATACATGCAGGCCGTTATTGCTAGCAAGGTGGTATATAAGATTCGAAATGATACATTTCGAAGTGTGATGCGCCAGTCCCCTGCATTTTTTAGCAATGCAAGGACTGGAGAGTTAATGCAGACAGTTGTCATGCAAACAACTGCCGTGCATCAAAACGCAATGTTGTTGATTCAGACATTAGCTCAGCGGCCACTAACCATCATATCTATACTTACCGTTCTCTTTGCTCAGGACTGGGTTTTCACGTCGGTAGCTTTGCTTATCTTTCCTGCATGTGTGTGGCCCATCATGCGCATTGGGAAATCAGCACGTGCTGTTGGTCAGAATGAAGTCAGTGGATCATCTGATTTGATGGTCGTTTTGCAGGAATCTTTTGCAGGTAGTCGTTTGGTTAAATCTTATGCACGTGAGGAGCATCAATGTGAATTATTCGAGGTGACAAATGCAAATGTTGTTCGGAATACCCTTGGTTGGACTAGGCTCTTAGAGCTTGTTGGACCTATTGTTGAATCAGTTGCTTCCATAGGGATTGGTGCTGGTTTGGTGTATGCATGGTATCGTGGACTTGAGGCCGAGAACTTCTTTCTTCTTGTGATGGCTCTGACGCAGATTTATCCACCAGTAAAAGAGCTCAGCCGCGTACAAATGCTCATGCAGCGGGCGGGATTGGCGGCGGAGTTGGTATTTCAACTTTTGGAAAAGGTCCCAGACATCTTGGACGCACCTGATGCAGTTGACAGTGGGCGAGCCCGAGGTGCTGTCGAGTTTCGAGATGTCACATTTTCCTATCTTGAAAGCGATGGCATCAAAAAGGAAGTGCCAGCTGTGAATTCGATTAACCTAAAACTAGATCCCGGCAAGTTCTATGCATTTGTTGGTCCGAGCGGTGCTGGCAAAAGCACCCTTTATTCCCTAATCTTACGTTTTTATGATCCCGATAAAGGCTCCATTCTCCTTGATGGTTGTGACATTCGCAAATTGACCCAAACTTCTTTGCGCGGAAATATTGGGGTGGTTAACCAAGATACGTTTCTGTTTCACACAACGATTTTGGAGAATATTCGGTACGGTCGTTTGGATGCTTCGAGGGAGGAAATTATTGAGGCTGCAAAAAAAGCGCATGCACATGAATTTATTGAGCAAATTGGCGGTGGATATGATGCGGTTGTGGGGGAGGGGGGCTGCAAGCTCTCAGGGGGGCAGAAACAGCGACTGTCGATAGCGCGTGCTATATTGCGCAATGCGCCAATTCTCCTGCTTGATGAAGCTACGTCTGCGCTAGACACTGAAAGTGAGAAAATCATTCAGGATGCTATTCAGGTTCTTTCTGAAGGTAAAACGGTGGTGGCAATTGCCCATCGCCTCTCCACGATCCTTGAGGCCGATCAAATTGTGGTCATGGATCATGGATATATTCTTGACTGTGGCTCACACTCCGAACTCTTGGTTAGAAACCCAATGTACCAGAAATTATATCATCTACAGTTCAGCGCGGATGAGAAAATTCCAGAAATTGCTTGATGCGCATTTTTGTTGATACGCGTTCTTATTAAAGATTAATGAGGGTACTTTTAATCAAACTTAAAAATTTTGGAGACACCCTGCTCCTTACTCCTGTTATCTGTGGTATCAAAAAGCGTTATCCGCAATCCCATGTTTCGGTGGTTGTGCGCTCAGGAACTGAGGCGATGCTTGCTGGGTGCTCAGAGCTTGATGAAGTTCATATTGTCTCAGCATTAGAGGAAGCTAGGAGTCAGGGGGTACTGTCTGAATTGACGAGTATTTGTAAAATTCGCGCTAAACAGTATGACTGGGTATTTGAATTGACTGACAGCAACCATGGTAGATGGCTGGCATGGTTAAGTGGCGCGCAAAAAAGAATCACCACCTCCCATGGGAGGCCTATTCCATGGTACTTTCGCAAATGCTTCACCGCTTACAGTGCGCAAAACTGGCACCTCATGCACAGAGTGGAGAAAGATTATCGTTTAGTTGCCGAATTCATTGATCTCGAAACTGAGATCCCCCCTCTCACCTTTCATGTTCCTGCAGGGTTGGATCCTCTCGTTGGTGATGGCAGGGCATATGCAATTATTCATCCGGTTTCACGTTGGAAACGCAAAGGGTGGCCGGTAGAGCGTTGGATCGAAACAGGCAGGGCATTGATTTCTTGCGGTTTGTTTTTAATCGTATCCGCAGGTCCGGACCCAGGCGAGATAGAGATAGTAAAACGCATCACTGATGAGCTTGGGCCATCGTCCATTTCAATACAAGGGTCTAGATCTTGGAGCGAATTAGCAAGGTTGATTAAACATTCGTCACTTTTTGTCGGATTAGACACGGCTGCAATGCACCTAGCGGCTGCTTGTCAGTGTCCGGTGGTGGCTTTGTTCGGCCCTTCCATCGAGCATCATTGGCATCCATGGAAATCGCCTTATGAAATAGTAAGCTCTGGAGGTTTATTGCACCGTAATTATCCTGCATTTCTATATGACGCTGAAAAGCGCTCCATGCTGGACATTCAAACTGAGGAGGTGATATCCGCTTGTCGGCGTATGCTCGCTTGCTCCGCATGAAATGGCTTGCGCTCACTTTTGGGGACGACTCTTGTGCGAGCACACATTTTCGTGTGATGCAGTATATGCCGATGTTGCGCGTGGTTGGCATTGAACTGGAATGCCAGCCTGCGTCGCTATTAGATGCCATGACGACTTTTGAAGGCTACGACGGCATTCTACTTCAGAAAAAGCTCCTCTCCTGGTCTCGCCGCCGCCGTATTGCCCGCTCTGGATTGCCAGTTATCTTCGACATCGACGATGCCACTTGGCATCCACTGGAGAAAAGGCACAGTTTCATTACCAGCTGGCGCACGAACCGCCGCCTCGTCGCTAGTTTGCGGCTTTCAACGCTGGCGTTGCCTGCCAATGAATATCTTGGTCGGCATTTGCGAAAGCACGTTGGCAATGTTGAAGTGATGCCGATGACTCTTCCCCTCTCGGAATGGCGTTCCGCTCCGCCCTCACGAGGACCTGTGGTGATTGGATGGGCTGGTGCTCCAGGTAACCACTTCCAGCTTCGCACCATCGATGAGGCATTATGCGAGGTGAAGCATGCAATGCCGGAGGTCGTAATCCGCATCTTCAGTGGAAAGCGGCCTGATATGAAAGCGGAGATCGATTTTGTGCCATTCCAAGCCGAAAAGCAGGTCGAGGTGCTCAATTCCTTCTCTATCGGACTGCTTCCGCTGCCTGATACGGCCTTCAATCATGGTAAATCACCCATCAAGGCCCTGCAGTACATGGCGGCTGGTATCCCTTGTGTGGCTGCCGCTCTTTCCGGCACTGTCGAAATGCTTGGCGAGCATGGCAGTGCCTTGTTTGCTAGTGATACTTCCGCATGGACGCAACATCTGCTAACCTTGGCTGGCGATGCCGGTTTGAGAGAAAAAATGGGCGGGGCAGGTCGTGTGCGATTTGAATCCCATTTTACTGCCGAGGCCGCAGCGCGGCGGCTGGCGGTGATTTTTCAGCAAACCGCCTCTTCAAGGTCATGAAACCTCAAATCGACGCGTCTCCGCTCCGCAAGGCCCTACTCTGTCTTCAAAAAAACAGCCGCCGAGACTTCCGCTTCTTCCGCCAGTTCCCTCGCGTCCCCTTACGCACCATTCTCGACATCGGCGCCTACCACGGAGAGTTCGCGGACCGTGTGTTGCGTCATCATCCGGTGGAGAAAGTCTTTCTCTTCGAGCCTTTCGTCGACTCCATCGCGTTTCTGGAACAGCGCTATCGTGCCGAGCCTCGCTGCAAAGTTTTCCCCTTCGCCCTTTCGGATCAGTCCGGCTCTTCCACGCTCCGCGTGCTCAACAACGCCGATTCCAGCTCTCTGCTTGATCCCGATAGCGAGGCCGGCGATCTGCTTCACAAGCCCTTCCATGCCGTGCAGCAGACTCAGATTGAGGTGCGAAGGCTCGACGAGGTGCCAGGCATGTCGGAGATTGAGCGATTCGACATCGCCAAAATTGACGTGCAGGGTGCCGAACTCAAAGTCCTGCGTGGCTGCGGCGATCTGTTGCAGCGCATCCAGTCCATTTACATCGAAGTGAATTTCTGTTCTCTCTACAAGGACGGTGCGGTATTTTGCGACACACACACTTTTCTGGAGCAAGCGGGCTTCAAGCTTGGCTTCATGCAAGAGGTCCGTCGTAACGAGGAAGGCGTCATGATTTACGCGAACGCCTTTTATTTCAGGCCCGACCTCAGGGCTTGAGAATACGCAAATTGTTCATCTAACAACCGCAGGACGGTGCAGATGAAAACCCAGCGACACGATGCGCTGGAGTTGTTTGGCAAATAACTCGGACGGGAAAGCCCAGTCGCCATCGTTGGGCCAGGGAAGGCCTGAGAAGAGGCGCAGGGCCGAGTTGCCGGTCATGAGCGCAAAATCACGGTAGGAGTTTACCCAGCCATATGTGATGGGGGACTCGCCAGCCTCAAGGATGAGCATCCGTGTCTGCCGGGAAAAGATGATGTTAGTCATTCCTTGGCCTTGAGGGCCGATGACAAGCGGCGCATCCGCAAAGCGGCGGATCTGCTCTGCAAACGGCACCTTGGGAAGGCTCATCACGTCGATGTCGCCAAACTGACGGCGGCAGATCTCAATAATCTCAGCCTCATTGATCAGGCGTCGTGTCGGGGCGTCCTGACGGGTCACAAAAATAGGTCTGCCTGATGGCGGAGCTGCGTCATCTACGCCTGCGAAAGAGCGGAAGCTGGCCTGCATCTGCTGGTAGTACAGTGGAGGTCCCAGAAAGCCTTCCTTCCAAAGCATCGGCACATAATGAAGCTGTTCGACACTCACTGTGCCTTTGCGGCAGGGTATGACACTTTCGCCAAGGCTGCCAAGCGTGCGCAGATAGCGTCCCTGCCATTTTTCATGACCGGGGGGCACGAGGATGGCAGGCTTCACTCCTCGGCTTTCAAGAAAAGCACGCGCCGCCATCAGCCGAGGCAGATGCTGCATCAGGAAGTGGCCGTGATTTTCGTGATCGCGTCCGGTGAGGTGAAACACCGGCCCAGAGAGGTGTTTTGCCAGCAGTGGGATGGGGTGCCTTATTTTGGCCGGATCCAGCCGGTTGTGGCTTGGGCAGAGATTCACAAAGTGGCCGTCACTCGTGAAGACATGGCCCTGATCACCCACCACAAAGGCGTTATTGATGACATGGCAGCTGGCATCACCCCAGCTCGTCACTGAAGGGGGCAGCTCCATCTGATGAAATTCGCTCTCATCGTCGAGCATGACCGTTGTGGAACCTGCCTTGATGAGGGGGATTTGCTCAACTCCAACCTGCGCTGGGTCGCCCAGCATAGGCGGCGGCTTGCGGATGCTTGTGTTAGCGTCGTGCAGGGCACGTTCGGTGCGATGGGCCAAACTGCGGCGTTTCATGACTCCAAGCTCGCGAGTGGAAGAATTTCCAAAGAGGAAGGTGTCACCATGGCAGCCCGGCGGCGGTCCATGCCGCGTTTTTGCCAGCTTCGGATGAGTTTGGCGAAAAAGCTGTTCCCTTGAGGAGGGCAGGGACGCCAGCCGAGGTCAGGCTCGATGCCGTTTTTGCGCATGTAGGCAAGGCCTTCGGGCTTCCAGAAGCGACCGCGAACCCCTTCGACGAATGAAATCTGCTTCGGTGCCTGCTGGTCCATGAAAAAGAAGTTCTTTTCCCCCTCCCGCAGCTTTTTGCGCACGAGGCTCTCGCACTGCCAGATGTTCAGTCCCGGCTCGGCGATCTCCAGCAGCAGATCTCGCCGCCACAGGTTGGAATTGATGCCAGCACAGAGATTTTGTGGATCCGCACGTCGGAAGCCGGTTCCGTGCACGGCCTCGCCAGCCTCACCATGCAGGCGCAATTCCAGCAGGCGTCCTTTGGCGGTAGTAAATTGCTCCAGTGTTTGCCGGAAGGTTTCAGTGGGGAATGGAGCATCGAAGAAGAAGTCATCTAGCAGCAGGACGACGAGTTCCTCGTCAATCTGTGAGATGGCCAGTCGGGTGTTGCTGCCCCACTGCTGATCTGGGCCCACATTGATCGTCTTCACGCGTGGATCGCCATAGGTGCGCTCATTGGCGATGAGATACACGGGCGTGGGAGCCGTGGGCCAGTGTTTGAAGAAGAAGTGGAAGAAATACGGCCACAAATCGCTGTAGGCGTCACAGGACGAGATGACCACGGCACATGGCGGCACGGACTGGTTGGATAAGGGCATGTCGTGGTGGCTGCGGCGGACTGAAATCAGGCTTTGGCAGGCAGGATGTAGGCCTCGCGCATGTCCGGGTCGATGATGGGTTCGCGCCCGAGGAGGCGGGCGGCATGCTGGTGGGCGAATGCCAGGTCTTGATTGTACCGCACGTCATCGGTGGCGATGATGCCTTTGGCGTGTCCCACGGCCATGAGATCGGAAAAACAGGCGCTGAGCGTGTGGAGCCCGTCCACAAAGGCAAAGCAAAGGGGGCGGGGCTTGAGTTTGGCGATGATGTCCGCGTTCAAAGATGATTCACGCCAGACATCCACACTATCGCGCCAGGGAGCGATGTTGGCGAGGAACTGCTCATGCTCCGTGCCGTCACAGTCCTGGGAGCCCGTCATCCACGGGTCGATGACGATGAGCCTGCGTCCGGTCTCCGCCGCTGCTTTGGCCAGCAGTTTGCTGGTTTCCCCACGGAAGGCACCGATCTCGACAAAATCGCCTGGATAGTGGGCGGCGGACCAGCGAGCGAAGTTGTCCAGGCGCTCACGCTGGAGGCTGCCGCCGAAGAGGTACATGTTTTCGCAGTTTTGGTTGAACTGGCGTTGTTGATTCAGGAGGAAAAGCGGTTCCAAACCCTCGGGCAGCTTCGACTGGGCCACGGTGTGAGCAGGGGCCACCTGACCGCGCAGGATGCGCAGGAGCTTCCAGGCGGCTTTTCCTGGGTGTCTCAGAGAGTAGGCGATCGGGGAGCTGTGTTTCATGCGTTGCTAAAATAAGCTGCGCAGGTTGCATCAACATGCCGGACCGTCAACCTCTCAAGCTGCATGAGGCACCGCCTCGAAAATCGCTTTTTACATGGTTTGATGAATGCTTTAAGGGGGGCGTAGTTTGGTTTTTTGAATAACGGGAGACAAATGTTGAGCACACACGAAAATTCGTTGCCATTTTGGACCGCTCGTCCGGTTTTGATTTATGGACCGCACAAGTCTGGCAGCACACTGTTGCAGCGGCTGCTGGACGGCCATTCCTCCATTTGGTGCTACCCGATGGAGTTAAAACTCAAATTCATGACGCTGGCCCCGCCTGCTTCGCGTCTTGATGCGGCGGTGGCGAACCAAAAATTTTGCCAGCTTCAAGGTTTTGCCCATGAGAAATGGGACGGTGAGAAATTCATGAACCTGCAAAAGGACCTGTATGAAACTTGCATAGGGCTGGGCGGCTACATTCAGGGAATGGCCTGGGTCTCCTGGCAATGCGCGGCTGTCGCACCACGACAACCTCAGATGTGGCTGGCCAAGGAGGTGGGAGGCAGAACCGGGCCGGTGCTCAACGCCTGGAGGCATTTGTTTTATGATGGCAAAGTCGTGTTTATTCTGCGGCACCCCTTGCATGTGGTGCGCAGCATTGTGCTGCTGCGTCTGAGAACGGGGAAGAGCATGAGCCTGCATCGCACTTACAGGGCGTTGAATGACACGCTGCGTGTCACCTGGGACTGTGCCAGCCGTGCCAGTGAGCCATGGGCGTTTCCGGTCGTGTATGAAAAACTCACCTCACCAGATAAGCAGGACTTGATGCAGCACTTGTGCGATTTTCTGGGTGTCGAATTCGAGCCGGTGGTGCTTGGTCCGACTCTGTTTGGTGAGAAGGCCGTGGTCGGCACCTCTTCCAAGCAAACCACGGAGGTCTTTGAGCCGGAGAAGGACTGGAAGACTGGTCTGGGAATGATGCACATCTTGTGGATGTCCCTGGTTTACTGGGTGTTGAACAATTATTACTCGTTCAAGGTCGGGAAATGGAAAATGCGTGATTACACGGCTCTCTCCGCCGAGCTGAACCGGTTGGCTGGTGAGAAGTGATCGCTCAAGTGAGTGGTTAAAAACAGTCTGAGGCTGCGTTTAAGCTCATCTTTGATGAAACCACTCTTTTTCCACTCCATCCTGTTTGCCGCGGCGATGCTGCCGGCTCATGCGCAGCTCAGCCCCACTGGTGCCACGGCCTCTTTCAAAGGCAGTCTGCCGCCGAAACCAACTGCGGCGCTTTCTACAGAGCAGGAAGCGGTGATCGAAGATGATTTGAAAGCGGTGACGCAATCCTTTGCCGAAGTGAAGAAGCACGCACGGGCGGCGGACGCGGAGATTTTTATCAAAGCGGTGCGCTATGCGCTGGAGTTTGACGAGTGGTATGACAAGAAGCCCGAGGACGGCGTGAAGAAGGCGACGGCGCTGCTCGATGAGGCGAAGAATCGCATCGCGTCGCTGTCGAAAAATGAGACGCCGTGGATGAACGGCGGCGGGATGAAGGTGCTGGGCTTTTACTCGAAGATCGACGACTCACCGCAGCCCTACGGCGTCGAGATTCCTGAAGGACTCGACTACAAGGCGAAGAAGACCCCGATGTGGATCTGGCTGCATGGCCGGGGAGACACGGCGACCGACTTGCCCTTCGTCTATTCACGCCTGATGGCGAAGAAACCGGGGCAGTTTCAGCCGACGGGGACGATTGTGATTCATCCCTTCGGTCGCTACTGCAACGGCTGGAAGAGCGCGGGGGAGGCGGATGTCTTTGAATGCCGCGATGATGCGATGAAGCGTTTCAACATCGACACCAACCGCGTCGCACTGGCTGGTTTCAGCATGGGCGGGGCAGGGGCCTGGCATCTCGGCGCGCATTACCCCGATCAGTGGGCCTGTGTCCACACCGGGGCCGGATTTGCGGATGTGAAGCGCTACCAGAAGCTCACGCCGGACAAGTATCCTTCATGGTATGAGCAAAAGCTCTGGGGCGTGTATGACGTGCCGGACTACGCGCGGAATTTTTTCAACGTGCCGCTCATCAGCTACAGCGGGGAGTTGGATGCGCAGCGTGATTCAGCCGAGTACATGATGGAGGTGCTCGGCAAAGAGGGATTGAAGCCGCCGCACCTCATCGGCCCCGGCATGGGGCACAAGTATCATCCCGAGGTGATCAAGGAAGTGCAGGCATGGATCGAGAAAGCCGTTGCGAAGGGCCGCGATCTGTTTCCCGACGAGATTCACATCCAGACGAAGACACCGTTCTATGGCCGCGTGAAATGGCTGAATCTGCATGGACTGGAGGAAAGTTGGAAGGAAGCGCGGCTGGACGCCAAAGTGCTCGACGGGCAGACGGTGGAGTTCAAAACGCAGAATGTGACGCGCATCGTCTTCTACCCGCCGCCGCAGGCGCGGAAGGGCAGGGGAGCGCTGAAGGTGATCGTGGACGGCACGGAGTTGAAACTCACCGTGGGGCCGGAATTGCCGAAGTTCGAGACCTTCATGAGTCCCGGCCCGAAGGTGGCCGGCTCCATGTGTCGGCTCATCAAAGAGAACGGCGTGTGGCGTGATTTTGGCAATGACCAGCCGTTTCAACACGAGGGGCCAGCCGGTGGCAAGCCCTCCTCGCATCCAGGTCTCATGGACATGGCCTTCCTGAAGCGTTTCCTCGTGGTGCTGCCAGATGGCAAATCATCATCGCCTGCGGTGGATGCCTGGGTGGCGGCCGAGTCGGCGCATTTCCTCACACGTTGGCGTGGTTTGATGCGCGGTGATGCGCGCGTGATCAAAGCTTCGGAGATCAAAGACGTGATTGAGGCCGGCAAAACACAAAGTCTCATCCTTTGGGGCACGCCGGAGTCCAACTCATGCCTCAAACAACTCGCCGCCGCGCTGCCGGTCCAATGGAACGCGGAAAAGGTTGGTATGGGCGGGCAGACCTTTGATGCGAAGACGCATGTGCCGCTGCTCACCTATCCCTGCCTCCGGTCCCCCGGCTTTGAGGTCGTCATCAATTCCGGCCTCACCTTCCGCGAGGCGCACGACCGCACCAACTCCCTGCAAAACCCCAAACTGCCCGACTGGGCCATCCTCGACATCACCCAGCCTCCGAGCGCTGAAAGCGCCGGGAAAGTCGTGGCGGCGGACTTCTTTGACGAACACTGGCAGGTGAAATCCCCGCCCGCCGCTCGCTAGAAGAGCAATGATTGATTGGCAGATTGAGTCGTGAGATGCGCAACTCTCGATGAGACGCCATGTGCTTGCTGCGTAGGTTGCCTCATGTCACTTGAAGCGTTTTTTCAACCGCGCAGCATCGCCTTGATCGGAGCCACGGAGCGTGTGGGCAGTGTGGGGCGGGCGATCTGGGAGAATTTGCGTGGGTTTGGTGGCGCGGTGTTTCCGGTGAATGCGAAGCGTGCGGAAATTCTTGGGGTGAAAGCGTTTCCGAATATCGCAGCATTGACGGAGGTGCCGGAATTGGTGATCATCGTCACACCAGCGATCTCGGTGCCACAGATCGTCGAAGAAGCCGGTGTGGCGGGTGTGAAGGCAGTGGTGGTGATTTCGGCGGGATTCAAGGAAACCGGTGCGGAAGGTGCCAAGCTCGAAGCGCAGGTGCTCGAAGCCGCGAAGAGGCATGGTGTGCGTTTGATCGGGCCGAACTGCCTCGGGCTGATGAATCCGCATGCGGGATTGAACGCCACCTTTGCCAGCAGCATGGCGCGACCGGGCCGTGTGGCCTTCTTGAGCCAGAGCGGGGCACTGTGCACGGCGATCCTGGACTGGAGTCATGACCAGCATGTGGGCTTCAGCGCGTTTGTCTCGACCGGAGCGATGACGGATGTCGGCTGGGGCGATTTGATCCGGCATTTTGGCAATGATCCGCACACGGAAAGCATCGTGATCTACATAGAGTCCGTGGGTGGCGATGCGACTTCGTTCCTGGAGGCGGCGCGTGAGGTGGCGGCGCACAAGCCGATCGTGGTGATCAAGGTCGGTCGTACTGCGGAGGCATCGAAAGCAGCGGCCTCGCACACCGGTGCGATGACAGGCAGCGACGCGGTGCTGGATGCAGCGTTGCGGCAAAGCGGCGTGCTGCGCGTGGACACGGTGGAGGCGTTGTTCGACATGGCGGAGGTGCTTTCCAAACAGCCACTGCCGGCGGGGCCACGTCTGGCCATCGTGACGAACGCGGGCGGCCCCGGTGCGTTGGCGACGGATGCGCTGGTGCTCGGCGGTGGCGAGGTGGCGGAGCTTTCAGACGACACGCTGGAGGCGTTGAATGAGGTGCTGCCCGCGCATTGGAGCCATCACAATCCGGTGGATGTGCTGGGCGATGCGGATGCCGATCGTTTTGCCACCGCGCTGCGGGTCGTGAAAAATGACGCCAATGTGGACGGTGTGCTGGCGGTGCTGACGCCGCAGGCGATGACGAATCCGACGGCGATTGCGCGCGAGGTGGTGAAGATCGCGCAAGAGAACGGCAAGCCGCTGCTGGCGAGCTGGATGGGAGCGCAGAGCGTGAATGAAGGACGCGCACTCCTGAACGCGGCGGGCATTCCGACGTATGATTATCCCGATGAGGCGGCGCTGGCCTTTGTGCGCATGCGGGAGCGGCGGCTGCGGTTGTTCTGGCTCAATGAATCGCTCGCCGCGCATGCGGCGGATGTGGAAGAACTGCCTTCGGTGATCGGCGACATGATCGACGCTGTGCTGAAGAGCGGGCGCACGTTGCTGACTGAGCTGGAGGCCAAGCAGGTGCTCTTTGCCGCCGGGATTCCGATTGTGGAGACGCATGGGGCTTACGACGAAGACGCCGCTGTCGCTGCGGCGGAGGCGCTGGGATTTCCCGTGGTGGCGAAGCTGCTCTCTCCCACGATCACGCATAAAAGCGACTGCGGCGGCGTGCAGCTTAATCTCCTTGATGCCATGGCCATGAGACGCGCGTGGCGCTTGATTCGTGACAACGTGACGAATCTGCATGGCGCGGCGGCTTTTGAAGGCGTGACCGTGCAGCGCATGATCACACGCAAAGGCACCGAATTGATCCTCGGCGCGAGCACGGATGCGCAGTTCGGGCCCGTGCTGCTGTTTGGAGCCGGTGGTACGTTGGTGGAGGTGTTTCAAGATCGTGCGCTGGTCCTGCCGCCGCTGAATCATGCGCTGGCACGGCGCTGGATCGAGCAGACGAAGATCGCGAAGGTGCTGCGCGGCGTGCGCGGCCAGCCTGCGGTCGATCTGGCCGCGCTGGACGAGGTGCTGGTGAAATTTGCGCGGCTGGTGCAGCACGAGCGGCGCATTGTGGAGCTGGACATCAATCCGCTGCTGGCGTCGCCGGAGGGCATCGTGGCGCTGGATGCACGGATCGTGGTGCGGGCCTGAGGAGCGCGAGTATTCTACTCGCCTGACTTTCCTGATGCGTGGAAGGCCACCAGAGGGGCGAAAAAGGGAACGACGTGGCTAATTGAAGGCACTGGGTGCTGCAAGTGGCGAGTAGGCTTCGCCATACTCGTGCTCCGTGTTGAGGCATTGAATTGCCATTTGCGCGAGGGGCTTCGGGCGATAGGATGGCGGACCTAATTCCCCATGAAAACCGCCTCGATCCTCCTTTGCGCCGCCGCCATCCTCTGTGTCTCCACGTCCTGCGACCAGCACTCGTGGAAAGAGACTCAGGTGCTGCATGAAGGCATGCACAAAGCGCACGGCGAAGGCCACGGTGACGCGCATGCGAAGGAAGCTCCGCACGGCGAGAAAAAAGAGGCTGCCAAGCACTAAAACGCTGCCATGCGTCGCTGGTCGGTCATCGGTGTTCTCGTTCTGGTGATCACAGCGACCAGTTGTGTCGTGTTGCGGACCTGCTGGGCGCGGTTGTCGCCCTCGATTGCCTCTGTTGGAGGGAAGTCGCTGCACCTTCATCTGCCTGACAGCGGCAAGACGCTGCTGCAAAAAGACAAGCGCTGGGCGTCCGATCAGCTCGGTCCCTCCGACTGCACCCTGGGCAGCCACGGCTGCCTCGTGACGAGTGTGGCGATGGCCACCTCGAATCTGGGTGTGAAACTGACGCCGAAGGAGCTGAACGAGCGCTTGAAGAAGGTCGATGGCTTTCTGCCGCAAGGCTGGGTGGTGTGGAATGCGATGCCAAAGGTAACCGAGGGCAAGCTCACGGCGGATTACCATCAAAAGCCGAGCCATGCGGTGATGGACGAGGCTGTAGAATCTGGAGCCTATCCCGTGGTGAAGTATTTCCTCCTCGGTGGCATCCAGCACTGGTGCGTCATTGTGGGGAAGGACGACGAAGAGTATCTGGCACGTGATCCGCTGCGGGATGACAAGGAGCCGGTGCCGCTGTCAGCGCTGACCGAGAAGATCTACGCGGTGCGGGTGATTCGGAAGGTGGAGTGACGCGCACCGGTCGGAGAGGCTCCGGCGGATTGTTGTAATCGTTCACAGGTTCCTTTTCAACATTGCTATTGGCAAACGAATCTCTGCTCCGTCCGTTTCAATGAAACTGACGGCATCTTCCGTCCATTGAACTAAACAACTGTCCAAGTATGACCGGTAGTGGTCTTGCCCGCCTATCAAATCAATTTGCCGCATATAGACATACCCACCAACAGTGACCCGCAAAGTAAACTCGTTGTCCAAATCGAATATGCGAATCGGGCTTTGGCGACCATGAACGCTAACCGTTATTCGCTCGCCGAAGGGGTATTTAACGCCGTCGGGCTGGGACCATGACTTGTCTATCTCTATTCCGCCAAAATTATCCCATGCTAACACAGCAAGTGGGAGCAAAACTAGTGAACGACGTAAGATCTTCCGTTTCATTCCAATTACTCCAACAGTTCGCTGAGAGAAAGTGTGGGTTTGTGTCTCAGCAGATTCACATCTGACATCTTTTGGATTTCGATTCGCCTGTCTCTATACGACTCGTCAGCACTCACCCACCTCACACCTCCAAGCCCGCTGCAGCCACGAGCGATTCTTCGTTGACGATCTTGTCGGCGAGGTCGGCTTTGCAGTCGGCTTTGAGTTCGTCGCGGAATTTCTTGATGAAGCTCTGGGTGGGCCAGGAGGCGGCTTCGCCGAAGGCGCAGATGGTTTTGCCTTCGATCTGATTGGCGACGGTCTCCAGGGTGTCCACGTCGTCGGGGCTGGCGTTACCGGCGACGATACGGTCGCTGATCTTCTTCATCCACAGGCTGCCTTCGCGGCAGGGCGTGCACTGGCCGCAGGATTCGTGGGCGTAGAAGTTGTTCAAGTTGTTGATGACCCAGGTCATGCTGCGGCTGTCGTCCATGATGATGACGCCGCCGGAGCCGGCCATGGTGCCGCACTGGGCCATGGTGTCGAAGTCCATGGGGATGTCCATGATGCCGATCTCGCGGCCGTCCTTGAGCTTGTACTTCTCATCGGCACGCAGCACTTTGGAGGAACTGCCGCCAGGGATGATGGCCTTGAGTTTGCGACCGGGTTTGAGGCCGCCGCAGAGCGTGTCGATGACCTCGCCCATGGTGACCTTGCCGACTTCGACTTCGTAGTAGCCGGGCTTCTGCACATCACCGCTGACGCAGAGGATGCGGGTGCCGGTGTTGTTCGGCGTGCCGAGCTTGGCGTACTCCGCGCCGCCCATTTCGAGGATGTGCTTCACATGGCAGAGGCTCTCGACGTTGTTCACGATGGTCGGGCTCATGTAGAGGCCGAGCGCGGCGGGGAAATACGGCGGCTTGATGCGCGGGTAGGGGCGCTTGCCTTCGAGAGACTCGATGAGGCCGGTCTCCTCACCGCAAATGTAAGCACCCGCGCCGCGATGGACGTAGATCTCGCAGTCAAAGCCGCTGCCCTGGATGTTTTTGCCGAGGAAACCCTTCGCATGGGCTTCCGCGATGGCTTTTTCGACGATGATGGCGGCCTGAGGGAATTCCTCGCGGATGTAGATGTACCCGAGCTTCGCATTCACCGCGAAGCAGGCGATGGTCATGCCCTCAATGAGCTGATGCGGGTCTTGGTGCAGGATGTAGCGGTCCTTGAAGGTGCCGGGCTCGGATTCGTCGGCGTTGCAGATGAGATAGACCGGCTTGGTGTTCGTCGGTGGGATGAAGCCCCACTTCACGCCGGTCGGGAAACCCGCGCCGCCACGGCCACGCAGGCCGCTGGCTTTGACCTCGTTGGTGATGGCGCTGCGCTCCATCTTGAAGGCCTTTTTGAGCATCTCGTAACCGCCGTCGGCCATGTAGCAGTCGATGCTGGTGTTCCAGCCGACGCGATCGACGTTTTTGAAGATCAGACGGTGCTCGCGGGGATGCGGTTCTTTGCCGGGGAGATACTGGACGGGGGAGGCCATGGGGCGCAGTATTCCAGTGTGAATAAGCGCGGCAACCGGGATTTGTGAAAAAATTCACAAGGGCGGCGCTGATGAATGCTGCACCGCAGAGTTTCGGATCATCCGGGAAGTTCGTGCGGTTGCAATAACTCAAGCAAACGCGACAGACCGCGCCAACGGCGCGAAGGAATCCAGCCCAGGGCCAAAGAGCCTTGGCGAGTGCCGCCCTGGGTCGGCGGAGCCATGGACCTCATGGACCGCAGGTCGCGCTCTGAAAGAGCACAGGAACGGCTGCGGCAGCTCTCCTGCGCTCTTTCAGAGCGCCATGACCTTGAGCTGGCTGGCTTGACGTTTTCCCAGGGCTTTCGCCCTGGGCTGGAATCCTGCGGCCCTTCAGGCCGCTGCTTTCACGCTTCACCGCACCAACTTGCCGGATGAACCCGAGATTCGGAGAACGCAGAGGATACAATTCAGAAGGATTTTCTCCGCATTCTCCCCAGGGCTTACGCATGAAATGAGCAACTGATTAGGGTGGATAACGCGAATCCAAGCCGAATGGGCCGCGAATGACCACGAATGCGGTGGAGAAGCCGGATTTGCGGCCATTCGCGTGTCATTATTTTTCATTCGCGTTGGTTTGGAAGCCTTCCACTGGGCTTGATGCTTCTCGATCATTCATTTGGAAAGCCAATCAGAGCATTCTCCGTGATTTGGCTGCGTTCACCCGAACTCGGCGGTGTAAACCAGTGTTCTGCCGCTGGTAGCCCGAAGGGAGGCGAAGCGTCTCAACAGCGGATGAAAGCTCTGCCGACTGAGCGGTGTAGTTTGAGGGTGATTTTTCCTGCTCTGAGAACTGGATGGATGGCCGCGCTGGTGCTTCTGGCATCGGCAGGTTTTATCTTCGCCAAGAAAGATGAAGGCCCGAAGCCGCTGCCGTGGTCGTTTGCGCCGCTCAAGCGCGTGGCTCCGCCGAAGGTGAATGACGCGGCCTGGCCGAAGACGCGGATTGACTACTTCATCCTCGCGAAGATGGAGGCCGTTGGCCTGAAGCCGGCTCCGAGGGCGGAAGACCGCGTTTTGCAGCGTCGTCTGGCCTTTGATCTCACGGGGCTGCCGCCGTCGGACGTGCCGGGCCAGTCAAACTGGTCGGACGAAGTGCGCGGCATGCTGGCGAATCCCCAATACGGCGAGCGCTGGGCACGACACTGGCTGGATCTGGCGCGTTATGTGGATCAGACGCCGGACTGGCTGGACTCGACGAAGTACTCCTACCTTTACCGCGACTGGGTGGTGCAGGCGTTGAACGAGGACATGCCGTATGACCGCTTCGTGGTGCGGCAGCTTGCCACGGACTTCCTGCCTGAGTGTGGGCCGCAGGATCGCGTGGCGCTGGGCTTCATCGGCCTGAGTCCGACGTATTTCAAAGAGCTGCAACTGCCGCCGGAGATCATCAAGACGACCGTGGCCGACGAATGGGAGGAGCATGTCGATGCGATTGGCCGCACCTTCCTCGGCCTCACGCTGGCCTGTGCGCGTTGTCACGATCACAAGTCGGACCCGATCACGGCGCAGGATTATTACGCGCTGGCCGGGGTCTTCGCCTCCGTGAAGCTCTCCGAGCTGCCGACGATGAGTGACGAGTTCTGGAAGCCGGTGGAGAAGGCGCGGGCGGCGGTGGCTTCGCTCGAAAAGCAGATCAAGGAGCTGGCGAAGAAGAAGCCAAAGGATTTGAAGGAACAAACGGTGGCGATGCAGGCGAAGATCGACGCGATCAAGACCGGCACGCCGCATTACAACATGCAGATGGCGAACGCCGTCGAGGAAGCGGCGCTGTTTGTCGTGAACAAGGAGAAAGAGCACGGCACGAAGCTCGACTACAAGATGGGCATGGCGCGTGATCTCGAACTCATGAAGCGCGGCAATCCCAATGACCTCGGCGAGAGCGTGCCGCGTCGTTTCTTGTCCGCCTTCCCTTCGAAGACCGGCCTGCCACGCAAGTTCAACACCGGCAGCGGACGCCTCGAACTGGCGCAGGCCATCGTGGAGGACGCCGCTCCGCTCACCGCTCGTGTGATGGTGAATCGCGTGTGGAAGCATCACTTCGGTCGCGGTCTGGTCGATACGCCGAGCGAGTTCGGCAATCTCGGCGAAGCACCGACACATCCTGAGCTGCTCGATGATCTCGCCGGTCGCTTCATGGAGCACGGCTGGTCGTTGAAATGGCTGCATCGTGAGATCCTGAACTCCGCGACGTGGCAGCAGAGCAGCGTGGCCGCCGAATCCGAGAAGCTCGATCCCGAAAACAAGCTTTACGGTCGCATGCTGCGTCGTCGCCTTGACTGGGAGGCGTGGCGCGATGCCATTCTCAGCGCCACGGGGCAGCTCGATCTCAAGATGGGTGGTCCCGCCGCGTCGATCAGCGACGCGAAGAACCTCCGCCGCTCACTTTACGGTGCCTCAGATCGTCAAGACATGGACCCCATGCTGCGCATCCACGACGTGCCCGATCCCGGCGCACACAATCCGTGGCGCACGGAGACGATCACGCCTTTGCAGGGCCTCTTTGCATTGAATTCGCCCTTCATGCTGGAGCAGGGGGCCATCTTGGGCCGCTGGGCTATGAATCGCAGCAGCGACGAGGTCTATGCGCGTTTGTTTGGCCGCCAGCCGAGTCCGCGTGAAGCCGAGGTGGCGCGTATGTTTGTCAGCGGACGCGAAACAGACGCCGCCGTGTGGTCGCAATACGCGCAGGCCTTGCTGGCGGGGAATGAGATGCTGTTTGTGGATTGAGGCTGGTGCGTCAAGGCGTGGTCAAGCGTCGTCAAGCATGGTCAAGTGTCGCGCCTTGACCCTCTTGATCACCACTTGACGATTCCTTGACGACTCTTGACCTCCCCGCTTTACACCAGCCCATCTCTGACCATTCATCCCCGCCCATTTTCCGACCATCGAAATGACCACCAAGCTCGATCCCAAATTCCTCGCCCTTCTTGCCGACACCGCCCAGAAACTGCAAACGCTCGAAATCGAGCCGCGCGTGCTCGATGAAGCTGCGCCCGCGCTGAGCGCCGCCACCGCTGAACTCAGCCAGCGGTTGATGGATCACGTCACGCTGCTCACCGCCGCCATGGAGGCGAAGGCCGCCGCCGATTTCGCGGCCAGGGAAGCCGCGAAGGCACAAGCATTGGCGGAAAAAGAAGCAGCACGCCTTGCGGCCATCGAGGCCAAGGAAGCGGCTCGTATTGCCAAGGAAGAGGCCGCTGCGGCCGCCAAGGCGCAGGCATTGCTCGAACTTGAGGCCATGAAGGCCGCCGCCGCCGCCATCAAGGCCAGGGAACTCGCCGAAAAAGAAGCCGCGAAGGCCCGGGCCATCGCCGAGAAGGAAGCCGCACGTCTGGCCAAGGAACAGGCGGAAGCCGAGAAGATCGCCGCCAAAGAACGCGCTATCGCCGAACGTCTGGCCGCCGTGCTCGCCGCCGCCGAGGCCAAAGCCCAGGCGCTGGCGGAAAAGGAGGCCGCGAAGGTTGCTGCGGCAGAGGCCAAGGAAGCTGAACGCCTTGCCAAAGAACAAGCCGCCGCCGAGAAAGCCGCTGCCAAAGCGCAGGAACAGGCCGAACGCGAGGCTGCGAAGATCGTCGCCGCGGAGGCCAAGGAAGCCGAGCGTCTCGCCAAAGAACAAGCCGCTGCCGAGAAAGCCGCTGCCAAGGCTCAAGAACTGGCTGAGCGCGAAGCTGCCAAGGAAGCTGCACGACTTGCCAAGGAACAGGAGGCTGCCGATAAGGCCGCTGCCAAGGAGAAGGCTCTCGCGGAACGCATGGCAGCCATGGTCGCCGCTGCGGAAGCCAAGGAGGCTGCGCGTCTCGCGAAGGAGCAGGCCGATGCCGAGAAGGCCGCTCTTAAGGCCCAGGAACTCGCTGAAAAGGAAGCTGCCCGTCTGGCCAAAGAACAGGCCGATGCGGAGAAGGCTGCCGCCAAGGCCCAGGCTCTGGCCGAGAAAGAGGCCGCACGTCTCGCGAAGGAACAGGCTGAGGCAGAAAAAGCCGCCCTCAAAGCCCAGGCGCAGGCCGAAAAAGACAAGCGTGCCGCCGAAGCCGCCGCCATTAAGGCCCAGCAGGAAGCCGAACGTCAAAAAGCCAGTGCTGCCGACGAGGAAGGCAAGGCCCGCCGTGCCGCCGCCCGTGCCCAGGCCATCGCCGAATACGAGGCCAAGCAAAAAGCCCGTCTCGCCGCCGCCGCCGCCCAGCTCGCCGCTGAAAAGGCGGCTCTCAAGGCCGAGAAACTGGCCAAGGCGTGAGGTCGGGCTCTGACTCTGCCAAGGCTGCCCTAGCTCACTCTGCTTTAGCAGGGGGATTCATTCGTGATCATTCGCGTTGAGAACGGAAGCATGAGTGGTTTTTCCAACGCGAATGGCTGCCAAAAAACGCAAATTTGAGGTTTAGGGGAGGGGGGCAGAATAATGCCCTCCGCCAAGGTGGGGTAAGGCCCCATGGAACGCCGACGCAGCCGCGCCTAGCCTGCTCCGTTCCCACCCGCCTTACCTCATGAAAAAATCCACGCGCCTTCTCTTCATCACGCTCGCCATCCCGGCCCTCGCGATTTCGCAAACAACGGAGAAGCCCGCTCCCGCCCCGGCTCCTGGCGCAGAAAAGCCCGTGCTCCCAGGCGATCTCGTCCCGGTTCCTGCGGTGCCACCCGTCTTGGTTCCTGCAATACCCCCTGTCGTAGTTCCAGGTGCGCCGACCGTCCCGGTTCCTGCGGTGCCACCGGTTTTGGGCCCTGGGATACCCCCCGTCCTAGTTCCAGGCGTGCCGCCCGTCCTGGTTCCTGGGGTGACCCCCATGCCCGTTCCAGCCGACACGGCAAAGCCTGGGGAAGCCGTTCCCGTTCCGTTGCCGAAGCCAGACCCGCGCAACGAACGAGGCAAAGGGAAGCGCAAGCCGGAAGACGAAGGCAAGGATCAGGACAAGAGCGACCGCAAAAGGCCCGCGCCGACGGACCCACTGACCCCTCTGCCAGTCCCACAAACCCCACCCGCCCCCGGCACCCTGCCTCCCGTGCCTGCTGAAAAGATGAAGCGCCCTTCTCAACGCCCCACGAAAGGCGATGTCAACGCCCCGCCTCCTGCGCCACCAGTCATCCCCGCCCCCGGCCTGGAAAAAAGCCCCGGCGTGCCGGAACCCCGGCCCGTTTCCACTCCCTCCATGCCCGCGCAGCCCCCGGCAACGCCCACGCCCGCTGTGACGCCTCCGCCCGTTGTGACCGCTGACCCGAAAGTCGGGGAACCTCCCGTCCGCCCGGAGCGGCCTGTCGCCCAGAAACCCCCATCTGTAGAAACGGCCCAAGTGCTTGAAGACCAGGGCAAGCGCGATCGCAAAGCCGATGCTCAACAGGCGGAGAAAATCGAAAACAAGGACGATGCCAAGCGCCTCCTCATGACCATCCTCGGCGTCGGAGCCGCCCCCCACGATCGCTCGAACCAGCCCCGTGCAGGAGAGCGCCCCGGTCCCGGAGACCGCTCCAGGCCAGGCTACCGTCCCCCGGTCGAGGAAGTCGGACGAACTCAGCAGGACCGCCAGCGCAACGTCGGCAGCATGGTGCAGCGATTCCAAGGCCTCGCCCCGCAGGCCGCGCCTCCCGGCAGCATTTCCCGCGATCCAAGAAGCTTTGATGCCAACCAACGCCAGCGAAGCTTTGATACCATCCAGCCCCAGCGAAGCTATGAACTCAGCCAGGGCCAGCGGCACACCCAGTTTTATGAAGGGAACCGCCGGGTGGTGCGCTACTCCTCCATGCAGGAAATTCCCCCGGTCATCGTCGCCTCCCAGCGCCTGAACCGCGTCCAAGTCATGCCCTTGTCCCAAAGTGCCTACACCGCCCGGCCGCAAGGCGCACCGCAAGGACAATATTACAACGAGGTTCCTCCCTCCTATACCGCCAACAACGCTTACGCCGTCTCCTACGGTGTCGATCCCGCCTCCGCCATCAGCCGGGATGACATCCTCTTCCGGCAGGGCTCCGCTGACTTCGCCGACGCCTATTCCTACGACCTGGTCATCGACGTCGCTGAAGCCCTCAATGCCCCCGCGCTTCTCAAAGAAACCTTCGTCATCGAAGGCCATGCCTCAGCCGAGGGCGACTACGGCCAGAACCTCCTCCTCTCCCAGGAACGGGCCGAGCGCATCTCGCGTGAGCTCGTCCGCCACGGCGTGAGTCCTGAGCGCCTCATGCCCGTCGGCTACGGTGAAACGGAAGCCGCCCACCCAGCCAATGCAGCGGACAGCGAGCGCCGTCTCGATCGCCGCGTCATGGTCTTCCGCATGCGCTGAAAGCCCGCCTCAAAAGAACGGGGCAGGGGCGGTCACGGTCTGCGTCGATTCAATCAGCATCTCCCGAATAACTTGAATTTTGATCCACAGATTTCGCAGATGGCGCAGATGGGCTTCAATCGGTGAAATCGGTGTCATCTGTGGACGCATCCTCAAGTGACTCCTTTTTTCACACGCCCGCCTGGCGTTCCGGTGCTCTGCGGCGTTCTGCGGTGAAGTCATAAGCACTTCCTTGTAGATCAAGAAAGTGGAGGCGAGGGGAGTTGAACCCCTGTCCGAATAACCGTTGCCCGTAGCGTCTCCATGCTCAGTCTCATGTTTGGTCTCGGTGGGAGGCGGCTTAAGACGGCCTACTCTTCACCCAGCGTCCTGTTTGATCTCGACTGTGACCCGGTCGCCCGGCCATCAGCCCAGCCTGGTGGTGTCATCGGACAGGCTACCAGACGTTGCCTGTGCGATGTCGCGGGGCTTAAGCCGCGAGAGCGAGCTCGTTAGAGTTCACATTTATGTTTTTGATCCGGTGTTTAACGAGGCCAACGAATCATCCTCGGCATGCAGCTCCGAACTCAGAGTACCCGTCGAAACCAGTACGCCCCCGTTTTGGAGAAGGACTTAGAGTAGGCTCATTCGGGCAAAGAGCAAGCAATGCCTCATTCCGCATTCGACATTCATCATTCGTCATTCAATTTCCCCGCCCGCATGCCCGCCCACCTGACCCTCCACGACACGCTGACCCGCACCGACCGCGAAGTGACGCCGCTCGACGGCCAAACGCTGCGTTTTTACTGCTGCGGCCCCACGGTCTATGGCCCGGCGCACATCGGCAATTTCCGCACCTTCGTGGCCCAGGATGTGATGCGCCGCGTCGTGGAGGCCTCCGGCACGCCGACGCTGCACGTCCGCAACATCACCGATGTGGACGACAAAACGATCCGCGACTCCCAAAAGGCCGGACAGAGCCTCATCGACTTCACCCAGGGCTGGACGGCGAAGTTTCACACGGATTGCGATGCCCTGAACCTGCTGCGCCCGCACATCGAACCCAGCGCGGTGGCGCACATCCCGCACCAGATCGCGATGATCGAGAAACTCGTCGCCGGAGGCCACGCCTACGCGGCGGCGGATGGCAGCGTGTATTTCCGCGTCTCTTCCTTCAAGGATTACGGCAAGCTCAGCCACCTCGAAGACCGCGAACTGCGCCTCGGTGCCAGCGAAGCGGCCAGCGCGACGGATAGTGACGAGTACACAAAGGACTCGCTCACCGACTTCGCCCTCTGGAAGGCTCGCAAGCCCGAGGACGGCGAAAATTTCTGGCCCAGCCCCTGGGGTGAGGGCCGTCCTGGCTGGCATCTCGAATGCAGCGCGATGATTCTCGAATACCTCGGCGAGGACTTCGATCTGCACAGCGGCGGCGTGGATCTGATCTTCCCGCATCACGAAAACGAGATCGCGCAGAGCTGCTGCAGCACGCACGGGAAGTTTGCGCATCACTGGATGCACGTCGCGCACCTCATGGTTGACGGCGGCAAGATGAGCAAAAGCATCGGCAACCTCTACACGCTCGAAGACCTGGCCAAGCGCGGCTACTCCGCCGCTGAAGTGCGCTACGTCCTCATCTCCGGCCATTACAGCGCCCCGCTGAACTTCACCATGCACAGCCTCGACTCCGCGCGTCAGGCCTTGCAAAAACTTGCAAAGGTGGACAAGGCACTTGCGGCTTCATCTCCAAGTCTCCAAGTCCCCAAGTCTCCAAGTCTCTTCCAAGACGCCTGGGACACTCTGCTCAAAGACCTCAACGTCCCCGGTGCCCTCGGCTCCATCTTCGGTACGCTGAACAAGCTCAAACCTGCCGCGCTCTCTGCCGAGGAAGCCGCAGCCACGCGCAACGGCCTGCATTTCATGCTCCAGGCGCTCGGCATCGTCCTGCCTCCCGTGCTCGAAGAAGTCGCGGCTGATGTTCCGGCAGACATCCAAGCCCTCGCACAGCAGCGCTGGGACGCCAAACAGGCGAAAGATTGGGCCACGGCGGACACTTTGAGAAAGCAGCTCGAAGCCGCTGGCTGGCTGATCAAAGACAGCAAAGAAGGATTCACCGTCGTCGCCAAGTAACACTCCAACCTAACCATGAAACACATCGCACTTCTCTTCGCCCTCACGATTTCCTCGCTTCACGCCGAAGACTGGCAGCCTGAGGCAGGCTTCACCTCGCTCTTCAACGGCAAAGACCTCACTGGCTGGTGCTTCCGCGAGAAGACGAAGAAGGACGATCCCAATCCCGGCGCGATCCTTGCGAAACACGATGGCAAGACCGAAGCAGCAGATGCTGGCCGCTACATCGTGAAGGACGGTGCCATCGCGGTCACCTTTCCCACCGAGGCGGACAAGCTCACCGGGCAGATTTACACGGTGGCCGAGTTTCCGAAGAATTTTGTGCTCAAGCTCGAATTCCGCGCCAGCGTGAATGCCGATAGCGGCGTCTTCATCCGCAAACCGCAGCTTCAATGCCGCGACTACCTCGTGGCCGGTCCCTACAAGGACCTGAAGCAGTATAAGCCGCAGGAATGGAACCAGATGATCGTCGAAGTGAAGGATGGTGTGGCGCACTGCACTTGCAATGGTGAAGTCCTCGAAGCCGCTCTCGTGCTGCCCGCCACCGGCCCCATCGGCCTCGAAGGCGACCGTGGCGTGATGGAATACCGGTATATTCAGCTCAAGGAACTGCCTTGAGCGCCTTTGGCGCAAATGACGAATGACTCAGCCCGATTGACGAATGAAACTGTGCTGTTCGCTGTTCGCGCCTCTCTGATCATTCGTCATTCGTCATTCTGAATTCGTCATTTGCCCCATGAACCTCCCCATCCGTCCTCGCCGCAATCGTCAGTCTTCCGCCATGCGCGATCTTGTGCGGGAGACGGACCTGAATCCCGGCCATCTGATCTACCCGCTCTTTCTTCAAGAGGGCGGCGAGAACACCCCAATCGCCTCCATGCCCGGCTGCACGCGCTGGAGCCTGGACGGACTTGTGAAAGAGGCGGGTGAGGCGCATGCGCTGGGCGTTCCAGCGGTGGTGCTGTTTCCGCGCATCCCGGATGAGCTGAAAACGCGTGACGCCGCCGCCTGTTTTGCCGATGACGGCCTCGTGCCGCGTGCCATCCGTGCATTGAAGTCGGCGCATCCGACCCTGACGATCATCACCGATGTGGCGCTTGATCCTTACAACAGCGACGGCCACGACGGCCTCGTGGCCGATGACGGACGCATCTTGAATGACGAAACCGTCGCCGTGCTATGCCAGCAGGCGCTCTGCCATGCGCGTGCGGGGGCGGACATGGTTTCGCCAAGCGACATGATGGACGGTCGCGTGGCCGCGCTGCGTGAAGCGCTCGATGCGGCGGGTTTTCAGGCCGTTTCGATCATGAGTTACACGGCCAAGTATGCCAGTGCCTACTACGGGCCGTTTCGCGGAGCCTTGGACTCCGCCCCGAAGGCCGGAGACAAGAAGACGTATCAGATGGACCCGGCGAACGCGCGTGAGGCGCTACGTGAGGCGGCTCTGGATGAAGCCGAAGGCGCGGACATCCTCATGGTGAAACCTGCAGGGCCTTATCTCGACATCATCGCGAAAATCCGCGCGGCCACGACCCTGCCCATCGCCGCATACCAGGTCAGCGGGGAGTATTTGATGATCAAATCGGCTTCTGCGGCTGGCTGGCTCGATGAGGCGAAGATCGTTCACGAATCGCTCATTGGCATCCGCCGTGCAGGTGCGGACATGATTCTGACGTACTTCGCGAAGCAGTGGTCCGCGTCCTGGCGCTGAGTGTTCTCAACGCGGATCAACAAGCTGCACGAGCCGTGGATCGGCGGCCGGATCGAGCCAGGTGATAACTTGGCGCAGATGCGGCTCGCTCATCGCCGTGCAGCCGGAGGTGGGGACGTTTTCGCCCTGCCAGAGGTGCATGAAGATGCAGGAGCCGAGGCCGGGTTGGTTGCGCGGATTGTGGGCGATGACGGCCCCCAGCTTGTAGCAGCCGCTGCTCGGAATCATCGTCTCCGGACTGGTCCAGTCACAGGTGACTTCGCGGTCATCGACGATCTGGTTGTAGTAGCGTGAGCGCACATCGTCGATGCCGAAATGGTGCGCGGTGCAGCGAAGGTAGGGCAGTTTGATCCCGTTGGGGGACGCTTCAGAGCCGAAGGCTTGGGTGATGCGGAAGATGCCGATGGGGGCGCAACCATCGCCTTCTTTTTTGATGCGAACGCCGGATGGAGCGGGCAACGCAGGCTCGCCAGCGCCCCAGGCCAGGCCGTGGCGGCCGATGCGGACGGGAATGGTTTCGCCAACGAGAGCCCAAGTGTCTGCGGCAGTGCGTTGCAGCATCCTGAGCTGTGCCGAGGTGCTCTGATCATCCGGCGCGGTGACGTAAAGCACCTGCTTGCAGGTCGCAGGCAAGAAGGCGGTGATTTCAAGCGGCAGCGTAGCGGGAACGGGCATGTGCGCACAGGAGGCGAGCATGAGGAGCATGACAAGGAGGCGATGCATGCGGGAAGAGTCTGAACAAGGAAACGCCGCAGAGTCGCGAGGCTCTGCGGCGTTTTGAGGGGTGTCGGATGCCGCACACGGAGTGTGCGGACCACTTTGGCTTACCAGCCGTGGGCGTCGCGGACTTTGATCATCGCGGCGAGGATTTTGTTCCAGGTGTCCGGCGTTTCGAGCACGGCGTTGGGGAACATGCAGCCGTCCCAGCAGATGTGCTGGATGCCACGGGCGGCGGCGTCTTTGAGCCAGTAGCCGGAG
>NZ_JBIIKX010000009.1:0-126898 GCF_044232965.1 Prosthecobacter sp.
CCACATTTGCCAAAGGCCGCTGCGGGGCTTTTACCGTGGCTGTTACCGCCGCCGGAATCGCTGCATCAGCCTTCTGCTTGGCCGTCGATGATTCGGCTTTCGTCACCGGGAGCGTCATCGGCATTCTCCCTGACCGCCAAAACCACCCAACTCCAAGAAGAAGAAAGAAAGCAACAATGAAGATGGATCGTCTCGCAGTCATAAAGAGGTTGGTGGTGACTCGTCTTTGGTTTTTAACAAAATCGGCCGACGGGGGGCAATCAGTAAACGGCTTACACCATCGGTTAACTCTGAATCCCGCAGACAGAAGCCAATGCGATCCCTGACCCGCTTCGCGGCAGGATTAGTTGCAGATGCGCTAACAAGGTCTGGCACACTCGCTGACCACAAAAGCCATCCAGCGCATACAAAAACGAAAAAGACAAAGTCGATGATCGATCGTTTCGGAGTCATAAATCAGAAGAGTGGCTGGGGAACTTTGAACTTATCATAAAGGCAACATCTGTTTTCTGAATGTCCTCGTTTAAACATCTCCTTAATGACCGTTACTCTCAGAGCAATGAAGCCCAAACGCAGTGCCAAGCCCTCCGATGACCGCCGCTACTTCAAGGAAGTGCGGTTTCGCCAGATCCGCGCCCTGTTTGAAATCGCCAGGCACGGCACCTTTGCGGCGGCGTCACGCAGTCTCGGCATGGCCACGCCCTCGGTCTGGCGGCAGGTGCGGGCGCTGGAGGACGACTACGGCGTGCAACTCGTCACCGCCAAAGGCCATGACGTGCGCCTTACCGAGGACGGCGAGCGGCTGCTGGACCTCGCCGCGCCGCTGGTGGAAGGCTTTGACTCGCTCAAGAAGGTCTTCCACGACCAGCACGGCAAGGCCGAGCGGCATCTCCGCATGGCTGCGCCCGCCACCGTGCTCAACAGCACCCTGCGCCATGTCATCGCCCGCTATCGTGAGTCCCATCCGCAGGTGCGCCTCTCGCTCATCGACGCGCCATCGCGCATCGCTTGGCAGCTCCTGGAGGCCGAAAAAGCCGACCTCGCCATCGTTGGCACGCCGCAGGCCGTGACGTTGCCCACACGCTTCGAGGCCACACCACTCGTGCGCTACCCCTTTGAGGTCGTGTGCCTTGCCAGCCATCCCTTTGCCCAGATCAAAGCCCCCAAACTGCGCGACATCGTCAAGCAGCCGCTCATCCTCGCCGGGGAAGACTCCAGCTCACGCATACAGTTTGATCACCTCGTCGCTAAAGCCGGCCTGAGCGCCCAGGTGAACGTCATCATGACGGCGGGCAACGTCACCTCCATTCTCAACTACGTCGCTCTCGGCATGGGCGTGGCCATTCTCACCCGACCCGCAAGTGAAGCCCTGCCAGTGCCCGCCGATGTGAAAGCCCGCTTCATCCACCGCGATGTCTCCAGCTTCCTCGGCCACGACCAAGTCGCCCTCCTCCACCCCAAAGGCCGCCACGAACTCGCCCACGTCCGCGCCTTTCGCGAGATGGTGATGAAGGGCCTGAAGGCGGAAGGTTGAGGACGACCACTCGGAAGCGCCATGCCAAGCGCAAAGCTGGCGCAGTTGCGGTGCTAATCTCATCGCTGCGCGCCATGTTCAACCTCCCACTAGGCCATCGACACGGAGAGGAAGAGCACGTCGGTGGCGGGGATGTCGAAAGGGGGGCGGGATTCACCCCAGGTCAGGTAGATGAAGCCGCCTTTGATCCTGCGGATGTATTCCCGGCTGATGCCACTCTCACGAGCCCCGGCTGACGTCGCTCAAACCCATCGCTTCCCGGAGTTCCTGCAAGCGCCACCGGTAGCCGCCAGCGGATGCGCTCGGCCTGATCGTGGGCGTCGTTTCGTTGAGTGAGATCGGCCATAGGTGTGCCGAATCATGGCACAGAAGGCTGGAGCAGGTGGAGCAGGCCTATTTGAACAAATGCAGTGGATTCGGGATAAGCGTTCCAATCCAGTGTGTCTTCCATTCCGTCATTGTCGGTGTCGGTGACGCGGTTGTTCACGGCACCGAGTTCGTTGATCAAACGAACGTGGAGTGGGTTGTTACCGCAGTAATAGGCGAGGATGGCGTTGGCGCGTCCGGCATAGCGCGGTTCATTTGTTGCTGAATGAAGGACTGCGAGCGCGTGCAGCCAGTGCCCGCCAATGTAGAGGGAAACATGCGCATGCTCACTTTTGCCAAGATGAAAGGTCAGTCCTCCCTCTTTGGTCATGTGACCGAACATCGGTGTTGGTGTGGGTCGCTCTGACGACACCGGTTTCAGGGCGAGCCAAACATCAGCGGCTTTCATGGCAGCCGCTTTCCAAATCGGCGCGTTCTTTTCGGAAGCGAGCACCCGCACTCCTTCTGCGAGCGCGGCAATGTTCATGGCTGTCGCATTGGCGTAGCGTGACCAGTTGCCGTCGGCTTGTGCCGATTCCGCGAGCGCGTTGAGAGCGTCAATCGTGATGAGCCGCAAGGAACGCGGAGCCTCATGCTCGCCAAGTTGGACCGGCAGATCAGGCCTGACTTCGCAGGCGGCCAGCATGCCCAGCAGGAGGTAGGCGTGTTCGCCGGCGGTGCGGCTCCACAGTGGCAGGCCGGACTTGCTGCGCAGGGTGTAGCCGTGCTCGAAACCATCGTGCAAACAGAAGCGCAGGGTCAGCGCGATGGCATCGCTCACTTTGTCTGCAATCGGGCCATGCGGATCGGCCTTCAAGGATTCCCCGAGAGCCCAGACGGCGCGACCGTTGAGGACGCCACCCCGGGCGAAGTCGCGGAATGCTGGATTCGCAAACCAGCCTTTCCCTTCCGTCAACCACTCACCCGTCTCGAACATGCCGTAACGAAAGGCACCTGCGGTGTAGTGCTCCTGTTTCCCGGAAGCTTCCCGCAGGGCAAAGTTATCCGCGTCGCGATGCTGCATGGCGAGAAGGTTGGCAAGCACCTCGTCCGCGAGCAAACGCCGGTTATCGACCACCGACGGGCTTAGGCGTTGGCGCATCCGGTAGAGCACGAGAATGTCCGCCGGGTCATTGGTGAAGGTGTAGGGCCTGTAGTTTTTGGGATCACGGTTGGCGGGATTGCCATCCCACGGATGGTCGTTGCTCGGGTTGAACCAGGGATTCCAAACGGCCTGCCAAAAGCCGCGGGCAACGCGATGATTCATCGGCTGGGACCAGTCGCGGTCGCGGTGGTCGAAATCATAAAGCGTGGCGTGCTCCTTGAACCAGGCGAGGTCGCCGGGACGAGCGAGGTCGAAGGCTGGCTGTTGAATGCGCATGAGCTTAGCCGCGCGGCTGTGCATGAACAGGTTCACCAGACCGCGCATTTGCGGCCAGTGCGCAGACTCGGCATCCTTGCGGGCATTGGCATCAATGAAGTCATCCATGAATGCGAGCGGCAGATCGGGTTGTGCGCCGTGTCCGCCTGAAACAATGAGCAGGGCCTCCGCCTGGTGGTGCACGAAGTCTTTGCCGCCGAAGTCAGCGGCATCCGTCGCGTCCACATAGAGCAGCATCGGCGAAAGCACTGGCGCACCGGCAAAGTCCTGCGGGAAGCGGCAGGTGAAGCTCTTGTTGCTCACGGGTGCACGGGTTTCGAAAGTCTGGCCGGATGAGGTTGTCACCCGCACCCGAACAAACGTTTGGTTAGCACTATCCGCAGTGCCACGAATCGTCACCGCACCGGTCGCGACATCCGTTATCGGTGATGGCTGCAAGCTCGGGCGGAGATCCACACTCGGAGTGACCAACGGCGCGGTTGCCATCGACCGCGGCTTCTCCGCAGACCACTTCACCGCATTGCCAAGGATCTTGGCGAAGTCAGCGTGCTCGTGGGCTTCTTTGCCGTGGCCGAGGGCGATGCTGATGATGCGGGCGGTGGGGTGTGGAGTGAGCCAGACGCTGGGATGTCTGGCGCTGGTGATGGTGGACACGGCTTCGGCGAGCACTTCGCAGCGAGGGTCGAGGTTCACGAGGTAGAGTTCGTCTTTGATGGTGAAGGGGCTGCTTACGCCTTGCATCACGGGGTGCTGGGGCTTGAGGGCGTGGACTTGAAATTCACGATACGGCTCGTGCTTGCTGGCTCCGCCGCCGACGAGGTCTTGGTTGTAAGCGGGCCAGCCGGGCCAGTTATACCAGGTGCCTGGGTGCAGCAGCACGAGGCCGCCTCCACGTTTCACATGCTGCATGAGCGCGGCACGGAAGGGCAGATGCGCGGAGTAGGCCTGGTCATTGGCGCTGAGCACGACGACTTCGGCAAACGGAAGTTCGGCGGCGGCGACCTGTGGGGCACTGGTGTAGGCGAGGTGATAGCTGCCGGAGTCGGCGAGAATGCGGCGGTCGTGCGTGTCGAAGAACTTCGCGAAGTCATGCGAAACACCGCCGCCGATGAGCAGGACGCGCGGCTTGCCGTTCTCCGCGTTGCGCGGCAGGAGGGGTGCAGCAGGTGAGGCGGACGAAGGGCTGGCCGCAGCCGTCGTGGCGATGTTCACCGGCCCTCCATCGAAGGGTGCGGGACTGGCTTTGCCATCGGTGCCGACACTTTCCAGGGTGATGGCGGCGATCATGGGCGCGGCTTTTCTCGCTGTGCTGGCCAGCGTGAGCTTCGTGATGGTTTGCGCGGGCTTGGAGAGTGGCCGCCAGAGGTAGCGCATCTGGCCACGGGCGACGAGCTGCGTGTTGGCGGAACCGGGGACATCGATGGGGCCGGCGTGGTCGGCGATGTCCACACCGTTGATGAAGGTGAGCGCTTCGTCGCTGCCGTCGGCATAGTGCACGGTGATGGTGAAAAGCGGTTCTTTTTCCTTCATTGCTGGCCAGCCCCAGCCTGCGACGGCACCGAGCAGGTGCAGGCGCGCGGCGGTTTGATTCACGGGCAAGTCCACGCTCTGCGGCATGGTGCGGCTGACGGCTGCTGGCTGGGCTCCGCCTTTGAGGACGATGACGTTTTTTGCCGACGGCAGGCTGGCGGGATTTGGGAGTGTGAAGGGGACGCCGTTCACGAGCGTGTCGCCGTAGCGACGGATGGAGACGCGGTCCATCTCCGTAGCGTTGGTGAGATAGACGCCCTGGCGGCCATCGGCGGTGGCGGCTGTGCCAAAGGTGAGCGGATGAAAGCTCTGCAAGCGCCGCTTTGACCAGGAGACGAGTTCATCGTGCGTCCACGGCTGCTTGCGATCCGCGCTGGCCTGGCGAGCGCGGGTGATCTCGCGCGCATCGGCTGGCTGCGGCCAGGCATGCCAGCTCGTGCCGATGTAGCTGAGCACGGCGGCGATCTGTTCGTCACTGTGGGTGCCCTCCAGCGGCAGCATGAGCCCTTCGCCGAAGGTCTGACCTTCGATGGGGCCGGTCTGGCCTTTGAGCACGAGGCGCGCGAGCGCGGGCACGTTGCCACCATTGGCGAACCACGCGGACTTCACCAGCGAGGGGGCGAGCATCTTGTCGCCTTGCTTCACGCCGTGACCATCCGGGCCGTGGCAGGCGATGCAGAGTGTCTCATAGACTTGTTTTCCCTTCTCGGCGGCCTGGCTGAGATTCTTGCGCAAAGCGTCGCGGTCCTGTTTCAAGATGAGATCCACGAGTGGCAGCCGGCTTCCCGCGCTGGCAAGCGACTGTGGCAGAGGGAGGCTCCCGGCCTGATCGGCAGCGCGGAAGGCAAGGAAGACTTGCAGGGCCACGTGGGCATCCGCATCCGATGCCATCGCGAGCAACCGCTGCTGGATGTCGATTTCCTTTTTGATCAAAAGAGGCTCCGCGAGCTGCACGGCGGCGCGTCGCACACGAGGATGCGAATGAGCGAGCGCGGTGATAATTTGCCCGCGCTGCAAGGCCCCCAGCCCCTGCAAACTCCAGAGCGCACAAATGCGCGCATCGGGCGATTCGTGCTCCGCGGCCATGCGATTCAAGGCAGGCACGGCTTCATTGCCGCCACGCGTGACGATGAGTTTCTGTGCCTGATCACGCCACCAGCCATTTGGATGCGCCAGATGCGCGACGAGCTGCTCGGTCGTTTCATCGAGCATTTTCGGCGCGGGCTGTTTCGGTGCATCGTCCGGCACAAGGCGGTAGATGCGGCCATGGCGCACCACCTTGGTCATGCCCCACTTTTTTACGCGCTCATAGCGTGCCACCCAGCGCTCGAGCTTCTCATCGCGCCAGTCGCCATGCTTTTCCGCGAGCGCGGTGGGGAACCACGTCTTCTCCTGGATGATGCCGCGATACATGTCCGCGAAGTAGAAGGCCCCATCCGGTCCGGTCTCTGTCCACACAGGCCGAAAATACGCGTCACTGCTGCGGATGAATTCGCTGCCGGGAAAAGCATTGTGTGCGATGCCGAGGCCGTCCTTCCACTCCACGCGCGTCATGCGCAGCAGGCGGCCCACCGGCTCGCAAGTGACCGCGCAGCCATACCACTGCGGCATGAGATGCGAGCGCAGCACCGTCTGGCCACAGGAGGCCGTGAAGCGCTTCAGCACGGCGCGGCGCTCCACGTCATACTCGCCATCGCTCTCGTCCCACACCGGACAGATGCCCCAGGTGCGGTCGTAATCCGGCGCGTGCTCCTGCACATTCAGCACCGGATAACCTGAAGGAAGCTGGAAGGAGTGCGCCGGATTGTTTCCGCCGCCATAGCTGCAGAACAGCCGCCCATCGTCGTCACGCGCCAGACCATACTGGCTGAGGCGGCCGCGAGCGTGAGGCTGCGCGGTGAGCTTGCCTGCATTCCATGTGAGGCGGCGGTCATTAGTGCAGATGGTGTTGTCCAGATTCCACAGGAAGCCGCTTTGCTGGTGCTCGTTGTTGCCGTGGTCGTCCGCCCCCTGCCACGCGACCTCGAGGCGATCGGCGACACCGTCGTGGTTGTCATCGTAATAAGCGTAGATGGTCGAGGACTCCGTGAAATAGACCAGCACACGATCCTGCATCGGCATGATCGCGCGCGGCAGGATGACGTTGTCGATAAACACCGTGCGCTTGTCCATGACGCCATCGCCGTCTGTGTCCTCCAGCTTCACCACCCGGCAGATGGGCTTGAGCTGATCCGTGCCATGCTCGTCCTGCATGTAGGTGCGCCATTCGCAGACGTAGAGCGCCCCGTTTCCATCAAAGGCAAACATCACCGGCTCCTCCACCATCGGCTCCGAGGCCACGCATTGCAGATGATGGCCCTTTGGCACCTCGAACGTCTTCATCGCCTCCGCAGGTAGCAGCGGTGGATAAGTCACATCCGGGTTCCATTCGCCTTCAGCCTGGAGCGGCGAGAAAGGCAACGTGAGAGTGATCAGCAGCGAGCCGAGACAAGCGAAAGGAGAAGATGAAAAGTGCGAGGCGATCATGACGTGGAGCATACGGATGCCAACCTGACATCTCCATGAGCACAGCGGGCGAGTGCATTCGCAAAACGGGCATTTGTGCAATGGGAGGAGAGCGGCAGGCGAATGGGAGCAGCATGATGGGCCGTTTTCCTGCCCTCATTTTTCCGCTTACTTGCGCTGCCGTTTCCGAGCACCGTCTGCATCATTCCGAGCCGCATAACTCGAAGGCGGCCAGCCGATGACTTTCTTGAACGTGGTGGAGAAAACGAACGGGTTAGCGTAGCCCACGACCTCGGCGATGCGTTTGATCGGCCAATCCGTGCTCAGCAGCAGTTCTGCCGCGCGTTTCATCCGCAGGTGCATCAAATGCGCATGGGGTGAGCGTCCCGTTGCTGCACGCGAAAGCCTGCGCAGATGCTCTGCACTTAAAGACGCCACCTGCGCCATCTCTGACATCGTCCACGGCTCCGCCAAATGCTTTTCCACCGCCTCCCAGAGCCGCACGACACGCGCATCAGGATCAAACGAACGCCGAAACTCCTCCACGCTGACCAGCACCAGCTCCGCCCAGCGATGCAGCACCGGCGGTGGCGCACCCGCCAGCGCCGCCTCGCGCAGCCCCAGCACGGCATGACTCAGCGGTGCCGCATTCCACCGCGTCATCACCTGCATTCGATCCGCTGGCCCGCGAAGCACCTCAGCCCCCTCTGCCACACGCACCCAACAGTGGCTCCACGGGCGGCCTTTCTCAGCATAAAAAGCATTCAACACACCCGGCATCAGCAAGACAGCCTGCCCCTCGCCGCAGGCCTGCCAGCGGCCATTCAAAAACACCTGCCCACCGCCCGACAGAGTGGCCATGAAGTAAGCGCCGCTCAACTTCGTGCGCACAATGCGGTAAGGATGCGAAGTCGTCAGCACGCCCGCATGAGCCAACCCCAACGCCCCAAGTGCCGCCACCACGGGCGAACCTGCCAGCCACGAGCGGGAATCCCCTTTGGCACCCCGCACCCCCAGCGTGACCGTCTCCGCCGGACGAATGTCCTCAGCCTCCCAGAGTTCTGGATTGCATGAGGCTGAAGAACGGGCTGGCATGGGGTGACAAATGAATGCGCACGGGAAACAACGACCCGCAAGACACCGCACGATCACGGAGAATCATTTTTGCTTCAAGCCAGACGATTTCGCCATCGGGCCAAACTCCTTGTCCAACATGCCGTGCAGGCGTTTCACCAGCGAGGCGTGGTCGGGGTTGGCTTCCGTCTATTTACGTTCGCTCCGAACCGGTGTGATGACAAATACATCGCCTTCCACCGTCAGCTTGCAGCCGGCGACTTCGGCGACGTAGCGCAGGGCTTCGTAGGCGGGAACATCTTTGAGCTGCATGGTGATCTTGGCCATGGGATCGCCGCCGGGTTTGATGAGGATGTTCAAGCCCTTCTTTTCAGGATCGAAGTCTCGGCTTTTGATGCGCAGAAATTCACCCGCTTCTGCCAAGGTGGCCTCATGGAACTGCACCTTGGGGATGATGATTTCGCCGGCGGCGGATTTCGGTCTGGTGTTCGATTTGATCGCGGCCTTTTCTGCCGAAATTCTCCCCTGAGGAGTTTCGAACTTCACATCGCCAACCGCTGTGACCACTCCGGAAACCTTGTCATGGGTGAGGGAGTCTGAGGTAACAACCATGCCTTGATTGCCGGAAACGGGCGCCCCCGCCTGGTTTTGCTGCGCTTCAAAGTCGGCCTGCGAGATCAGGGTTACGGCGTAACGCTCGACCACGAGGCGCAGGTTGGAGAGCTGGGCCACATACTTCAGTGCCTCACCCAGAGGGATGTTTTTCAGATCCAGTGTGATTCTTGCCTCCGCGATGTTGCCGCCCGCTTTGACGATCATGTTCACCCCTTTCTGGTTCGGGTCCGTCGTGGTGGTATCGAGATCAAGGCTCTTGTGTCGAAGGAACTCCACTGCCTCGGAGAGCGTGGCGTCAGCGAAAACCACGCTGGGCAGAATGATGGAGTCGAGCTTGGCCTGAAGCGGGCTCATCCCGGCTGCAGTTTTGGGATCAACCGGTTTGCCGGTGGCGGGATTGAACAGTCGAGCGGTGACAAAGACCAGCGCGTGCCTGGTGACGTTTTCCGTCTTTGCGGTGACGCGCCCTGCCGAGCGGTCTTCGGTGTTTTGCTTCGTGGAGGTGGAAGCCAAGCCAAGCACGACGGTTTGCCCGGGCATCATCGTGACGCTCGCCGTCGCTTTGCGTTCCTTGAAGACAGGTTGCTCCACTCCGCTCTTTGCATCCTTGATCATGCCTTCCAGCTCTACGATTTGCGGTGACAGCTCAAGATCGATGTCGTTCTCTCCACCCTTCGTGGCAACCATCGTGAGCGTGGTGCCGAGTTGTTTCGTGGCAGGCTTGCCGGTGGCGTCCTTGTAGGCGAACTCGCGACCAATCTCGATCCTGGCCTCCTGGCCGGATCGGGTTGTCACTCGCGGCATCGAAAGGACATCTACCCCTTTAGTTGTCTCGATCTTCTTCCACAGAGCGCTGAGTTGCTCGTCATTGAGCATTCCGCTGACACTGGGTGACTTCCCAGTCGTCGCAAAGGAATCAAGCAGGTCCGTCGCCCCATCAGTGACCTCGATGAACTTGGCTTCGATCAACATCTGAGGAGCGTTCTTGTCAGGCGGCGCGGCTTTGGTGATGCCGAGGAAGGTGAGAAGCGCAATGCTGAGACTGAGCGTGGTTTTCATTGTTACCGTTTGGGTGGGTGATTTGGCGATGGATTGAATGCGAGAACGAAGCGCGCTGCCGCGCTGGAAGATGCCGACAAAGCCGAGGCTGAGACCGTGGTGGCTGAAGGTGCTCTGCACTTTCAGCAAGGTGTGCCCGTAGGCGACTCGCTCGGCCTGCGGCTCGCGGTCGAGCACCTGGGCATCGCACGCGGCCTCGCGGTCGAGCCGTACTTTGAAGAAGGCGAGCCAAAGCAGCGGATTGAACCAATGCAGCGAGAGGAGCAGGCAAAGCAGCGCGTTGAGCCGCAGGTCGCCGCGCTTGAGGTGAGTGAGTTCATGCCTGAGGACGAGCCGCGCCTCTTGAGCCGAGAGGGATTCATCGAACCCCACCGGCAGCAGCAGCACGGGTCGCCACAAACCGGTCACGGCAGGACTGCGGACGACCGGCGACATCCACACATGCGGCACACGGCGAAGACCGATGACCTGGGCCAGCGCAGCGATTTCATGCAGCAAAGCATCGTTCACCGGCACGCGGTTGTGTTTGATCCGCCAAAGCGCCAGCGCATAGGAACCGAGACAGATCACGATCATGCCCGCAGCACCGAGTAGCCAGGCCGGGAGCATGATTTGGCTCCAGGAAATGGGTGCAGATGTTTCAGCTGCTCCGACAGCTGATGGCGCGACGCTGAAAGCCGGCTCCTGCGCCACCCTCACCGGCGCGGGTAATGGCGCGGGCGCTGTGCGAACGATGGAGCCGACACTCCACTGACTCTCAGGGAACGCGGGTGTCAGAAGCACCAACAGCACCGGCAACCACAGAGCATAGCGCCAGCGGGCGGGCACGCGATGGCGCAGCAACACCTGCAAGCCCAGCACCGCGACAGAGAGCAACGAGGCACGGGCGCTGGCGGTGAGGAGCCAGTCAAAGAGATGTGCGAGTGTTTCCATGGCAGGTCAGGAGTTCAGGGATTGATCGAGGATTTTCTTCAACTCGCGCACTTCCTCGGCGGTGAGTTTGCTGTTCTGCGCAAAGTGGACGAGCAGAGGCTTGGCCGCGCCGCCGAAGATGCGCTGCATGAAGGACTCGCCCTCCGCACGGACGCAGGCCTCGCGCTTCACGGCGGGCAGGTAGGTGCGTGTGCCAGAGCTGTTCTCGCCCGTCTTGATAGCGCCCTTGTCGATCAGGCGTGTGAGGAGCGTGCGCACCGTGTTCTCCGCCCAGTTCATGGTCGGGCGCAGGGTTTTCGTTAGCTCAGAAGCGGTCTGCGGAGAAGACTCCCACAGAGCTTCCATCAGGCTCCATTCGGATTCGGAAATGTCAGGCAGGGATGGCATAATGGAAGCACATCACTACATTTGTCGGGGTTTGGCAACTACAAATGTAGGGATTCGAAAAGAATCTTACATCAGCGCTCCGTCTGCCGCTGCGCCACCAGCCACTCCATGGCTTTGAGCTCGCCATCGACCTGCACACGGCGGGTGTATTGGCGCAACTCCGACTCCGTGAGCGTGGGCAGCAGTTCCGTGTGGCTTTGGATCACCGATTTGATGCGGGCGATGCGCTTGTCCATCTCGCCCAGCCTCTCCACGACGATGCGTTGATCGCCCGGCACGAAATCAAAGACATGAAGCTGGTTCAGCAGCTTGCGCTCCATGGAGACACTGATGAGCTGGTTGATGAGCAAGTCTCTATCCCCGCGTCCGCCCACCAACTCGGCGGCCTTCACGCCGGAGCGCCCCAGTGATTCCGCTTTGGTTCGATCACCCCGCTCTTTGGCGGCCACCATCGCCTCCGCGATTCCTGCGCTTAACTTCATCACCTCGCCACTCATCACGGGCGTTTGCGCCATGCCCAGCCACTCGGCCTCCATTCCCTGGTAGCCCGCACTGTGATACGCGTCGGTGATGCCGGACTGCCATGTTTCACGAAAATCATTCATGCGTGTCGATTCGAGTGCCGACAGCTCCTTCATCGCCCCATCGAGATCCCTGCCATCGAGGGCCGACTTTGCAGCCAAAAGATAGCCCAGCGAGTTGCCGGGATCGTGCTCTTTCAGGCGTGCGATCCATTCCCCGGCCTCTGGTCTGCCGCCACGCTTGATGAGCATCGCCGCGGCGACTCGCGGATCGTCAGGAAAGCGCTCCACAGCCTCGTCCAACCACTTGTCACCGCCGTCACCGAGCATGGAGGCCACGATCAAACTCAGCGCATCGCGCCCACGCGACTCCACATAGTGCTCGATCTGCTCCGGCGTGAGTTTGGCGATCTCACCGTTCAGCATGCGCTTCAGGAAATCCGGCGTCTGCCCTGCGGAGACCGTGTGGTTCACGTCCACGGTTTTTCTCGACGATTCGGGCTTCGACCGCCGTTCTTCCATCTGTGGACGAGCGGCAGGCCAAAAGACGACCGCCGCGCAACTGAGAGCGCACAGCACAGCAAGACCCAAGTAGAAGCGAGGAGACATGTTCACGAAGCAAGGACGGATGAGCGCAAGTTTATTGTCTATACCGCCGAGGTTTCGATCTCAAGGCTTGATGCTCGACTCCACCTTCACGCTGAAGTCAGGCGCTACGGTCGCGGTGACCCGGTAGTGCGGCGATGCCTCCAGGTACCCATTCTCCGGTGGGCTGTATCTTGTTCCGTTTGCTTCAAAGGCAAGCCGCAGGCCCGAATCAGCTGTCGGGCGCACTGCCGTTCTCTCGCTACCGCCTGAAACGATGTCGCGCAGCTTTTCCGAAAAGCCTTGGCCGGAGATCACCACATTCGTGATCGTAACGCCCGAGTTGTTGCGCACCGTCACCTGCGGATGTCGCGAGCAGCCCGGCACTCCCGATACCAGCAAGAGCGACAGACAAAAGCAGGCGAGGGATGATGCGTTCATCCTATTATTTTACTGCGGCCTTTCGAGGAGACAACGCTGTCATTGGGCCGAACTCCTTGTCCAACATGCTGTGCAGGCGCTCCACCAGCGGGGCATGATCGGGGTTGGCGATGACGTTGTGATACTCGGCCTCATCGGTGCTGTGGTCGTAGAGTTCCGCGGTGCCTTCGCGGCGTTCGGTGAGGCGCCAGCGTGAGGTGCGGACGGTGCGGCCGTTGCCCCATTGGCAGAAGGCACCGGGTTTGCCTGCGGCTTTCGGGTCCATGAGCAAGGGTAGGAAGCTTTTGCCATCGAGCGTTTCAGGCGCGGGGAGTGCGGCGAAGTCGCAGAAGGTGGGGAAGAGGTCGAGCAGTTCGACGATGCCGCTGGCCTTGGCGTTCTTTGCGCCCTTCGGATGGCGCACGATGAGGGGGACGCGCATGACTTGCTCATCAATGCTGTGTTTGCACCACTGGCCGCGCCAGCCGAGGTGATAACCATGATCGCTGGTGAAGACGACGAGGGTGTTGTCGAGCTGGCCTTTGGCACGGAGGTGATCGAGCAGGCGACCGATCTGCTGGTCGAGCGTGGTGACGGCGGCGTAATAGGCGCGGAGACCTTCGCGGTGATGGGCCTCGCTCATTTCCATGCCGGGCTCTTGCAGCAGAGAGCCGGGCGGCAGGGGAGTGGCATCGGCGGGTGTCGTTTCAGGGGTGAACTTCGCCGGATCATGCTGGTCGTAAATCGCGCGGGTGCTGTCCCAGGGCACATGCGGGGTGTGGAAGCCGATGGCGGCAAAGAAGGGCTTTGAGGCATCGCGTTCCTTGTCGAAGAACTGGATCAAGCGCTCGGCACGCACCCAGTCGCCCATGGCCTCTTGGGAATCGGCAAGGCGGATGAGCGAGACGCGTTTCCGCTGCTGGCCGAGGTCCTCATCGAAGAAGGTGTTTTGTGTGGGCAGCTTCGGGGCCATGTCCTCACGCTTCACTCGCAAGTCCCAGGCCTTCGGGTCGGTGTAGGCGTCGTTGGGGTCGTCGTGATCGATCTTGCCGATGGCGGCGGTTTGGTAGCCGTGCTCGCGGAACCAGCGCCCCATCGTCATCGTGTCGGGATGCTCGATAAAATGATTCGCCTTCGCATGACGAGTGTTCAGCCCGAGCATGAACGAAGTGCGGCTGGGGGTGCAGACCGCGCCCTGGCAGTAAGCCTTGGTGAACACGACACCTTCGCTGGCGAGTCGGTCGAGGTTCGGCGTGATGGCCGTCTTGTCACCGTAGCAGCCGAGACGCGTGGCGAGATCGTCGGCGATGATGAAAAGTATGTTCGGCTTTGATGGCTCGGCGGCGAGAGGCACCACTGCGGCAGCTAGGAGGAAGAGCAGGCGGAGTGGTGACATGGAAGATGGCAGATAAGTTAGGCAGGAGAATGGGGGTAGAAGAATGGTTCAGATTCTCCTGCCTAAATCCGGTTATTGACCCGCGAGGAGCGGCTTCAGCTTCTCCGCATAATCGAGTGCGGCAGCAGTGGAAATAACGAAGAGAAGGAAAGCGGATCGGATCATCCTGAGAATACGGGGAACCTTTCAAACACTCGACAAAGCGGTTTAGGCAGGAGAGCCAAACGCGATCGTGAGCGCAAGCGGCGACGAGGACCGGCACACCGTAAATGAAAGTTTCCGTTTTAATGATCGTCAAATCCCGCCAGCAGGCCGCTGGTCGCAAGCGCTGCCAGGGCCATGAGGCCACCGGGCATGAACTTTCGACTCACCCACCAGCGGTAGCCAAAGAGGCAAAAGAGACATCCGACAATGAATCTCGCGACCGAGCGGGAAGTGGTTGTGCCGAAAAATCCCCAAGCGGCGAACGCCAGGAGGGCCGCGATAAGGCCACTCGTAAGCAGCGACACCCGACTCCCAGCTTTAAAGTAACCGACCAGCCCCCCAGTGAGAAGCACTGCGATAAACCCCCATAACACCATATCAAAATTGGTCATGGTGGGGAGATTTCCTGTTTCACCAATCCATTGCAAGGAGAAAGGAATGCTGGCCGAAAGGGACTGAAATGAATTGGCTGTCGTCAGCTTGCGGGTGTGGAGTTCATGGTCTTCCGCGTCGGAGAATGCTTTGTCACAGCGGATGCCCACTTACGCCACAAGACCGCGCAGACGGCCCCGGAAACAATGCCGGGAACAAGGAAGGCCGCAGCCATAAGGGCGTGATCGTAAGCAAGGACTTTTTCAGTGAGGAGAAATGCCCAAGCTGCAAGGGGCAGGGACGAAAGAAAACCGGCGCCCGCTCCCACCCGCGCAACGGAGGCCGCGCGATGGACGACATGCGGATGGCGGCCCACGACCCATGAAAACAGCAATCCGGAAACCGCCGATGGAATGAGACCATAAACATAGGCCATGAACAACGCAGCCACCGCAATGCCGATCCCCTGGGCGTCGCGATGGAAGGCGGCGAGAGTGAGGATCGTGATAAGAAACGGTACGGCTGCGGCGGCCGGGCCGATCAATGCGAAGAAGGCGATTGTTTTTGCGCGTGACATATCTTTTCGATCAGGGGCTGGAGCATATAGCCTTCAAGGGTGCGCCCTGCAGAAATGAGGTGAGCGATTTCTTTTCGCTGTCACCTACTGCGTCTCTAACAGCGGCTTCAATCGCAGCGCATACAGGGCGTAGCCTGCAGGTGAGAGATGGATGTTGTCCGGCGTGAAGAGGTCCTTCTTGATTGTGCCATCGGCGTTCGTGAAGTCGGACCAAAGGTCGAGTACCTTCACCTTGGCATCACTTTCGAGCTTTAGCGGATCGAGGGCGGCATTGGTCTTCTTGATGTCCTCGTAGAAACGATTGCCGGGAGCGTGGGCAGGCAGAATCTTCGCGACGATGATCGCGGCGGCGGGGAACTTCTCGCGCAGGTTCTTCACGCACATCTGGATGCCGAGCGCGGCTGCCTCGATGCCGGTCTCGGGGGTGAAGAACATGTTGTTGTTGCCGATCATGAGCACGATGGCCTTGGGCTGGAGTCCCTCGACACCGCCGTGATCGAGTCGCCACAGCACGTTCTGCGTTTTGTCGCCGCCGATGCCGATGTTGACGGCTTTGAGCTCGGGGAAGTGTTTTTTCCATGACTCACCCCATTGGATCGTGATGCTGTCGCCGACGAGCAGCACGTCGATGGGGCCTTGATTGGCCTGCACGGTCTTCACATGGGCTTCGTGAAGCTTCAGCCATGAATCGCCGCCGAAATGGCCAGCGCTGGGCACTTGAGGCCAAAGCTGCGGCAGATGCTTGTTCGACTCGCGACCCGGACGGCGCTCGTATTCGGGCTTGTCGATGACATAAGCACGTTCTTCCGCCGTGAGCGGCCAGCCGGTCTTTTGCGGTTCGGCGGTGACGTGCGGGTAATCGAGAGCGACGGCTGTGGAGGCAAAAAATAGGAGGAAGGTTGGACGGATCATCTTGGGAAATACGGAGAGCCTCACGAAGAATCGACAATTCATTTTAGGTAATAGAATGGGGGCAGAAGAATAAGGGCTAAAGTCTGCTTCACCGTCATTCTACTGCCCCCATTCTTCTGCCTACTGCTGATCTCACCGCTGCACGATGCGCACAGGCAAGGTGGGCTGGGTTTTCAAAGTCAGCTTCACGTTGTCAGCGGAGAGACCATCGAGCTTAGCAGGTCGAAGATTGGGTCGGGCGGCGATTTGGATGACGGCGAAATCAGCTTGAGCAGGGATGAGGCACTTCGCAGTGAGGGTGCGCACACCTTTAGCATCGGAGCCGAGCGTGGTGACCTGGGCACTGCCGCTGGCGAGGGCTTCCGGGATGCTTTGCGGCCAGGTTTGATGCAGGGAGCCGGGATCGCCTGAGAAAAGGTAGAGCTGACCGAAGAAGGACACAGAGGGTCTTGTGTTGGGGGCACGACCATCGCGAAAATCCGCACTAAGTTCGAGCACGGAATCGCCCTCCGGGCTCAGCGCGTGCCGCAGCGGGCGCAGATCGACGAGTTGGAACACATCGCAGGAGATCGCGCGACCTGTAGGATCGCCCGAATCGCTGCCGGGTGCGATGAAGCGCAGTTGGCCATCGCGGATCGCGGCCTCATCACCACTCCAAAAGCCCGCTTGGTGAGGAAAACCATGCTCCAGCCGGTTTTCATCGAACGAGCCGTTCAAGAGCGAAAAGAGCCGCTCGGTCGTCGCTTTCGGCGATGAGATGGCCCAGACAATCGACGCGCTGAAAAGGCCGATGACGAGCCCGGCGGCCATCGCGGCGATCGGGCGGGTGATCCAGGTGGTTCTTCTCTTTGGACCCGGTTCGATGCGGAATGCCTCCTGACGAAACCGATCATGCAGCGCCATCGAGCGGACCTGCATGTCGGCAAAGAGCTGTCGTTTCACCGGATCATCACGCATGGCGGTTTCGAAGGCGAGGACTTCATCCGGCGTGAGAACGCCGTCTTGGTAGCGCATGGCTTGAGCGAGAAAGTCGGTGTCGTTCATGAGGCGGATTCGGTTTGAAGGCGGGCGCGGATGCAGTCGCCGAGGGTTTTGTGAAGGCGGGCGAGCGCTTGATAGACGGTTTCGATCTTGCGGCCCATGATCGCGGCCACGTCGGTGCAATTGCGACGTTCAAAGTAACGCAGGCGCAGCACCTCGCGGTTGTTCGGCGTGATCTGCGTGATGCAGTAATCCAGCGCCTCCTGCATCGCATCGGTCTTCGATTCATTCGGCCAGTCCTCTGCCAGCAGCGCCAGCATTTCATCGCTGAGGCCAACGTAACGACCATCCCGCGCCCGCAGAATGTCGATGGCGCGATTTTTCCCGGCGAGCCGTGCCCAGTTCATGAGATGCGCCGTCGTCTCGAAGCTCTCCGCCCGCGCCACCGCCTTCACGCACACCTCTTGAAAGACATCCTCCGCCAGATGAAAATCCCGCGTCACGCTGGCAAAAAACGCCGTGAGCGGCAGCCGCTCAGCGAGCAAGGTGGCGGTGAGGGATTCGGGTGTGAGCATGGTGGTCCCAAGACTACGAGGCGACCAGACTGATCTCGACATGGCCTGTGAGGAGGATATCTGTGTGCTCTTGTAAGGCTTTGTGCAGGTAACATTATCGGTCACGTAGCAAAGCCAGCGCCTTGTGTTGCGCAATGCCCGATGCCCAGGCGCGGAATTCACGGGTCGGATCGAACTCGCCGAACTTCTGCCATAGAACGATGATCGTCTCCTGAAGCGCCTCGCTGGCGTCTTCACGGGATGGCAGCAGTGGCCCCGCAGCAAGGTGTGCAGTGCCGCCTCATGCTCCGCAAAGAGGCGGAGAAATTGGTCATGGTGCTGGTCGTCGAGGTTCGGCATGGAGTGTGTCTTTCTATTTCCAGGAACGGCGCTCATTTGCCGAAAATAGTTTCAGGCAGAGATAATGAGGTGGCGCGCCTTTGGGACAACCGAGGCGCTGCTTTCGTGAGCTTGTGTGATGCAATCGTGGTTCTCCTGCGGCAGTGTCCCCATCATGAATCCACGCTATATCGCCGAAACCACCAAATCACCGGCCCAGGCCGTGATCGATCTCGAAGCCTCGGTCAAACAGCACGGCTACGGCGTGTTGCACACTTACGACCTCAAACAGACCCTCGCGAGCAAGGGCTTCGACCTGCCGAATGCCTGCCACATCCTCGAAGTCTGCAATCCCCAGCAAGCCGCCGCCGTGCTGACTGCCGACATGGGCATGAACATCGCTCTGCCATGTCGCATCTCCGTTTATCAAGACGGCGGCAAGACTTTGATTGGAATGGTGCGTCCTTCGGCGCTGCTGGCTTCTCTGTCTGAGTCAGCCGAGTTGAAAACCATCGCTGAACAGGTGGAGAAGGACACCATTGCCATCATCGAAGCGACGAAGTGACTCGCCGAGTTATGATTTGAGCCCTCGTCATCGTTTGGGATTGGGTGCTGCCAGTGCGGCGTCAGGGCACATAAAAGCGGCATCCCGTTGCCAGGATACCGCCGTGAATTTTGGGGGTTGGGAGGGAATCAGGGGCGCTTAGTAGCGACCGCCGCCGCCACCACCGCCGCCTTTGCCGCCGTAGCCGCCGCGACCACCACCACCGCCGCCGCCGCCGCCACCTGCATAGGCTGGGCGATCTTCCTTCGGACGGGCTTCGTTGATGGTCAGGTTGCGACCGCCGTAGTCTTTCTCATTGAGGCCACGGATGGCTTCGTTCATGGCCATGGTAGAATCCATGGTGACAAAGGCAAAGCCACGGGGGCGGCCCGATTCGCGGTCCATGGGCAGGTGGACGTCGGTGACAGTGCCGTAGTCGGTGAAGAGCGTGCGGATGTCGTCTTCGGTGGCATTGAAGGGCAGGTTGCCCACATACATTTTCGTGTTCATATCTTTTATTGGGTCGCAGTTCCCCTGTGAGAGGCCAGACAGAGCTCCGATATCGGATTTCAGAACACCAACGAATCAAAAAGAATCACCTGATGAACAACTTAGTTGGCATGCACCAGGTTAACTTGCGGTGCTCCTATCGTCGCCAGGGCCGCAATAGCAAACGATTGCTCAAATGGTTTTGGTTTTCCCCGTGAGCCATGAAAAAGCGGCATCCCGTTGCCAGGATGCCGCCAAGATTGGTTTAAAATAGGATGCGCTGCGAATTAGTAGCGATCACGGCCACCGCCGCCGCCACCACCACCGCCGCCGCCGTAGCCGCCGCGACCACCGCCGCCGCCACCGCCCTTGCCGCCGTAGCCGCCGCGACCACCGCCGCCGCCACCACCACCGCCGTAGCCACCACCGCCGCCGCCACCAGGACGTTCTTCCTTCGGACGGGCTTCATTGATGGCGAGGTTGCGACCGCCGAAGTCCTTGCCGTTCTGGCCGCGGATGGCTGCTTCCATCGAGGAGGCAGAGTCCATGGTGACAAAGGCAAAGCCGCGTGGGCGGCCGGTGTCGCGATCCATGGGGAGGAAGACATCAGTCACCACACCGTGCTCGGAGAACAGGCTGCGGATATCATCTTCGGTGGCGCTAAAGGGCAGATTGCCCACATACATTTTCGTGTTCATTTTCGTTTATTGGGTTCGGTCAGCCTGCGCCAAGGCTTGAGTAAGCTCCGTTATCGGATTTCAGAACACCAAAGAAACGACCTGATGAACGACTTAGCTTAGCCTTTATCAGGTTAACTTGCGGCCCGTATGTCGGTCTAGTCCGGCAAATAGCAAACGATAGTTTCGACGCGCCACAGCGCGTCAAACTCGCAAACTGCCATTGGGAACCCCTGGTTAATGCATCTCCACCTCGCAGTGGCCCAGGCCGCCGCGGTAGTAGTTGAACTGCACATTGGGGTGATCCGCGAGCAAGGACATCGGCACCGAGCTGTCGGCCAGGCGTTTGGAGATCATCAGCGCGGTGAGGCGCTGGCCCAGGGGATTGTCATGCAGGCCGGCGTGCCAGATGCTCACCTTCTCGGCCATCCAGGTTTCCTTCGGGCCGACGGTGATGGCCATCTTGGGCACCATGGTGATGTTTCCACCGCCGGAAGTGCGGGCGTTTTGCGCGAGCGTGATGGGATGCAACTCGACGACGCGAGTGCTGAGCTTGCGGTATTCGGCAGGGGGCGGCGGCTCGTTTTTCCATTTGCCGGTACGCTTGAGGGGGTCGTTGAAGGCCCAGTGCTTGATGTCGCCCTGGCCGCCCTGCATGACGACGCAGCGCACGCCGCTCTGCCAGCTTTTCACATATTCAGCCACGTCCGCTTTTGGGAAATGCAGGTGGGAGTCCGGCATGCAGAGCTTTTTCTGCATGCGGTCGAAGCAGAGCTGGCGGTCCGCCCGCTCAAAGGACAGCGGATGCTCCATGCTGACCTCTTTCTTGGTGTTTTCGTCGTACCACTCGTCCATGCCCCAAAAATGGCCGTCTTTGATGGAAATGCCGAGGTCGTTGATGAGACGCGCCACGAGCGGGAGCTGCTCCGTGGGGCCGATGGGGCCGCAGATGCCTGTGGGATTGTCCGGCGTGGCCTGACGCCAGGCGTGGATGTATTCCAGGGCCTCGGCGAGGTAAAAATCCTCCAGCGTGTCGTACATGACGACCTTGAAGCCGGGCCGCGAAAGCTGGCGCAGATCGCGCTCGGTGAGCCTTGCGGCGTCGTTGATGAGGTCGAAGTCCAGGGTGGTGTAATCCCACCAATCCGGGGCGATGTGACTGAGTTTGCGCGACATGGCTGGTTGTTTGAGTTGAGAAGTGATTCTCAGGGAAAACGTTCCGTTTGCCAAGCCCTCATCATCTGGCGCGGGAAATTTCTTCCATGCGCCTTAAAACTTCAGCGCAAAATGATGACAAGTGATGTCCAGGCCCTTGTGCAGGTAAAACCGATGCGCACCAAAGCGTTGCACGCCGGAATCGATGTGGAGTTGAGCGCAGCCGACCAGTTTCGCCTCCCTGATGAGCCAGTCGAGCAAAGCGCTGCCAAAACCGCCGCCGTGGTCGGCGCCGCAGGTCACGAGATCGTCCACATGCATGATGCGGCCCCAGGCGAGGGTTTCGAGCAGCCGGTAGCCGGTGACGGAACGCACGACGCCCTCGCATTCGAGAAACGCCAGATGATAACCCTGCGCGCGCTGTCGTGCGACTCGCGCGAGGAACTCCTGCCGCGTCAGATGCGGGCGCAGTTCATGCATGACATCGAAGCAGCGCAGCGTGTCAGCCTCAGTTTCGGCGATTTGAATGAGCCGCGTCATGCCAAGACCTCCAACAGCGCTTTTTGGATGCCGTTGCGACCGGATTTCGGAAACGGACGCGGCATCGGCTGAGCGGCTCCGTTCGCATCAATCGTGCGGCAGCGCAGCTCATGCTTGCCGACGGGGATTTTGAGCGGTTTCGCGGTCCAGCGGCAAAGCGTGTGCCGCAGCGGCCATTCGCGTGGTTTTCTCGTCACGGGATCAAACTGCGCCGGATGCAGCGGCGCGCCTTTGAAGCCTGCGATGCCGCCGCCATCGAATGGAACGATCTGCGCGTCCTGCCACGGCGCTTTGGTGAGGTGTGGATCGTTCGCCGGAAGCGGTTGGTTCACATCACGCAGCCAGTATTGCACCTTCTTGAGGCCGGAGATGCCGACTTGGACATTGCCGTGGATCGTCAGCGGCTCACCCGCCTTGATCTGCGATGGCAGGTCGCCGAATCGCGCGAAGGTCTTGAGCCAGGAGTTGATGTCGTTGTTGCCGTTCGCGTAGGTGTCGTCGGACTGATGTTCGTTGGTGAAGCCGACACGTTGCAGCCACTTCACCGATTTGAAGCCGTATGCCTCCGGCACGATCATGCGCACCGGACCGCCGCGCTCGCCGGTGAGGAACTCGCCATTGAGCTTGTAGCAAAGGATCACGGGCTGCTCGCCCGGCGGATCTTCAAAGACACGGTTCATCGGCAGGTAGCATTTGAAGATCTGCTTCGGGTCTTCGTTATGATGCCCATGATACCAGATGTGGCGCAGGTTTTCGACCGGGCCGCAGTGCCACAGCACATCACGCAACGGCACGCCTTCCCACAAACCGTGACCGAGCGGGTCGGAGAGGTTGTTACAGGTGATGACCTTCAAGTAACTCACCGCCTTCGTCTTCGCGATCTCCATCAGTTTCTCGAACGTGAGCGCTGTGCCATCGCTACGCAGCATCGGGCGCTCGATTTTAGAGTTGCTGGCCGGATCGGCGACGATCTCAAGCTGCCACGTCTCGCGCAACATGCCGATCTCACGCTGTTTTTCGACGGGCAGCTTGTACGGCAGCGGATTGCCGCGCTCGACGTTGTAAAAATCACCCGAGGGAGTGATGCAGCAGCCTCCTTCCTCGCAAACCGGCCCGGCCTTCTTCCCGGCGGCCTGCGTTTCCGTTCCAGCCAGCGCCGTGGCGCCCGCGGTGCCGAGTTTGAGCAGATCGCGGCGGCTGAACGATTTTGGTTTCATGGCGGCATTCAAACGACCGCCTCCATGCCTATTTTGCCTGGAAATAGCCGCGCTGCTTCTCGCTGATGGGCAGGCCGAGCTTTTCCATGACCTTGAGCATGTCCTCCCACACCTGGCGCTTGGCGCGAATGCCGTCGCCCATCTTTTCCTCACGCAACAGATACGACGGATGATAAGTCACCATCGTGGGAATGCCGCTGGTGCTGTGAAAACGACCGCGCAGCCCTCCCACACTGCCGGGCATACCGAGTCCTTCCGCTGCCGTGGCACCGAGGGCCACGATGACCTGCGGCTTGATGAGATCGATCTCTGTGAGCACGAAGGGCAGGCACGCCTTCATCTCCTCGGCGGTCGGCTTGCGGTTGCCGCTGCCCTGATTGTCCATCGCAGGGCGGAATTTGCAGATGTTGCTGATGTACACCTGCGGACGATCGAGTCCCATCGCCTTGATGATGGCCGTGAGCTTTTGCCCGGCAGGTCCGACGAAAGGCTCGCGCAGCTTTTCCTCCTCCGCGCCCGGTGCCTCGCCCACAAACATCAATTTCGCGTGTGGATCACCTACCGCAAAGACCATCGTCTGGCGCAGGCTTTCCAAAGCACGCGCCGGTTCCCACGTTTCCGCCATCGTGCGCAGCGCGGCGAGTTTTTCCTCGATGGTGTCACCCGCGACCTCGATCAAACCGGGCTTCTTGGTCTCCGGCGGCGGATTGTCGAGAATCGCTCGTGCTCCGGGCGCGGATTCGACGCTGATCGGCTTTGTCTCAGGAATCTCGCGCGTCACCGGCTTGCGGTCCAGGCCGCTCAATTTATCCAGTGCATCGGGCCGCAGCGGAATGTGCGTCACGCCGAGAAGTTGGCGCTGCTGCAGGTGTTGTTTGAGAAGATTCGAGGCGGCGGACATGTGGGTAAATGACGAAGCCAGAATGGCGAATGACGAATGAATGTCGAATGCCGAAATGAACCATCATTACTGTTGCAGCAGGCTCCATCTCAAAATTTTGATGGGATGGAGAAACCAACCGTTGGTTGTGGTGGGTGCATGAATCTTAATGACCTTCAATTTGCCAGGGTCTGCCTCAATCCAGGTTTCATCGCCAAGATAAGCCATGATGTGAACACCATCATCGGTGACAGCGATGTCTCCAGCCTGCAATTTCTTGTGATCGAGAGTCTTCAGGTCAGGACCGTCGAACAAATGTTTTGTCAGTCCCTGGTGCTCCTCACCCAGGGCTTTGGCACTCGTGTCATTCCACCAAAGCGTCAAACCGTGCTGGATCAGGCCCAAGTCTGCGTTAGCCACACCACTGTAAAAACAAGCGTCGATCAAACCTCTTCTGATCAAACCGGAGCAGTCGATGCCACGGTGAGACTCTCCTCCCCAATAATACAAACAGCCCTCATATGTTTGCAGCCGCTCCACATAACTTGAGCGCAAAGTTTGGATGGGAGTGTGGATGCTCCAAGGCCATGCAACGAGCGACGCCAAAGCACCGAGCCCAGCGAGGCACGCCATTCTTGCTCTTCTTTTGGACCAAAGGCACGCAACACAAGTTACGAGGAGGCCAAGAACCAACCCCACGGTGTTGAGGCGAGATGCCCGGTTTGCTTCCGGCTGGAATGCGATTACAGCCATGGCAACAAGAGCCAGGCACCAAAGGGCCACAAAGACGCGTGAAATGCTGAGCGGCTTGCCTGTGCTCATATTAATGGTGTGAGAATTGTTGCCTGTAACCAAGCCGCATGTCCATTCAAATGGCGAGAATCAACAAGACGTCGCAGGCGATGAATTTGCGCTTTGGAGGCGGCGGACATGTAGGGAGAATGGCGAATGACGCATGAATGTCGAATGCGGAGATGGTCATGTCCGCCGCAGCAGGCGGGTGAATTTTAGCCTTTGCATTTGACGGTAGAGTCCTAACATCCGCTCCAACTATCCACCTACGCCATGAACCGAATCTTCACTCTCGCGGTCAGTGTGCTCCTCATCGTCGTCACCTGCGCATCAGGGGCCGACAAGTCCAAATCGAAGTCGACCAAGCTGCCGGAGTATCCGAAACAGTCGCGCATCAATGGTGCCCTCAAGAATCTAGCCAAAGCCCAGGAACTCGCCAAAGGCAGCGCCAAAGAAGTGGGTGACGCCATCATCTATCTCAAAAAGGCCGAGATTGAATTGTCGAAGGACAAGGGGAACAAGCACGGCTCCTTCAAAGAAAGTGCCCACCGCCTCAGCGGCCAGGCCGCCAAGGATCTGGAGAACGGCCTCTCTGACAAGGCTCTGCACAACATCGAGGAGGCCATCGAAGCCACCCACAAGGCTGGCAAGGCCGGAGAGAACTGAAATCACGCACGGTATGGCCTCGTTTCATGACGCTGGTAGCCTCCAACCCGGCTCAAACATCCTGTGCGCATGAGTAACGATTCCTCCCACCTCAGACCCGTCGGTCGCTGGCAGTCGCCTTTGACCGAGGAAATGCAGGCTTGGTTGCCGCAGTATCGGTTTGAGGCGTTGCTCGGCTGCGGTGGCATGGGGGCGGTGTATCAGGCGGCGCAGATCACGCCGGAGCGCCCGGTGGCGGTCAGGGTGCTGCTGGCGGATCGACTGGACGACGCGAATGAACTGGACGCGTTCAAGCAGCAGGTGCTCGCGCTCTCGGAGTTGGAACATCCAGGCATTGTGAAAGTCTTGGATGCGGGTGTTCTTGAGCATGAGAACAGCAAGGACGGCCACAGGCTGTTTTACCTCGTCATGGAGTACCTGGACGGGACGGATCTGGCGCGGTTGCTCATCACGCTGGGCCGACTGACAGAGGCACAGGCGCTGACGATCACCGCGCATGTGTGCGACGCGCTGGCCTGCGCGCACCAGCAGGGCTTCGCGCATGGTGATCTCAGGCCCTCGAACCTTTTGATCAACCTGTCAGGCGTGGTGAAAGTGGCAGGCTTTGGGCTGGCACGCCTGGTGGACAGCACCCAGGCGATGGCGGACCTCCAGGCCGATCTCCATGCGGTCGGCGTGATGTTGTACGAGATGCTCACGGGCGAGGTTCCGCGCGGCAGCTTTCGCATGCCGAGCGTGTTGTCCGGCACTGATCCGCGTTTCGACGCGATCATCTCCAAGGCGATGGAGACAGACCTCGAGCAGGGTTATCCGACGGTGTCCGACTTTCGGCGCGATCTTGACGCGATTTTGCCCACGCCGCCCATTCAAACCGGCGGCGAGGCGCTCGCGGCGGTGCCGCCATCGCTGCTGCTGACGCTGGATGACCCTGGAGCCACGAGTTCTCCTTCGGCGCGGAAATCGAAGGGACTGCTGGTTTACAGCCTCGCCACTGTCGCCGCGCTGACTGCCTTGGTGGTCGTGCTGTCCGGCGGATCTCAAGAGCAGGAAGTCACCACGCCCGCAGCGCTGATTGCTGAGGCAGTGCCGGAAACGCTGCCTCCGCCCGCGGCCACACCAGTTCCCGTGATCGTCGAGAAGCCATCACCTCCAATCGCTGACATTGCCAGTCCTGCTGCCGCGCTCGTTTTCGGCGGCCATCGCTACCAGTTGGTGGAAGAAAAATTGAAATGGGTCGAGGCGCGGAAGAAAGCCAAGGACATGGGCGGTTATCTGGCCGCGATCACAACTCCGCAGGAGTGGGAATGGCTGCGCCGGACGCTGACGGTGGGCGCGACCGGCCACAAGGGCCATGTGTTCCTCGGCGGCGTCAAAGTGCGTCGTGAATGGTCCTGGGTCACGGGTGAAACCTTTGATTGGAAGTTCGCGGGAGGTCAGGAGGTGAAGGGCAAGGGCCAGGCTCTTTGCTTCCACACCGTGCGGCAAGAACTGGGCGTCGCACCTCAGGCGGGCCAGCCTATGCCTTTCCTCGTCGAATGGGATGCTGCCAAGCCCTGACGGGTGTCATTGCCTGCGGCTCAGCCGCATGTCCATCCACACGGCGAGGATCAGCACGACACCACGAGCGATGAATTTGCGCTCTGGCGGCACGGACATAAGCGTCATGCCGTTGAGCAGGCAGGCGATGATCAATGCGCCGAGCAGCACGCCCAAAACGGTGCCGCGGCCGCCGCGCAGACTCACGCCGCCGATCACACAGGCGGCCACGGCGTCGAGTTCCATCAAATCGCCGACCGTGGTTGTGGAGGAACCCGCATACGCGGTTTGCATGAAGCCGGTGATGGCCACGATGGCCCCCATGCCGCTGTAAGCCGCGATCACTGTGCGTTTCATCGGCACACCGGAGACAAACGCGGCCTCGGTGTTCCCGCCGATGGCATACAAATGCCGTCCGAGGCTCGTGTGCTGCGTGACGGCATACACAATCATCGTCACACCGCCGAGAATGAGTGAGGGCAGGGGAATGCCGCGAAACTGGCCGGTAACGAGCACAAAAAGCGCGATGGCCTGTGCCGTGATGAACAACCGCAGGAAGGCCATCTCTTTGCTGTCCACGGCAAAGCCGTTCTCCAGGCGGCGCTTGCGGGCGCTGATGGTGGTAAAGATCAACGCCGCGACAAGAATGGCGGCCAGCAGCCAGCCGAATCGTTGCGGCAGGTAGTAAGTGGTGAGCAGTGAGTAGAGATTGCTCTGACCACCGGGAGCCACGGGAACGGTGGCGTTGTCGATGACGAGCCAGAACAGCCCTTTGAAAATTAAGAGCGCTCCAAGCGTGACGATGAAGGACGGCATGCGCTCGCGCACGATGAACGCGCCCATCGCCATCCAGATCAGTACGCCGCACAACAATCCCAAGCCGAGCGCGGCGGGCGCAGGCAGTTGATGATGAAACACCAGCACGCTGGCGATGCCGCCCAGCAAACCCACGCCGCTGCCAGCGGACAAATCAATGTGCCCCGGCAGCAGGATGAGCAGCATGCCCATCGCCAGCGTCGCAGTGATGGAGAGCTCCGTCGCCAACATCGACAAATTGCGCGCCCCGAGGAACGCCGGCTCGTTGATCGCGAAAAACACGACAATCGCGAGCAGCGCGATGGCGATGGGTAGTTCTCGGAATTTGAAGTTCACAACGGCTCAGTTCTGAAACGAAAGGATGATGCCCAGGATGATCAAACCGATCACAATCGCGATGGTGATCTTCACCCAGCTCAGCGGATACTCGCCGGTGATCTTGCCGGTGGCCCCGTTCACGGCCACTTGGTAATTCTTGGTGCCGTAGGTGTAAGTCAACAGCCAGACCGGCAGCAGCACATGCTTGAAGGTCTGGGCGCTGTAGTCGGGGGAGATTTTCAGATTGCGGCTCGTGTCTCCAGGAATTTGTGCGGTGCATTGATCCCTCAACTGGCCATCCATGCGGCCGCGTGAATCCTGCGCCGCGTTGATGAGATCAATCTGATACTGCTCCACGACCCAGCCGGAGAGATAGCCGGGGTCATACGGCAGCAGATCGGTCGTGGTCGGGAAGGGTTGCAGTTTTTCGAGCAGGTTCGGATGCACACCCTTCGACGCGGGCACGAGCACGTCGTCGAAGTCGGTGCTGACATGGCCGGAGGCGTATTCCCAGCGCGTGTGGCGCGTGCGCTCGCCCTTGCTGTTGGTCGTGTAGTAATAGTAACCGGCCTCCGCCTCCCACGGGCACTCGGCGTGCGCGTCGAAGGTCCAGTAAGGCAGGTAGAGGCCGTGCAGCGTGTCGGTGAGCGCTTTCTGGCCCAGTTTGTTCGGCGCCCAGAAGTGGCTGCCATACCAGCGGCGGATGTCCTCGCGCACCTGGCTTTGCGCGATCTTGAAGGGAAGCTGGCTGCCGGGCCGGATCGGCGCGCCCACATCATCCACCGCCAGCATCGCAGGCGAGCCGCAGAAATCGCAGTTCTGCGCCACGCGCTTTTCATCGAAGACCGAAATCGCATGGCAGCTCTGGCACTTCACCGTCTTGCGTACCGCCGCCCAGCCGCGTTGATCATCGGGAATGGCCCGCAGCATGGCGACGAGGTCGTTTTCTTCCACCAGCGTGCCATCGCTTTTAAGTTCGGCGGGCGACTCGGTGCCGCAGTAAGGGCAGACCAGCGCGTGTTTCGACGGCGTCCACACGGCCTCCGCGCCGCAGGCAGGACAGGCAAACTTGGAGATGGCAGTTACTTCGGGCATGAATGCTGGGCTTGGGTGAGCTGGCCGCGATTAACCGAATGAAACGGCCTTCTGTCCATTCCAAAAACCGCACGGCAAATTTTCCTGGCTTGCCAACGGGGCGACGACCTTGGCAGAATTTAAAGCATGAAGCCCAAATCACTCGTTCCGGCCCTCTGGCTGACTTTTGCCACGCTCCCTCATGCTGAAACCGTCAAAGACCGCGAAGGCGCGGTGCGCGGCGAGAAGGCGAAGATGGAAAACGACACGCGCTGGAACTGGAATGACATCGACAGCGGTTTCCGTCTTGCCAAGACCACCGGCAAGCCGCTGCTCGTTGTGCTGCGCTGCGTGCCCTGCATGTCCTGTGCCGGGATCGACGCCAGCGTGCTCCAGGAGCCGGAACTCGTGCCGCTGCTGGACCAATTTGTCTGCGTCCGCGTCATCAACGCCAACGCGCTCGACCTCGCCAAGTTCCAGTTTGATTACGATCTCTCGTTTTCGGCGATCATGTTCAACGGCGATGGCACGATCTACGGCCGCTACGGCTCCTGGCTGCATCAAAAAGATCCGCTGAACAAAACCACCGCCAGCTTCAAGAAGGCGCTCGATGCCGTGCTGGCCATCCACCAAGGCTATCCGGCCAACAAAACCACGCTCACCGGCAAGCAGGGCGGTCCCGTGCCCTACCAGAAGCCCGTCGAGTTTCCCACGCTCGCCGCCAAGTATCCCAGCAAACTCGACTGGGACGGCAAGGTCATGCAGAGCTGCGTCCACTGCCACATGGTCGGAGACGCCTTCCGCGCGCACTACCGCGCCCAAAGCCAGCCCATGCCGGTGGAATGGATCTATCCGCAGCCGTCCATCGAGACGCTCGGCATCACGCTGGCCACGGATGACATCGCCAAAGTCGAGGCGGTGACCGCTGGGTCGTCCGGAGAGACCGCAGGCGTCAAAGCCGGTGACGTTTTCATTTTACTCAACCACCAACCGCTCGTCTCCATCGCCGACGTGAGCTGGATTTTGCACCGTGCGCCTGACTCAGGCTCGATTCCGGCCACGATTCAGCGCGATGGCAAAGAAACCGCCCTCACGCTCGAACTGCCCGCTGGCTGGCGCTTGAAGGCAGACATCGGCAAACGTGCTGGCACTTGGCCCATGCGAGCCATGGCCTTCGGCGGCATGAAGATGGATGACATCCCCGATGAAGAACGCGCCGGCCTCGGACTCGACAAAGAACAGATGGCCCTGCGCATCTTCCATGTCGGCCAGTACGGCCCGCATGCCGCCGCCAAGAAGGAGGGATTCCAGAAAGACGACATCCTCGTGCAGATCGGCGATCTGAAACAGCGCATCACCGAGAGCGCCATCATCGGCCATCTGCTTCAGCAGCATCGCCCCGGTGAAAAACTCGTCGCCATCGTCCAGCGCGGCGGTAAGCGTGTCGAATTGAAGCTGCCGCAGCAGTAAGGCGGAAGATCGGGCGGCCACGGCATGCGGCCTGCTTTTCTAGCAGGCTGAAATGACCTTTTTCAGGGTTGCACGGTTCGCGCGACATCCCATACTCCGCCCCCCGCAATATGTCCGCCCAAGTCAAAGTCGCCGTCGTAGGAGCCAGTGGTTATTCAGGAGCCGAACTCCTGCGCCTGCTGCTGCGCCATCCAAACGCAGAACTCGTGGCGGTGACTTCGCGTTCGCTCGTAGGTAAAGCACTCTCCAAAGAGTTTCCGCGCTTCCGGGGCGTCGGTGTCGCCGATTCACTGACCTTCACCGCCCCTGACGCGGCCGCACTGAAAGCCGCAGGCGCTGAGATCGCGTTTCTTGCGGTGCCGCACGGAGTTGCCTCTGAATACGCGAAGCCCTTGCTCGAACTCGGCTTGAAGGTCATCGACCTGAGCGCCGACTTCCGCCTGCGCAGCGCCGCGTTGTATGAAGAATTTTACGGTCATGCGCATCCCGCGCCTGAACTGCTCGATGAAGCCGTTTATGCGCTGCCCGAGGTGCGTGCGGAGCAGATCAAGTCCGCGCGGCTCATCGCCTGCCCGGGTTGTTATCCCACCAGCATCCTGCTGCCGCTCATTCCATTGCTCAAAGCGGACCTGCTGGCCGATTCGCCACTTTCCGTCGCCAGCATGAGCGGCGCGAGTGGCGCTGGGCGTAAAGAGAGCATCCCGCTCTTGTTCTGCGAGGTGCAAAACAGCGTGCGCAGCTACAGCGTTCCGCTGCATCGGCATTTGAGCGAGATCGGACAAGAACTCGCGCTTGCCGCCGGTCGTGAGGTGAAGCTCTCCTTTGTGCCGCATCTCATGCCGACGCATTCCGGCATCTGCACGACGACGTTTGCTCAGCTCAAGCCCGGCTCGACCATCGAGCAGGTTGGTGATGTTTTGCATGCGGCCTATGACAAGCAGCCCTTCGTGCGTTTGCTCGGGGTGAACCAGTCTCCCGACACCAAGAACGTCACCGGCACGAATTTCGTCGATGTCGGCTGGTCCTATGACGCACGGGCGGGACAACTCATTTTGATGAGCACGGAAGACAACATCGGCAAAGGCGCTTCAGGCCAGGCCGTGCAAAACATGAACCTCATCTGCGGTTTTGAAGCCACCGCAGGCCTCATGAACATCTGATATGCCCCTCAAGCACGACGACGATCCCTGCAAAGGCCGGACCCCGTTCAAAGTCATCGACGGCGGTGTCACCGCCGCGAAAGGCTTTCGCGCCTCCGCCGTGACCTGCGGCATCAAAAATCCCGAGGCCACGCGCCTCGACCTCGCGCTCATCGTTTCCGACACGCCGACTGTGACTGACGCGGTCTTCACGACGAACAAAGTCCGCGCCGCCTGTGTCCGCGTCTGCCAGCAGCACATCAAGGAAAGCGATACGCGCGCTATCATCGCCAACAGCGGCAATGCGAACGCCTGCACCGGCGTTCAGGGCATTCATGATGCGAAAGCGATGACCAAGGCGGTCGCCGAAGAACTGGGTGTGAAAATGCGCCAGGTGCTCGTCTGCTCCACCGGCATCATCGGCATGCCGCTGCCCATCGAGCGCATCACTCCGAAAGTGACCGACGCTGTCGCCAAACTGCACGATCAGGGCTCCGAGGAGGCCATGCGCGCGATCATGACGAGCGACACGCAGCCTAAGACCTTCGCGGTCGAGGTGCCCTGCGGCAAAGGCAGCTTCCGCATCGGCGGCATCGCCAAAGGCGCGGGCATGATCTGCCCAAACATGGCCACCATGCTTTGCTTCATCACCACCGACGCCAAGATCGGCAAGGACGAACTGCACCGAAGCATGCGCTACGCCGTGGAAAAGTCCTTCAACTGCATCACCATCGACGGCGACACCAGCACGAACGACACCGTCATCGTGATGAGCAACGGCCAGTCCGACGTGCCGACGATCCGCAAGAACTCGCCCGAGGCCGAACTGTTTCGCTGCGCGCTGCACAAGGTGATGCTCGAACTCGCCAAGATGATCGTCTGCGACGGCGAGCGCGTGACCAAGTTTGTCGAAATCCGCGTCCGCAACGCCCGCACACTGGCCGACGCCCGCAAGGTGGCCGAGACCGTCGCGAAATCACTTCTCGTGAAGTGTAGCTTCCACGGTTGTGACCCGAACTGGGGCCGCATCATCCACGCCGTCGGTTATTCCGGCGCAAGAATCCGTGAGGAACTCATCGACATCTACTTCGGCGGCTTGCTGGCCTGCAAAGGTGGCCTCGCCAACCACACGCCTGTCACCGAATTGGAGAAGATCGTCAAGGAGCCGAAGTTCACTGTCACCATCGACCTCAATCTTGGCACCAGCGGCTACACCGTCTATACCAGCGACCTCTCTGAGGAGTATGTCGATTTCAACAGCGCCGAATACTCCGCCGCCATCCACGCGAAACGCCAGAAGGGCTTCGCCTGATCGGCGCGCGTATTTCTTTTCACCTCGATGAATCCCCTCGACGTCCAAATCACCAAATCCGCCGTACTTCTCGAAGCCCTGCCTTACATGCAGAGCTTCCGAGGCTGCACGTTTTTGATCAAGGTCGGCGGCAGCGCCATGGAAGACCCCGTGCAGGTCGATTCCTTCCTGCGTGACGTCGTCTTCCTCGAAGCCGTGGGCATCAACCCTGTCATTGTCCACGGTGGCGGCAAGGCGATCTCCAAGGCGATGACCGAGTCCGGCCTCCAGGCCAAGTTCATCAACGGCATGCGCGTCACCGACGACGAGACGATCAAGATCGTCGAGGAAACACTCGCCCGCGTGATCAACCCTGAGATCGTGACCAAGATCAATGCCTTTGGCGGCAAGGCAGTCGGCATTCCCGGCACCGAAGTGTTCCTGGGTGAGAAAATGAAGGGTGACCTCGGCTGGGTCGGCGAAGTGAACGACTGCAAGCTCGGTTTGATCCAGGCCGCCGTGGCCGGAGAGTTCGTGCCCGTTGTCTCTCCCGTCGCCCGCGAACTCGCCAGCGGCAAAACGCTCAACGTGAACGCCGATCTCGCCGCCTGTGGCCTCGCCAAGCGACTTAAGGCCACCAAGCTCATCTTCCTCAGCGATGTGCGTGGCGTGATGCGTGATCCGAAAGATGACTCAACGCTTATCCCGAGCCTTGATGAAGCCTCCATCACCAAACTGAAGGCCGAAGGCATCATCAGCGGCGGTATGATCCCGAAAGTGGACTCCTCTCTCGACTCGCTGCGCGGTGGCGTGGGCAAAGTCCACCTCATCGACGGTCGCCTGCCGCATGCGCTGATCCTTGAAATCTTCACCGACGGCGGCATCGGCACGGAAATCCACCTTTAAAAGCCGGGTTGCCGTTTCATCTGCGGGTATTATTCTCCAGCCATGAGTACCGTCGCCAAAGAAAAGCTTGCTGACATCGTCACCCTCTCGCCCGAAGAGATGCGCGAGATCATGCTCGGGATTCACGAGGCTCTTGAAGAGATCGAGGACATTGAAGATGTGAAACGTATCCGTGGCGAGATCGAGCGCGGGGAAACGGACGTCGTGCCTCTGGAGGAAGTCATGAAGGAGCTGGGGATTACCGATGCCGACCTACAAGACTAGTCTCTCCCGTTCGGCGCGGAAAGAATTCGACCAGTTGGATCGGGCACTTCAAACCCGGATCATCAAGAAGCTCAAGGTGCTTGAGTCAGATCCGCGTGGTGCGGATGCGATCAAGATGAGCGGCAATGATTCCTGGCGCGTGCGCGTGGGCGACTACCGCATCATTTACGACATCCTAGACTCGCAACTCATCGTCATGGTTATCAAAATCGGTCACCGCCGCGAAGTTTACCGCTAACCATCACTCCACGACACTAAACCTCCATGTCCGCTCCTCACCCTGAAACCCAATGGCTCTCCCAATACGTCCTGCCAAACTACGGCCGTTACGACGTGTGGCCGGTGCGTGGTGAAGGTCCGTATGTTTGGGATCGCGATGGGAAGAAGTATCTCGACTTCGCTGGCGGCGTGGCCGTGTGCCCGCTTGGTCATTGCCCGCCGCCGGTGGTGAAAGCGCTCACGGAGCAGGCGAACACGCTCATCCATGTCTCAAACTGGTATTGCATCGACAAACAGGCCGAACTCGCGCGCATTTTGGTCGAGGAATGCGTGCAGATCCCCGGCAAGTGCTTCTTCTGCAACAGCGGCGCGGAAGCGAATGAAGGACTGCTCAAACTGGCGCGGAAATACGGCCAGCAGACTGGCGGACGCTACGAGATCATCACCTTCACCGGCTCGTTTCATGGCCGCACGTTCGGCGCGATGACCGCCACGGCGCAGGAGAAGATCCATGGCGGCTTTGGTCCGCTGCCACCCGGATTCGTCTATGTGCCGTTTAATGATTTGCAGGCTCTCGAAGCCGCAATCACGGACAAAACCGTCGCGATTCTCGTGGAGCCGGTTCAGGGCGAAAGCGGTGTGCATGCCGTCACCGCCGAGTTTTTGCGCGGAGCACAGCGTTTGTGCCGCGAGAAAGACCTGCTGCTGCTGTTGGATGAAGTGCAGGTCGGTTTCGGCCGCGCCGGTGAGATGGCCGGCTGGCGCAGCATCATTCCTGGCGATGAAATTCAGCCCGATGGCATCAGTTGGGCCAAGGCGATCGGCAGCGGCTTCCCGCTCGGCTCGTTCTGGGTCAATGATCGTCGCGATCTGAGCAAGGTGCTCGGCCCCGGCACGCATGGCACGACCTACGGTGGCTCTCCGCTCGCCTGCGCTGTCGGCATCGCCACGCTGCGCACGATCTTGGATGAAAAACTCTGCGACAACGCCAAAACACGCGGCGCTGCCATCGCGGCCGCAGGGCGTGCTTGGAATCAGCCGCTGATCAAAGAGGTTCGCCAACTCGGCCTCTTCATCGGCTGGGAACTCAACGCCGAGGCCTTCAAAGCCAAAGCCGGTGACAAACCCGCCTCCATCTTCCTCGCGCAAAAGCTCCTCGACGCCGGCATGATGGTCACACCGGCCGGTCCGAACGTTGTCCGCTGGCTCTCGCCGCTGAACATCACGGCCCAGCACGCGGAGGAAGGACTGTCCATCTTCAAAGGCGTGCTGGATTCCATCGCCGCGTCTTGACCTTCTTGACCAATCCTTGACCCTTTTGACAAGCCCGCCCATGAAACACCTCCTTTCCATCGAAGAACTCAGCCAGGAACAGATCGAAAAGATCGTCGATCTCGCGTGCGTGCTGAAAAAGGACCGTAAATCGTCGCCGCAGGTGCTCACCGGGCAGCAGTGGGCGCTGATTTTCACCAAGTCGTCCACGCGCACCCGCGTGAGCTTTGAGGTGGGCATTCGCGAACTCGGCGGTCAGGTCATGTTCCTTTCCGGGGCCGACATCCAGCTTGGCCGTGGCGAGCCGATCAAGGACACGGCGCGCGTCATGGGCCGCATGATTCATGGCGCGGTCATCCGCACCTTCGCGCAGCAGGATGTGGTCGATTTCGCCAAGTTCAGCGGCATCCCCACGATCAACGCGCTCACCGACGACGAGCATCCCTGCCAGATCCTGGCCGACTTGCAGACGATCAAAGAGCGGCTCGGCGGCTGGGCGGGCAAACGCGTCTGTTTCCTTGGCGATGGCGACTGCAACGTGGCCCGTTCATGGATTTGGGCCAGCGCCCGGCTCGGCTTTGAACTCATCATTGGCGCTCCAAAGGCCTTTCAGCCGCAGGAGAGCTTCATGCGCCATGTGCCATCCGGCAGCATCCGTGTCGTCGATGATCCTGCCGAGGCGGTGAAAGGCTGCGATGTGCTCTACACCGACGTGTGGGTCAGCATGGGCAAGGAAGCCGAAAGCGCCGACCGCATCGAGACCCTGAAGCCCTGGCAGATCAACGACGCGCTCCTGAAGCACGCCAAGGCCGGCGCCATCGTCATGCACTGCCTCCCCGCCTATCGCGGCAAGGAAATCACGGAGGAAGTCATGGAAGCGAATGCCGACGTGATCTTCGACCAAGCCGAGAACCGCCTGCACGCGCAGAAGGCGGTGATCGTGGAGCTCACGAGAAAATGACGAATGCAGAATGCGGAAAGACGAATTCTGATTTCGTCATTGATTCGTCATTCGTCATTCGTCATTCGTCATTCGTCATTCGTCATTCGTCATTCGTCATTCGTCATTCCTATGAGCCCCCCCGTCACCGCAAACAGTCCCCTCGGCGTTTTTGACTCCGGCGTGGGCGGGTTAACCGTGGTGCGGGCGTTGCGCGACCTGCTGCCGAACGAGTCCATCATCTATCTTGGAGACACGGCCCGCGTGCCGTATGGCTCAAAGTCGCCGGACACGATCCGGCGCTTCTCGATGGAGGACACGCAGTTTCTCGTGTCGAATGGTGTCAAAGCGGTGGTGGTGGCGTGCAACACCGCCACGGCGCATGCGCTGCCCGTTTTGCAGGCCACGTTCCGCGTGCCGGTGATCGGTGTGCTCGGCCCTGGGGTCGAGGCGACGCTTGCGGAGCCGAATTGCGAGCGCGTGGGCATCATCGGCACAGCGGGCACCATTCGGAGCCATGCGTATCAGCATGAGATCGCCATGAGGCGGCCGGACATCATGATTGAGGCGCGGGCGACGCCGCTGCTCGTTCCGTTTGTCGAGGAGGGCTGGATTGATCATCCGGCGCTCAAATCCGTGCTGCGCGAGTATTTGAAACCGCTGCTCGACAAGGGTATCGACACGCTCGTGCTCGGCTGCACGCACTATCCGCTGCTCATTCCCGTGCTGAAACGCATGCTTGGCCAGAAAGTGCGCTTGGTGGACTCTGCCAGCACCTGCGCCGCTCATGTGAAAGCGAAGCTGGAGCAGGACGGGCTGCTGCGGACGATCAAGTCGAAGCCCTCGCTGGAGATTTACCTTACCGACCACTCCGAGCAGGCTGAGAATCTCGCCAAGCGTTTCCTCGGCACGGACTTCGGCAAGGTGAAGAAGGCGGTGGTTTGAAGCGACAAATGCCGAGCCTCAAGGCCTGCGCGTCTGCGCCAGCGCCTCGGCCTTAAGCTTCTGAATGACCTCATCACCCTGGGCGATGAGCGGGTCGAACATCGGAATTTCCTTCGCATTCTGGCCCTGCTCGTGTTTGCGGAAGCCGAAAAGGTAGGTCTCGTTGTGCGGGCGCCAGCGATTGAAGAACAGCGTGTCCTTGGCGATGACGGCGCGGCGCAGGTTTTCCAGCGCGGGGGAGGGCGCGTCAGGCATTTTCAGGCCGAGGCCCTCGATCAGCTTGGCGCTGAGTTTTTCGTAGCCTTCACGCGTGTAATGCACGCCGTTTTCGGTGAGCGGCTTCGCGGTGTTGCCCGGCTTGGGCAGGCCGCCCATGAGCTCAAACCAATCGACGAAGAACGCGTTTTGCATGCCGGCGAACTTGCGCAGCGCGTCGCGCAGGCTGGAGAGGTTCTTGTTTTCCATGCTGAGCTCCGGCAGCGGCGGCGGGAGGTTTTCCAACGGTGGAGGCGTGGCGATGATGACACGCACGCCGGGCGACTTGGCGCGGATCATTTCAATGAGACTGCGGTAGCCGCTCAAGAAGTCCGGCAGGCCGCCGAGGCGCTCGAAGGCCAGCTCGGAGCCGTAGCACAGGATCACGACCGTAGGTTTCAGCATTTCCAGGTGGGTGGCCATGCGTTGCAGCCCCTCCTCCGGCGGCCCGAAATACGAACGCGCATGGCCAAACACGGTGTCCCCGCTCCACGCGAGGTTCCGCACGCTGACTTTCGTTTCTCCCAACGCCATAGCCAGCCGTGGCTCGAATGAGCCGTAGCGCTGCTCACGCTCCAGCACCGTGTTGCCGATGAGAACCAGCCGGTCACCGTCCTGGAACTCAAAGGACGCCGGCTGCGGCGGAGCGACCGATGTCTCAGATGTCTGGGAAGATGCAATGGAGGCGCAGGCGAGCGCCAGAAGGCCGGCGAGGAGATTCAAATTCATGCGGATTGTATTGGAGCGGAAAGCAGCGGGATTGTCCAGCGGGCAAACGCGGTCCAGGTCACTCCCCCATCAGCTTCTTCACCGTCGGCTCGATGGCCTCGGCCCAGATGCGGTAGCCTTTTTCGTTGGGGTGCAGGAAGTCGGGCATGATATCCTTCGTGATCAGGCCCTCGGGAGTGAGAAATTTCGCGCCGATGTCGAGGAAGGTGACATTTTGCTCACCATCGAGCTGGGCCAGGAGTTGATTGATCACCGCGATCTTTTCACGCTGCGGGTTTGGCTTCTCCCCACGAGGAAAGATGCCGAGCAGGAGGATTTTCGACTGCGGGAGGCGCTGGTTCAGCTCGGAGACGATGGCGATGATCCCCTGCGCGATGTCGGCCGCCGAGCCGTCCCCGGTGTTGTTCGTGCCGATCATCATGACGACGAGCTTCGGCGCGATGCCGTCGATCGCGCCGTGCTGGAGCCGCCAGAGCACGTTCTCGGTCTTGTCCCAGCCAAAACCGAGATTTCCGGCCTTTCGCGGCGCGTAGAATTCGTCCCAGGTGTTTTTGCCGCGCAGTGCGTAGCCGTCGAACTGCTCACCGCCGAAGAAATGGGTGATGGAGTCGCCGATGAAGAGAATCTGCGGCTTCGCACGCTTCACGGCGGCGCTGGTGAGCTCGTGGCGCTTCCGCCAGTCGTAGCTGGGCCAGCTCCGATCCTGCGTGACGGGCACGACGGTGCTCGGCAGCGGCTGATGGCCCGGCAACGGCTCGTAAACCATCGTCGCGATCTCGCTCATGCGTTTGCGATCCTTGGAAAATGAACGCGCCTTCACCGTGCCCCCGCTGGCGAGCGCGATTGGCGCGAGATACGGATTGGATTTCGCCACCGGATCAGTGCCGTCGAGCGTGTAGAGCACGTTTTCACCTTCCAAGGTCACGCTGCCTTTGGGATGACGTAAGATCACCGGCTTTGGCGGCGGCATGGCATTCAGTGCCTCCACTCCCGCCGCGACATGCAGGGTTTGGATCTCCGCGTCGCTCAAAGCACGATTAAAAACAGCGAGGCCGCCGAACTTGCCAATGGTCGCCTCACCGGTCATCGAACCGACGGCCATGCGGGCACCGACGGTGAAATCGGACGGCGCGATCTTTGTCTTCGCGTGCAGAGCCGGGTCATACTTGAAGATGCCGCGGCCGTGGTAGTAGGGGTTCATGCCGCGATCTTTGCCTTCGGGGCCTTCTTTGGTGAAATACGGGTCGTTGCGCTTGTCTTTGACGGCATCGAGCTGCCGCTCGTCGAGCCCGCCGTTGATGTAGGCGCGGAGGTATTTGGCATCGTAGGTGAAGGCGAGCGTACACCACTCCTCCTCCGGCACTTCGCGTTTCGTGGCGGCGTAATCAGCGCACCACGGGAACTTTGTGCCGTCGGCGCGCATCGTCACACCGCCCTCGCTGCTGATGTGCGGCACGAGCTGGCGGCTGCCGCCGTAGGTTGGCATATTCATGAGCAGCGCGTATTGCCGCGTGCCGGTGTCGTCGTTCGCGCCTTTCCCCTCGCTCCACATGCCGGCGATGGTGCGGCTCTTTTTGAGATCCACGATGCGTACGACGGCAAACATCGAGACCTGCGCGTCCTTGCCGTTGATGTTCAAATCGCCCGTCTCGCTGTGCTTGATCTCGAAATACTGGCTGCCATTCAAATCAGCAGCGTAACCGGAGAACGGACCGCCGGTGCTGCGTTTGATCGGGCCGTTCACCTCGCTGAGCGGATGTTTTTCCTTCGTGCCCTGCGAGACGCGTTTTTGCCCGGGCTCCTCGCCAAACGTCCAGAAGCCGACAAGTCCGGGTGTTTTTTCGATGACGGTGGCGTCTCCGGCGAAAACCGATGACAGCGTGAGAGCGGCAAAAAGGAGCGGGCGCATGAGGAAATCAGGATGGCAGACGCTCCAAGGCTTGGGAAGTCAGTTTTTGGACAGCAAAGAGTTCTTATTCTGGCGGCGTAATGTCTCGGTCGCCTTGCCCATGAAGAATGCCACTCCCAATCCACTTCCGCGTGTTTTCCTGACACGAGGAATTCTTGCGCTCGCTTGGCTGGCACCTCCTGCGCTGGCAGTGGATTATGAGAAGGAGATCAAGCCGTTGCTCAAAGAGCGCTGCTACGCCTGCCACGGTGCTTTGAAGCAGAAGGCTGATCTGCGGCTCGACACCGCCACCGCGATGCGCAAGGGCGGCGATGGTGGAGACATCCTCGCAGGCGATCATTCACTCTTGCTCGAACGCGTCACCACCACCGACAAGGATGATCGCATGCCGCCTGAAGGTGAGGGCTCGATGCTCAACACCGAGCAGGTCGCCAAACTCAAAGCCTGGCTCGCGGCTGGAGCGCCCGCAATTGCGAATGAAGAGCCCGAGGCCGATCCGCGCGCGCATTGGGCCTACCAATTGCCAAAGTCGTCCGGCAAGTCGGTCGATGCGCTGCTCGCAGCACGTCTCGCCTCGAAGAATCTCAAACCGCAACCCGAAGCCACGCCGGAGATCTGGCTCCGCCGCGTGTATCTCGATCTCATCGGCCTGCCGCCGTCGCAGGAACAGATTGCGGCGTTTTTGAAGGACACGTCGATGCCTGCACGGCAGCGTGTGGTGGATCATCTGCTTGGCACGCCGCAATACGGCGAACGCTGGGCCCGCCACTTCATGGACATCTGGCGCTACTGCGACTGGTATGGCCTCGGCGCTCAGCTCCGTCATTCGCAGAAGCACATCTGGCACTGGCGCGACTGGATCGTTGAGTCGCTGAACGCCGACAAAGGCTACGACCAGATGATCGTGCAGATGCTCGCCGCCGATGAACTCGCGCCCGAGGACCGCGACAACCTGCGCGCCACTGGCTTCCTCGCGCGAAGCTACTATCTCTTCAACCGCACCACTTGGCTCGACGAAACCATCGAGCACACCTGCCGCGCCTTCCTCGGCCTGACGATGCAGTGCGTGAAGTGCCACGACCACAAATACGATCCCATCGAGCAGGGCGACTATTATCGCATGCGCGCCATCTTCGAGCCGCTGCATGTGCGCCTCGATCCGTGGCAAGGCGAGACAGACCTCGAAAAAAATGGCCTGCCGCGTGTCTTCGACCTCCACCTCGACAAACCAACCTTCCGCCATGTGCGCGGGGATGAGAAGAACGAGGACAAATCCAGGCCGCTGACGCCCGGCATTCCGCAAGTGCTGGAGTTCGCTTCTTTCCAACCGGCATCCGTCAAACTGCCGCCAGCCTCCGCCAAACCGGCGCTGCTGCCGTTTGTCCTCGAAGATCAGCTTCGTGCGGCTGAGCGCGACATCACCGCCGCGCAGAAGGCGCTAGATCAAGCACGGCAGGCGCTCGCCAAATCACCTCAGCCTGCTGCGAAGTCGGTGACAACGCCCAAGGTGCTCATCAGCGATGACTTCACCGCCGCGAAGCCCGAGCAATGGGAGATCCTCAAAGGAGACTGGAAGCATTCAGCCACAGGTGTGCGCCAGCATGAAACCGGAGCCGCGCGCCGCGCGCTGCGCCTAAAGATCTCACCACCATCCGACTTCGAGGCCAGTTTGAGCTTCACCATTCGCGGCGGGCAGAAATGGAAATCCGTCGGCATCGCCTTCGACAACGCGGATGGTGACGATGTGATGGTTTACATGAGCGCCGTCAGCGGCGGATCGAAGATTCAGGTGGCGGTCGCCAACGACGGCAAGTCCAGCTATCCCGCCGCAGGCACCGTGGCTCGAACCATCTCGCAGGACGTGCGCTACACGCTCGATCTGCGTGTGCGCGGCCAGCTCATCAACGCCAGCATCAATGGCGAGCCGGTGCTGGCGTATCGTTTGCCGCAGAACCGCCGCGAAGGCAGTCTCGCGCTCACCGCCTTCGATGCCGATGTCGAGTTTCACAGTTTCAAGCTCGCGGAACTGGCTGCCGATGCCGTTTTGCGCGAGCCTGCCGCTGACAAGTCAGTGCCGCTCGCGGATGCGAAAGCTGCCGTCGCTCTGGCTGAAAAACAATTCGCTGCCGCCAAGGCCAAGCCCGCGATGATTCGCGCCGTTTTCGCCGCGGATAAGGACAAACAGGACAAATCACTCGCCCAGGCCGCTGCTGCCGCCGAGGCAAATTACAAACTGGCACAGGCCGAGGTCGATCTTGTCAAAGCGGAGGCCGACCCGAAGGCCAAGGACGCTGAGAAGAAGATCAAAGCCACCCGCGAAGCACTGGAGAAGGCCAAGAAGAAAGCTGCGGCACCCGGCGAGGCTTACACGTCCTTGCCCGCGAGCTTGAAAGCGCAGGAAGGCCCGGAGGAAAGCACCAACGCGACCGTGCAGACCTATCCCGACACCAGCACGGGCCGCAGACTCGCCTTCGCCAAATGGATCGCCGACAAGCGCAATCCGCTCACCGCTCGCGTGATGGTGAACCAAGTATGGATGCGGCACTTCGGCGCGCCGCTCGTGGCGAACATGGATGACTTCGGTCGCCGCTCGCTGGCGCCGCTGCATCAGGACATCCTCGACACGCTCACGGTCGATTTCATGAACAGCGGCTGGAGCATGAAGCATCTGCATCGCGCCATGGTGCTGTCCGAATTGTATCGCCGCAGTTCCTCGAATGCTGAGGCCGATGCCGCCACCGTGGCTGCTGATCCTGACAACGTGAACTACTGGCGCATGAATCCGCGGCGCATGGAAAGCCAGGTCGTGCGCGACAGCCTGCTGCATCTCGCCGGGAAGCTCGATCTCACGCTCGGCGGTCCCAGCCTTGATCCCGCATCATCTGAGACCAGCCCACGCCGCTCGCTCTACTTTGTGCAGAACGCCGATACCGAGCACCGCTTCCTCGCCGTCTTCGACAACAGCAATGTCCTCGAATGCTATCGCCGCAACGAAAGCGTCGTGCCGCAGCAGGCGCTCGCGCTCACGAACAGCAAGCTCAGCCGCGAATGCGCCGACGCCTTGGCCGCAAAGCTCGGCAAGCTCGATGCGGAGCCTTTTGTGACGCAATCCTTTCTCGCCGTGCTCGGTCGTCCGCCCTCGGAAGCAGAGCGGCTGGCGAGTTTGGAGGGCTTCGCGGCGTTGAAACAGAACCGCAGCCTGTTTTTGCAGGCGCTCATCAATCACAACGACTTCGTCACCCTACGATGAACTTTATGCATCAGCCGACACCTTTCCTCCGCCGCGACATCCTCGGCGGTCTCGGCAGCATCGCGGTCGCGTCCATGCTGAAGGCCGAGGAAGGCTGGCAGCCGCCGAGCGGGCTGCCGGTGATCCCACAAAAAGCGAAGCGCGTGATCTGGCTGTTCATGCGCGGCGGGGTGAGCCACATGGAGAGCTTTGATCCGAAGCCAATGCTCACGAAGTATGCGGGCAAGTCGATCAGCGACACTCCCTACAAGTCCGTGATGGATCCGGAGAAGCTCAAAAAGGTGCGCGTGGTCGTGGTGAACGATGCGAACGGCAAGCAGCGCACGACGATTTACCCGCTGCAAGTCGGCCGCAAAAAGTACGGCCAGTGCGGCATCGAAATCAGCGACTGGTTCCCGCACATCGGTTCCTGCGCCGATGAGATCGCCTTCATCCGCAGCATGTGGACCACGGATGACAACCACGGCGCGCAGGTGCAGTTCCACAGCGGCCGCCACATGCTGGAGCCGCGCGTGCCGACGCTCGGCGCATGGGTGACGTATGGTCTTGGCTCGATGACGGACAATCTGCCTTCGTTCATCAACATGGGGCCGCGCTATTTTGATATTCGAGACGGGCACTATCTCGGCCCGGCCTATGACGCGGTGAACATCAAGGTCGATCCGAAGAATCCGCTCACCTTTGCCGCACCTGAGATCGCCGTCGGCAAAACCGAGCAAGCGGTGCAGTTCGACCTCATCCACAAGCTCAACACACTCAACGCCGAGCAGTATCCCGGCGACAAGACGCTCGCCGCTCGCATGAAGAGCTACCAGCTCGCCTTTAACATGCAGACCGCTGTTCCCGAGACGATGAATCTCGACACGGAGAGCGACGAGACCAAGAAGCTCTATGGTCTCGATGACAAGGTGACCGAGCCATTCGCGCGACAACTCATCGTCGCTCGCCGTCTCGCCGAACGCGGCGTGCGCTTCATCCAGCTTCAGCATGGCGATGGCGCTGCAGGTGCTTGGGATTCGCATTCTGGTTTGAAGAAGAACCACTCCATGCTTGCGCAGCAGGTGGACAAGCCGATCTCCGGCCTGCTCAAAGACCTCAAGCAGCGCGGCATGCTCGACGACACGCTCGTCGTCTTCGCCACTGAGTTCGGCCGCACACCGGGATCACAAGGCAGCGATGGCCGCGATCATCATCCGTATGGCTTCAGTATCTGGATGGCCGGCGGCGGCGTCAAAGGCGGCACCATCCACGGCAGAACCGATGAACTCGGCTTCCATGCCGTCGAGCATCCGCATTACGTCACCGACGTGCATGCCACGATCCTGCACTTGCTCGGCCTTGATCCTCATCAGTTGGAAATTCCTGGCCGCAAGCGTCTGGAGCGTGATTTTGGGCATGTGATCGGCCAAGTGCTGGCCTGAGCCAAAAAATCCGGTTGCCGATTTATTGGATTCATGTCCAATATACCGCCATAACCATGAAAGCACTCGTCAAAGCACGCTCGGAGCGCGGACTCTGGCTCCAGGATGTCCCGGAGCCGCAGGTCGGCATCAATGATGTCCTCATCAAGGTTCGAAAAACCGGCATCTGCGGGACCGACCTGCACATCTACAAGTGGGATGCCTGGGCGCAGAAAACGATCCCCGTGCCGATGGTCGTCGGGCATGAGTTCGTGGGTGAGGTCGTCGCCGTCGGCAGCAACGTGAATGACTTCCATCCCGGCGAAATCGTCAGCGCCGAAGGCCACGTCGTCTGCGGGCGATGCCGCAACTGCCTCGCTGGACGACGCCACCTTTGCAAAGACACCGTCGGCATCGGCGTGAACCGCACCGGTGCCTTCGCCGAATACATCAGCGTGCCGATGACAAACGTCTGGCATCACCGCGAAGGTGTGGACGAGGAAGTCGCGAGCATTTTCGACCCGTTTGGCAACGCCGTGCATACCGCGCTCGCTTTTGAATGCATGGGTGAAGACGTTCTCATCACCGGTGCAGGTCCGATTGGCATCATGGCGATTCCAGTGGTGAAGCATGCGGGCGCGCGTCATGTCATCATCACCGATGTGAACGAGTATCGCCTCGATCTCGCGCGGAAAATGGGCGCGACGGTTGCTCTCAATGTCAAAACCGGCACCATCGCCGACGTGCAAAAGCAGCTCGGCATGAAGGAAGGCTTCGATGTCGGCCTCGAGATGAGCGGCAACGCCGCCGCCTTCCGCGAAATGATCGACAACATGTGCCACGGCGGCAAGATCGCGATGCTCGGCATCCCCAGCGAGAGCATCGCCATCGACTGGAACAAGGTCATCTTCAACATGCTCACCATCCACGGCATCTACGGCCGCGAGATGTACGAGACCTGGTATCAGATGAGCGTGATGCTGGAAAGTGGCGTGAACATCAAACCCGTCATCACCCACCGCTTCCACTACACCGAGTTCGAACAAGGCTTCGCCGCCATGGAAAGCGGCAACTGCGGCAAGGTCGTGCTGGATTGGACAAATTGAATGCCATGAACTCCGCCTTTCAAACTCATCTCATCGCGCAACTCGACGCCATTCGCGCCGCAGGCACTTACAAGCGCGAGCGCGTGCTCTCGACGCCGCAGGGCACGCTCGTGCGTGCGAATGGCGGCGCGGCGGTGCTGAACATGTGCGCGAACAACTACCTCGGCCTCGCCCAGCATCCGAAGGTGCGCCAGGCGGCGCATGAGGCGCTGGAACAGTGGGGATATGGACTGGCGAGCGTGCGCTTCATCTGCGGCACGCAGAGCGTGCATAAGGAGCTGGAGGCCAGTCTGAGTGACTTTCTCGGCACGGAAGACACGATCCTCTACGGTTCCTGCTTTGACGCGAACGGCGGCCTGTTTGAAACCATCCTTGGCCACGAGGATGCGATCATCAGCGACGAGCTCAACCATGCGTCGATCATCGACGGTGTGCGCCTGTGCAAAGCGCAGCGCTATCGCTACAAAAACTGCGACATGGCCGACCTGGAGGCGCAATTGATCGCCGCTGATGCCATAGGCGCTCGTTTCAAGCTCATCGCCACCGATGGCGTGTTCTCGATGGACGGCTTTATCGCCCCGCTGAAGGCGATTTGTGATCTGGCGGACAAACACGGTGCTTTGGTGATGGTGGATGACTCCCACGCCGTCGGCTTCATGGGCAAGACGGGGCGCGGCACGCATGAACATTGTGATGTCATGGGCCGCATCGACATCCTGACTGGAACGCTCGGCAAAGCTCTCGGCGGTGCCAGCGGCGGCTACACGAGCGGCAAGAAAGAGATCGTTGAGCTGCTGCGGCAGCGTTCCCGGCCTTACTTGTTCTCGAACACGCTTTGTCCTTCGATTGCCGGTGCTTCCATCGCCGCGCTGAACCTGCTCAAGCGGTCCACCAAGCTGCGCGACACCCTGGGGGAGAACACCCGCTTCTTCCGCGCCGAAATGACCGTCGCTGGCTTCAATATCGTGCCCGGAGAGCATCCCATCGTGCCGGTGATGCTAGGAGATGCAGCTTTGGCGTCGAAGTTCGCCGATGCGATGCTGGAGCGCGGTGTCTATGTCATCGGCTTCAGCTTCCCTGTCGTACCGCAGGGCAAAGCCCGCATTCGTACGCAGATCAGCGCCGCGCACACGCGGGAGGACCTGGAGAAGGCGGTGAAAGCGTTTACAGAAGTGAAACAACAACTCGGCATTTAACCTTGAAAACAACCCTGACATTCCTTGCATTGCTCCTCTCATCAGGCTTTGCCGAAGATCTCTGCAAACAACCTTCCCCTGAGGAAATGGCGAAGGCTGCGGGAGTCACGTTGCCGCCATCGCCGTGGCATGTGGCGAATGTTTGGTGGGACTTTGAGAAACCGGTGGATCATTTCGCTTCGCTAGAGGTCGATGTGACGATCGACCGGGATGTGCCGAGCGATTACAATCTCTACATCTCGCCCTGCGGCATCGCGAAGATTAATGGCCTGCAATTCTACGGGGGCATCCAGACCAACATCAACGGCTGGGCCACGAAGGAGAGCCGCGAGCGGGTGCATCGCGGCAAGGGTGGCATTTTCTCACGCTGGTCGAGTGACAAGACGACGCCCATTGGCCTCGATCATGTGCGAACAGCGGCAGCAGACTGCATCCTCGAAAGCGCAGGTTACGAAGGTGAGTTCGCCAGCGTGCGCAGGCCATTTGCGTGGACTAAGGGCACCTACACTTGGTGCATCACGAAAGGTGCGAAGGAAGGTGATAGCACCTGGTTCACCTGCACGATCCGCGATGCGAAGGGCGCGGTGCATGAGGTTGGCGGTTTGCGCTTTGAGGGCAGCGATTTCACCTTCTGGGAGAAGCACTCCGCCTTCGTCGAAGTGTATAGCACGTCGAAGATTCCGAGGTCGGGCATTCCCAAGGTGAATGTGACGTTTGGCTGGCCTCGACTGAACGGCGCGAAGGTGGCGCTCAAAAAGGCGCACGCTTATTATCCCGACAATGGCGGCCCGGATTCGCCGGATTGCGCTTGGGTGAAAGCCGATGGTGAAAACTGCGTGGTTGAGGTCGGCCCGATCTTCAAACGAGATGAAGCGAAGCGACGTCATGATCTCGTGCTGGTCGCGAAAACGCGCACGGTGTCGAAAATCGCTTCAATAAAAGCCGTAGCATTGGTGGACACGAATGACGCAGCGGATTTGAAGGAGTGGGGCGGCAAGGCAGGCACGCTGTGCGTGGAGTGGTTTCCGAAAATCGCCGCGCTGTTGCCTTCGGAAGGCTTCACATCGCCGAAGGAGGTCACGCTGTACTTTGATCCGGCGATGAAAGGCGTGGCGCATGCCGCCAATTGCAAGATCACGATCTCGGCGGCCTTTGTGCGTTCGCATCCCGATGACTGCGGCATGGTGGTGCATGAGTTGACGCATGTGGTGCAAGCGTATCCAGCAGGTGGTCCAGGATGGCTCGTAGAGGGCATCGCGGACTGGGTGCGCATCGTTCATTTCGAGCCGCAGGCACCGAGGCCGAAGCTGACGCGACTGGCGAGCTACAAGGATGCCTACAAGACGACGGCGATCTTTCTCGAATGGTGCGAGAAGCAACATGGAGCGGGCTTGGTGGTGAAACTGAACGCGGCGTTGCGTGCGGGGAAGTATCGCGATGAGATGTGGAAGGAGATCACCGGAAAGATGGTGGGTGATTTGTGGGCTGATTTCTCGAAAACCTTGTCGAACTGAGCGTGGACACACTTTCCGCCACTTTGCTGCTGCTGACGATCATGGATCCGCTGGGAAACGTGGCGACGTTTGTGTCCGCGTTGCGACCAGTGCCGGCGGAGAAGCGGCTGCAGGTGATTGCACGAGAGCTGGTGGTTGCGCTGGTGATTCTGGTGGCATTCTTGTTTGCCGGGCCGTGGCTGCTGGGCCTGCTGCATTTGAAGCAGGAGGCGCTGTTCATCAGCGGGGGCATCGTGCTGTTTCTGATCGCGCTGAAGATGATCTTCCCACCGTCGAGGCGTGACGAAGAGCCGATGAGCGAGCCGTTCATCGTGCCGCTGGCCACGCCGATGGTTGCCGGGCCGTCAGTGCTGGCGACGCTGCTGGTGCTGGTGAGCACACAGCCGGAGATGCTGTGGAGGTGGTTCGCGGCGCTGATGATCGCATGGGCAATCACTGCGGCTGTCTTGTTGTGCTCGCCTGCCATCGCACGGGTGTTGAGGGAGAAAGGGGCCATGGCGGTGGAGCGACTCATGGGCATGCTACTGGTCATGGTGGCCGTGCAGATGTTCCTGAACGGCATCGAGCATTATTTGAACCATTAAACCCACATGACTTGGTCACGACTTCTCACCTGGATACTCACGCTGGCTTTCAATGGTGGTGCGCTTGCACATGGTCCAGGCAAAGAGGGAGCGTTTGGTGGCAAGCGCGTGCTTTTCATCGGCATCGATGGCTGCCGCGCGGATGCGGTTGTGGCGGCGATGGAGCGTGGGATGGCTCCGCAGATGAAAGCGCTCAGTGAAGACGATAAAGGGCTGCTGACACGCCAATGCTACGCTGGCGGGGAGTTGGGGACGCCGACGCATCAACCGACGGTGAGCGGGCCAGGCTGGACGAGCCTCTTAACGGGCGTGTGGACGAACAAGCACGGCGTGAAGGACAATCGATTCATCGGTGGTCGATTTCAAAGCTACTCGCACTTCATGCGGCACCTCAAGGAGGTGAAGCCGAAAGCGTTTTGCGCATCGTTCGCTGACTGGCCGCCGATTCACGACTTCATCGCGGATGGTTCACGCGTGGAAGGCAAAGAGTACCTCGATGTGAAGTTCACCTGTGTGCCGGATGCGAAGCGGCACTTCATCGACAACCCGGAGAAGGACATCGAGGTGCGCGACGAGGCGCTGAAGACACTGCGCACGCAGAACCCGGACACGATTTTCGTTTATTTTGGCCAGGTGGATGAGTTCGGGCACGGCGCGGTGGATTCACGGGCGAGTTTCTCGCCGGACAGCACGCTCTATCTCAATGCGATCAGCCATGTGGACTCGCATGTGGGCGAACTGATTCGTGCCATGCAAGCGAGGCCAAAGTTTGCCGAGGAGGACTGGCTGGTTCTCATCACCACAGATCACGGTGGCCGAGGAAACAGCCACGGTGGCGACAGCGAGGCGGAGCGGAACATCTGGCTCGTGGCGCATGGCAAAGAGCTATCGCGTGATAAATTGCTAAACGAGCCTGTGCCGCAGACGGCACTGGTGCCGATGATTTACGAGCACCTCGGTATCACGCCGAAAGCCGAATGGAATCCCGAACCGCCGAAGCCACCTATCGAAGTCAAAAGCATCGACCCCAAGAAACCATGAAACGAATCATTCATTCCCTCATTCTCCTGCTGAGTCTCGCAGTCACTTCCGGCCAAAGCGCGGAGCCGACGGCGGCGTGTTCGATTCACTTCGGTTGGCCAGCACCGGCTTCGACATGGTTTTACAATGAAGCCACGGTGAAGAAAAGCACGCGCGGCAGTTACTTCATGGTTTGCGGTTGGAACACGGGCTACTTCGGCATCCAGGAGCTCGGCGATGGTCGCAAAGTGGCGATCTTTTCCGTGTGGGACCCGGCGGAAGGCGACAATCCTGAACACGTGCCGTTGGAGCAGCGCGTGGAAGTGCTTCATGAGGGCAAGGGCGTCGAAGTCTCGCGCTTTGGCGGCGAAGGCACGGGCGGCAAGAGCATGACGGCCTTCGATTGGAAGATCGGCGAAAAGGTCCGCTGCATCGTGCAGGCCACGATCGAGGGCGGGAAGACCGCGTATGCTGGATGGCTGTATCAGCCTGTGAAGCGCCAGTGGAAGCATCTTGTCACATTCCGCGTGACGACCGGCGGGAAGCCGTTGTCGGGGCTCTATTCGTTCGTGGAAGACTTTCGTCGCGACACAAAAAGTGTGACGGAGGAGCGCCGCTGCGAGTTCGGCAATGGCTGGGTGAAAACCGTGGACGGCAAGCTGCAAGCCATCACCGAGGGGAAGTTCACCTGCTCGCGGGCGAAGAGCGAAGCGCAGGAACTCATCAATGCCGGACAAACGGAGGGCGCGTTGTTTCTTGCGACTGGTGGCGAGGTGAGGCGTGTGGCTCAAGTGAACTCTACCTTGAAGCTCCCATCTGTTTCTACGCAGCCGCCACAGGATCTGCCAGCGGAACTTTTGAAATGAACATGCCTGCCTGGATCGAATACTTCGCTGTCGCCGTGTGTGCGATCGCCGCTGTGCTTGCCGCGGAGGGAAAGCGGATGGATTTGTTTGGCGTGATGGTGCTGGCATTGGTGACAGCGGTGGGTGGCGGGACGATTCGGGATTTGTGTCTCGGCGTGCGCCCGGTGTTTTGGATCGAGCAGCCACATCACGTCTGGACGGCGCTGATCGCGGCGGTGGTGACGTTTGTGGCGGCTCGGTTCGTTCACATGCCTGAAAAGATGCTTGCCATCGCCGATGCGTTTGGTTTGGCCTTGTTTGGCATCGCGGGCACGGAGAAGGCGCTCGCGTTTGGTGCGCCGGGCATCGTGGCGATTCTGCTGGGCATTGTCACCGGAGTGGCAGGCGGCATTTTGCGTGATGTGCTGCGCGGCGTGCTCCCGCTGGTGTTTCAGCCGGATGTGAATCTGTATGCGACGGCGGTGTTTGTTGGCGCACTGGTGTTTGTGCTGCTGCAAAAGTGGCTGCCGGTATCAGAAAACCATCGCTACATCGGCATGGCGGTTATTTTGGTGCTGCGACTGGCGGCGATGCGGTGGAAACTGCGGCTTCCAACTTATCGGACACGAGCCGAGGGTTAAGGTGAGCTGAGAGACTGACTCGACGCGAGGCGTAGTCTGCGCCGATGTTTTCTGGTCATCCAACCACCCCGTTCAACCGCCGCGAATGGCTTCGCGTCGGCGGACTGGGCTGTTTGGGGCTTTCGTTGCCGTCGCTGCTTCAGGCGAAGGGGCTCAAGAGCAAGGATGGTTCGTTTGGCCGGGCGAAGAGCTGCATCATCCTGTTTCTGAGCGGCGGACCGCCGCAGCATGAGACCTTTGATCCAAAGCCGGACGCGCCGCTGGAGATTCGCGGGGACTTCAAGTCGATCCCGACCTCGGTGCCGGGCGTACATTTCTCGGAGACGCTGCCGCGCACGGCGAAGCGGATGCATCAGATCGCGGTGATTCGGTCGATGACGACGGGCATCAATGCGCACTCGACGAGCGGTGCGTTCATGCTCACGGGCTATGAGCCGCTGTCGAAAGCGGAGAGCGTGCCGCCGAGCGGCAACGACTGGCCGAGCATCGCGGCGGCGGTGGGGGCGCTGAAACCGAGCGAGCGCTCACCGCTGTCGTCGGTCGTTTTGCCAGAGCGAATCGAAAACAACGGCAACATCGTGTGGCCGGGCCAGAATGGCGGCTTCATGGGCGCACCGTGGCATCCGCAGCTCATCAAGTGTGATCCGGCGGCGGAACGCATGCGCATCGAGGGCATGAGCCTGGCCGACGGCATGACGGATGTGCGCTTCTCCGAGCGCGGCAGCCTGCTGCGGCAGATGGACTCGAGTTTTCGTGCTGCGTTGGCGAATCCATTGATCAATGAAACGGACGCGATGCATCAGCGGGCCTTTGATTTGATCCACTCGGCGGAAAGCCGTGCCGCGCTGGAGATCGAGCGCGAGCCAGCGGCGATGCGGGATCGCTATGGGCGTGGCAAATTCGGCCAGAGCGTGCTTCTGGCGCGTCGGCTCGTCGAGGCAGGCACGCGGCTGGTGCAGGTGAACTGGCCGCGCGAGCCGGGGGATTTCAATGAAGGCAGTCCGCTGTGGGACACGCATCAGCGCAATGGTCCACGCGTGCGTGACGTGCTCGCGCCGCAGTTTGACGTGGCCTATTCGGCGCTGATCCAGGATTTGCAGTCGCGCGGTTTGCTGGATGAGACGCTCGTGGTCGTGATGGGCGAGTTTGGGCGCTCGCCCACGATCAACAAAAGCGGTGGTCGCGATCACTGGGGCAATGTGTTCTCCGTCGCCATGGCCGGTGCAGGTATCGCGGGCGGTCAGATCATCGGCGCGAGCGACAAGATTGGCGCGTTCCCGGCGGACAGGCCTGTGCGACCGCCGGATCTGGCCGCGACGATGTTTCATCTGCTCGGCATCCGGCCGAATCACGAATTCCTTGATCCCATCCAGCGCCCGCGCCCTGTGACGGACGCCGGCACGCCGCTGCGCGAACTCGTCGGCATCTAATTTCATTCTCATGCGTCCTCTCCTCCTCTCCCTCCTCCTCGCCACCGGCCTATGCGCCGCTGAACTGCCCCAAGAACAACGCATCCTCTTCCTCGGTGATTCGATCACACAAGGCGGCGGCTATATTGAGGTGATCGAGGCCGCGCTCGTCGCGCAGCATCCCGACTCGGACAAGATCATCATCCCGCTGGGCCTGAGCAGTGAAACGGTGAGCGGTTTGAGCGAGGAAGGCCACGCGGGTGGCAAGTTCCCGCGTCCCGATCTGCATGAGCGACTCGACCGTGCTTTGGAGAAAGCCAAGCCGCAGCTCGTCTTCGCGTGCTACGGCATGAACGACGGCATCTACCTCCCGCTCGGTGCCGTGCGCACAAAAGCCTTTCAGGATGGCATGAAGAAGCTGCATGACAAAGTCACCGCCGCCGGTGCCCGCATCATTCACCTCACGCCGCCGGTGTTTGATCCGGTGCCCATCGCACAGAAAGTAGCCCCAGCGGACAAGGTGGACGGTTCACATCCATACAAAGGCTACAACGAGGTGCTCGACTTCTACGCCGACTGGCTGCTCGACATGCGCAGCGAGGCGAAGTGGACCGTTTATGACATCCACGGCCCGATGAATGCCGCCATCGCGGAGAAGCGGAAGACCGATCCGCAGTTCACCTTCTCCAAAGATGGTGTGCATCCCGGCCCGGAAGGTCATGTGCTCATGGCGCAGGCTGTTCTCGATGCTTGGGGCTTGAAAGTGAAGGCGGATGGCACGCCGGATCATCCGAATGGCGCGGCGATTCTCGCGGTGATCAAAAAGAAGCACGCCATTCTGCGTCCTGCGTGGCTCAGTCACGTCGGGCACAAGCGTCCTGGCAATGCGCCCGGTCTACCGATTGAAGAAGCGCTGAAAAAGACTGCGGAACTCGACGCGGAGGCCCGCACATTGGCGAAATCAAAGGAGATCGTCTTCCCCAACCGTGCTGGCGAGTGGAACGGCTACGCGAAGCACGAACTCACCATCGCGGGCAAGTCCGTGACTGTCGTCGCGCCGAAAACAGCCGCCGCAGGCCGTCCGTGGGTTTGGCATGGCGAGTTCTTCGGTCACAAGCCCGCGCCAGACATCGCGTTGCTCGGCAAGGGCTTCCACATCGTCTATATGAAGATCAATGACATGCTCGGCTGCCCTGATGCGGTGAAGCTGTGGAACCAATGCTACGCCGAACTCACGACAAACTATGGCTTGAGCACAAAGCCCAGCCTCGTCGGTCTGAGCCGCGGCGGCCTGTATTGCTACAACTGGGCCACCGCGAACCCCGACAAGGTCTCCTGCATCTACGGCGACGCGCCCGTGTGCGACTTCAAGAGCTGGCCCGGCGGCAAAGGTAAGGGCAAAGGTGATCCGCGTAACTGGGGCTTTGTGCTGAAGCTGTGGGGTTTCAAAGACGAGGCTGAGGCGCTCGCCTACAAGGGCAATCCGGTGGACAGCCTCGCTCCACTCGCAAAGTCAGGCGTGCCGCTGCTGCATGTCTTTGGTGATGCCGATGACGTGGTGCCCTGGGATGAGAACACGGGCCTGATCGAATCACGCTACAAGGCGCTCGGTGGCAGCATCACGATGATCCGCAAGCCAAGCGTGGGGCATCATCCGCATGGGTTGGAGGATTCGACACCGATCGTCGATTTCATCGCGAAGCATGCGAAGTGATCGAACGTGAGCACTCGCGTGGTGCGAAGATAGTTCCGAGCACGGCACCGACCATCCCTCCGAAAACGATCAGAATGGGCCAGAATAGCGGGCCGCCCGTATCGCCAGACAAGGCGGTGATTACGAAAAGCAGCAGTGGCAGTAAACATCCGCAGCCAAGTGAACCACGAATGCAGCCAGCCCTCCTGCGAAGGGGCTGCTTCGTCGGAATAGTCGAGCCTGATGACTGCGGCGGGTGGTAGGGATTGAATTCCTCGTCCATCGTTTTGAAGTCACCAAATACCCCCAGCCACGTTGCCTCATCTGGGATGTGAAATGATGCTCAATGGTGATAGGCGCCCATCCCGCAGGCCGGTTGCTTACGCATCCAAACCAAACGCCGTGTGGACGACGCGGGCGGCGTTTTCCACTTCGGCTTCATCAACAATGACGGCGGTCTTGATCTCGCTGGTGGAGATCATCTGGATGTTGATCTTCGCGTCGGCGAGGGCCTTGAACATCTTGGCGGCGACGCCGCTGTGGCTGCGCATGCCGATGCCGACGACGCTGAGCTTGGCGATGCTGCTTTGCGTGCGAAGCTGGGCTTTGTCACCGATGCCAGGAAGCACGGCTTTGAGGGCGGCCTCGGCCTTCGGGAGGTCGGCAGCGCTCAGGGTGAAAGAGATGTCCGTGATGCCGTCGAAGCTGACGTTCTGCACGATCATGTCGATCGTGATGTTCGCGCTGGCAATGGCACCGAAGATGGCGGCGCTGATGCCGGGGCGGTCGGCGACGTCGTCGATGGTGACCTTGGCCTGATTGCGCTCGAGGCTGACGCCGCGGACGACGACTGATTCCATGCCGGGGGATTCTTCTTTCACGATGGTTCCGGGGTTGTTGTTCATGCTGTTGCGCACTTCAAAGCGCACACCAAATTTGTTGGCAAACTCGACGCTGCGGCTTTGCATCACCTTGGAGCCGGAGGAGGCCATTTCGAGCATCTCCTCGTAGCTGATCTCGGGGATCTTCTGCGCGGTCTTCACCACGCGTGGGTCGCAGGTGAAGACGCCGTCCACGTCGGTGTAGATCTGGCAGAGGTCGGCCTTGATGGCGGCTGCCATGGCGATGGCGGTTAAATCGCTGCCACCGCGACCCAGCGTGGTGATTTCGCCGCTAGCCGTCTCGCCCTGGAAGCCGGCGAGCATGACGATGTTGCCCTCGTTGAGCATTTTCTTCACGGCATCGGGCGTGATGTTCACAATGCGGGCCTTCGTATGCACGCCATCGGTCGAAATACCTGCTTGCGCGCCGGTGAGGGACACCGCTTTGCCGCCAAGGGCGTTGATGGCCATGGCGGTGAGGGCTATGGTGGTCTGCTCGCCGGTGGCGAGGAGCACGTCCATCTCGCGCTCGATGGGGTCACGTTCGGGAGAGACTTCCTTGGCCAGCTTGATGAGGTTGTCGGTCACACCGGACATGGCGGAGACGACGGCGACGACCTGATTGCCCGCGCGCTGCGTTTCCAGAATGCGGCGTGCGCAATTGCGGATTCGTTCGGGATTGCCGACGGAGGTGCCGCCGTATTTCTGGACGATGAGGGCCATGCTGGGGTTGGGGAAAGGGCGCGGAAAGTGGCACGCGAGGCCAGGGGCGCAAGTGGGGAAATGGGGAGGCAGTCAAGAGGTCAAGGAGTGGTCAAGTTGGCCGTCTTGAAGACCTTGACTCTATTTTGACAGCTGGATGACCTTCCGCTGCTCCTCGGCGGTCAATTCCCGCCATTGGCCTTCCTTGATCCCCAAATTGGCCAGCCTCAGCCCGCCGATGCTCACTCGGACGAGCCGCAGCGTGGGGAAGCCAACGGCAGCGGTCATGCGGCGGACCTGGCGGTTTTTTCCTTCGGTGAGGGTGAGTTCGAGCCAGGAGGTGGGGATATTTTTGCGGAAGCGGATGGGCGGATCACGCGGCGGATGGGCGGGTTCGATGTCGAGGCGCTGCGCTTTGCACGGGAGGGACCGGAACTCCTTCAAATCGACGCCGGAGCGGAGTTTGCGCAGCGCTTCGTCGCTGATCACGCCGTCCACCTGGGCGTGATAGGTGCGCGGGTGGGCGTGGCGGGGATTGAGGAGCTGGTCGTTCCAATGTGCCTCGTCGCTGAGCAATAAAAGACCTTCGGAATCGCGATCCAGGCGGCCGATGGCATAGACATGCGGTGGAAAGCCGAACTCGGCGAGCGTGCGGTGCGAGGGATGCTCCTGCGTGAACTGGGAGAGCACGTCGAAGGGCTTGTGAAAGGCGATGAGCATTACTTTTGCCTCAACTCCTCCAGCCGACGTTCCAGTTCCTCACGACGCTCTTGGTATTTGGAGCGGTCCGCTTCGCGATTCACACCGCCGATCAAAGCCGAACCCGCCATCACAAGGCCAAAGATGCCCATGCCCACGGGCACGATGGTGAACATGCCCGCGCCTGCGGAGGAGAATCCCGAGGCCATGAGGAAGCAGACCACCGCAAAGAAGAGCCCAAACGCGGCCCCCGCGATGCCTCCGGCAAGACCGCCGCCGCCTTTTTTCGTTGCCGGCACCTGTCCCAGGCCTATTTCGCGGTCCAGTTTCTCGATCTCATTCTGCACGGTGATGACCTCAAGGCTCTCGGCCATCTTGCCGGTGTTCGCGGCGATTTTCGCGACCTCCTCGGTGAAGATCGAGGACTCGGTGCGCTTCACCTCCAGGCTGCTCTGGCAGAACTGGCAGGTGACGAAGCGGGTGTTCTCGGCCACCTGAAGCGGGGCACCGCAGTGGTTGCAACGGACGGAGAGCGTTTCCATGCCGTGGAGGCTAGCGGGCACACTGGAGATTTTCAAGAGTGGTCCCAACCCGCATCACATCTTCCAATGCGGCCCGCTTTTGCTCAAATTCCTCCTCGCTCATGCGGCGTGGAATGAGGTGCGGCTTGTCGAAGACGATGGTGACCTTTGCGAAGGGCAGTGGCAGGAGAAACTCGTCCCAGGTCTTGAACTTGATGGCGTGGCTGTAGTGGAGGTGCACCGGAATGATCGGCACGCCGGTGAGCTGCGCGAGTTTCACAATGCCGGGCTGCACTCGATGCAGCGGGCCGCGTGGCCCATCGGGCGTGATGCCGATCTCGTAACCTTCACGCGCCTTCGCGGCGAGGGCGATCAGGGCGCTCATGCCTTTTTCGGGCTTGGAACTCGATCCGCGCTCGGCTTCGATGCCAAAGCTCTCACACACATCGGCGATGATCTGCCCGTCTTTGCTCGGGCTGGTCAAAATGGTGCCCGGCACGTTCGCAAACCACTCGTGGTGCAGCCAGGGGATGAGAAACATGCGGTTGTGCCAGAAGGACCAGATCCAGCCTTTGCGCGTGGCATCGAAGACACCCGCGTCATCGCGAATTTCCCAGCGCAGGGTCATGCCGATGCCTCGCATGAGCCAAGCGACGAGCTTTCCGACGTTTTTGATGCGAATCCTGGCCATCTTGATTTACAGCCAGCCGGTTTGATTCAGACGACCGGTGAGCTCCATCTGTTTTTCGAGCTGGGTGGCATAGAAGGCGGCGTTCTCGGGATTCGGTTTGCAGCGGGTGGATTCGTCGAGGGTGACGAGCTTGGCGCAGAGCTGCTCGTAGCTGACTTTCCCAGTCTGGTTGCCGTGCGCGTAGGCGGCCTGGATGGCTCCGCCGAGCGCGGCGCCTTCGCTGGTGTTGAGCGTGACGACCTCGGCGTTGAAGCAGTCGGCGGCGATCTGACGCCACACACCGCTCTTGCTGCCACCACCCGTGAGGCGGATCTCGGTGGGATTCATGCCGAGATCGCGGAAACGTTTCAAACCGTAGGCGAGACCGAGGGTGGCTCCTTCCACGGCGGCGCGGGCGATGTTGGCAGGAGCCATGTTCGTCGGACGCAGACCGTGGATGACGCCGGTGCCGTTCGGCAGGTTCGGGGTGCGCTCGCCATTGAGGTAAGGCAGGAACATCACGCCGTCCGCGCCGACGGGCGCGGATTTCACGGCGGTTTCGAGCATCTTCAAATCCCAGCGGAACATCTCGCGCACCTGCTCGGTGACGACGGTGACGTTCATCGTGCAGACGAGCGGCAGCCACTGGTCGGTGCTGTCGCAAAACGCGGCTACTTCGCCCTGTCCATCGACGACAGGACTGTCAGCGACACCATAAAGCGTGCCGCTGGTGCCGAAGCTGGCGGTGACGACGCCGGGCTTGATGTTGCCGGTGCCGATCGCGCCCATCATGTTGTCGCCGCCGCCGGCGCTGATGATCACGTCGTAGCTCAGGCCCCACTGCGCGGCGAGTTCCTTGCGGATGGTGCCGTGGACCGATTTGGACGAACCGAGCGGTGGCAGCATGCCGCGCACGCTCGGATCAATGTAGTCGCAGATTTCATAGGCCCACTGACGCGTGTTCACGTTGAGGATGCCCATGCCTGACGCATCGCCGTATTCCATGCGCTTCACGCCGCTGAGCCAGAAGTTGATGTAATCGTGCGGCAGCAGGATGGTTTTCGTTTTCGCGAAGTTCTCCGGCTCGTTCTGCTTCATCCACAGCAGCTTCGGAATCGTGTAGCCCGGCAGCATCGCATTGCCCGCGACGGCGATCACGCCTGGCTGGCCGCCGAAATGATGCGCGATCTCCGCGCACTGAGCTTGGGTGGAAGTATCGCACCACAGCTTGGCCGGGCGCACCGGTTGGTCATCCGCGCCGAGCGCCACGAGGCCGTGTTGCTGTCCGCTAACGCCGATCCCGGCGATCTTTGCCTTGTCGCTGCCGATTTGCTCCAAGCACTGACGGACGGACGCATCCACCGCGTCGAGCCACGACTGCGGATCTTGTTCGAGATGCCCCGGCGGCAGTCCTTCGATCAAATCATAGCTGCTGTGGCCGGTGGCGATGATTTTGCCGCTGTCGAGGTCCAGGATGATGGCCTTGGTGCTCTGTGTGCCGCTGTCGATGCCGAGGAAATACATGGGAAGGGGATGTGAGGGGTAAGTAGTGAGAAGTCAGAGGTTGGCGCTGGTTTTCGGCGAAAAGGATGCGGCTTCCAAGTGCAAAGTTTCAGGTTGCTCGTGTTGAAATGATTTGGGCAGCCTGGATGCTCGATGATTGCTGGGATGACGGGCTGGCACTTTTTCATTCACCAGCCGCATCACCACACAGCCGGACGGAAACCCAAATCAGGGCAGGCAGCGCAACGATGAAGAGCGAAAAGGCCAAACCCAAACGCAGCAGCCAGGGACCCAGACTATGCCGTGTGGTGATGCCTGCGAGGCGGCAGAGTATTTCCGCGATCCATCCAAGGGTATAGCCCATGTTTGCCAAAACCGGAGCAGCGAGCAACGACAAAGGCTCCACGGCATCTTCTCCAGGTCGAAGGTGGCCGGAACTGGAAACAGCCCACACAAAAACTGGCAGGCAGACCAGCACAGCAGAGCCAATGATGAAATTGTAGGCCAGTCGTCGCTTTTCCCACCACTTGATGATCGAGCCGTATGTCGGAGATGAATCGAGGGGTTGAAAGAGCCAGCTCACGTTGGTGAATGGTTGGGGGTGGTCAAAGTGTTGCCCTTCAATCCTTCGACTGGATGTTCCCGGACTTGCGGATGGCGCGCATGAGACGCCAGCCGAGGAAAAGCGAGATCGCATAGCCGATGGCACCGAAGATGGACACACCATAAAGCAGCGGGGCGGCCTGGCGGCTCCACAGTTCGCTGGAGCCGAGGAAGACGGCGGCGGTGAGGATGCCGAGGACCAAACGGTTCACGATGGGATCGAGATGACGGTGGTCGAGATGCACGGTGAGCGATCCATCGCGAAAACGGGCGAGCAGGTCGGTCAGATCACGCGGCAGGGCGGTGAGCAGGCGGTCCCAGACGCGGAAGGTGCGTCGTGCGCGTTTGGCGATGCGGCTGGGCGACAAACGTCGCAGCATCAGACGCGAGCAATACGGCTGCATCAGCTCGGTGAGGCTCACGTCCGGGCTGAAGCGGCGCGAGGTGCCCTCCAGTACGATGATGGTCTTCAAAAGCAGCGCCAGGGCCGGCGGCAGCACGATGTGATGGCTACGGATGATCTCCACGAGATTTGATAGCGCCGCGCCGACGTGGATTTCGTTCAGCGGATGGCCGGTGTAGTCCGCCATGAAGTCCTGCAAGTCGGCGCGGAGTTTTTCACGCGCACAATCGGCCGGCACGGCACCGAGGCGAAGCACCTGCTCGGACACGAGATTGGAATCGTTTTCCACGATGCCAAGCAGCAGCGCCTCCACTTCATCGCGCAGGTCTTCGTCAATGCGGCCGACCATGCCACAATCGACCACGCCCACGACATTTCCAGGCAGCAGGATGAGATTTCCGGGATGCGGGTCGGCATGGTAGAAGCCGTCGCGGAAGACCATTTCGAGGTACATGTTGGCCCCGCGTTTGGCGAACTCACCCAAGTCCTCGCCGGATTGCTTCAGCCTCTCGATCTCCGTGCCGCGAATACCTTCCAGGTGCTCCATGGTGACGACCTGATGCGAGCAAAGATCGCTGAATACTTCCGGGATGCACACGGTCGGGTCGTCGGCGAAGTTGCGGGAGAATTCCTCCAGGTTTTGCCGTTCGTAGCTGAAATCGAGCTCGCGCAACAGCGTGCGGCGGAACTGGCGAACGACGGCGAGCGGCTGGTAGGTGCGCAGGGCAGGGGAATGCTTCTCCAGCAGCTCGGCGAGCGCCTGCACGATCTCCAGATCCGTCGCGGCTTGCTCGGCCACACCGGCGCGGCGTACTTTGACCACCACGCTCTGGCCGGTGTGCAGCAAGGCCTCGTGAACCTGCGCCACGGAGGCGGCGGCGAGCGGTTCGTCGTCAAACTGCGCGAAAAGCTCTTGGATGGGATGCCCCAGCTCTTTTTCAATCGTGGCACGGGCCACAGAAGCGGCATCGGGCGGCACGTTGGCCTGCAATTGGGAGAGTTCCTCGGTCAGCTCAGGGCCGAGCAGGTCGGCGCGGGTGCTGAGCATCTGCCCCAGCTTGATGAAGGTGGTGCCCAGTTCGGTCAGCGCCATTCGCGCCCGTGCGGCCTGCGTCACGCCCTCGGTGAGCGACTGGCCGTCCGCGCTTTTCAGCCGGTCTTGAAGCCAGGCGTATTTGAAGCCGCCGAACAGGTCCGCCAGCCCGTATTTGCCGAGCACGGCGGCTATTTCCGCGATGCGCTTCGCGTAACGTTCCAGTCGGGCCAGGGCGTCGATCTTCATGATGGCCGCCACTCTCTGCGGAAACGTGGCGGCTGACAAGGTGCTTCGCTCTTCTCAGCTTGCGGCGGGCACTCTTCCCAGAGCGCGTCGCAGCCGCGAAAGCGCCCGTCCGGCCTTGTTCTTCGTCAACGCGCATTCCCAAATGCGCAGCACGGTCCAGCCGGCTTTGCGGAGTGCGCGGGTCACGAGGTGGTCGCGTGTCTGGTTCCGTTCGATCTGGGCGTCCCAGAACTTCCGGTTGCTCTTCGGCCGACGGCAATGACGCGGGCAGCCGTGCCAGTAGCAGCCATCGACAAACACGACCACGCGCTCGCGGCGAAACACGAAATCAGGCCGCACTTTGATCCGCCCAGTGGTGGACGGGCGGACGAGCAGCGCCACCTGCCGCCGCCAGCCGGTGATGCGGTGCTCGCGCATCAGTTTCACCAGCCGCAGCTCCGTCGCCGCGTTGCCCTGTGAACGGATCAGGCTCATTACCTCGCTACGCTTCGTCTGGGTGAAGACATCCGCCATGGGGCCGCCTTTCTATGCCTGGGCCTTGCCGCGTATGCGCTCGGATTTCATCGGCGTGCCGGGCTTGGTGCTGCGGGCAAACTCGATGTGCATGATGCGCGGTGCGCGCGTTTGTGAGGCGATGATGTGCCTGCGCAGCGCAGCCTTGCCGGCCTCGATCTCGCGCCAGACTTCCTGCGCCTCAGGCGATGACTGCGGAAGGTCGGCAAAACGCGCGTAAAGCAGGTCCATGGCCTCCTTCCAGTCCCGCATCGGAGTCAGGCGTGCGGTGAGTTCAGCGAGATCCTTGCGGGCGGCGTCGATGGCACGCGCCACTTCGGCCTGCTGGGCTGTGTGCCGGCGGATTTGCTCCAAAGTGTCCTGATGCGCGTGAATGGTGGCGTCAAGGCTTGCGGCCTCGGCACGGAGAGAGGTTTCGCGGGCTTCAAGATCGCTGAGACGCTTCTGCGCGGCCTCGGTGTCCACGGCGAGTTTCTGCGCCAGATGCTCCTGCTCGGCCAGTCGCGCCGCGCCGGCAGACAGCGCGGTGAGCTGCTCTCGGACCTGAATCAGTTGCTCCCCCGCCGAGGCCAGCTCCTCGCACTGTGCTTCGATGCCAGCACGGCGCATGGCGGCCTCGTCGAGACTGGCCGTCGCCTGGGCAAGGCGCTGGGTGGTGTCCGCGAGAGATGCCTCCGCTTCCTCACGGCGGGTGGTGATGGCGGCCAGCTCGTCCTTTTGCTTGCTGATCTCGTCCTGGACACCCCGCAGCGCTGCATCAGCACGCTGTCGGGCGGACTCTGAATCGGCGGTGGCCGAGACAGCCAGCCGTTCGGCATCTTGAAGCGCGGCGACGCGCGCCTGAGCCGCGCTGAGCGCGGCTTCCGCACGCTTTTGCTCGTCACAGAGCGTGGCCTGGCGCGTCTCAGCCTCCTGGCTGAGCATGAGCGTCTGCTTGAGTTTTTTCTCGGCGGCATCCACCTGCTCGGCGATGGCGGCAAGCTGTTTATGCAACGCCTTCTTTCGCAGCTCGGCTTCCGCGGCCTGTTTGCTTAATTCATCATGGCGGGCTGTCTCACGTTCGCAATCCAGGCGTAGTTGCCCAAGTCGGGCGCTTTCCTGCTCTTCCTGGGCTTTGAGGGTCTCCAGTTTGCTTTTTTTGCTGGCTTCAGCGTCGGCGGCCTGCTGGCGCAGCGCCTCGCGGCGGGCTGTCTCAAGCTCACACTCCTTGCGCAGTTGCTCCAGGCGGTCGGTGTCCTGCTTCTGCTGTGCCGAGAGGGCGTCGAGTTTTCCTTTTGCGGCGGTTTCAGCCGCGCCGGCCTGCTGGCGCAGTTCGTCAACACGGGCTTCTTCACGTTCACGCTCCTTGCGCAATTGTTCCAGTAGGGCGCTTTCCTTCTCCTGCTGCGAGGCGTGCGCTTCGAGTTTGGCCTTCGTGGCTGCTTCGGTTGCGGCTAGCTTCTGCAACTCGGCCGATTTTTCCTCATGTTCGGCCGCGAGTGTCTGAATGGCCGCCAGCCATTCGCCATGTGTCGTTTCAGCGTGCTTCGCGGCCGCCTGCAGCGGCAGCATGCGTTCTTCAGCCGCGCGCAGGGTGATTATTCGGCTCTCATGGGCGGATCTCTCCTTCTCAGCCCGCAGCCGCCAGTCGGCCAGCTCCTGGCGGACGTCATCCACCTCCTCCTGCAGGCGTTGCTTTTCTTTTGCCAGAGACGCGGTGTCCTCCTCTGCGTCTGGCCCTGGTCTGGCAGACGGCTTCTTTTCAGCCGGGGCCTCTGAAGTCGTCTCTTGCTCTTCAAGATCGAGCACGGCGGTGAGCGGTCCGAATGAAAGCCTATCTCCCTGGCGGAGGATGCGGCTCTCGACACGCACGTCATTCACCAGCGTGCCGGTGGTGGAGCAGAGGTCGCGCACTTCAACACGCCCATCCGCATGACAAATCACCTCGGCATGGTGGTCGGAAAGGCGCTCGTCATCCACGACCACGTCGTTGTCCTCGGCACGTCCGAGGCTGAGACGATCCGCGAGGGGAACCTCCTCCTGCCCGTCTTCAAGAACGAATGTGAGCTTTGCCATGGGTGTGCATGCCGTTTGCGGCGGAATCACATAAGCATCAACCGCTTTTTTAGCCGAATGCAGCCTTGATCAATCAAGATCTATTGACGAACAGGCTCTGCATGCACGCTGAAGCCGAGTTTTTGCTCTCCCAACGCTGCCCCCTCATGCGCCGACTGATCAAGACGCATGGCCCTTGCGGACTCGTGCCGCAAAAGCGCTCACCTTAAGAGGCGCTCGTCAGCGCCGTGGCACATCAGCAACTTCACGCGAACGCCGCCGAGGCGATTCTGCGCCGCTTCAAGGCGCTATTCCCGAAAACACGCTTTCCCAAGCCGGAACAAGTCTTGAGCACGGCGGATGAGGCGTTGCGTGGCTGTGGCTTCTCCACCAGCAAGATGCTTGCGATCCGCGACATCGCCGCCAAGACGCTCAGCGGTCAGATTCCCACACGCGCGGCGGCATTGAAGCTGGATGATGACGAATTGATCACGCGCCTCGTCGCAGTGCGTGGCGTGGGCCGCTGGACTGTGGAGATGCTGCTCATCTTCACCCTCGGCAGGCCGGATGTGTTTCCCAGCGATGACTATGGCGTGCGCAACGGCTGGCGCGTCGCCCAGAAGCTCGATGAGATGCCCAAGCCCAAGGAATTCCGCCTGCTGGCCGAGCGCTGGCAGCCACATCGCACGCTCGCTGCGTGGTGTCTGTGGCGTGCGGCGGACGCGAGCAAGTAACCCCTTCGCGGCGCAACGGGACCACTGAAACGTCTCGCTTCTTGCCTCGCGCACGCGTATGGACGTGCAATGTCCTTTAAAGCCCTCGGTCTCGACCCACACATCCTCCAAGCCATCCAAGAAGCCGGTTACACGGAACCCACACCGATCCAGGCTGCGGCCATCCCGGTGGTTATTCAAGGTGGAGATGTGATTGGCATCGCGCAGACCGGCACCGGCAAGACCGCCGCCTTCACCCTGCCAATCCTCACGCGTCTGACCGCGCATCCCATTCCCCAGGGGCAGCGCCGCCGCACCCGCGTACTCGTTCTCGCCCCCACGCGTGAACTCGTGGCTCAGATTGAAGAAAACGTGCTCGCTTACGCCAGGCATCTGCCGCTCAAAATCGCGAAAGTGTATGGCGGTGTCGGCGAAAAGCCGCAAAAGGACGCTCTGCGTGCCGGCAGCGACATCGTCATCGCCTGCCCAGGTCGTTTGCTGGATTTGATGGGGCAGGGCTGCGCGGATTTCTCCCAGCTCGAATACCTTGTGCTCGATGAGGCCGACCGCATGCTCGACATGGGCTTCCTGCCGGACATCCGCCGCATTCTCAACCAACTGCCCAAGAAGCGCCAGACGCTGATGTTCTCCGCCACGCTCTCGAAGGAGATCGAAAGCCTCACGCATGAGTTCCAGCGCGCGCCGAAGATCGTGCAGATCGGCAAACGCGCCAATCCCGCCGAGACGGTGACGCAGCTTGTCTATGAGCTGCACAAACACCTCAAGATGGCGCTGCTTTCGCATCTGCTCGAAGATGAAAAAATGCAAATGGTGCTCGTCTTCAGCCGCACGAAGCACGGCGCGGACAAGATCGCCAAAAAGCTCGAACAAACCGGCGTGAAGTGCGCCACGCTGCACGCCAACCGCTCGCAAAACCAGCGCCTGCGTGCCCTGGACGACTTCAAAACCGGCAAGGTTCGCGTCCTCGTCGCCACCGACATCGCCGCGCGCGGCATTGACGTGGACGGCATCTCCCACGTCGTGAATTTCGACTTCCCGCACATCGTTGAGGACTACGTTCACCGCATCGGCCGCACCGGCCGCGCCCAGGCCATCGGCGACGCGATCAGCTTCGTCTCTCCCGATGAAATCGACGACGTGCGCAAACTGGAGCGCTTCATTGGCCGTGGTCTCGTCCGCAAAAAAGCCGAAGGCTTCAACTACAACGCCGCTCCTCAGCCGCTCACCGATGACCGCCCCGAGCGTCGCAACCAGCGCCCGTTCCAGCAACAGCAACGCCGCCCGCAAGGCCAGGGCGGCCCGCGTCAGGGTGGCGGCCCATCAGGTCAAGGCGGCGGTCGCCCAGAAGGCCAGCGCCGAGACAACCGGCGTCCCGCCTCCAGTCAGTCCGCTCCCAGACCCCAAAACCAGCCGCAGCGCGACGCGCAGTCACCCACCGGTGCTCGCAGCCTGTGGAACCGGCTGACTGGCAAAAAATAGCCCGGCTCCGCCGAGTCTGGATCACTTTGCAAACCACCCCTTCGCCAATCGACTTGTGGCGAAGAACTCCAGCAACTGCTTCGCCACTTTCTCGCGACCGCTGTTGCTGGGATGAGTGCCGTCGTTGCTGAAGTCGTCCTTGGTGTATTTGAGATCGTCGAACTTGCGGCCTTTTTCGCCTTCAGACCAAAGATACGGCCCCCACAGTAGCAGCGGTGACTTGGCAGATGCGAGGGCTTCATCACCGCCGATCTGTTTCTGAATGAGATGGCGCACCGCAAAGGCGCCTTCATACGCGTAAGGCTCCGGATTGAGGCCGGTTGAGGCGTAACCGCCGTAGATGCGGCTGGCGAGGTAGGCGATGCGCAGGTTCGGGAAGCGCCTCTTCAAATTGTGCAGCACGGTGGTGGTGTCGGCTTCGAGTTTGGTGAGATGATCGGGCATCGAGCCGTTGGGGGCGGCATTGGCAAGTTTCAACCAAGCCACCTGCACCTGTTGAGGGCTGACACCGGCGGTTTGCAGGCGACGCATCGCTTCATCCCAGTTACGTCCCTCCGGCGGCGCCCATGCGGCCATGGTCTGCCCACCCTGCGCGCAATCGACGATGGTGAGCTTGTCCGATTTGCGGCTGTCCTGGTCAGCAATGCGCTTGAAGAACGAAAACTCCTGCGTGGCGTTCGACATGCTGATGGAAACGAGCACGATCTTGCCGCTGTCGGCGGGTTTGCCCTCGGCATCGAGCGGCTTGATCTGCGCGAGCGCCGTGTCGGCAGATATTTTCAACGCCTCAGGCGGCGCGTTGCTGCCTTTGCCATAGAGGCCACCGTCTTCACCCTCATACTTGTCGTCAGCCGTCATGTCGGTGAGCGGCTTCATCGATTCCGGGGCCTTGCGCTGGTTCGCCTGCCCCCCACGACCACCGCGATTGCCACCACGGCTGCGGACCTCCTTGGCGTGATCAAGATACTTTTGATCTTCGGTGCTGAGCTTTTCGCCGCGTTGTTCGCGCTGAAAGAGATTCTGCGCTTTCTGCCAGTCGAGGCCATCGGTCGCAGGACTGGCTGGCGCGTCTTGAGAGCCGGGTGCCTGGCCTTTGGCAAGCGAGGCGCGTGCTTTGTCGAGGTAGGCCTTTTCGTCGGGCGTGAGGGTTTCACCGGCGCTGTCGCGCTGGTGGAGTTGCCTGGCCTTGTCCCAGTCGATGGGAGCGTCCGAGGTCTGGCTGAAGGATGAAATCGCGCCGAGGAGCAACGCGGCGAATGCGGGGAGGTGGGCGGTGAGCTTCATGGTTAGGCGTGGAAACACCACCACGCTGTTTTGGATGCGCGGCTGGTTGGAACGATGGAACAGGCGGCCCGCTGAAAGCTCATATGAAATATCGTTCATACTCGATCCACACGACCCGTGACTTGCGCTGCAAGAGCCCTCTCCGGCTTTTCGTCTTGTGTTGCGCTCACCAAACCGTCAGCCTGCCAAACATGCACCGTCTCATCTTCTCCTTACTCTTCACCGCCTCCGTCCATGCTGAGTTCACCGCCGAGCAGCAGCAGGTGCCGCTGGAACAAGTGCCCGCCGATGCCAAGGCCGTGAAGATCGTGCTCATCGCCGGCACTCCGAGCAACAAGCCGGGGCAGCACGAGTACTTTGCTGGCTGTGCGTTGCTCATGGACTGGCTGAAGGCCGTGCCCGGCGTCGCGCCGGTGATGGTGGCGGAAGGCTGGCCGAAAAATGAGGCGGTGCTCGATGGCGCGCGCAGCGTGCTGCTGTTCATGGACGGCGGGGACAAGCATTCTTTCCTCGAACCCGCCCGCTGGGCGAAGATGCAGGCGCTCACGAAGGCAGGCACGGGCTTCGTCCTTCTGCATCAAGGCATCGACTGCAAGCCGGAGCGTGCTGCTGACTTCAAAGCGATGTTTGGCGCTGCGTTTCAAAGCGACATCGGCTGCCGCGGTCATTGGGACGTGGATTTCACCAGCATCCCGACGCATCCCATCAACAGCGGCGTGAAGCCCTTCCCGCTGCTCAAAGACGGCTGGCTTTACAACCTCCACTTCGCTGAAAAAGGTGTCACACATCTGCTGCAATGCGCGATGCCTGATAGCAGCCGCAAAAACGATGCCGCCAAAGCGAACGCAGGCCGCGCCGAAACCGTGGCGTGGAGTTACGAGCGCCCCGATGGTGGCCGCAGCTTCGGCTTCACCGGCTGCGATCTTCACGCGAACTGGGTCGAGGCCAATCAACGTCGCCTCCTGCTCAACGGCATCCTCTGGAGCGCCAAACTCGATGTGCCTGCGGGTGGTGTTTCATCCGAAGCCACGCCGACACAGATCGCGAAGAACTGGGATCGCAAAATCTTCGCGCCAAAGGTGAAGAAGGCCGCCCTCACGAAGTAGCCGCCCATGTCTGATCTCAACAGCACCCGCCGCGTCGTCATCGCGAGCTTCATCGGCACCACCATCGAGTGGTACGACTTTTTTCTCTACGGCACGGCCTCGGCGCTGGTATTTAACAAACTGTTCTTCCCGAACTTTGATCCGTTGGCCGGCACGATGGCGGCCTTCGCGACGTATGCGGTCGGATTCTTTGCGCGACCGGTCGGCGGCATCGTGTTCGGGCATTTTGGCGACAAGATCGGCCGCAAGTCGATGCTGGTGACCACGCTCATGCTCATGGGCGTGGCGACGGTGTTGATCGGCCTGCTGCCGACGTATTCACAGATCGGTGTGTGGGCTCCGATCCTGCTCGTGCTGCTGCGTTTTGTTCAGGGCTTCGGTGTCGGCGGCGAATGGGGCGGCGCGGTTCTGATGGCCGTGGAGCATGGCGCACAGGGTCGTCGTGGCTTTTACGCGAGCTGGGTGCAGGCCGGTGTGCCGGTAGGACTGCTGCTGGCGAATGCGGTCTTCATGCTCGCCTCGTCGATGGATGAAAAAGCCTTTCTATCCTGGGGCTGGCGCGTGCCGTTTCTGCTCGGCGTGCTGCTGCTCGGAGTGGGCATGTTCATTCGTTTGAAGATCATCGAGAGCCCGGTCTTCACGCAGGCCAAAATGGAGGATGAAGGCCCGAAAGTGCCGATCCTGGCCGTGCTGCGCGATCATCCGCGCAACGTCCTGCTCGCCATGGGCGCACGCTTTGCGGAGAACGCGTTCTTCTACATCTTTACCGTGCTCGTGCTCAGCTATGGCTCGCAGCAGCTTGGTATGCATAAGTCCACCCTGCTCAATGCCGTGCTCATTGGCTCGGCGGTGCAGTTGATTGTGATCCCATGCTTCGGAGCGTTATCGGATCGCGTGGGTCGGCGGCCGGTTTATCTCGGAGGCGCGTTCTTCCTGATGCTGTTCGCGTTTCCGTTCTTCTGGATGATCGAATCACGCCAAACCGTGCTAGTCGTGCTGGCGGTCGTGATTGGACTCATTGGTCACGCGGCGATGTATGGCCCGCAGGCGGCGTTCTTCTCGGAGCTGTTCGGCACCCGCGTGCGTTACAGCGGTGCCTCTCTTGGTTATCAGCTCGCCTCGCCGCTGGCAGGTGGGCTTGCCCCGCTCATCGCCACCGCGTTGCTGGATCAAAGCGGTGGCAGGCCGTGGTCCGTGGCGCTGTATCTCATCGGCATGGCGGTGATCACGCTGGTCTCGGTGTGGCTGGCGGAAGAGACGAATAAGAAGGCGCTCTGAGGTCGCGCCCAGCGTCCATTTTGGCCCAAAACCTGTCCAATCAGCCCTGACGAACCAGTTGCACGCCGCCCGGTTTCGTCTCCCTTGCACGCCCTACCATGAACGAAGCCTTCCCAGACATCCAAAAAATCCAGTTCGAAGGACCGAAGAGCCGCAACCCGCTCGCCTTCAAGCATTACAACGCCGACGAACTCGTGGGCGGCAAAAAGATGCGCGATCATCTGCGCTTCGGCGTCGCCTACTGGCACGCCATGCGCAACTCGCTCTCCGATCCCTTCGGCGGCGGCACTGCCCAGCGCCCGTGGGATGACGGCAGCAATTCCGTCGCCAACGCGCAGCGCCGCGTGTGGGCCTGCTTCGAGTTCATGGACAAGCTCGGTGTCGATTACTACTGCTGGCACGACCGCGATGTCGCTCCTGAGCTTGAAACACTCGCCGAAAGCAACAAGGCCTTCGACGCCGTCGCCGACGAGCTCGAAAAAGCGCAGAAGCAGACCGGCAAGAAGCTTCTCTGGGGCACCGCTTGCCTCTTCTCCCATGCCCGTTACTGCCAAGGTGCCTCCACCAGCCCGAACGCCGGTGTGTTCGCGTACGCTGCCGCGCAGGTGAAGAAGGCCATGGACGTCACGCATCGCCTCGGCGGTGAAGGGTACACGTTCTGGGGCGGCCGCGAAGGCTACGCCACGCTTTGGAACACCGACATGAAGCGCGAGATCGACCACCTCGCCCGCCTGCTGCACATGGCCGTCGATTACAAGAAGAAGATCGGCTTCAAAGGCCAGTTCTACATCGAGCCGAAGCCGCGTGAACCCTCCACGCATCAGTACGACTCCGACGCCGCCGCCTGCCTGAACTTCCTGCGCGAGCACAACCTGCTCGACCACTTCAAGCTCAACCTTGAGACCAATCACGCCACCCTCGCCGGCCACAGCATGCGTCATGAGATGCAAGTCGCCATCGCCGCGAACGCGCTCGGCTCCGTCGATGCGAACACTGGCGACACGCTCATCGGCTGGGACACCGACCAGTTCCCGACGAACATCTATCTCACCACCGAGATCATGCTCGAAGTCCTGCGCATGGGCGGCCTCACCACTGGCGGCCTCAACTTCGACGCCAAGTGCCGTCGTGAATCCTTCGAGCCCGTCGATCTCTTCCACGCCCACATCGGCGGCATGGACGCCTTCGCCCGCGGCCTCAAGGTCGCTCACGCGATGATCGAAGACGGTCGCATCAACACCTTCATCAAGCAGCGCTACGCCACCTACGACACCGGCATCGGCGCCAAGATCGAGAAAGGCGAGGTCGGCTTTGAAGAACTCGAAGCCCACGTCCTCGCCAACGGTGAGCCTCTTCTCGGCAGCGGCCGTCAGGAGATGCTCGAAAACTTGGTCAACGAGTACCTCTGAGCCTCCTTCCCGCCGTAGGACGGGTGTGGCGCAAGCCCGCCCGTCTCCTCGGCGTCCATCACGAAACAACCCGTCTGCCTGGGTTGAATTCAAATCCCAACGCGAGGCGGTCGGCAACGACCGCCTCGTGTTTATGCGGGAAATGACTCAGTTTATTCGCTCAACGACCCCAAGCTTGGCGACGCGCCCTCCGGGTTCGATGCAGGGCATAGCGACTGTTGATTCAAGACAGACGCTCGGAAATGAAGTTCAAACGTGATGGTCTCATCGTGGTCTCTCTGTTCGTTGTGTTGCGGCCAAAGCGAGCAACAACCCACCGCACCAAACACAAATCAGATGCCATTGGTGGATGTCCGAGTCTGCGGAGATCATGGCTACGGCAGATTTGGTGAGCAGGGCACCCAAGCCAATGATGACTGAGAGCCACGATGCGAAGAGCCGCAGCCAACGTGAGTAAGAACGCTCAGCGCGAATCGCGAACGCCGAGACCAGTGCCGTAGCTGAGGCAAGACAGAGTGCGATATGGAGCCTCTCGGGATACTCGATGATACCGACAAAGCTGCGACGGAATGACCATGCGGCCACAGAAACAAGCTCGGTCAAACAGAAGAGGATCGCTGCGACACAAAGAATCGTGATGGCGGTAGTTCTCATTCGATGGATTTCAGGGGAGATGTGCGGAGTCGCCTAACAGTGAAGATGGTTAACAGATCGTGAGGTATGTTAGCAGCTTTATCTCCAACGGTTATGTCGAAACAATCACGATGTGTATCCTGTTCGGTTGTGGAAGGCGTCGTTCCCAACGGCAACCGGGACGGTCGCCCTACTTCCGGCTTAGCTTGTAAAACAGCCAGCCGCCGATGCCGAGGAAGATCACGTTCGGCAGCCACATGATGAGGTGGGGCATGGCCGCCGGTTTGTCATGGAGCGTGTCTCCCAGAATGATGAAGATGATGTACACCGTGGCGGTGATCAGACTGAGCGCGAAGCCTGATGACGTCTCGCGGCGCTGCGCCGTGACGCCGAGCGGAATGCCGACGAGGGCGAAGGTGAAGCAGGCGAGGGAGAAGCTGTAGCGTTTGCTCAGCTCGGTGAGCGATTTCGAGAGATCAACATCGGTCATCAGCTCCCCGGTGAAGGTGTCTTTTCGGGTTCTGACTTCCTCCGACAGCGCCGGGGTGGATTTCATGGACGCATTGATCCTAACGGTATCCTTCTGCAGCACCGAAAGTGGAAACTCCAAAGGAAATTGACTGAGTGACAATGGTTTGGGTATGGTGTCAGGCAGGGTGAATGTGACATCTGGGAGCTTCTCGACGATGGCATCCTTGAGCAGCATGGTGAAGTCCAGCTTGCCGGGCTCGATTTGGATCAAGGCAGATTTGGCTTTGATGTAGGCACCCGCCGGCCCAATGATGTCCCACTGGATGATGTGCAGGTCTGTCAGCGATTTGTCATCGCGCTTGCCGGTGTAGATGCGGTAGCCGGGCACACGCTCCAGCACCTGGCCCTCCTGGAAGAGCGTTTCGGGGTTCTGCACGGCCACCTCGTAAAACAGCCGCTTCATGCGGTCTTTCGCGGCGGGTGCCAGGCTGACATTTACCCAGAGGCAGAGGCCGCTGAGCAGCAGCGCCAGCACAAAGACCGGCGCGCAGATGCGCTTCATGGACATGCCCGTCATGCGCAGGGAGACGAGCTCGTTGTCCGCCGAGAGGCGGCCGAACACCAGCAGGATCGCCGTCAGAAAGGCCCAGGGGATGGTGAAGATCAGCGAGAAGGGGATGACCAGCGTGACGAACTCCAAAATCACCGACAGCGGCAGCTCGGTGTTGCCCAGCAGCTCGTCGAGCTTCTTGTACACATTCCCCAGCACCATCACGCCGCTGAGCAGCGCCACGCCGATGAGCGTGGCAGATCCAACCTGGCGGCCGAGGTAGCGGTCAAAAATGCGCGGAAACATGTGCCCGTGAGGCTAGCGAGATGTGAACGCCGGGCAATTTGAGATTGCCTGTGGCTTGCGACGATGGGTGTTTTTGAGGTGTGGTGGCGACGAGTTGTCGTCACTCCCGTATCTATTCCGCCCGCCCGGGCTTCACGTTGAGCACCGTGACGGTGGAGACGCCTTTTTCATCGCGGGAGAGCTCCAGCGTGATCGTGCCTTCCGCGAAGTCCTCTTCCTCCTCGGACTTCGGCACCTGCGCGATGAAGACGATACTCACCTTGAGTGGGTCGGAAACGGTCACGCTGGTCTCGGGCTCCACCGCGCCGAGCAGCTCGTACATGATCGAAAAACGGGCCGGATCTTTCTTCTGCGCCTTGAGGATTTTTTCCGCGTTCCTGTTCAGCAGGCCGCGCATGCTCGTCACCTTCGCCTGCTCGCCGTCGCAGTTCACAAAAAAGATGTCGTTGCAGCTCCAGCGGCCGGTGTAGTTCAGCACGCCGTAGTGCCAGCCTTCCTGGTCTGGCCCCCACAGCGTGGCGAGGTCGCAGTGGTTTTTCCCGTTGTAGTGGGGCAGGTAGGTTTCTTCGTCGCTGCTCACGCGGCCCAGGCGCTTTTTCTCTTCGATGCAGACGATCCAGTTTTCCTGGGTGTAATTATCGTCATCCAGCAGCGAAGTGCCGTTTATAGACACTTCCGGGATGATGGAGGGCCACTTGGCCGGCTTCAGTTCCTTCTTTCGTGCTGTGAAGATGACCGAGAGTTTGCCATCGCCGGAAGTGGTGCCCTCGATCGTCGTGGCGGGCTCGTAACCGTCCGCCAGCTTCTTGTCGAAGATCGCCTCCGGCTCCTCCCCGCGTGTCACACTGCCCGTGGCGAGCAGCAGCACCGCCAGCAGCCCTCCGGTGGTTAAAAACAAGCGCGTGCAGCCGGAGCGGCGTGTGTTCGGGGCAAGGGCGGAGGGGTGGATGATGGAGTGCATGAGAAGAGCGCGGGAAAGTTGCCAGTGTGGCGCTCGGTGCCACTGGAAGAAGTGTTTTTTAAGGAGGAAGGGGGGCGTGATGAATCGAGGACGAGTTCGACCAGGAGGAGGATCACCTGTGGTGGGCCGGGGGACACGTCTTGACCTCTTGACCATGCCTTGACCCGCCCCTACGTCCTCCCATGGCCCTCAAGGCAATCATTCACAAAGCCAGCGTCTCGTTTTCCGATCTGGACCGCAATCTCTACAGCGATCATACGCTGACGATCGCTCGGCATCCGTCGGAGACGGAGGAGCGGATGATGATCCGGCTGCTGGCCTATGTGCTGAACGCTCCGGCAAACAACGACCTGGGCTCCCTGGAGTTTGGCAAGGATCTATGGGAGGCGGATGAGCCGGCGTTGAGCCAGCACGATCTGACGGGACTCTTGATCCACTGGATTGAACTGGGGCAGCCAGACGAGAAACGGCTGGTGCGCGTGTGCGGCCGGTCCAAGAAGGTGACGGTGTACAGCTATAACAGCACCGCGCCGACGTGGTGGGCGGGATTGGCGGGGAAACTTTCCCGTGTGAACAACCTGACGGTGTGGCAGATCCCGGCGGCGCAAAGCCAGGTGCTGGGAGCGCTGGCCGGAAGGTCGATGGACCTGCAAATCACACTGCAGGAGGGTGTTTTGTTTGTGGGCGAAGGTGAGCGCAGCGCGGAGATCACGCCGGTGCGGCTGTTTGGAGCGGAGTGAGAGCCTGGGTGCAAAAAGATTTGCTGTGGCCGTGAGGAACACGCAGAGGACGTGCCATGCACCCTCGTCTCATTTCGGCAGGGCCGATGTCTCTCAAGCGGCTTTTCTGGCTCCTGCTGGGGCTGGTGGTGACTGTGGACTTGTCCGCAGAGGATACCGCGCCGAGCAAGGCGCTGGTGGCGGCGGTGGATCGGCTGGTGGCAAAGATTGGGATCGACGCGACAAGTCCGGGAGTGGCGATCTTGATCCGCGTGCCGGGTCGGTTGCTGTTTCAAAAGGGTTACGGGCTGGCGAATCTGGCCCAAAAGACGCGCATCACGCCGGGCACGGTGTTTGAACTGGCCTCATGTTCGAAGCCGTTCACCGCCACGGCGGTGCTGCTGCTGCATGACCGGGGGCTGCTGTCCATTGAGGATGATGTGCGCGATTACATCCCAGAACTGCCGGAGTATGACAGCGAGACCCCGATCCTCATCCGCGATCTGCTGCAGCACACCTCCGGGCTGCCGGAGTACTTTGATTTCGAAGACGTGCCACGGCGGAACAAGACCTGCTGGGTGAATGAGGACTACCTGAGTCAGTTTGCTGCGCAGCAGGCGGATTTTCCGCTGCAGTTCCGTCCAGGGAGCAAGTATGACTACTGCAACAGCAACTTCCTGCTGCTGGCGAGCCTTGTGCAACGCGTGGCGAAGAAGTCACTCGGTCGCTTTTTGCACGACGAGATCTTCGTTCCCGCTGGGATGGAGCACACGTTTGTTTATGACAGTCCGCAGGAGGCACCTCAGATCACCGATCCACGCTACTCACGGGCCATCGGTTATGAATGGAACGAGAAGCGGGAAAACTGGAAGCCCGGCTGGGGCACGCCGCCAGACCGGCAGGAAAAGGTGCTGGTGGTGGGTGACGGCAGTGTGTGGTCAAACCTGGAGGACATGGCGAAGTGGGACAGTGCCGTGCGCACCCGCAAGTTTTTGAAGCCTGAGACCTGGAAACTCGCGCTGACCTCTGCCAAGACCCGCAAGGGTAAAAACACCGGCTACGGCCTGGGCTGGTTCATCTATGCGGAGGACGACGACCAGGTGTATGGCGTCGGCCATGACGGCACTTGGGGCGGCTTTGAGAACTCCTACTACCGCCATCTGCGCACGAACCGCAGCACGGTGATCCTTAGCAACCACGACACGATGGATACGGATGAGCTATGGACCGCGCTGGATGAACTCGTGGAGAAGCACCTGACGAGAGAGTGAGTGTGTTTTTCGGACGTCCCACCGGCAGGGCTTAGTCCATCTCGTCATGCTCCACATCATGGAAAACCGGTTTCCTCATGGTGATGAGGGTGATCAGGCTGAAGGGGCCGACTGCCAGCCAAAAAGCCAGGGCGCTGAGCCAAGCCCAGCCGTTGGCCAGGGCGTCCACGGCGTTCACGAAAGTCCATTTTTGCGTCATGAACAGGTGGGAGACCATGACGGGAATGAGCCAGAAGTACACGATCAAGATCACCGTGCACCAAACGGGGTGAGAGCGAAGGACCAAAGGCCAGTGTGGCTCCAGGGAGGAGAACTGGTCTGTGGGCACTGTGGGAATGGATTCGCGCGTTGAGTCCATGGACCACGTTATTTCAGACTTTAGTTAAGTTAACAACATCAAAATTCTTTCGGATCAAATCAAATGCCTGAAATCCGAACTGAGTCACATCTTAAGCCCAATGCTAGCCAGTGTTCTGAAGAGTCAGGAAATGAGGAGCAGGGAAAGCTGCCAGCTTCGGCGGCATGAGATCATGCGGTGTGAGGTTGCGCCCGGAAGTGGAGGCTGTCTTGAGTGGCGATGCCAGCGGTCGTATTTCCCGGAGAGAATGCTTGCCAAAAGAGCGTGGCGGAGTCGTATCATGCCCCTCTCTTTATGATTCCTCGTTTTGTACTGATTCTTGTTTGTTCCCTCGGTTTTGTGTCTGCTTCGCAGCCGACCTCCGTCGCTGATCTGCCGGATGCGAGCCCGGACGCGGAACTGAAGTCGTTCGTGGTTCCCGAGGGCTTCGAGGTGAACCTCTTTGCGGCGGAGCCGATGATTCAGAAGCCGGTGCAGATGAACTGGGACGCGCAGGGCCGACTGTGGGTGGTGACGAGTTCGACGTATCCGCACATCAAGCCGGGTGAAGCCGCCAAAGACCAGGTGGTGGTGCTGGAGGACACAGACGGCGATGGTAAAGCGGACAAATCGACGACTTTCGCAGACGGGCTGCACATTCCGACGGCGCTGGCACCTGGAGATGGGGGGCTGTATGTGGCGAATTCCACCGAGGTGCTCTTTTTGAAGGACACGGACGGCGACCTTAAGGCCGACGAACGCACGATCCTGCTCAGCGGGTTCGGCACGGAGGACACGCACCACCTGCTGCACACGATGCGCTGGGGCCCAGAGGGCATGCTGTATTTTTTACAGTCGATCTACATCCACACGCACATGGAGACCCCGCATGGCATCCGCAGGCTGATGGGCGGCGGGATTTGGGAATTCCGACCGGAGACGCGGCGGGCGGAGATTCTGAGCAAGGGGCTGGTGAATCCCTGGGGCTTTGAGTTTGACCGCTGGGGCCAGAGCTTCGCGTGCGATGGTGCGGGCGGGGAAGGGGTGAACTTCATTTTCCCCGGCTCGGTGTTTGCCACATCGCCTGGGGCCAAGCGGATCATGCACGGACTCAGCCCTGGCCAGCCCAAGCAGTGCGGGATGGAGATCATCGAAGATCCACATTTCCCGGAGGACTGGCAGGGCTCGTTCGTGCTGAATGACTTCCGTGGGAATCGCTTGAACCGTTTCAAGCTGACGCCGAGCGGCAGCAGCTACATCGCGAAGCAGATGCCGGACGTGCTGGCCTCGACGCATCGCGCGTTTCGGCCGATTGATGTGAAGACGGGGCCGGACGGAGCACTTTACGTCGCCGACTGGTACAATCCGATCATCCAGCACGGCGAGGTGGATTTTCGCGATGCACGTCGCGACCACGAGCATGGTCGGATCTGGCGTGTGACGGCGAAGGGGCGTCCGCTGAGCCCGAAACCCAAAATTGCCGGGGCTGCGACGGGCGAACTGTTGGAGATGCTGAAAAGTGACCGCAACTATGTGCGCCGTTTTGCCAAGCGTGAGCTTCGCGATCAAGGCGCGGCGAAAGTGACGCCGGAACTCGACGCTTGGGCGGCCAAAGCGGAGGACGGACATGCGTTGTTGGAGGCTGCCTGGGCGCGCGAGGGGGTGAACTCTTTCTCTCCGTCGATCTGGCGGAAGCTCTGGGAAAACAGCGATGCGAGGATTCGTGCGGCAGCGCTGCGCATCCTGAGCCACCGCTGGAAGGAATTCCCAGATGCCATGAAGGTGCTCGAAAAGGCCGTGGCGGATGAGAGTCCTCAAGTGCGCCTATGGGCGCTGGCCGTGCTGGCGGACATGCGCAAGCCGGGGGCGATCAGTCTGGCGCTCAAGGTGCTCGACCAACCCATGGATGAGCCGCTCGACTTCCTGCTGGAGTTGACCTGCCGCGAGCAGGTGGACGTGTGGATGCCGGCGGTGGTCAGTGGCAAACTGAAGCTGGACGAGCGCCCGAAGCACTTGGTGTATGCGATGAAGAGCACGGGCCGTAGCGACGCGCTGCCGCCGCTTTTTGCGGCGCTGAAAGGCGGCAAATTGAGCTCTGAAGATGCGGCGGCGGTTCTCGGCATGGCCGGTGACGCGGCGGACGCGGCGCAGGCAAAGTTGATGATTGAGATGGTGAATGACGCAGCGCTGGGAGCCTACTACATGGGGTTGCAGGACGCGTTGGTGAAGGCCGCGACGGATCGCAAAATCGTGCCGGAAGGCGCGGCGGAGACGGTCATGGCGTGGTTTTCCCGCCCAGAGCCGCATGTGGTGCATCGCACCGCCATTCTGGCCGGACTTTGGAAGGTGGAACCGGCGCGTGAGAAGCTGGTGGCGCTGCTGACCGACGCCAAAACGATTCCGGCGATCCGTGACGGGGCGATGCGCGGTCTGACGGCACTCGGGGGTGTGAAGACACGGGATTTGTTCGACAAGCTGTTCACGGAATCGATCGACGGCGGCATGCGCGGGCTGATGATCGATGGTCTGACCACCGTGGGACCGCAAATGGCGGCGAAGCGGGCGGTGGAATTTTTGGCAAAGGCTGATGTGGAGTCTTCGAAGCCTGTTTTGACGGCGTTTTTGAAGAATAAGCAGCTTCCAGGCGTTCTGGCGAAGGAACTGGCAGGCAAGACGATTCCTGACCTCGTGGCGGTCGAAGGCATTCGCATGGTGACCAGCCGGGGCATCCAAGGGCCGCTGGCCGATGCACTCAAAATAGCGGGGGGAGTCAAGCAGATGGACAAACCCCTCACCGGGCCGGAAATGGCTGCTATGGTCGAAAAAGTGAAGAAAAACGGTGATCCAGTTCGCGGTGAGGCGGTGTACCGCCGCCAGCAGCTCCTTTGCATGACCTGCCACGCCATCGGGGAATCCGGCGGAATACTGGGACCGAATTTGGTCAGCATCGGGGCCAGTGCGCCGGTGGATTACCTCATCGAGAGTCTGCTGGAGCCGAGCAAGAAGATCAAAGAGGGCTATCACATGGTCATTGTGAGCAAAAAGGATGGTGGAGTCATCTCTGGCGGCCTAGTGAATGATGGCGCGGAGGAGTTGACGATTCGTGACCCGGCCAACCAGATCGTGAAGGTCGCCAAATCGGCCGTCGCCAGCCGTCAGATGAGCCCGGTGAGCATGATGCCGCCCGGCATGACCGCCAGCCTGCGAGAGGACGAATTTGTCGATCTGGTGCGTTTCCTGAGCGAGTTGGGCCGTGAAGGCGCCTACAAGACTCAGCCAAACCGCTATGTCCGCACTTGGAAGGCGATGGGCAAAATGGAGCAGAAGGATGTGGATCATGTCCGACATGTGGGCAGTTTTGCCCTTAACGACGAAAAGTACGCCTATCCCTGGCAGATTGCCTTCAGCCAAGTCAACGGAGACCTTCCGCTGGCCGAACTGCCAGCAGCACAAAGGATGTATCCGTGGTTTCCAAAAATCGTGCAATTTGGCCTCAAACTGGACAGCCCGGGCAAGGTGAAACTGGGTTTTAGCACGGTGAAGGGAATCGTTGTGGCGGTGGACGGGACCGAGTTGAAAGAGCTTAACCCACAGCAGGAATTCGACCTAGCCGCAGGGACGCATCGAGTCAGCGTGCTGGTGACACGGGATGCTGGGGAAATAGCCGCTTTGCGCGTGGAAATCTTAGATGGCGCGGCCGTGGTGCTTCCATAAGCTTTCGCAAAGCTGAAAATGGGTATGGTCGATGTATTTGCATTGACGTTTAGGGGGCGTTTTCGCTATTCTGAACGCAAAGCACCGGAGCCCTGTCTGACACCCTGAGTTCCCAGCCATCCTTCAACACGCGCATCCATGAGAAAACGTTCCAAACATAGCACGGCCAGCATGCATTTTTCCAGAGCATCCGCCGCGTCTTTTTTTGGAACCTTTTGCCGCTGAGCCAGACCTATTCTCCCAAGGGTCTCGAATATTTCAGACCAGTCCTCTTTTTTCCCTCTCCTAGCCCTTTTTTCTGATGAAAACACTCCGCCATCACCGCCTCCTGTTAGGCTGGTTCATGACCCTGCTTGTGGCTGCGTTGCAGGTCGCCACACCGCTTCAGGCTTCGACTTTCTACTGGGCCCCTGGCGGGTCATCAACAGCCAGTGATAACTGGGATACCACATCGGCCTACTGGGGCTTGGCTCCTAGCACCGGAGGAACAGCGTGGAGCAATGTAGGCGATCACACTGCGGTGTTCGGCAATGCCGGGAGTGGTCCCAGTGTGGTGTTCATCACAGAACCGGTGTCTGTTGGCTCGCTTGTGTTCGACACCAACGATATGTCGCTCTTTGCGTTTTCGGATACGAACACCTTAAATTTTGCCGGGCCTGCCAAGGTCACCCTCAAAGGAGCAGCGGAAACCTTTGCCACCATCCAAGCGAAGCTGACAGGAACCAATGGTCTGACGGTCGAGTTTATTGACACAGCCGGGTCTCCTGGAACCTACTACGGCGAATTGAAACTTGGGGGCAATGCTGCAAGTGCGCTGACCACTCTATCTGGAGGTATCACCGTGAAGAACCGGGCCAGTCTGGCTGTGGATGTGGGACCGCTCGATCTGACCGGTGGGAAGAATCCTCTGGGAGCAAACGCGATCAGTCTCGAAGCTGGCTCAAGGCTGAATATTGTGGGATCCTCCAGTTCTGATCAAGGCCTGTCGGGACGCCTTTTCGCCACCAATGGAACGGGTGACAGCAGTCGAGTGGATTTTACCGGGAACGCCACGGGGGTGATTGTGCCTGGAGGCGCTACCGCACTCGGGCTTCCCGCGACGAACACTAACACGGTATCCTCGCTCAACGGCAGCGCCGCCACCACGTCCATCCGCTATGTGGATGCCAACGATAATACGCAGACGGTTGGCTCTTATGCGGTTCAGTGGGTCGGCAAGGTTAATATTGGCACATCGGGAGATTATACTTTTTTTGCCAGCCCGGATGATGGCGCACGCATCTACATTGACGGAGTATTGATACTCAACAACGATGGTGGGAAAGGGGCGACAGACCTTTCCAGCGCACCCATAGCGCTGGCTCAAGGCTCCCATGACATTCGCATTGATTATGTGCAGGGGAGTGGTGGTGGCAGCATGAATTTGGGCTACGCGGGTCCCCAAACCGGCTACATCCGTCAGGTAATACCGAGTGCGAGTTTGGTCCAGGCTGATGTCAATGAGGCTGGCAGATCCAGCAACGCCCTGCAGTTGGGCAATGCCGTGCATGTGCAGGGGAGTGCCGTGATCAGCTTGACGGACACGGACTTCACTTCCGCGCAGATGGGCAAGCTGCTGCTGAACAGCGGAGCGACTTTGACCGTGGAATCTCGTGAGGCAAACAATGGTGCGATCGTGACTGGCAATGGGGCAGGGTTTGGCAAGACCCTGAGGTTTGGAGGAACGCAGGTTGCGCCGACGATTTTTGGCACCCCAGGGTCGGGTGTCAATGGCACGGTCACCATCGCTTCTGACATGAATGTGGCTTTTGACGGGGTGGTGTCAGATGAAAACCTGCGCAGCATGACAATCGAAAAGACGGGCACAGGGTGGCTGCACTTCAGCCAGACAACCAGCCCGAACTCTTTAAGATCAACATCCGCCATCAAGATGATGGGAGTGAACAGTGCTTTGGTGCTGACCGGCTCGGCGGTGAGTTCCAACAACCCGATTGGCGCGGCGGAGATCGTCCTCGCCAATGGAAATCTGGTGCTGGACACCAAGGGAGCTACCGCTGCGGGTATTGGCCCGGTGTTTAACAACAAGGTCACGGTGCAGCAAAATGCCGTGATACAATCCGTGGCAAATGCGGTCACCGTCACGCTGGGTAGCATTTCCAACGGGATCAGCATTGCAGCCGGTAAAACGTTGGTTTTAGACGCCATCGCAGGCGGGCGTCCTGCCAGCGACCCGGGTGCCAATCTGGTGATCGCAGGGAGCATCACGGGTAACAACACGACCTCCCTGGTGATTCGATCCACGCAGAAAAATGCGGGGACCACTGTCTCCGCCATCACGGCACAGGCTGACAGTGTTGCACAGCGGATCGGTTTTGCCTCTCAGAGCGGTGTGGTGACGCTCAAGGGCAATAATGCTGGTTTTGCAGGAGCTCTGAACTTCGAAGCTGGATCCAACCTGAGAGTGGAGGGCGTGAGCGCTCTTTCTGGCAAGACATTCACCATGGCGGGGGGGACTCTGCAGCTCTTGGATGATGGAGACGGCAGCGGGAGCACACAGAATTTTGCCTTCAACCACGCCATCACGGTGACTGGAAATGCCACGCTGGCTGTCGGGCGCACAGCGACCTCCCAAGCGCCATACTACACCCAAGCGGCGAACAAACTGGCACAAATCACGAGCCTCGGCGCCGGACGGCAGACCGTGACGGTGGCCAACAACAACGGTTATGGCCTGCAAGTGACTGGATTGACCACGCTGACCGGTGCGCCGACCTTCACCGTCAACAATGCGACCACATCAAACGCGCCGACTGGCCTCCACTTGGCCGGACAGGTGACCGGGGTGGGGGCAAGCATCCTCAAAAACGGCGGCGGGACACTGATGCTCAGTGACAACACCAACAACTTTGGCGGTCCTGTGAGCTTCTCCGCTTTTGGTTCGGGCTCGACTTTGACGGTTGAAAGCGTGGCAAAGTTGGTGGCGGGACAAAGAATCACAGGCACCAACATCAACGCTGGAACGAGTGTCAGTGCCATCAATGTGCGGAACTACGCGGCCAGCGTGGCCAACGGCGGCACCGTGCTGACGCTCGGGGTGGATCTGAGCACCCTATTTAGCGCGGGCATGCCGGTTTCCGGCACGGGCATCGTTGCTGGCACCAAAGTGGCGGCGGTGAACAACAACTTTACGAACACCACCACGGGTTCGATTTTTTTCACTCCTAACATTGTGTCGAATGTCGAAAATGGGACCGCTGACTTCCGGGTGGGCATGCCAGTGAGTGGCAATGGCATTGCACCTGGGACTTATGTGGCTGAAATCATTGATACCAGCAGTTTGAGATTAAGCCAGGCCATCACGGCTGACAATCCCACTTTGGTCCGTCGGCAACTGACCTTGGACACTCCGGTGTCGGTGGCTGACCCGACCTTGGTGTTGTCTCAATTGGCGCTCAATCAGGCGCTTGCAGGGGCCACCACAACTGTGAATGCAAACTCAATGATTAACGTCTCGGCAGGTGTGCTGGCGTTCACCAATGACGGAGCGCTTGGGGATGCGACAAACCAGATTCTCGTCAACACCAACTCGGCCACGGTCGGCTTGCGGGTGGATGGCAACGGAACCAATGGCAACGGTATTTTTAGTTCCAGCCGGACGTTCATCATGAACCAGCAGAACAATTCCTTGGAGGTGACGGCTGGAAACATGCTGACGATGAGCTCGGCGTTTACCTTTGCGAATGCCAATTTCGATCTGCAAAAAAACAACCGAGGCACACTGCTGCTGACCCAGGCACAAACCGGCTGGAATGGCAATCTGATCGTGGGGCAGGGAGTGCTCAGGATCAACAACGCGGCAGCTTTGGGTAACCCAGGTTCTTTCAATCTGGGCAGTGGCGTCGCGGCCAGGGCCACGCTGATTGCCAACGTGGCGGCTGCTCTGGAGTTGGATGGAGACCCTAATGCCTTGGGTGGCGGTGTTGGACTGACCATCGCTGAGGCGCTGGTGTTTACCCCCGGCAACAACAACACCTCCAACGGCATCAACGGAGCGGGAGCTTTGCGTAGTGTTACAGGGGTCAACAACTGGAATGGCACCATTTCGTTTTCGGGGCAAAGCACGCAGGACGGCTTTATGCGTGGGGCCGTCATTGGGGTGGAAACCGGTTCGACGCTGAACATCGGCGGGGTGATGACCGGACGAGTTGGAACCGCGGGCGGTGGCACCGGCAGGGGGGCTTGGTTTGCTCTTACCGGCGGCGGAACAGGAAACATCACCCAGTCGATCGGGCACGATGGCAGCCTAAATCCCACGGGCACGAACATTAACACCTTCTCTTTGGTGAAAGCTGGCTCTGGTGTGTGGAACCTCAAGGCCGCCAACGCCTTCTCAGGTCAGAGTATTTATGTGAACCAAGGAACCTTGGTCTTGCGCGATGCCGGTGCCTTGAGTGCTCCAATCGTGGCAGCAGGCGCATACACTGTTTTTGTGACCCCTAACGGGGTGCTGAGCTTGGACAATAATGTGGGGGGCAACATTAACAACCGCCTCGGTGGACGCGGGCTGACGCTGCACGGCGGTGCTGTTAACATCACGGGTGTCAATGCAGGCACAACCAATGAGGTCATCGGAGCGTTCACCCTGAATGCGGGGCACTCAATCATCACCCTCACTGCTGGAAGCACCGGCGGTTCTCTCAATCTGACCACGGGTACCGTCACCCGCACGACAGTCAACGGTGCCGCCGCTGCCAACACCGGAACCCTGGAGTTGATCGGAAGCAATCTGGGTGGTGCGGCAGGTGCGAACACCGCCACCATGCAAGCCACAGGGACGGGTTTTGTGTTCAGCGGCCAGAATGGAGCGGTCGGTTCCTTTTCCAAAGGCATTCTGCCTTATGCGATCATCACCAATGGGGGCCTCAACACAGACACGACCTTTGCCACGGCAGACACAGTGAACGGTGTTTTGCGCAAGCTTGCCGACACCGAGATGACGTCAACGCTCACCAACAATCTGGGTGGCGTTATGACGCCTATGAATGTGAGGCTTTCCGCCGTCGGCACCATCGCCAACACACTGACGGCGAATAGCATGACTGTGAATTCACTGACCTTGAACAACGGGGGCGGGACCAGCGCACAGTCCAGTCAGACGCTCTTTCTGGACAGTGGTGGCGTGCTGGCTCTCACGGGTACGGGGAACGCTGGCATCAGCGGCGGGATCATGCGCGCCCTGAATAACCGGCAGTACATTTACCACACCTTGGCAGACTTGAATGTCTCGGCGACGATGATTGGCTCTTCGAGCGGGTTGGTCAAAACTGGCGAGGGCACCATGACTTTGGCCGCCCAGCAGTTTTACTCGGGTGCCACGGCCGTGAACCAAGGTACTCTCAAACTAGCCAGCGGCGGAACCAACACCCTGTTCTTCAACAATGATTTCATCCTTCAAGGAGGTTCATTGGATCTCAACGGAAGTTCGCAGACGCTCACCACCCTGCGGTTGGACACGGCCTTCGCCCAGAATGCCCTGTTGATTCCGGGGGTGGGCGGGAATGTCATTAATTCTTCAGTCACCCAAGCCACGCTTGGGCTGGCGAATGGCAACAATAATTTCTCCGGCAGCATCAATGGGAATGTGGCGCTGGTGCGCTCGACCGGGGCGGGAAGCTTTAACGGTTGGAACTTGTATAACACCAACACCTACACTGGAGCCACCATCCTGAATGGCGGGCTCACCCAACTGCTTGGCAAAGCCACTCTGGGCGATACGGGCAGCTCTTCATCAATCGAGATCAGCCAGGCCACCCTTCTTATTACCAATAACAACGCCACAGGCATTTATGAGCAGCAGGTGGACAACCGGGTCAGTGACACGGCTCCGATCACGATGCGCGGTGGCATGCTGGAGTACCGTGCTCGTTTCGGCACCGAAGGCACCGAGGTGTTTGGGGCCCTCACATTGAAGGAAGGCAATAGCATACTGAATGTGGCTGAGCCTGGCACGGGCATCAACAGTTCCGTGGTCACCTTCACCAGCCTGACTCAGATGAATCGGGGCACGCTGCGGTTTCTCAATGTGGACGGTGCCTTGGGCAACAATGTCGGTCGTGTGATGATCGGCAATCTGAACGGACAGCCAACCACCACTGTGGGTGATGGACTTATCAATAATCTCATTGGCGGCTGGGCGGTGTTTGAGCGCGAGTTTGCCAGCTACACCCCCGGCACGGGTGTGGGGGCGTTGAACGGCGTGGGCTATGCCGGTTACTCGCCCAATGACATCAACTCGGGTGCCGCCACAGACAACATCCGCCTGTCGTTCCCAGGAGTGGCTTCCACTGGTACAATAGGGACTAATTTGCTCACAATCAGCAGCACGGTTGGTTTGAGCGTCGGAGACGCGGTTCTCGGGACGGGTGTTCCTGTGGGGGCAACGGTGGCTTCCATCGTCAGTGGCACCCAGTTTACCATCAATCAGAATCTCAGCGCGGCCAACCCCACCCTGAATCTGCCGCAGACTGTGACACTGACGAATGACCGCACTATCAATAGCTTGGCCATGGTGGTGGCTGGGGATAGCACCTTGGATCTCGGAACCAAAACTTTGACCCTTGGAAGCGGTGGTTTGATCGCCTCCCAGGGCTTCGATCTCATCAATCCCCAGGTGACGGTGGTGACCAGTTCGACCACCAGCAACATCGTGGACGTTTCCAGCATGCCTCAGTCTCTGGTGGTGGGATCGACCCTGCTGGGCAGGACGGTGACAGCAGTGAACGGCCTGCGAGTCACACTGGACGGCAATGCCAACACCCCCACCACCGCGCCAACCAATCGTGATTTCGTCAGCGGTCTGCAAATGCCGATCACCATTCAGAACGGGGATCTGACCGCTGGCATTGGCAGCGGCGCAGCTAATCTTTACCTGCACGCGCTTAATTATTTGAATGGCAACAATAATGTGTACAATCGTGATCTCATTGTGTCCGCTAGGATCAAGGACAATCTCGACGGTGGAGCGGTGACGCTGGTGATTAATGGGACCGAAGGGCGCGGCACCACCGCTGGCATCAGTGGTCTCCGTTCCAATGAAGTGCTTCTGACCGGCAACAACACTTACACGGGAGGCACCTTCGTTAACGCGGGATTCGTCATGTTGAATTCCTCGGCCCAGGCGCTCGGCACCGGTAATCTGACCATCACCGGCGGCGCCAGCACCAACGGCGCAACGGCAGCGGAACGCACCTCCACGGTGGTCTTTGGCGGTTCAAACCAGCTCGCCAGCGGTGCCACGGTGTTCATGAATGGCGGTTCCACGCTGGAGTTGAACGGCTTTGACCAGACGCTCGGTGGATTGAACTTCGACAACACAGGTGGCAACACCCCCACGCTGCATGTTGGTGCAGGCACGCTCACTCTGAATGGCGGCATCACGGCCACTGCTTCCAACCTGGGCAATACCTCGACCATCACCACAGGAGCCATGTTCTCTCGCTTGGTCAATGGCAGCAACACCATCACAGTTGGCAGCAGCGGTGGTCTGACTGTCGGGATGGCGGTCACTGGCTCTGGCATTGCCGCAGGCACCACGATCACTGCCAAGAGTGGGACGGCGGTTACATTGTCCTCGGCCGTCACCGCCTCCGGGAATAGTCTCCTTACCTTTGCCTCCAGCGGCTCAATCTCCCTGGGGACGGCGAATCGCACCTTTGATGTGGCCCCGGTCACAGCGAATGGGGTAGGCCTAGCTCCTCTGCTTCCGACGTTGAACATCACCGGCACTATCATCGGTGGAGCGGGGGGGGGTATCATCAAGACTGGCAATGGACTCCTGCAACTGGGCGGAACCAACACCTTCACTGGAGGCGTGGATTTGCAGGCAGGTGGTATTCTCATTGCCGCCAGCAGTGTCTTCAACAGCGGCACGCTGGGCGAAGTCACGGCCGGCCCTCTGGGGAAATGGAACGCCACCACCAATGCCACGGGGATTTTGACCGTCGCCGGTGGCACCAAACTGCTTTCCAATGGCAACTTCATCATCGGCAACAATGTCACCGTGACTGGGAATTTTGGTTTTGACAGCACGGTGGCCGCAGGCACCAACCTGGCGCTCAGCGGCACGGTGACGCTGCCTGGAGCCGTGACCATCGACGTGAAAAACCCTGGCATGACCGCTGCCCTCGGCACAATCACCAGGACGGGTGGCAATGACATCACTATCACCAAAACGGGCCTGGGAACCCTGGCGCTGGGAGCCGTGGCTGCGGGCAAGACGGTGCTTGTGAACCTTGGCGTTGCCGCTGGCAACATTGCCCTGCTGCATGACGGGGACGGCACTGGCTCTCTCCAGACCATCGCCACTGGCATCACGCTGGCTCCTACGGAAGCTGTCAGCCTGACAGTGGGACGATTGGGCGCATCCTATGCCCCCTTGTTTCTCACGGCTTCGAATAAAACGCTGGAGATAGCCCTCAGCGGCACTCTTGGCGGACCGCTGGCGGTCACAAACAACCACGGCCATGGCCTTAAAGTGACCGGAGGCGTGGCACTGGGGGCTAATCAGGTTGTGAATGTTTCCACCGCCACCGCCTCGAATGTGGTGCAGGGGCTGACCTTTGCAGGCACGGTTTCAGGATCCTCCGGCATCATCAAGAGTGGTACCGGCACGCTGGCGCTCAGTGGTGACAATAGCGCAACTCTCACCGGCACCTTGGAAGTTTTGGGAGGGGTGCTTGCCGTCAACAGTGATCTGGCCATGGGGAATGCGCTCAACCAAGTGAGCCTGAATGTCAATGCGGCCACTGGCGTCGGTCTGCGGGCCACCGAAACATTCACGACAAGCCGGACGATCCAACTCAATGCGACGAGCAACGCCATTGAGGTCACCGCAGGCAAAGTGCTGACCCTGAGCACCGCCTTCGGTCTTGGGGTTGTGAACAACGCGCTGCGCCTCAATGACAATGGCACGCTGGTGCTCGCCGCGGCTAATACGACTTGGACGGGTGTTCTCACGGTTGGTTCGGGTGCGGTTAGAGCCACAAATAACAGCGCGCTTGGCACAACGGCGGGCGCCACTGTGGTGACCGGTACCGGAGCCGCTCTCCAACTGGGTGGCGTCAGCATTGCCGAGCCGCTGACCTTGAACGGCTCGGGCATCAACAATGGTGGCGCTTTGCAGGCGTTTTCTGGCAGCAACACCGTCAGTGGCACCATCACGCTTGGATCGGCCACGACCATCGGAGCGGACTCGGGAACGACGCTTAATCTGACGGGCGCACTGAGCAGCGGGCAGGCGCTGACGTTTGCCGGTGCAGGAACCATCAATAAAACGACCACGGGCTTCGGTGCGGTTGCCTCGATCACCAAAATGGGCAGTGGCACGACGACGCTCAGCGCCAATAGCGCTTCCTTCGGAGGTGGCTTGGTGGTTAATGAGGGAACCTTCAAAATCACTGGCGCTGGAGTCACCATCGGTGGGACGAGCACGATAACGGTTCAGGGGCCTACCGGAGAGCTGTTGATCGACGACAGCGCGGGCGCTGCTGTCACCCACTTTTCTGGCGTTCGTGCGGTCACGTTGAACGGTGGTGCGCTGACATATCTTGGTGGCACCGGGGCATACAGTCAGACATTTGGTGCGCTGACCACCAACCGGGGCAAGACCAATGTCATAACCTCCACCCGTGGTGCGGGCACCAATCTGACGACCTTTCTTCAATGGAACAACGGGGGGGATTCGAGCACTCTTTTCGCGGGGGTAGGGCTGGGGGTGGACGCCAACAACAGAATCCTTCTCACCAATGCGCCGGGAGCAGCGGGCACTCTGGGGATGATCAACAATGTGGTTCTGCGTGCGACCCTGAATGGGACGGACTTTGTCTCCTACAATCACAATGGAACGGCGGGAAACGGCAACGGCATCCAGGCGTTTGCGGCCTATGACGTCAGCAACAACATCGACACGGCAGCCAATAACACTGCCACCATGAACATTTCTGGTGCGGCCACCTTTTCGGGCACGACAAACAGGGCCATCAATGCCCTCAAGATTTCCGGGAATGGCCTTAATATTGGAAGCGGAATCACGACGCAGGGCGCCACTCTTGCGTTGAGGGCCGGCGCGATCCTCAACTCCTCTGGCAACAACACGATTAGCGTTCCACGGCTGAACTTCGCTGATATCAACAACAACGCGAATGTGCAGGCGTATGTCGCTGTTAATTCAGGCACCCTCACCATCAGCAGTGTGCTCACGGGTGGGGCGGGCTTTGTCAAAGACCTTGGCGGCACCCTGATCATCAATGCGCCGGATGACCGGGCCGGTGTCGCCAACCTCAGCGGTCAAACATTGACGGGAAATTTTGCGATCAACGCAGGCACGGTGAAACTTGGCGGCGGGAACAACACCCTGACGCCCAACCAGTTCCTGATGGTAGCTCCAGGAGCCACCCTGGATCTGAACGGGACCTCCCAGTTCGTCTTTGGCATCCGTGGTGATGGTGCGGCGCTGCAGGGCAATGCAGGTACTGTTACAAACAGCGCTATTGGTCAACAGGCCGCTTTCATCGTTGGAGCTGACAATGGCGGCTTCAACTGGGGCGGGGTGATCAAGCAGGAAGCCGGTGCCGGAGCCATGAGCTTCCTCAAGAGCAGCCCACAACAGTACAATCTCCTGGATGAGAGTACTTACAGCGGGGCCACGGTATTTGCCGGGGGCATCAATTTGCTGGCCAATGGCGGACGGTTGACCAACACCACCTCCATCGCTGTCAACTACGCCTACCTGCAGCTCAACGACAACGTCAACTTTGCTTTGGCCAATCGGGTGAATCTAGCCGCCGATATTACCTTGCGTGGTGGATCCTTGGTGTATCAAGGACGTGCCCAGACCGAAACCTCGCAATCGGTGGGCAATGTCATTCTGGCGGAGGGTTATAACATGATTCAGTCGGCAGTGGGTGGCACGGGCGTCAATTCTGCCACATTGAATCTCACTTCGCTGTCCAGGCCGGGAGGTTCGACAGCCACGCTACGCCTCCCTGAAAACGGTCCCACCGGACTTGGAACCATTGGCAGCAACGCGCGTATTCTCATCACCACTCTCAACGGCTCATCCACCAGCACGGTGGGAGGTGGCCTGATGAACAATCTGATCGGGCCATGGGCTGTCGTGGATCGTGAATTCGCGAGTTATATCCCAGGCCTCGGCGTGGGAGCTCTCAATCGCGTGGGCTTCGCCGGGTATTCCATCAACACCCTGACCGGGACACCGCTGGAGACTGACAACATTCGCGCTACTGCCAATGTGGGGCCTCTGTTCGCCGATACCAAGGTCAACACCTTTGCCATGGTCAATCCCACCGCCGCCGTCACCACGGTTAATCTGGGCGGATTCAAGCTGACGCTTCAAGGGGGCGGCCTGCTCCTGGCCCACAACGGAGCCAACCGTAACATTACGATCACCAATGGGACGATCACCAGCGGCACACTGAACAATGCCAGTGATCTGTATGTGCATGCACTGCCCTATGGTTTTGGTAATGCCACAACCACCATTGATGCGGCGATCGTGAACAACGGCACAGGTGCTGTGCGCCTAGTCTATTCTGGCAGTGATGGCTTGGCCAATCTGACCCTCAACGGCACGAACACCTACACTGGCGGCACGGTGGTCAATGGTGGTGTGTTGATCGTCGGTTCTACCGGCAACCTCGGAGCAGGCAACATCACCATCAATGGGGGCGCTCAGTCCGGCAGCGGTATCTTGGCGCAGCAAGTGGGTGGCGTGATAGACATTAGCAAGACAGGTGCGACCACCGATGGCAGCGCCACGGTGACCGGCATCAATACTTCCAACTTGGTGGTCGGGCAGATGGTGCGAGGGGCTGGTATTGTGGATGGCACGATCATCACAGCAATCGGTGCCAATACGATCACTTTGAGCAATGCCGCCGGGGCAAGCAACGCCACGGCAAGCCTGTTCATGGCCAACACAGTCACCGTCAATGGCACCGGTCTTCTCGTTCTGGCGGGTGCGCAAAATCTGCATGGCCTCGTGTTCAACGGCACGGGTGGCGGCACTACGTCTCCCACGGTCAGCACGGGTGAAGGGCTGCTCACCATCGGCACTGGCGGCATTGTTTCAAACCCGTTCAATCCGGCGGCTGCTCCGCTGCTGGTTGGCCGCATTGATCTGGGACCGACCGCCAACACCGTCACGGTCAACACCTACGATTTCAACACCTTCACCAACTTCGCACCAACCACGCCAGGCCTGATCATGGGTGGCGTGGTGGGGTCTTCCGGCGGCTTCACCAAGAATGGTGACGGCGTGCTGCAAATCAACCAGTCCACCTTCACTGGCGCGGTCAATGTGGTGGCCGGCAATATCCAGTCCGGCGCATTCAACAGTGGTTCCCGTTTCGCGGACCTGAATCTTGGCGCGGGCACGTCCCTCAATCTGAACGGCCAGGCCACGGTCTGGGGAAGCCTGGGTGGCAGTGGCTCAGTCTTCAACAGCGTCGCCAATGCGCAGACTTTGACGGTGGGCTTCAACAACAACGACTCCAGCTTCTCCGGCCAGATCAACCGCTTCAACGACGGCGTGCCCAATGGGGTGTTCCTCAACAAAGTGGGCACAGGAACCATGACCATCACCGGCACGCAGAACGCGCTGAGCGGCTCCACCGGCACCGTCACCATCTCCCAGGGCACGCTGGCCTACAGCGGAGCCGCCGGAAAGGCATTGATGCCGACCCAGACGATCCAGAAAAGCGGCACACTCCTGCTGGACAACAGCGGCACCAACGTCAACAACCGCCTGGCCTCGCCCCTTATCAATGTGGCCGACTCCAACTCCACTCTCAACATCAGCGGTGGCACGCTCAGGATCGTCGGCAACAGCAGTGTCAACACCACGGAACTGCTGACGACGCTCACGGTGGCCAATGGCGGCGGCCTGCTGGATCTGGAAGCTAATCCTGCTCGCAATCTTACTTTGACGGTGACGAATCTCTCCAGCATCAGCACGGGCGGCACGCTCCTGCTGCGTGGTAATTTCAACGCGGTGGGTGTTGCCGGTGCGCAGGATGGCTTTGCCAATTTGGCGGTCACGAATTTCCCGGTCCTGTTCACCCAGTTGAACACCGGCAACGGCACTTTCACCATGAACACCCGTCCGGACATCATCGCGGACTCTTCCCTGACCGGCCAAGGAACGGCCTTCGTCACCAAGGACTCGGTCTCAGGTTATTTGCGGCCGCTGGCGGACAATGAAATGCGCACCACCCTGGCGAGTCTTTCACAGGACAATTTCTCCCTGAGTTCCAATGAGATGATCAGCAACGGCTTCAGTGCGGCGATCAACAGCGTGCGCCTGCTAAGCGGGGGTGGCATCGGCATCACCTCATCCGTAGGTTACTCAGCCGCCGCCTATGGCCTCCAAAGCCGATGGGGGGGGAACCTCGTCAATGGCGGCATTCTCACCGAATTTGTGCGAACGGGCGGTGTCCTGGCTTTTGAGGGCAACGCGGGCATCACCACCCCCGGTCTGGGTGCCTACAGCGGCTGGTTCTACTTCCACACCATCGGGGAAAACACGAACCTCAACATCAGCAGCATTTTGTGGAACGTCGGTGGGGGTCTCGTCAAATCAGGAGCCGGCACGCTCACGCTCAGTGCCAGAAGCTACTACTATGGCAACACCATCGTGAACGAAGGCACGCTCATGCTCGATGGTTCGAATGACTCGCTCGGTCTGGTGAGGCCGGACCTCACCGCAACCTCGCATGTGGCCGCATATTCCAATTTGTACATGAACGGCGGCAAAGTGGACCTCAATGGCGGGAGCCAGATGCTCGGCACCCTGGGCACCGCCAACTCGCTGCCAGTCGGGGGCGAGATCACCAACAGCTCCGCCACAGCGGCCATGCTGACCGTCAACACGGGCAGCGGCGTCTTTGGCGGCAGCCTCACCGGCAACCTAGGCTTCAACAAGAGCGGCAACAGCGAACTGATCCTCAGCAACGCCAACACCTACACCGGGGCCACCATCGTGAGCGGCAACACGCTCACCCTGCGTGACAGCGGCACGCTCTCCGGTACTTCTTCGGTGTCGGTGAATTATTCGCAGTTGCAGTGGGAGAACCGGGGGCTCAATCCGCTGGACAACTCGAATCCCACCCGTGTGGCGGCCAGCGTCCCGCTCAATCTTCTGGGAGGAACCTTTACTATCCAGGGTGGCGGCTCGTTTGACACCACGGTAGCCTTGGGCAACGTGACCATCCAGGGCGGCGGCAGCATCGTGAACGTTTTCCCATCGTTCAATGCCGGCAGCGCGGTGCAGCTTGCCATCGGCAATCTGGTGCGGACCACGGCGGACCACGGCGTGGTCAACTTCGTCTCCAACGTGGGCATGGGTGGAACGGGCAACAACAACAACGCCCAGGTGCTCATTTCCACCATCAACGGTGCCGGATTCTCCGCCGGTCAGTTGACCAACAACCTCATCGGCGGCTGGGCGGTGGTAAATGGCAACAGCTTCGCCACCTACAAAGACGGTGTGGGCGTGGGTGAGCTTGGATCGACGATCGGAGGCAACACCTTTGCAGGCGGCAATGTATTTCCCGGCTACCATGGTGGCGACCTCAGTTCCACCACCACCCAGGCGACATGGAACATCAATGACACCTCCAACCGCATATTGACACTCTCGAAGAGCGTTAACTCCCTGCGCATGGCCAATGGGGGCGCCGCTCAGACCATCACTCTAGGCAGCGGCACAGCCGCCGTAACTTTGTCCCTGGGCGTGGGCCTTTTGACCAACACTGGGCAGGCCACCAACATCGTATCCGCCAATGCGGGTTCGGCACTGACCTCCAGCGGCTCGGAACTGTTTGTCTTCGTCAACCAGGGCACCACCACCTTCAACACCAGGATCACGGGAACGGTTGACCTGGTGAAAAGCGGCGGCGGCACCCTGACTCTGGGCAATACCACTGCCAACAGCCCATCCAACGACTTCACCGGCACGACTTATGTCAACCAAGGCACGCTCAATCTTAATGCTGATGCCGCCCGGATCATGATCCCTGGGAATTTGGTCATCAACAACGCCAATGTGACGATGGGCACTAACAAGTTTGACAGCACCACCGGCCAGATCGCGGCCACCAGTAATGTGACTCTCAATGGCGGTGCCACTTTGAACTTTGCCAACTACGGTGCCACCACCACCACGACGCTCGCCAGCCTCACCTTCAACAATGAGGGCGGCGTCACCCAGCCCGCCGTGCGGTTCAACGCGCCCACCGCGCTGCATACGCTGAACCTGACTGCCGCCAACGCCATCACGGTTGTCAACAACAACCCTGGCACCACGCCGCTGATTGCGGCTGCCAGTGTGGCCGACCGGTCGCTGGTTAACTTCATCAACGCTGCCCCGGTCATCAATGTCTCCGGTATTTCGCCCGTCGGCCTGGTCATCACCGCGCCGATTAGCAGCAGCGGAGCGGCCATTGCGAAGGAGGGCAACGGTTCGCTGGCGCTGTTCGGTGCCAGTACCTACAACAATGGTTTCCATCTCAAGGATGGTACGCTCATTTTTGGCATCAACACGGTGGGCACTCCTGCAGCTCTCGCCAGTGGGCTGAGCGGCAGTGGAGCGATCGGCAGAGGCACGCTGACGATTGGCGGTGGTGGCCCCGGCTCCAATCCTATCATCCAGGCCGCCAACCGACTGGCTCCCTCGATGAATACCACCAACCTCAGCGCCAATGTCACCATCAACACCGGTACCACGGCCACCAGTCTGGCCTTGGCCGTCGGTCAAGCAGTGGTTGGCAGCGGGGTGCGCACGGGAGCGTTCATCACCAGCATCAACTCTGACACCAGCTTCACGCTGTCACACGCCGTGAACAGCACCAACGCGGCCAACTTCCTCCGGCTTACCACGGTCGTGGGCAACGCCGTGACCCTGGCGGGTGATTTCACCTTCGGCGGTGACAGCCCGACCTGGCACCAGAGCTACGATCTGACGCTGACCGGGGGCGTGAATCTCGGCGGAGCGTCACGCACCATCACGGTCGGTAGTCCATGGGCCACTGGCTACATCAGCGGTCAGATCACCAATGGTGTGGATCTGACCAAAGACGGAGCGGGTGTCCTCGTGCTCACCAACAGCAACAACGTGTGGAGCGGGGCCACCAACATCAACAATGGAATTTTGGTGCTGGGCAGCTTCGCGGCGGGTTCCAACGATGGCGTCATCCCCAATGGTTCCGCACTCACTGTCGCCGCCGGGGCGATGCTCGACATGGCTGGACGTAGTGAGACGGTAGGCTCCCTGGCGGGCGGCGGGGTGATTACCAACACCCACAACGCCATCACGGGATTCCCCAATCTCATCTCGACCCTGACCGTAGGCGGGGATAACACCAGCACGGTGTTTTCAGGCATCCTGACCGCGGTTTCAACAAACCTGCTTGCCCTCACCAAGGAGGGCAGCGGCACACTCACCCTCAGCGGTGTTTTGAGCAACTACACCGGCACCACCACCATCAACGCCGGCACCATCAGCGTCAGCACGCTTGGCAATGGCGGCAGCTCCAGCGGCATCGGTGCGGCCTCCAATGCCGCCGCGAACCTCATCATCAATGGCGGCACCTTGAAATACACCGGCATCACCTCCACCACCAACCGTTCCTTCACCATCGGTGCGAACGGGGCCACGCTGGACTCCTCCGGCGGCGCATTGACCTTCACCGGCACGCCCGCACTTGCCTACCAGGGCACCTCGGCGCGCACGCTCACTTTCACCGGCACTTCCGCTGTCGGACTCGTGAACACCTTCGCACCGGTGATCGCCAACGCCACAGGGCTTACCAGCGTCGTCAAGAGCGGTACGAACACCTGGGCGCTGACAGGAGCGAACACCTACACTGGCACGACGAGTGTAAACTCGGGCACGCTGGTGCTCTCCGCTGGTTCGCTGGGCAACACCGCCATCAGCGTGGCATCCCCGGCCACTCTCAATCTTTTTGCGGCCACCTACAATGCTGGAACCACTGGCGCGGGCTCCGCCGGTTCCACGCTGAACCTGGCCGCCGGTTCCACGCTGAACATGTCCAACAATTCGGTCGGAACCTTCAATTTGCAGCAGCAGACCTCGTTCATCGGCACCGCCATGACCATTGGCGCGGCCAGCGGTGCGCCTGTGAGCATGTTCTTCGACATTGGTGGCGCCACCACGACGAACATCGACCGCATCATTGTGAGCAAACCCGTGGTTCTCAACGCCAGCGGAGTGGAAATCACGGTCAATCCCCTCACATCCATCACCCGGATTGTGGCAGCGGGAACTCCTGGTGTTCCCCAGTTCTACAATCTGATCGCAGGCAGCACCTTCACCGGCACCGCCGCCAGCCTGAGCAGCAACGGCCTCATCGTCGGCTCCCAGGATCAGTTAGGCGACATCAACGGTACCACGACGATTTCCGGCCTCGCCACCACCGTTGGCTTGAACGTGGGCATGCAGGTCACCGGCACCGGGATTCCTATCGGCGCCACCATTGCCTCCATTGTGGATGGAACCACGATCACGCTCTCCACCGCCGCCACCAGCACCATCTCTGGGAATGACATCAACTTTGCCAATGCTTACAAGCTGACGCTCTCTCCCAATGCCACCGCCCTTCGGCTGGGGGTGGAGACCGTGACGATCAACAACTGGTATTGGGACGGTTCCGTGAGCACGAATTGGGACGCGGCCAACAACTGGAGTTCGGTTCCCACTGGTTCTGGCACTGGCTCCGTGCCGGATGTGGTGGACAACGTCTTCATGACCGCCAACTCGGCCACCAGGCTGGCCACCACACTCGGGGCGAACATGCAGATCGGCAGGCTGACCTTTACCGGCACCGGCACCTCCGCCACGGGCACCGTGACCATCAGCGGCGCGCCAGGAGCTGACAAGCTCAGCATCAATGCCGGCGGCATCACGGTGCTGAGCGGCTCAGGCGCGCATACGATCAATTCCAGCGTCAATGTCAGGCTGGTCGCCGATCAAACTTGGAACATTGCCAACGTGGCCGGCAACGCTCTCACTGTGAATGCGCTGGTGAGTGACGTCGGAGCAGGCATGGCGCTCACCAAATCCGGCGTCGGCACGTTGAAGCTTAACAACACGGCCAACAGCTACCGTGGCTTCACGCGCATCACTGGTGGTGTGCTGGAGGCCTTCGCGCTTGCCGACGGTAATGCGGTCAGCAGCATTGGTGCCTCTGCCGAGGACGCTACCAACCTAGTGATCACCGGCAATGCTACCCTGCGCTACACCGGGACCGGAGCCATCACAAACAGGCTGTTCTCTGTCGGCACGGGCGGGGCCACCATTGAGTCGGCTGGCACGGGTGCGCTGATCTTCAACGGCATTGGAGCCATAGGCTTCGACGGCGCGACCACCGCGCGCACCCTGACACTACGTGGAGCCTACATTGGTACTGGCGCCTTAATTGGTGCTGGTCCCTACATTGACACTAACACCCTGATGGTGGCCATCGGCAACAACACCGGCGCCACTTCTCTGACCAAAACCGATGCTGGCACCTGGATTTTGGCGCCAGGCAATTCCCTTGTGGGAGTCAACGGTGTCATCAATGGCACCATCACCGTCATCGCGGACACTGCCGGCCTCGTGGTGAACCAGCTCGTCACCGGCGCCGGCATCAAGCCTGGATCCTTTGTTCAGTCCATCGGGCAAACGATCAACCTCACGCTGCCAGGAAATACTCTTGCGGTTAACGATAAGACTGATGCAAATGGTACGCCGAATCCTGACGGTGAATACACCGTTACTACTCGCAATGGCAATGATGTTACCCTCTATACAGATCGTCGCTTTACGATGAACCAGACCAGCGATGCCATGGCTCCCGCTGAGAACGTCCTTCTCAATATCCCAGGACACAGCCTGACGAATGGACAAAAGACTGATGCGGACGGCACACCGAACCCTGATGGAGACTACACCGTCACTGTCATCGACTCGAACAACGTCTCCCTCCTCAAGCCCGCCGAAACCAGCCGCAGCATCGCCTTTGATGCCGCCGCCGGGAATGGTTACACGGGGGCCACCACCATCACAGGCGGTGTGCTCAGCATCGCTGATCTGAAGAACGGCGGCATCGCCAGCGCCATCGGTGCCTCCAACAATGCGGCGGCCAATCTGGTCATCAGTGGCGGCACACTGCGCTACACTGGCAGCGGTTCGAGCACTGACAGGCAGTTCAACCTCGGCACCACGGGCACCATTGATGCGTCGGGCACCGGGGCGCTCGTGTTCTCCAACAGCGCCGGTTCCATAGGTTTCACCAGCGTTGCGCCACGTACGCTGACCCTTGCGGGCACCAGTGACGCGTCCTTGATCAACACCATGTCCTTGTTGATCGCCAACAGCGGCACCGCTCCGAACCTGACGTCTGTGACCAAGTCCGGCAGCAACACCTGGGCGCTCACACGCCTGAACAATTATACTGGAGTCACCACCATCAACGGGGGTGTCTTGCAGGTGGCCAACCTTGCCATTGGTGGTTCAAACAGCAACATTGGCGCCTCCACCGCTGTGGCTGGCAATTTGGTGCTCAATGGCGGCACTTTGCGCTACACTGGAGCGACTGTTTCCACCAACCGTCTCTTCACCCTGGGTGCGTCCGGCGGTGGCATTGAGGCATCAGGCACGGGGACGCTCACCATGAGCAGCGCGGGAGGCAGTGTGGCTTTCACAGGGGCAGGCGCTCGAGCACTGACGCTCGGCGGTACCAACACAGGCACAAACACGCTTGTCGCTGTTATTGGTAATAACGGGACTGATGTCACCAGCTTGGTCAAGTCAGGTTCTGGCAACTGGGTCATCACGGGGGTCAACACCTACACCGGAACCACCACGGTGAATGGCGGCGTGCTGCAAGTTGGCACAGCCAGCACGCATCGCACCGGCACCGGTGCCACCACCGTCAACAGCGGTGCCACGCTGGCTGGTGCTGGCTTGGTCAACGGCACGGCGGGAACAGTTCTCAACGCTTTTGCTGATGGCACCAATCATGTCATCAACAGCGGGGCGACGCTCAGTCCTGGCGGTAGTTTCGGCACGGCCGTGGGCACCTTGACCTTCAACGGCAACCTGGCTTTGAATGACGGCTCGTCTTCGATTTTCTCCATTGCAAACGCCACCCTCAACGGCGGAAGCGGACTGCTCTCTGCCCTGGCCACAAACACCTATGACACCTTGGGCGGCTATCGTGACACCACATACGCCGCCTGGGATGCTACGGCGATCACCGCCGGCCGCCATGATTTCATCCAGGTCAACGGCCAAATTACCTTGGGGCAGCACACGATCACCATTCAGGACGTGAACAACTATCTCACCTTGGCCGCCACCGCTGGTAAGGCGCAGGTCGGGGACATTTTCAATCTGGGCAACTGGCTTGACGCCAGCGCTCTTTCCACCTTCAACGCCGGTCAAAATTACCGCACCGGTGGTTCGGGTGGTGGCAATCTCATCCTGCCCACCCTTGGGGGTGGTTTGGTCTATGATGTGAGCCTGTTCAATGATTATGGGTTAATCATGGCCATCACCAAGCCGGGCGTCGTGCCGCTGGTCATGAACAGCTACAACATCAACCGTAACGGTTCGTGGAATACCGCTGCGAACTGGCGCCCCTCGTCCGTGCCGAATTCTTTGGGCGCGATCGTCAATATGAACACCGACATCGGTCTCGGCGGCCTGCATGCCACGGTGACCTTGGATGGCGATAAAAAAGTCGGTTTGCTGGTCATGGGAGACCAGAACAATACCAACCGCTTCGAGATCGCCCGCGGTGCGGGCACTGGCAGTCTTATCTTCAACAACGGTGACTATGGTCGCGCCTTGCTCAGCAAGGTGCAGTCCAACAGCACGACCGTCGGGGTGGACATGATCAGCGCTCCTGTCATTTTGGAGAGCAATCTGCGCGTCAATGTGAACTCAGGCGGTGCCACCGCCCGCCTGGATATCAGCGGTGGTATTTCCCAATTTGGAGGTTCAACCTTTGGCGTGGACTTCATGGGAGCGGGGCGTACTACGCTCAACGGTCAAACGGCCAATACCTACACTGGGCTTACTACCGTTTTCAGTCGTGGTTTCGGCGACGCCGGCAACCCGCAACTCGTGCTGGCCAAGACCACAAGTGTCATCAGCGCCACGCCTGTGGGGACCACCCAGCAGCAGTCCACTGCCGCCACTACCGCCAGCAGCACCCTCGTTAATCTGACCGCCGGAAACACCAACAACTTTTACATCGGCATGCCAGTCACTGGACACCCGAACATTCCAGTTGGTGCCGTCGTGACGCAGATCAATTCCACCACTCAATTTGTGATCTCGCTGGCGGCGACAGGTGCCACGACCGCCACCACCACGTTTGACACCCGCCGTACGGTGAATCTGGCCAGCACCACCGGCATGTATGCCGGCATGGTCATCAACGGCCATCCGAACATCCCGAACGGCACAATCATTCAGGCCGTCAAAAATGGCACGCAGATCGTGATTTCCACCGACGCTACCGGTGCCACTGCCAGTAATGCCACCTTTGGTACTTACGTTGCGAATGGGGCCATTGCCGGCAACCTCAAGCTCGGCAATGTGAGCATGGGCGGCCTCGGCAGCACTGTGGTACAGCTTGGTGCCAGCGAGCAGATCGCCAACACCTCGCTGCTTCTGTTTGATGCGGGATTTGGCGGTAACTCCGCTGCCAACAACGGCAACAACTCCTACTTCAAGCTGATGGGCTTCAGCGAGACAGTGCGCGGCATTTCCGATTACACCGCCAGTGGGGTGATCGAAAATCTCGAGGGTGAAGGCGGGTCCGCCAACAGCACCCTGACCTTCAACACCAGCGGCACAAGCTACTATAACGGCTTCTTGCGTGACCGCGCCAACAACACCGGCACCGGCGTGTTGAATGTGGTGGTCAGCGGCAACGGCACGCAGGTCCTCGCGCTGGGCAACATCACTTACAGCGGCAGCACGCTCATCAATCCGGGTGCCACTCTCGTGCTTGAAAGCGCGACCGCCATTGGCAACGGTGTCGGAGGCGCAGCCAACTCCGCCATCGGCTCCCGCGCCATCGGTAACAACGGCTCGCTCGGCCTGCGCATCAACAACGGTGCCACCTGGAACTTCAACCGGGTCGTTTCAGGCTCCGGCGGCCTGGTCCGTGATGGAGGCAACGGCATCCTGAATCTCAACTTCAATGCTGGGGTTATCTCCAGCTACAACACCAGCGGTACCACCGTGACTGTTCGCAGCACCGTGGGACTGGCTGTGGGAATGTCCGTTTCGGGTTCGGGTATTCCGGGCGGTGCGACCATCGCGGAGATCCTTTCCCCAACTACCTACCGGCTGTCCGCCACACCGCTGGTTGCGGGCACCAATGCGGCTCTCACCTACGGCTCCGGGCAAATCGGAGGCGGTGTGCAAGTGCTGGACGGCGGAACCACCAACTTCAACTCCACCACCACCGTCACTGGCGGCGGTTTCTACATCCAAGGCATTGAGAATCTGACCACGGTGAACTGGGCGTCGAATGTCAATGTTCAGTCTGGCGGGCTGACGCTGCGCGGCACTGGGGACAACGTGACCAACGGTGCCATCCTCAATGTGAACGCGGCCAGCACGGTGACTGGTGCCATCAACATCCTTGCCGCTGATTTGCGGCTCGGCAGCCAGACGGCCGCAAATAATGGAACGTTGACGGGTATCACCACCATCACCGTCGGTGGTAGCGGCAGCACTGCCGGGGGTAATGCCGCCGCGCAGCAGGGATTGAACATCTCCAACAGGCACGACAGCAACAATGGCAATCGCGTCAATGATAGTGCGGCCATCGTTCTAAAGGCCGGTCGCGTCACCTTGGTGGGCGCCGGTGATAGCGGCAACGGTGCGTTTGCAGAAACTCTGGGGCAATTGTCTCTCTCGGAAGGCTCCAACTTTGTTTACAGCTTCCAGAGCAGTGGCGCTTCGAATGCGCTGACCTTCGCCGGCCTCACGGCGCGCTCAGCGGGTGCCGTGGGTTCGATGGTGGTGTTTGACACAGTTAATGGTGTTTTGGACCGAGGGACAATTTCCTTCACGACCGCGCCAACTTTGACCAACGACATCATCGGTGGCTGGGCTGTGCGCTCTACCGTGGTCTCAGGGGTGCAGCAGCGGGAGTGGGCCACGATGCTTGGAAACAATGTGGTTGCCTTGGGAGACGCTGGCGTGGCTGCTTACACCTTGTCAGAATCCGCCTCGTCTTCAGACTCGTGGACTGCCGGGGCCACGGGGAGCACCCAGAATGTGAAGCTCCGTCTAGCCAATCAGAGCCTGACGGCGAGCCGCAACATCAATTCCTTGAACATTCAGGATACCGCCGGCCGGACACTCACCATCAAGGCGAACACCGTTTCCGCAGCGCAAACTCTCGTCATCCAGAGTGGTGGCATCCTCTCCACTGGAACAACGCACACCATCGCAGGTGGCAATCTGACTGCGGGGACCAATGCCTCGAACCCGAACTATGAGCTGCTCTTTTATCTGCCGACCAACCAGCTCAACGTCACCAGTGTCATCACGAACAATGGCGCCAATGCGGTCTCGCTTGTCAAGGCCGGTGCCTCGACCTTGGTGCTGACCCCTTCTCTTAGCATCGGCACGAACGGGCTGATGAATCCCAACAGCTTTGACGTTACTCTTGCCTCGGGATCATTCAACACGGGCATCCATATCGGTGCTGTGGTCACAGGGGCCGGTATCGCGGCAGGTACCACAGTGGCTGGTATCATAGGTACTACAGGGGTCACTCTCTCCCAGCGTCCTACGGCCGCCGTCACCAGCACGCTGAACTTTGGCCTCTTCAACAGCTACACCGGCAAAACCTACGTCAACGAGGGTGTTTTGCAGATCAGTCGCGAGAGTGATCTGGGAGCCAATCCTCTTTCCTACGTCGCTGGTCAACTGACGCTCAATGGCGGCATCCTGCGCAGCAGTGAGGATCTTGTCTTCAACGACTCCAACCGCGGCATCACCCTTGGCTTGGCCGACGGTTTGTTCCGGGTGGCCAGCAACCGCACGCTTTCGATTGGCGCTGCCAACACGATCAACGGTTCGGCCGGACGCATGATCTTTGCTGCCGACAGCGCCAGCACTGGCGTGCTCATCGTGGCTGGCAACAACGACCTTTCCGGCGGCCTTGAAACCAGTGGCAACCAGTCTGGCACCACCGGCGCTCTTTCATCCACCTTCACCAATGGCAGCACCACCGTGACGGTGGCCAGCACCGCTGGTCTCCAGGTGGGAACTCAGGTCACGGGCAACGATTTTAACAACGATGACATCCCGGACGACATCCCTGCAGGGGCCACGATCGTCAGAATCATCAGCGACACCCAATATGAGATTTCCGCAGCCCCCATTGCCGATGCGACGCGCAATCTTACCTACAGTGGCTTCAATGAGCTGAGGCTGACTGGCGACAACACCATCGGTTTTGTCCGCATGATCGGCTCCTCAATCGTGCTTCAGGGTAACAACACCCTGACAAGCAATATTCTGGTGAACAGCGGCCTGCTGCGTGTCGGGGGCAACAATCAGTTCAGCGGCACCCTTACCCTCACTGGTGGTGCGGTGCGCTTCGAAAGCGACACCGGACTGCAAAGCGCCAGCGGCTACAAAATCAACAACGAGGGCACCGTGGACTTGAACGGCTTCTCCACCACGGTTTCCAGCATCATCGGGGTGGGCGCGGTGACCAATAACAGCACGAGCGCCTCCACACTCATCGTCAATGGCTCAGAAAGCTTTACATACTCCGGATCGATCACCAACGGGGTTCAGAGCTTTGGGGCCGTGGGGTTGACTAAGACCGGCAATGGTATCATGACGCTTTCCAGCAGCACCAATGACTACACCGGGGCCACGGTGATCAACGGCGGTGGAATTCGCGTTGCCAAACTTGGTTTTGGCGGAAGCGAAAGCAGCATTGGTGCTTCAACCAACGCGGCCTCCAATCTCGTCCTCAACGGTGGTTCATTGCGCTTTTTCGGTGCCATTGCCAACGTCACCGACCACTCATTCACCTTGGGAGCGGGTGACAATGCCGGTGCCATTATTGCCGACGGAACGTTCATTGGAGCGACACTCAGCATGGGTTACATCGGACTTTCTCCTGCGGTCGCCTACACAGGCTCCGGCGGCCGCACCCTCACTTTGGGCGGTAGCAATCGTGGCAACAACGAATTCAACCTCGTGCTGGCGGATGGTGACGGTGGTCCGACGTCGGTGAACAAAATCGGCAACGGCACCTGGGTGATGGGCACCACCAGCACCTACAAGGGTGAAACGGTGGTCAATGCAGGCATCCTCGCCACCACAATCAATGGAGGCTTCGGTGCGGCAGGTGGCGCAGGGATTGCTGTCGTCGGTGGGACCAATACCAGCACTTCGCTGGGCAACCAGAACGCCACGGTTGACCTGCGCAATGTCAACTACACGAATGCGCAGAACATGTACTTGGCGGGTGGAACATTGGCCACCACCATTGGAACCAGCACTTGGGCCGGTTCGGTCTTTGTCACGGCAGACTCCAATATTTTGATTCAGCAAGGAGCGTCTCTGGAGATCAAAAGCTCGCTCGGGGGCTCCAGCTTTATCAATCAATTGGGCGAGGGAACGCTCATCCTGAGCGGGCAGGCAGATCCCACCACCCGAAATTTCGCGGGTGCGCTCACCACCAACGGCGTGCCCGGCCACACCGTGCAGGCCGGCACCCTCAGGCTCAATTACACCACCAACACCAACAGCAAGCTCTCAGACAAGGGCTCTCTCACTCTGGGGGGCAGCCGGTTCGGTGGAAAGTTGGAGTTGGTCGGCGGCACGAACATTATTGAAGAGGTGCTCAATGTCACCATTGGAGCCGGGCGTAACCAGATCGTGGGCACCGCTGGTGCCTCACTGCTGCGCATTAACGGCATTGGTCGTCAGGTCGGAGGAAGCGTCAATTTCTCTGCGAGCGACATCGCCAGCACGGACACCAACAACATTGTTGGTATCCTTGGCTCCTGGGCCACCTTGGGCGGGTCAGACTGGGCGGCAAAGAGCCGCTTCAGCGAAGCCGGCGCCGATGGCGGTGTTAACGGCGATCTCCTGGCAGACCGCCTCATCAAAGCCTACACGGGATATAATATTAATGATGCGTCCAATGCCTGGGTGTTGACCAGCGCTTCAGGCAATATGGATGTCACCGGAGACAACACGCAGAACGCGAAACTGGCCAACACTCTGCGCTTCTTCGCTCCTGATGGCGGTGATTTTGTCCGCAAGGTCACCTTGCAGGGCTCCAACATGATCAACACCGGGGGGATTTTGGTGGCCTCCAACATGGGGGCCACAGATGCTGTCATCGACGGCCCCGGCATCCTGACGACGGGCGTGCAGGGCACGCTTATCAATGATTTTGTGATCTTGCAAAACAACCAGGCGTCTGCCTTTGAGATTGCTGCCATCCTGGCCGATGGCTCGGCCAACCGCACCGCCCGCACGGGGGACACCAATGGCACCACGACGGTCAGTAACATCGCTAACACTGCCGACCTCTACGTCAACATGCTGGTCAGCGGCACTGGCATCGCAGATGGCACACGAATCACGGCGATTAACACAACGCTGAATACAATCACGCTCAGCGCCGCCGCTGTGGGCACCGTGAACAACAACACGCTTGCCTTCAGTCAGGACCGTTCGGCTACCACGGCTGCGGGAAATGCCGTGGTGAACCTAAGCAACACCTCCGGCCTGTTTGTGGGCATGGTCGTGACCGGCCCTGGGGTGCTTCAGAACACGCGCATCGCGGCTATTACCACCAACACAAACATCACACTTAGCACCGCCCCCGGTGCAAATGCCGGCGCTGGGACGCTGGGCTTCTGGATGCCGACAGGCATCGACAAGAGCGGTGTGGGCAACCTCATTCTCTCTGGTCTGAACACTTACACAGGCATCAGCAGCCTCAATGAAGGCGTTCTCACGGTGAAATCCTTCTCCGTGTCCGGCTATGCGGCAGGCACTCAACTTATCTCCTTGGCTCCCTCATTAGGGCGCGCCCTAACGGTGAACACCGCTGGTCTCACCATCGGTCAGGGTGTCACAGGTGCCGAGTTGCCTGCGGGTGTGACCATCACGGCCATCGGCAGCCTCACCAGCCTGACCTTGTCAAACGGAGCCCTCATCACCACCACAGGTGCCAATTTGTCTTTTAGCTCGGTGGGCACAAAGACCGGTTCCCAGCCTGCGACGACCACCAACGGCAGCGCCACCGTCACGATTTCTGGCGGCACAGCAGGGCTCACCATCGGTCAGAGCTTAACGGGCGCGAATTTTTCAGGCACTGTCTACGTTCGTTCTATCGTTGATGGCAACACCATCACCGTTGGTGACATCAATGGCTTCGCGATCAACGCCGGCGCCACTGGTGGCGATACCCTGACTTTTGGCTCTCCTGGGCTTTACGTTGGTTCGCGCACCGCCACAACTCAGAGCGGCGCACGGATCGTGGTGGGCAGCACCCTGGGCATGACCGTGGGGCAGACCATTGCTGGGAATGGCATCCCCGGCGGGGCCACGATCCTTCGGATCTTGGACCTCAACACAATCGAGATTTCAGCGCCTGTCTCTGTCACCGGTCAGAATAACCTCACTTATGGTGTGGGGGCTGACATTGGAGCCTCGCTGCTTTCTAGCATTACCAGTGGCAGCAACACGGTCACCGTGCCCTCCACCGCCAAACTGAGCGTTGGTCAGTTGGTCTCCGGTCCAGGCATCCCCCTGGGAGCCACTGTGGCAGCCATCCTGAGCAGCACAGAGATCCGACTGTCCGTTGCAGCCCTGCAGAGCGGTTCCAACAATCTCATGTTTGCGGGAACGGCCAGCGGCCTCGGATCTTCACGGAACTCGGTGGGTAACTTGGTGTTCAACGGTGGGGCGTTGCAGTTCAACGGCACCAATGCCAGTACGGATCGCGCTTTCACCATCAACCAGCCGGCCATTTGGGATGTAGGCAATGCCTACACCGTGCTCACTCTTGGGGGTAATTACGCGACCTCGGGAACCGAGGAGTTCTACTCCATCGTCAAGAGCGGCGAAGGTGTGCTTGAGATGCTTGGCACCTCCTTTGGCGGTTATGGGCTTGAGGCACTCGTGGCTGATGACGGCACGTTGCGTCTGCGGCCTGCCTTCAACGATCAGTATGTCCGCACGGATGTGGGTGCCTTGATCATGTCCGGTGGTACCGTCGAACTGCGCAGCGCTGCTGACAGAAGCACCACGCAGAACTTCATTGGCACGCTGCAAGTCCGTGAGGGGGCCTCGGTGCTCCGAGTGATCGGGGCGGAAAACAACACCACGTTCGTTAACCTGCAGGATGTGAGCAATCCTACCTCTGTGAACTTTGAAAAAGCTGGCACCGTGCTGTTTGACTTGCAGGGCGGCGGCCTTGCGGCGCAGATCACCTTGGCTGGCCGTGGTTTGATTGATGTGGGGGTTCTTATCCCGCGCGCTACTTTCACCAATCGGTCCGCCACCGTCCCGGGTGTCAATAATTTTGCCATCGCGGAGGCTAGCACACGGGTGATCACCTCGGCCGATGCCCTGGGGGTCCACAGTTTCCTCTCGAATCCGTCCTCATGGTCGGTGAGTGACAATGTTCACGATGGAGCGCTCGTGGAGGAGTCTTTCCGTGGCAGCACCAACTCGGGCGCGGCAGTAAACACCATTCTCTTCTACAACAATCGTTATGATGTTGCCGGCGACACATCGGTGGGCAATACGCTGGTCACCAATGTTCCTGGTATTGACCGTCTTCAAGTCGGTCAGCTTGTGCGTGGCAACGGCATCGTGGCAGGTTCTGTCATCAGTGCGATAGACACTGTGAACAACACCATCACGCTCAGTATCGCCCCCACTTCTACCGCTACTCCCGCGACGCTGTACGCATTCGACAATGCTTCGGTCAGCGGAAATTTGGTCCAAAACAGCAACACGGTGTCCAACATCAATGATCCCCGCTTGCGTGTGGGTCAGACAATCAACGGTGGCGGAATTCCTAATGGGACAACGATTACTTCCATTGACACCCTCAACAACACCATCACGCTGAGTCAGAATGCAACACTGACAAGCATCGGTGCGGCTCTTTACTCGGAATATTTGGCGGAAGTTCCGGCTTCGCTAAATTCAAGCACGGTCAGCATCACGGATATCCTGACCCTCCAGAGCGGTGCCATCCTGCAGACCACCCATGCGGGCAATCATCGCAATTCCATCGTTGGGGGCAGTCTCACCAGCGCTCTCGCCAATACGGATGGCACCAGCGCCGATCTGATCGTCCACAACTGGAATCCGCAGGCTCCTCTGTTGATCTCTTCCAGCATCGTCAACAACACCGCTCTCAATCGCGTGGTGAATCTTGTTCTGAGCGGGGATGGCACAACGGCTCTCTCTGGAACCAACACCTACACCGGAGGCACTTATGTTCAGGGCGGTGTGCTGCGCTTGGACTCCGCCGGGGCTCTTCCTGCCAACAGTCATCTGCGTCTTGATGGTGGAGTCTTGGGGCTTAACGCCGACTTGGATTCTGGAAATCCTGCTGACTTCACCCGTAACGTTGGCACCGGTGCCACCCAGGTGGACTGGACCAGCAGCGGCGGCTTTGCTGCCTATAGGGCCAACCGCACGGTTAATCTCGGCGGAAGCGCTGCCACCCTCACCTGGGGTTCAGTCGGTTTTGTGCCGGACAACACTTCATTCATCCTCGGCGCACAAGACGCGGACAAAACGGTCATCTTCGAGAATGGCATCGACTTGGGTCGTAAATCCCGCATGATTGAAGCGGTCAGCGGACGCTCTGCCACCTCTGTGGACGGTCGAATGACCGGTGTGCTCTCAGGTGATGCGGCTCGTGTGGTCAAAGGTGGAAATGGCGTGTTGGAACTGGCCGCTGTGAACACTTACTCCGGCGGCACCTCGCTGGCTCAAGGCACGCTCGTGGGTTCTGAGAGCGGTGCTTTTGGCACGGGCTTGATTGAGGTTGGCACTAGCACTGACACCCGTTCTCCAGACATGGCGCTGGCTCTTGTTCTTCAAAACGCTGGCAGCATCACCATGGCCAACGCCGTGAAGTTTGGCAGTGTCAATGAGGAGGGAATTTCAGTTCTAGCCGTCAATTCCCCTGCTGCGACGATCACCGGTGGCGTGGAACTTGACCGGTTGCAGGGGCGCAATGTCCTGCTCTCCACTACCGCCTCTACGAGCGTCGAGTTCCAAGGGGTCATCTCCGGCACCGGGGGGCTTACTGTTCTCGGCGGTGGCACTGTCAAGCTCTCCGGGGCCAACACCTATGGAACTCTTTCGGGGGCTAGCGGTTCTGCGATCAATGGCGCCACCGTGGTGCGTCATGGCACGCTCGTCGTGGCGAATAGCACGGCCCTTGGCGCTAGCGCCAACGTGATCGAACTGGGGGATACCACCTCGGTGCTCACCAATGTCGTTGATTACGTCACCACGGGCAGTTCTTTGCTGGGTGTTGAGCGTGGCACCACCTTCAGTGTTCCTGGCAATGGGGCGCTGGGCGGTTCCTTCGAAGCAACGGCGGGCGGTCTGACTTCCGGTGGCCTGGCTAACGCCGGCCCGGGCGCGTTCTACAATGTGAGCCGTGTCATTGACGGGGTCACCTTCGGCTCTGCGGACGCGGGTGCCTACTTGGTGGGTAAACGCATTCTGGTGAAGGATGAAATCGACAACCCAGAGCGCAACGGCATCTACCGTATCACCAAGATCAATGATGACCTGACCATGAACTTGGTGCGTGATGATGATTTCAGCACCCCCGCCAACATGCTCTATGGCACCCAGGTCACCGTGGCTAACAACGGCAGCACCTACGCCAACCAAACCTTCTTCATGGCGGCACCGAATGTAACCACCGTCAACGGTGACGGTGCCAACCCCGTCCATTGGATGCTGGACAAGGATAATCCTAACGTCAAGCTGCTGGTGGACAATGCGGCGGTCACGGCTGTGACCCAGGGCATTGACATCAATGCCACGAACGGATTCATCGGCACCACGACGATTGCCTCCACCAATGCGGTTGATTTCCAGGGTTCTGTGAAACTGCAGGATCTGCAGGCCAATGTGCAGGAGAGCAAGACACTCAGCATCGATTCCACCGCCATGACCGGCACTGGCATGGTTTTCAGTGGCATTATCAGTGAGGCTGACGGTGGTGGCGGTGTCACCGATGATGTTCTCTCTCTGCTCAAGATCGGAGCGGGAACAGCCACTTTGTCCGGGGCCAACACTTACTCCGGTGGCACCACCGTCCAAGCTGGCACCTTGCTGGTGAACAACATCACCGGTTCCGGCACAGGCTCAGGTTCAGTCACTGTCCAAGGCGGTGCGGTCCTCGGCGGCACTGGCATCATCGCCCCGACTCAGACGGGGGCGAACATCACAATTTACGGTGGCGACGGCCTCGACGACCCTTACAATCCCGATGGCAAATTAGTCGTGGGAAATCCCGGCAGTGCGGGGACGCTGGGAATTAACCTGCAGACTGGCAGCTCCCTGTTGCTTGCAGGCTCGCTCTTGATGGACATCTTTGCCCGTCCTGACGTGAACCCCCTGACGCAGGAGGCTGACTTGCTCGACTTTGGTCCTGCGGGCACCGTCAATCTGACCGGTTCCACGCTCAAGCTTGGCACCGTTGGGGTTTCATCCACTACTTTTGTTGCCAATGACACCTGGAAGCTGATTGACTGGTCTGGAATCACCCGGGTTGGCACTTTCAGCAATCTCACGGGTGGCAACTACATCCAGTCCAATGCTGATCTGCCCACGCTCTCCGATCTCAGCCTCTACTGGGATATCAGCAATCTCTACACCACAGGCCATATCACGGTGGCTGTGCCAGAACCAGGGCGACTTCTGCTTCTCATCATGAGTTTGCTAGCACTCGGTCTGCGTCGTCGTCGTCGTGGCTGGGCTTGATGCGTCGGATGCTTCACAGCGTGGATCTGGCGTTTGACCGTAAGGGGGGTGTGTAGTTACAAAATAAATACTCTTGCTGTTCTGTGCGCGGTTTTATATCCTCACACAAAATCGTGAAAATAACCGGATAATTTTATGAAGAACGCCCAGCTCTCAGCCAAGACAAACCAAAAGCGCCGTCAGGCCATGGCTTTGATTTTGGTGATCATCACCGTCGCCCTCCTTTCTGTTCTTATTGTGGCAATCTTTTCCGTCACCCGCACGGAGTACAAGGCCACTCAGAGCTTTGTCTCGGCCCGTTCAGCCAAGCAGTACGCGGATTTTGCCGTGGCCATCACTCAGGCGCAGTTGCAAAACGCGCAAAACACGAGTGCCACCACGCGCACGATTCATGCCACCCAGCCCGGCATGGCGCGGGTCTATGCTGCCAACGGGGATTTCATGCGTGCTCACAAGCTCTACTCAAGTTCCCAGATGGTCATCACCAGTGGCAACGAGACGGATATTTTCAGTGCCGCCCACCAAGTGCCCCAAGACTGGAACGCCACCCAGAACAAGGCGCGTTTTGTGGATCTGAACGAACCCGTGGTGCGTCCCGGCCTCGCCAGCGGCACCCAGGCGGTTTATTTCCCCATCATCGACCCTCGGGCTGCCTACACCGGCACGAATACGAAATCCGGCCAGGTAATGACGGCTGTGGAAGGTTTCTCCTATAATAAAACGACTCCTACCATCTCTGGCAGCACGGTCACCTACAACGAGGTTGTCCTGCCAACGGAGGCTGGCAGTGATCCCGATAAGCTGCGTCTTCCCATGCCGGTCGAGTGGATTTATGTGCTGCAGGACGGCACCACGGGTGCCCTCAACTCTTCCAACAAATTCATCAGTTCGGATCAAAACGGCAAAGCTCCCACCTCTGCCAATCCGATTGTCGGGCGTGTGGCTTTTTGGACCGATGACGAGTCTTGCAAAATCAACGTCAACACCGCTTCCGAACCCACCTTTGTAGCCCCTCCTTACTTCTACCATCAGCGTGATGCCAAATGGGCCAACTTCCCGGGTGCCTCCGGAGAGTATCAGCGCTACCCGGGTCATCCGGCCACTGTGGCGCTCAGCGCGGTGCTGGCACCAGGCGTCAGCCTCGACCCCCTCGCACCCAACTTGACCACCAGTGCGATTAACAACATCGTTGAAACCAAGGAACGTATCTACTCGCTCATTCCCAAGGTGGCCACTGGAGGCTCGCGTGCCGGGACGCTGCCCTTTGTCAGAGATGATTTCTCCTCCACCAATGGCGAGCTTTCTCCTGCTGTTAGTGGGGACTTGGCCACCGCGCGCAATGAAAGGCTTTTTGCCAGCGTGGATGAGATGCTGTTTCAGGACCGGGGCTTCGATTCAACCGGCCGCATGGCAGCCAGTGTCGCTCTGCCTGGCCAGAACAATAAGTTCCTCTTTGACCATGACACCCTGGAGCGCTCCCGCTTTTTCCTCACCTCCCACAGCCGGGCTCCGGAATTTACCATTTACGGCCTGCCTCGCATCGCCATGTGGCCGGTGGCAGATGAAGGCCGTGGGGATAACTACCGCACCACCTTTGACAGCATGATCGCCCTCTGTGCCACTCTCAGCCCCTCCTCCAGCGGGGGCGGCGTTCAGCACAGCTACATCTTTCGCCGTGCCCAGCCGCATCATGCCACTCATGATGTGACGGGTTCCACCAGTGATTACGGCTCCTCGCTCGGCCTGCAGCGAAACGCCAAGTTGCTGAACTATCTCTATGAACAGATGACGGGTTTGAACTTCCTCAACACCTCGTCGTTGGGAAGCGCGACCAATTTTGGCACCAAGTATGGAAAACAAGGCGGCAGTGATAACGTGGCCCAGCTAGCTGTGCAGTTCTTTGATTACATCCGCTGCACCAATCTCTACGACGGTGTCCTGGCTCGCGAAAATGACGGATCTTCCGGTTCTAATCTCAGCGGGGCCGCTCTCTATGATCGTAACGAGAATCAATTGGCAAGCCTCCGCCGCACCTACACTGACCATCGCTTTACCCGTAAGGCGTCCGGCAGCCTCAATGACGGCACCCAGACCAGGCTGGGCAGCACACTGATCACCAATGTCTCCGGGGTTTACCCAGGTCATGGCCAGGTCACGCCCGCCCGCTGGGAGAAGAACGGCACCTCCTATCAGGGTTTTGGTCGCATGTTCACCCTCTCTGAGATCGGCTTCCAGATCATCTGTACGGCCGACGGTAAGAATGATGAGCTTTACGCGGTGGACTGCGGCGGTATTAAGAGCGGCGGCGGCAGCGCCCCCAAGGCCTTGTCCACGCGCACTGCATCGCAGGGCAATGCTGCAGCCCCTGTAAACCCGCAAGATTTAATCCCACCCACTCCGCCGCCTGGAAAACTTGGTTTCCGGCGCTGGTACAGCAATTTCCCGCCGCTAAAAAATCCCCCTATTGGCCTCTACGGTACCAATCCAGCCAATCCACCCCGGCACCCCGTCAACCACCCGGGCTTTGATCCGGCCAATTGGAATACGACGCTGCTTGCGGACACCCCGCTCACGCCCACCCAGAAACGCGTGCAGGTCATGCTCATGCTGGAGACCTTCTGTCCCATGCTCGGCTGGACCAAAATGTACCCGGAGTGGGCCATTGTGCTGGACCCGAATTTCGTGCGCGCCATCACCTTGGTGGATGCTAACGGAGTCGATCAGCCACTTTTCCCAACAGTGACACCCGATAACTTGGTGGTCAAATCCAACGGAAACCTTTACGAAAGCAATGATGTTTATTCCATGGGAGGCCACGCGGGGCCGACCGCTGTCGCCGGCGGCCGTTCGGCCTTGGTCTTGGGTGTGGCCGGCGCGGCAGGAGGTGCCGACACGGATCCCTATCTCGATGGGACAGTCAATAACACCGGGTTCAGCCGAAGCACGACCCCCAACAGGTTCATTCTGAACGCCACTCAGCCCCGTGACGGTCTCAACAATTGGGGGCTGGTCAGCCAGTATATCACTGTCGACCGCACCAGGCCGTTGCAGTTGAAATTTGGCAGCCGTGATCTGAAGATTCTGATCTATGACAAGCACGCGCGTGTCGGGCAGACCGGCCAGGCGGTTCAGACCATCAATCTGTCCTTTACCAATATGACGATGCCTGTGCCTGCGCTGGTTTATGGCGGGGAAAGACGCCTCCAAGGTGATACCAACGGTGTCAATCCAAACAGCAAAGCCCCTGCCAATCGGGGGGAGATCAACCACTACTGGTTCACGGATCAGTTTGGCCGTGACACCTACCGGCGCTCTCTGCAAGCACCGCATTGGTGGTGCTTCAACCGTCTGGGTTGCATCAACCGTTGGAGTGGGCAGGTTAACCCTGGTTACACTGGCCTGCCCCTCAACGCCCCCAACCCTCCGTTGTACACCGGCACGGGGCCTCAATTGAGAACCACCTATGACGGCAACGATGATCAAGTGTGCTTAGGCCGGTTGGACACGGAGAGCCGCTTTGCCACCAAAAACGGAAACACAGTCGTCTATGACAACGGCACACGGGATGGTGTCAGCCTCTTCCCACCAGAGGCCACAATCGGCTATATGGATGAGCGTGGCATCCCCTGGACCGGCAGCGATGTGGTCCGCACCTTTGTTCCGGCCGTGGGTGACTACCGTTTGGTGGCCGCCCGCAATGTCGTGCCGCGCACTATGTGGATCAAGCATCCGGTCTGGCAGTTGGCGGAGTCGCAAAATGCCCTGGATCAGCCGCGCCGGATTCACAGTTTCACCACTCATATTGCCACCACGGAGTCTGGCGTGGTCTTGCCGACCGGCGGCATTCTGGCCAATCAGAAATTTGGTTCTCCTGCTAATCTGGTCAAAGCGACTCAGATGTTGGTGTCCGGTGGCACCCCCTATTCGGACCCGCGCATCCCCGATCTGCCGCCAGGGGACGCATGGGCCACCACCGCCAACAGTTTTGGCGACTTTGACAACGGCATCGCCAATGCGCGCGACGGCGCCTACGTCAACAAGCCGGATGAGGGGAATTTCTACGCCGGAAATTATACCAGACACAATGTGACCAAGTTTTACCGCTCCGGGTACTTCTATGAACCCTGGCATAACAGCGACGACTGGCGCAGCGGCGTGTACATGACGCCCAACCGCATGGTCTCCTCCCCTGTCATGTTTGGCTCTCTGCCCACGGGTGTCTGGAATGGCGGGAATGTGCCCACCAGTGCCCTGCTGAGCCCCGGACTTTCCACCTACACCGAGGGCAAGCCTTGGCAGACCCTCTTGTTCCGCCCTTACGCCAGTTCGCATGCTTCTATGGGCAAAGCCATTGTGCCAGGGCACCCCGGTGACTACAACCCACGGGACCACAACCTGCTCGATCTCTTCTGCATGCCTGTCGTGGAGCCCTACGCCATCAGCGAGCCACTTTCCGTCGCTGGGCGCCTCAATCTTAATTACCAGATTGTGCCCTTCACCCACATCACACGTGCCACCGGCATGCACGCACTCATGAAGGGGGAGTTCATGACCACCATTCCGCGCAATGATGATATCAACAACGCGAAAACCTACCAGACTGCCGCCAATGCAAGCATGTGGTCAAGCACCGGGGACCGTTTCTGGGATGAAAGCAACGCTACCACGCGCAAATTCTGGCACCGCCCCATCGATGTTGTCCGCACGCTTTACCAGTTCGAGCAGAAATTCCGCCACACCGCGACGGGGACCAACCACAATGCAGCGCGCTACCGCGGCCTGTTCCGAAGTGCCAGCCAGATCTGTGAGATCCACCTCATTCCAGATGTCAGCAGAGGGCCTTCAATAGGCGGTGAAAACATCAGTGGTATCAGTGGTATCAGTCTGACGACCACCGGAACGCAGTTGCAGAACACGATGGACACGTTCTGGCAGAATCACTCACCCACAGGGGACAACACCCGCGAGCGTCCCTACTCCAACCTTTACAATCGGGTCACCACTCGTAGCAACACTTTCCGTGTGCATATGCGTGCTCAAGTGCTCCGTAAAGCGCGCTCCGTGGCGGCGGACACCTTCGATCCTACGAAGGATGCCATCCTTGGAGAATACCGTGGTTCCACCCTGATTGAGAGGTTCATTGATGCGTCTGACACCTCCAAGCCCATCCCGGACTACGGAGCCTCGGCGTCCCCTCTCCAGTTGGATCCCTTGGAGAAGTTTTACAAGTTCCGCACTCTCGAAAACAAGCGCTTCAGTCCATGATTACGCAACCATTGTCACCCTCGCGTCATGCGTGTCGTTCAACCGCCGGATTTTCCCTGGTTGAAGTCGCGCTTGCCGTGGCCATCGCCAGTCTCGCTCTCATCACACTGCTTGGTCTCATGCCGCAGGGGTTGGAAATGTCTCGCAAGACCAGCGCACTGACCCTCAATAGCAATATTTTGGAGCAAATCATCCGTGATTTGGAAAACACGGAGTTTGCCCTGTTGCCGACTCAGCAGACTGGGACCGCCTCGGGAAGTGCCAATGCGGTGCCTGAAAAATCCCGTCGCTACTTTGATGATCAAGGCCAGCAACTCAAGCAAGGGGCTAACAACATAGCTTATGTCGCGGAGATCGATTTTTCAGAGCCCGCCGCGCTTCCGCTGACGGAACAGACCCAGCCCTACCTCCGCCGGGTGATCATCCGTATCGCCTCTTCAGCTAGCCCAGAATTCAAGTTTCAGGATAGCAATCGGCTTTCCTATTCTATTTTCAGCCACCTGCTCGCCAAAAGCCGCTGATCCCCCCTTCTTATATTATTATGAGTATCGGTCTTGCTGTGTTTCCGTTGCCCTCAGCCACTGGTGGCCGTCGCCTCAGATGGCATGCTGCTTTTACTCTTGTGGAGCTATTAATCTCCATGACGATTCTTGTTATTCTCATGCTCGTGGTGACCCAGGTCGTCGGCATTGTTCAACGCAACTGGGTGCGCACCAACGCCCGTGTGTCCCAGTTTCGCGAGGCGCGGGTTGCTTTTGACACGATTACCCGCAACCTCAGCCAGGCCACGTTGAACACCTACTGGGAGAGTGCGAACGACCCTTTGCGCACTGATGCTGCCGGGCAGCAGGTCTCCAAGGCCACCAAATATTTTCGCCAGTCGGAGCTTCAGTTTGTAAGCGGGCCCACTTCTCAGGTGCTCACTGCCGCGAGTGGCTCATCGAGTAACTATCCTGGTCATGCCGTGTTTTTTCAGGCGCCGCTTGGGATTACACGATTGGTGGCTCTCAGCGGGGCCGGCACAGGGACGGTGGCTAACACAGAAAACATGGTCAACCTCCTTTGCGGCAGAGGGTACTTCGTGGAATGGGGGGATGATCTCCCTTATCGGCCCAAGTTTCTGAGCGAACTTGGGAATTCAGTTCCTACTCGTAGCAGAATTCGCCTGATGGAGTACAGCCCCACCGCGGAAATGAACCGCATCTATTCCGACGGCTACCGTTTGATTGATCCAACCAATCGCACCCTTGTCACCAATTCACGGCAATGGTTTCAAGACGCTCTGACTAACATCGTCAAAGAAAATGAGACGGTTGCGAGCCGCGCTTTTACCCGGCCCATCGCCGAAAACATCCTTGCCCTGATCATATCACCCCAACAGGAAATCAACACTTCCACCGGTTCAACGGCCAGCAATGCTTACAGCATCGCCCCTCAATACCTCTATGATTCCGCTCTTGTCACCAATCCAGGCGCCACCTCCTCTGGTGGGGCTCAGGGAACACAACACATGCTTCCGCCATTGTTGAAAGTCAGCATGATTGCCATGGACCAACGTGCGGGCGAGACTCTGTCCAGTGATTCAGAACTGCGCGAGGCTGTTTTAACCGCCACTTCAGCCCTCTTTAAGCAGGCCGCCCAGTATGAGAAGGATCTTGAAGGTACGGACACTGAGCCGGGAACACTTGAGCAATTGTTGGTTGACAGAAAACTTAATTATCGCGTTTTCACCACGACCATCGCACTCAAGCAGTCGCGTTGGAGCTTCTAATGCGACCGATGCCTGTGGTTAATGACTCAAATTTACCAATCCCACGCACTTTCATGAAACGAGTCCGCAATCCCCATCTGCTCTCTCAGGCTTTTACCCTCATCGAAATGCTCGTGGTGGTGACGATCATTGTTCTGCTTCTGGCATTTTCCACGCCTGCCCTGATGCGAACTCTCGAGGCAACCCGCCTCTCCTCTGTGGGGGACTCGCTGCTTGGTGCCATCTCTGAGGCGCAGCAGATTTCATACGCGCAGAACGTTCCCACTGAATTGCGCTTTTTTAGTTATGGAGGTGACTTTGGGTCCAAACCCCAGATCCGCTCGTACCAGTTGTTCAAGGTTACTTTGACCTCGCAGGGTACCGGGGCCGCCCTTAGTTACAAAGAGACCTTGGTGCCGGTCAATAGTCTGGTTATTCTGGCCGAAGGAATTGTCATTCCCACAGATGATGAGCTTTCTCCAGCATTGTCGGGAGAGGGGCTGCCTGATCAGAAAGACGATGGCTCGGCCGGTTATTCAGGTGTCAAAGAGGCCACTTACACGGCTCTGAGATTCATGACCGACGGCACGTGCCGCAAAGCGGGGAAAGCCCAGGGCGGTTTTGCGCAGCTTGTTTTGCAGACACTGCCAACCTGCTTCTTTACAATAACTTACGACAACGGTCAGGAAATTGAAGTTTCCAACCTGCCCAAAAACTTTTTCACAATTCAAGTGGATCCCTACACCGGCAAGGCCCGCAGCTACAAGCCCGGATTTTGAATTCGTTTGCGACAAATTTCCGCATGACAGTCGCCTGATCACCGCTTGAATGGTGCATGGGTGATCTGCCTTCTCTCGCTTTAAGTTTCGACGACGTCCTTCTTCTGCCGGCGCACAGCGCTGTGCTGCCCGGAGATGTCAATGTCTCCACCAAACTCGCCTCCATCGGCCTCAATGTGCCGATCCTCTCGTCCGCCATGGACACCGTGACGGAGGCCGAGCTCGCCATCGCCCTCGCGCGTGAGGGCGGTCTCGGTGTGATCCATCGGAACATCCCCATCGACACTCAGGCCGAGCAGGTGGCCCGTGTAAAGCGCTCGGAGAACACCGTTATCCAGAATCCGCACTGCGTGACCCCGGAAACGCGTCTTGGCGAACTGCAGCGCCTCATGCATGAAAAAGGCGTCAGCGGTTTCCCCGTCATCGACGTCAGCGGCATCCTCGTCGGCATGGTCACCAGCCGTGACATGTGGTACATCGACGATGGGTCCACGCCCGTGTCCGCCATCATGACGCCGCGTGCCCGTTTGGCCACCGGCACGCCACAGACCAGTTACGAGGACGCGCTCAAAATTCTCTACACGCACCGCATCGAAAAACTTCCGCTCGTCGATGCTTCGGGCAAGCTCGCCGGCCTCATCACCAAGCAGGATGTCGTGAAGCGACAGATGTTCACTCACGCCGCCAAGGACGCCAACGGCCAGCTCCGTGTCGGCGGTGCCGTCGGCGTGGGCGATGATTGCGTGGATCGTGGTAAGGCCCTGCTTGCCGCCGGTGCCGACGCCATCTTCATCGACGCCGCCACCGGCCACACCAGCCGCGTCATGGATGTCATCTCCCGTCTCCGCGAAAACCTCGGTGCCAACGTGCCCATCGTCGCTGGCAACGTCGTCACCGCCGATGGCGCTCAAGATCTCATCAAAGCCGGCGTCTCCGCCATCAAGGTCGGCGTCGGCCCTGGCTCCATCTGCACCACGCGCATCATCTCCGGCGTCGGCATGGCCCAGTTTAGTGCCGTGCAGGAAGTCGCGGAGGTTTGTCGCCCCGCAGGCGTCACTGTCATCGCCGACGGTGGCATCCGCTACTCCGGCGACATCGTCAAAGCACTCGCTGGTGGTGCCGATCTCGTCATGCTCGGTTCTCTTCTCGCCGGCACGTCCGAAAGTCCCGGCAACATGATCAAATGGCAGGGGCGCACCTTCAAAGAATACCGTGGCATGGGCAGCCTCAAAGCCATGCGCAAAGGCGCGGGCGACCGCTACGGCCAGAATAGCTCCGGCAAACTCGTCCCCGAAGGCGTCGAAGCTCGCGTCCCCTACAAAGGCCCGCTCGCTGAAGTCGTCTTCCAGCTCATCGGCGGTCTTCGTTCTGGCATGGGCTACGTCGGTGCCAACACACTCGAAGAACTCCGCGCCAAGGCCCGCTTCGTCCGCATCACCGCCGGTGGCCTCAAAGAAAGCCACCCGCACGATGTCGTCATCACCGAAGAACCGGTGAACTACGAGCCGCATTGATTGCGAGTAGGTTCCTCATTCGTCATTCAGCCATTCGTCATTTCTTTTCATGACCGCCCAAGAAGTCGCCGTCCTCGATTACGGCTCCCAGTATTCCCAGCTCATCGTCCGTCGCGTCCGCGAGCTGGGCTTCGTCTCGCATCTATATCCGCCTGCTGAACTCGCGAAGCTCACCAATCCCGGTGCCATCATCCTTTCCGGCGGCCCGCGCAGCACCTCGGACAAAGACGCGCCGGATGTTGATTACGACAAACTCATGTCCTTCGGCGTCCCCGTGCTCGGCGTGTGCTACGGCATGCAGCTCCTCAACATCAAACACGGCGGCACCGTGAAACCCGGCGTCACCCGCGAGTATGGTCCCGCCAAACTCGTCGTTACCGACCACGAAGACCTCTTCAGCGGCATCTCGCACGAATCCCAGGTCTGGATGAGCCACAGCGACACCTGCGCGAATCTTTCCAGCACCACCAAAGTCATCGCCACGAACGAAGACGCCGTCCCCGTGGCTCTGAAATGGTCCGACCGCTGCTGGGGCATCCAGTTTCACCCCGAGGTCACGCATTCGCATGAAGGCACCGCCATCCTGAAGAACTTCCTCACCAAAAGCGGTGCCCAGCTCGCCAAGTTCGACATCCAGGAGTTCAAGGCGCAGATGATCGAGCGCATCAAAGCCGAAGTCGGCAGCCGCGAAGTCATCTGCGGCGTCTCCGGCGGCGTGGACAGCACCGTGCTCGCCGTGCTGCTCGCCCGTGCCGGCGTGAAGGTGCGCTGCATCTACATCGACACCGGTCTCATGCGCCTGAACGAAACCGCCGAGGTGAAAGCCCTCTTCGGCGAGGTCGGCGTGCCCATCGAGCAGATCGACGCCAGCGCCATCTTCCTCGGTGCGCTCAAAGGCGTCACCGATCCCGAGCAGAAGCGCCGCATCATCGGCACGCTCTTCGTCGAGGAATTCTGGAAGGTCGCCGACAACGTCGAACTGCTTGCGCAGGGCACCTTGTATCCCGACGTCATCGAAAGCGCCACCAGCGGCAGCATCGCCAGCAAAATTAAGACGCATCACAACCGCGTTGATCGCATCATGGAGCTCAAGGAGCAGGGCAAAGTGCTCGAACCGCTCGCCGAACTCTTCAAAGACGAAGTCCGCGCCCTCGGCACCAGCCTTGGCATCCCGCATCGTGCCCTGTGGCGTCATCCGTTCCCCGGCCCTGGCCTCGCCGTGCGCATTCCAGGCGAGATCACGCCCGAACGCGTTCACATCACGCAGCAGGCCGACGCCATCTTCATCGGCGAACTCCGCCGCAGCGGCTGGTATGAGCAGACCTGGCAGGCCTACGCCGCCCTGCTCCCCGTCAAAACTGTCGGCGTCAAAGGCGACGAACGCAGCTATGAGCAGGCCATTTCCCTCCGCGCCGTCATCAGCGAAGACGCCATGACCGCCGATTGGGTCGAGCTGCCCTACAGCGTCCTGCGGAATGCCTCCAATAAGATCCTCAATAGCGTCAAAGGCGTGAACCGCGTGCTGTATGACATCAGCACCAAGCCGCCTGCGAGCATCGAGTGGGAGTGATGTCATGAGCGCTGGGTTTCTTCTTTCATTTGAAGGCTCCGAAGGCTGCGGGAAATCCACGCAGATTCGACTCCTGCGTGAGCGGCTCGAAAAATCCGGCCGCAAGGTCGAAGTCCTCCGCGAGCCTGGCGGCACCGAGATCGGCGAAAGCATCCGTCATTTGCTCCAGCATGCCAAGGAAGGCCACAGCATGACCCCGGAGACCGAGTTGCTCCTCTTTGCCGCGAGTCGTGCGCAGATCGTCCGCGAAAAAATCCGCCCGCTGCTCGAAGCTGGCGTCTTCGTCATCCTTGACCGCTTCCTCGACTCCACCACCGTCTATCAGGGCATCGCCCGTGGCCTGCCGCTGGAAAGCGTCCGTTCCATCAATGCCTTCGCCATCGGCGGCACCCTGCCGCAACTCACCCTCCTGCTCGATCTCGATGTGCAGACCGCGTGGAAGCGCATCCGCGCCACCGGCCGCGAACTCGACCGCATGGAAAGCCAGCCGCCAGAGTTCTTTGAAAAAGTCCGTCAGGGTTATCTAGAAATCGCCCGTGCTGAGCCATCACGCGTGAAAATCATCGACGCTTCCGCCACGTCCGAGGTTGTTCACGAATCCATCTGGCGGCTGCTCACTGATCAAAATCATGCCGTTTAAGAGCGACCACGCCCTCAGCCTTCTCTCCCGCGCCCGCGACAACGGTCGCCTTGGGCATGCTTATCTCATCACGGGGCCGAAGGAGGCACGGCATGAGGAGTTCGCGGCCCGTGTGCTGGACTTGATGGTGGGCACTCAATTTCGCACGCTGGAGGCCTGGGAAGGGCAGGGGGCCATCGTGCTGCGACCGCAGAGCAAGTCCCGCCGCATCACCATCGGCGATGATGGCGATGATCCGGGGACGATCCGCTTTTTGGAGAAGATGATCCGCCGCACCGCCGCGCCGAACGGCTGGAAGCTCGGTGTCATCGTCGATGCGGAGCGCATGAATGTGCAGGCGCAGAACGCCTTCCTCAAAACGCTCGAAGAGCCGCCGCCGAATACGCTGCTGCTGCTGCTCACCACGCAACCGGAGCAGCTTCTGCCCACCATCCAGTCCCGCGTCATCGAGATCGGCCTCATGCCGCCCCCTGGTGCCCGTAGCTTCACTGATCACGAGTACAAACTCCTCGTGGTGCTGGAAAAACTCGCCGCCCGTGCCGCAGGCACGCTCTCTGGCGCGCTGGGGCTGAAGGCCGACTTTGAATCCATCCTCGAAGACCTGCACGAAGACCTCAAAAAGCGCCACGAGGCCGACTTTGAGCGCGAAACCGAGCACTATGGCAAAACCACCGACGGAACCTGGCTCAAGCAGCGCGAGGACCAGGTGGAGGCGCAGATCGAGGCCGAGTACATCCAGCAGCGCAGCGCCATGATGGATCTGCTGCTCTCGTGGTTCGGGGATGTGGCTCGTCAGCAGGCCGGGGCCGAAAATCTCGATCTGCCAAAGTTTCAGGCCGCCACCGCCGCTCTCGCTGCCAAATGGGACTCCGGGGAGGTCGCGAAGCGCATCCGCATTCTCCGCCAGCTCGAAAGCCACCTGCACACGAATGTGAATGAAGGTCTCGCGCTGGAGGTCAGCTTCATCCAGGCCTTTGCCTGAGTCTGAGAGGTCGAAAATTCTCGTCGCACCGGCTGCCACGCACGCTAACTGCCTGCATGGACGACATGCTCAATCATCCCGACGCCCTCACCCGCCTGCGCTACGTCGTGCATCGCCTGCGCGCACCCGGCGGCTGTCCGTGGGACATGGAGCAGACGCATGAGTCGCTGATCCCGCATGTCATTGAGGAGGCCTACGAGGTGGCCGAGGCCATCCGTGGCGGCGATCCCGCGCAGATTTGCGATGAACTCGGCGACATCCTGCTGCAGCCCGTGCTGCACGCCGAGATCGCCAGCGAGACCGGGGCTTTTGATCTCGACCAGATGGCGCATGGACTCACCGAGAAGCTCATCCGTCGTCATCCGCATGTGTTTGGAGAGGCCAGCGCCGCCACCTCGGACGCGGTGCTCTCGCAGTGGGACGCCATCAAGCGCGTCGAAAAAGGCACGCAGCACGAAGGCATGCTGCACGGAGTAGGCAGCGGCCTCCCGGCGCTGATGCGAGGTCAAAAGCTGCAAAAGAAGGCCGCTCGTGTCGGCTTCGACTGGCCGGACGCCGCGCCCGTCTTCGATAAAATCCGCGAGGAGACCGCCGAGTTGGAGGAAGCCGTGCAATCCGGCGACAAGGCCCACATTGAGGAAGAAATCGGCGATCTGTTCTTCAGCGTCGTCAATCTCGCCCGCAAGCTCGGCATCGAGTCCGAGTCCGCGCTCGCCGCCGCCAACGACAAGTTCGTCCGGCGCTTCCACGCGATGGAAACCCTCCTGCGCGATCAGGGCAAGGAGTTCGGTAAGCTCTCGCTTGCCGAGATGGACGAGGCGTGGGATGCGGTGAAGCGGGCGGCGGCTTCTTAACCCCAATGCGGTTAAACAAAGTTGAGTGATGCGGTGAGCGGAGAGAAGGCCAAAGAGCCTTCCGCATCACAGCGAAGGGGTACCGAGCCTCGGCGAGAGCTCCCCTGGAAACGCAGGCCGCACGCCACGATCCTCTGGGGAGAACTCCAACGGTGTTCTGTATCTGCGGGTCGTGGGAGACAGGTGAGCGTTCAAAGATACGGAACCGCGTTGCGGTTCAGCGCAAAGGCTATCATGCGTCTTGTCTATCCCAGGGTTCTGCGAACCTTGGGCTATGATGCGCAAGCCCGTTGGCCTTGCTTGGGTTTCTGATCCATGCGTAAACCTGCGTGTTTTCTTCGTTGTCTGCAAAGGGAATCGCGGGTGCATGCGCATGGTTTCGCAAGTTGATGAGCTTGAGTTGTCATGTT
>NZ_JBIIKX010000150.1:0-3596 GCF_044232965.1 Prosthecobacter sp.
GAGTGCCAGGGCGAGGATGAGGGAGGTGTGTTTCATGAAGACGGGTCAGGGGGCGGAGTTTTGAACAAGGCAACTAAAGGAGCAAATGGGACTAACCTTTCACGATCGTGTCCACGGCGGCCTTGAGATCGGCAGGAATCGTCGCGGCGGCGGCCTTCTGGGTGTTGCTGGCCCCCTGCTCGATCCACCACTTAATGAGGGCGATTTCCTCCTTCGTGAGCTGCTCCTTGCCCTCCGGCGGCATGTGCTCATCCGCGTCCTCAGCCGAGATGATCGACTGGTAGGTGGCACTTTCCGCAGGCTTGCCAGGGACGATGTTTTTGTCACCGCTGTTTTCGCCGCCTTTCATGGTCCACTCGAAGGTGTCGAGCCGGAGCTCGCCTTTTTGTTTCTCCTCGCCGTGGCACTTGTTGCATTTCGCCTCAAAGATCGGGAGGATGACGTGCTGGAAGACGAGTTTATCACCACTGGCAGCCGGGACGGTCGTGGGCGGCGGAGTGGGCGCGGGAGGAGGCGGAGTGGGAGTGGTTTCGACGACCTTGGGAGGCACCGGAGCCGGCTCCTCGACTTTCTCAGGCTTCGGCTTCTCCACAAAGGCAAGCATCCACTTTTCCACGCTGGTCATCTGGCTCTTGATCGGCTCCGGGGCGTGTTCGGTGAGGAATTTGCTGCCGTGGCTCATGTTGCCGCCGAAATGCGCGCCGAGGCCCATGACTCCGAAGCTCAGAAAATACAGGGCGCGGTAGGCTTGCAGCAGTTCGTTGCTGCCACGCCCCATGGCAAGGATGCGCACCACCAACGCCACCAACACGCCCGCCGTGCCCAGAATGCCCATGGACTGGTGCAGGGTGAAGTTCCCGCCGACATAGCCGCCCTCGCGCGAGAGCATGATGCCCGCCAGCACGGCCAGCACCGCCCCTGCGGAGCCGACAAAGAGCGTCAGCAGAGCGGCAGCGCCGTATTGCGCCTCTCCACGACGGGTGACGCATAGAAGCTCCATCAGACACAGCAACCCCAGCGCCCCAACAGGCAGATGCAGCAGGATGGGATGAAACCGCCCGATGAATAGCACCGAACTCGAGGCCTCCGCAGTCGGAGCCTCGTAAAGCGGCGGGAAGAACACCAAGCCCAGCACAAACGCCACGATCAGCACCAACGTGGCGATCCAGGCAGTGGTGAAGGACTTGGGTTCATCGGAAGCATACGCAGGCGAAGACATGATTGGGAATCGGGAAGAGGGTTGGAGAGATATGGCACTTCTAGTAACGACGCTGCAATGAAAGATTCATCAGGAACCTCATGGCTGATGCTGCCAACTTTAGGGGCTCCTTTTGTCGGATACTGACCGTATCTTGCCATCCTCCCTTGCCCTTTTCATGCCCCGCACCGCCCTCCACTGGTTCCGCCGCGATCTCCGCCTCACCGACAACACCGCCCTCCACCATGCCGCCAAGGCCGCCGAGCAGGTCATTCCGGTATATGTACTCAGCGATTGGAAAAACAGCCACGGCTGGACCGGGCCGAACCGCCAGCAATTCCTCTGCGGGAATCTCGAATCGCTCGCCAAGAACCTCGAAACCCTCGGCAGCCGCCTCATCGTCCGTTGTGGCAAGGCGGATGCCGAACTGGAGCGCCTCGTGCGCGAGACGCAAGCCAACGCGATCTACTTCAATCGCGACTACGATCCCTTCGGCCGCGAGATGGAAAAGAAGATCGCCGCGCTCTGCACGCGCCTCGGCATCGAGTGCCACGGCTTTGACGACAGCGTCATGCACGCCCCAGAAAGCGTGCTCACGCTCAATGCCCAGCCCTATCGCGTTTACACGCCGTATTCCAAGAACTGGCTTGGCCTCGAAAAAGCAGCTCCGCTTCCCCGTGTGACCACCTTGGGACCCAAGGCGGCCGAAAGCATCTCCAGCCTGCCGCTGCCGACGCTCGCGCATTGGCATCTGCCCGCGCCCACGGCTCACATCGTGCCCTCCGGCGAGCGTGCGGCGCGTGATCGCATGAAGCACTTCATCGACAGCGGCCTCCTCAAAGGCTACACCGCCCATCGCAACACCCCGGCGGGTCAGACGACCTCCCTGCTCAGCCAGGATCTGCGCTACGGCCTCATCGGTATCCGCGAGCTGTATGCCCGCTGCGCCGCCCTCGAAAAAGGCAGCATCTACATCAAGGAACTCGCGTGGCGGGAGTTCTACTTCGCCATTTTGTGGTTCTACCCCGAGGTCTTCGAGCATGAGTTCGCTCCCGACTGGCGCGGCCTGTCCTGGCCGGGCACCGAGGCCGACTTCCAACGCTGGGCCACCGGCACCACCGGCTTCCCCATCGTCGATGCCGGCATGCGCCAGCTTTTGCAGACCGGCCTCATGCACAACCGCCTGCGCATGATCACCGCCATGTTCCTCACCAAGGATCTGCACTGCGACTGGCGCATGGGCGAGGCCTTCTTCATGCAGCAGCTCGTCGATGGCGAAAACGCCAGCAACAACGGCGGCTGGCAGTGGTCCGCCGGCACCGGAGCCGATGCCGCGCCCTACTTCCGCATCCAGAATCCCTGGCTGCAAAGCGCCCGCTTCGACCCGCAGGGCGAATACATCAAACGATGGGTGCCCGAGTTGAAGGACGTTCCCGCCCCGCTCCTCCACAAGCCCCCCAAGCCCGGCCTCCCGCTCGCCAAAGGCTACCCCCTCCCCATGGTCGATCACCACAAGGAACGAGATCGCTGCCTCGCGATCTTTGCGAAGCACAAGGCGGAGCGGAGTTGAAAGCTGAGCGCGTCATACCGGGCGAAGGCGTTTGGGACGAGAGCGAAACACCTGGCACGGCTCCGACTTTGGAATATTCACCCATGGAATTCACCTTCCCATGCCCTCGCAAACCGACAATTTTGTTGCCCAGCAACGGCATAGGAGGGTAAAACGACACCCATGAGCGACACAGTCCGTACTTTTCCGACAAAACCGTTGGCTATAAAGCTACTGATAAACCTCGCAATCTGTTAACCATCCACACTGTTAGACTGCTATGGTGCGCATATCGAAAAAAAAGCTTTGGTGCGGATTAGCCGTTACGATCATTTCTTTGGCAGCGTGGTTTTTTTGGCCAGCGTCGAACGAGTGGAGCTTCCATCGAGCATTGCCACGCTCCGCACAAGGTGTTCAGGAGTGGTATTGGGCAGACGGGTTTTTGCCGGATTACAGTTATCATCTGAAAGCGAGAATCACCCAGCAGGAGTTTGACAATTACGTCAAGAAGCTTGGTCTTACTCCGCACACTTTGGAGCGCGCTTATACCGATGACGTTCACTGGCTAAACTGGCAGGCTCTCCCTCAATTTACGAATGGATGGTTCGATCCTTCTGATTCCCTGACTGCCACATTTGTTTCACAGGAGGGAGATTGCTGGGCGTTCGCAAAATATGAGAAGGGAAATTTATATGTTACTTCACTCAACCATTGAGCAGCAGTCTAGGCGGTGTCTTTGCAAATCAAGCGAGGTGAGTTCTATCCAGGAGGGCGGCGAAAGTGATGAACCCCGCAAAGGATGAGGCGGTTTTGTCGGCACGCAAAGCGAGGCGTTTGTGTGCCTTCATG
>NZ_JBIIKX010000010.1:0-126855 GCF_044232965.1 Prosthecobacter sp.
ACAGCAGTCCGATCCCCACACCGCCGAGGAGGCCGCCGATGTGCGCCCAGTAGGCGATGTGATCCCCGCCTGAAACGACGCCCCAGACATCGAAAGCGAACCAGAACAGGATGATGACCCAGGCAGGCATGAAAACGAACCGCCGCGCACGAGGAATAGCCAGAACACATTCACGCGGTTGAGTGGATACATCGCCAGCACGATGCCGACGATGCCGTTCATCGCGCCGCTGGCGCCGATGGCCGGCGAGCCGTCAGCCAGCACATGAACGGCAGCCGCGATGAGCGTGCAGGCAAGGAAGACGGGGAGGTAGAGCCAGTTGCTGGTGTTGGTGCAGATCGCGTTGCCGAAAACCCATAGGAAAATCATGTTCCCGATCAGGTGATCGAGGCCGGCGTGCAGCAGCACATGGCCGACCAGTCCGGGGAAGGACCATCCATTCAGCACCAGCGTCTCGAGGGTTTCCTCGGGCAGGATTCCCCACATGGCCGCGAGCGAGACGAGGCAGCACGAAGCCGCGAGTAGCCAGTTGGCCCAGGGCTGCTCCTGGGTGAGCGTTTCTATCTCCTAAGGGATGAAAAGAAGCATGACGGTGGCTTGGATCGGATGGCGGAGAGTGCCTGCATTACTTTCTCTCCGGCCTCCGCAGCAGTTCATGCGGCGCCGCCTCGATCTTGTCGCGGAAGCGCTGGGGAATCTCGATGGCCTTCATTTTGCCGGTGGCGGGGTCTTTGCGGACGCAGGCGGCGGTGATGCGGCCTTCGGCGGCGAGTTCGCCGTCGCTTTTCCAAAAGCGGATGATGTGGCGGATGACCTTGCTGCGGACTTCCTCAATGAGCAGCTCGCACTCAAACTCTTCTTCGAAGCGCAGCGGGGCCATGTAGTCGCACGCGGCATGCACACGCGGCCAACCGACGCGTTCCGCGCCCTCAACCGGCGGATCGACGATGGAGAAGCCGAGGCTGCGGAAGAAGGCGTGCTCCACGCGCTCCATGTAGCGGAAGAAATTCGAGAAATGGACGATGCCGGCCATGTCGGTGTCAGAAAACTGGACGCGTTCGATGCAGGTGAAGCGGTGGGCCATGGGGAAAGCAGTAAGAGGTGAGAAGTGAGAGGTTAGACGGCGGAGGTGACGAGGCAGGAATCGCCCTGCATCGCACGCATCTTTTGCGCGGCCTGGATGACGGTGTGGGCGGCGGTTTCGGCCTCGGGCTTGGTGTTGAAGCGGTGGAAGGAGACGCGCAGGGTGCAGGCGGCATCGCGGGCGCTGACGCCCATGGCTTCGAGGACATGGGAGGGATGCAAAGCGGCGGTGTGGCAGGCGGAACCGGCGGAGCAGGCGATGCCGGCTTTGTCGAGCAGGATGAGCATGCCTGCGGCGTCGATCTCTGGCAGGCAAATGGAACTGGTCGTGTGTAGGCGATGCTCCCGGCAACCATGAACACGCATGCCGGGTTCGGCGGCGTGGACGAGGTGCTCAAAACGGTCGCGGAGGGCGTGGAGGCGGGCCTTGGTGCCGTCATCTAGGTGCTGCCTTGCGAGTTCCGCCGCCGTTCCGAGGCCGACGATGCCGGGAACGTTTTCGGTGCCGCTGCGGCGTTCTCTTTCCTGCCCGCCGCCGACAAGGAGCGGCTCAAACCGCGCCCGGCGGCTGATGTAAAGCGCCCCGACGCCCTTCGGCGCGTGAAACTTGTGCCCGCTGAGGCTGAGAAAATCGACCGGCACCGCATGGACAGAGAGGTGGATTTTCCCGACGGCCTGAACCGCGTCGGAATGCACCAAGGCACCGGCTGCATGGGCGATCTCGACAATCTCGCGCATGGGTGCGATGACTCCGGTCTCGTTGTTCGCCCACATGATGGAGACGAGCGCGATTTTGCCGGGTTGAACGAGCTGGCGCAAGGCATCGAGATCGACGCGACCGTTTGGATGCACCGGCGCACAAAGGACATTGCCGCCTTGATCTTTCCAGCGCTTCGCGGATTCGACCACGGCGGGATGCTCGGTGCCGGTGATCACCAGATCGGGCTTCTCCGGCCAAAGGGAACGCACCGAGGCATGCACGGCGTTGATCGACTCCGTGCCGCCGCTGGTGAAGACGATCTCGCCTGCATCGGCCCCGATCAGCGCCGCAACTTGCTCCCTGGCCCGATGCACCGCGCTTCTGGCGGTGCGGCCGCCGGAGTAGCCTGCGGACGGATTGGCAAAGTAATCCCGAAGGAACGGCAGCATCGTCTCCAGCACTGCTGGATCGATCTGCGTGGTTGCACTGGAGTCCAGATAGATCACAGGGGGATGTTCGGACCGACTGCCTTGCTGTCAACCATGCCTTCCCGCACTCGACAAGCCGCGCACTCCCGCTAACCTCCCCGCCCTTATGCTCGACATCCGCCTCATTCGTGACAACCCAGACCAAGTCAAACAGCGCCTCGCCGGACGCAGCGGCGATTTTGCGTCTCTGGTCGATGAAGTGCTGGCGATTGATGCCCAGCGACGCGCGGCGGAGACGGAGCGGCAGAAATTGCAGAGCGATCGCAACCGCATCAGCAAGGAGATTGGCATCGCCAAAAAGAACGGCCAGGACACCAGCGCCATCGAGGCGGAAGTGCGCGGCATCGGCAGCCGCATTGATGAAATCGGGCGTGAGGCCGATGTGGCAGACGCGCGCCAGCGTGAGCTGCTGCTGAGCATTCCGAACCTGCCGCATGAAGGTTGTCCGGTGGGCAGCACGGCGGAGGAGAATCCCGAAGTGCGCGTGTGGAGCGCGAAGCCAGAGTTTGCGTTTCAGCCGAAGGATCACACGGTGCTCGGAGCCGCGCTGGGCATGCTGGATTTTGAAGCCGGTGTGAAGATCACCGGCAGCGCGTTTGTGGTGTATCGCGGCGCGGGTGCTCGTTTGGAACGCGCTTTGATCAGCTTCCTGCTCGATCTGCACACCACGCAGCATGGTTATGAGGAAATCAGCCCGCCGCTGTTGGTGAAGCCGGAGTGTCTGGAGGGCACCGGGCAGCTTCCGAAATTCGGCGATCAGGTGTATCACAGCCCGGAGGACAATCTTTACCTCATCCCGACCGCCGAAGTGCCGGTGACGAATTTGCATCGCGATGAGATCGTGCCGCTGGAGAAGCTGCCGATCAATTACGCGGCTTATACGCCCTGTTTCCGTCGTGAGGCCGGCAGCGCTGGCCTTGGCACACGCGGTTTGATCCGCATGCATCAGTTCGACAAGGTGGAGCTCGTGAAAATCACCACGCCGGAGACGAGCATGGCCGAACTGGAGAGCCTGACGGCGAATGCCGAGAAGGTGCTGCAACTGCTCGGCCTGCATTATCGCGTGATCGAGCTTTGCACCGGCGACATTGGCTTTGGCTCGGCCAAAACCTACGACATCGAAGTCTGGGCACCGGGGCAGGGGACGTATCTCGAAGTGTCGAGTTGCTCGAACTTCGGCGACTACCAGGCCCGCCGCATGAACCTGCGCTACAAGGATGAAAACGGCAAAAATCGCATCCCGCACACGCTGAACGGCTCCGGCACGGCGCTGGCGCGTTTGTTTGTGGCGCTGGTCGAAACGTATCAGCAGGTAGACGGAACGATTGTGATTCCTGAGGCGCTGCGTGGTCACTTTGGCTCCGAGAAGATCGGCTGATTCGTCATGAAAAGAGTCTGCATCCTTCTTTTCACGCTGGCTGCGGCCAACGTCGTGATGGCGCAGGCTCCTGGCGTGCCGATTTATACTGAAGGCCGTGGTTCGCGTCCGAACGCGGCCTTGCTGGAGCAGGCGAAGAAGTTGCAGGGCGAATCCGCGCTGCTCTCGATGACGACAGCAGGGGAGCAGTCGAAACGGACGCATTGTGAGCTTGTTTTGCCACCAGCGGATACACAGCCGCTCGCGCCGCGTGAGCGCTGGCAGCGGGCGAGGATGTCTCACATCCGCGTGGGCGCATATTTCCTCTGCTCGAAGTGTGATCGCTGGCATCTCGATCTGGCGGGCGGTTATGCGATCACGGGCGATGGCGCGGTGGCGACCTGCGCGCATGTCATCGCGCCGCCGGCGAATTTTAAAGAAGGCTGGCTCGTGGCGGCCACGGAGGACGATGTGCTGCTGCCTGTCACCGAAGTGCTCGCCTGCAACAACGGCACCGACTCCGCCATCATTCGAGTGAAGTCAGACAAGCCGCTGACACCGCTGCCGCTGGGTTTGGATGTGTTTCCGGGCGATTCCGTGTGGTGCTTCAGCGACCCGAGCGGGAAGCGCGGTTATTTCAGCGAGGGAATCGTGAGCCGTTTTGTGAAGCGGCCGTTCATGCGCAAAAAAGAGGCGGAGAAACTTCCTGAAGGTACGGCTGCACCCACTCCCGTGTGGTTGGAGACCACGACGGACTGGGCACCGGGATCGAGCGGCTCAGCGTTGATAGACCAGTTCGGCAACGGTGTCGGTCATGTGTCCGAAATTCAGTCTGTGGTCGAGCAAGCCTTGCCAGCGCGTCGAAAAAACGGAGCTGAGACGGTCGCGCCGCAGCTTGGTACGCAGATCATCTTTCATCAGGCCATCGCGGCGGCGGAGGTGCGGGCGTTGGTGCGGAAACCTTGAGCGGCGTGCGCAACTTTCACGGCCTGCGTGCATTCACTCGGCCATGAAATTCATCGCTGCATGTTTGTGTTTTGCCACCTGGTCTTTTGCCCAAACTGCGGGCGTGAAATCGCATCGCGACCTGGTTTATGTCGAAGGCGGGCACGAGCGGCATAAGCTCGACCTGTATCTGCCCGAGAAAGCGGACGGCCCGCTGCCGCTGATCATCTGGGTGCATGGCGGTGGCTGGCAGAACGGCAGCAAGGACGGCTGTCCGCCACTGCGTGGCGGTTACATCGAGCGCGGCTATGCGGTGGCGAGCATCAACTATCGTTTGAGCGGCCATGCGGTGTTTCCGGCGCAGATCGAGGACTGCAAGGCTGCGATCCGCTGGCTGCGGGGGCATGCGAAGGAGTATAACCTTGATGCGAAACACTTCGGCGTGTGGGGAAGCTCTGCAGGCGGGCATCTCGTGGCACTGCTCGGCACGAGCGGGGATGTGAAGGAGTTCGATGTGGGCGCGAACCTGGATCAATCCAGCCGCGTGCAGGCGGTGTGCGACTACTACGGGCCGACGGACTTCGCCGTGTTCGTTACCACGCCGGGTTATGAGCGTCATGCCACGGTGGACGCGCCCGAGGCGAAGCTGATTGGTGGCGCGGTGCTGGAAAACAAGGCCAAAGCCGCGCGCGTGAACCCGATCACCTACGTCAGCAAGGATGATCCGCCTTTTCTCATCGTGCATGGCGACAAAGACCCCACCGTGCCGATCAATCAAAGCCAGCTTTTGTTTGAAGCGCTCAAGCAGACCGGTGTGAGCGCTCATTTTCACACGATCCACGGCGCAGGCCACGGCAGGCCGGGTTTCGCGGGTCAGGACATTGGCGGGATGGTTGCCACGTTCTTTGATGAGAGGCTGAAAAACGGCGTTATGGAGATCGAGGCGCGTGTTTCTGAAAGCACTGCCGAATCTGGAGTCAGAGGTCGCGATGTGCGTCCACCTGTTCGTGAAAGCACTTTGAGCAAGGCCGGCTTCCAACTTGATGGCGAGCGCTGGACCTATCGCGATGGCGGTTTCAGCATGGAAGGCATCTTGCTGAAGCCGGAGGGCAAAGGGCCTTTTCCGGCGGTGTTGATCAGTCACGGACTCGGCGGCAACGCGCAGAGCTTTGGGATGATGAAGGCGCGTGAGATGGTGCAATGGGGGCTGGTGTGCATCGCGCCAAATTACACGCACACCGGCCAGGGCGGGGATCGCGCGCAGTTTGGCGCGAGCGCTGAAAACATCCGCCGTGCGAGCACCTGTCTCGATCTTTTGCGCACGCTGCCCGAGGTCGATTCCACACGCCTCGCTGCCTACGGCCACAGCATGGGCGGTTTTGTGACCATCGGCCTCGCTTCGGCGAAAGTGGACGCGGTGAAGGCCGCTGCGATCACCGGCAGCGGCATTTCGCCGCAAGATGGCTATGCAGCGCCCTCGGCCCAGGCGGCGGAGAAAATCCGCGCGCCCTTTCTCATGCTGCATGGAGCGAACGACAACGTCGTCCGACCGGAGCAGTCCGCCGCGCTCAAACAGGTGCTGGATGCAAACCAAGTGCCCAACGACCGCCTCATCGCCGACGGACAAGGACATCCCATCGACCAGACGATGCGTGATGAGGTCTTCAAACTCATCCGAGAGTGGTTCACGAATCAGGGCGTGTTGAAGCCTTGAGCGTCCGATGAGCGGGGCTGCTGCCTGGCCCAATTTGAGCCGTAAAAAAAATCTGCTGGCCTCCAAAGAGGCCAGCAGAAGTCACGAACAATCACGTCCTCGCCAGAGGCAGGCTAGAAGTTGATGTTCATGCCCAGGGTCACATTGTGTGAATTGTAGTTCGTGCGTGCGAGCTGGCCGCCATAGAAGAGGTAGGCACCCACGGTGGGCGTGATCTGGAGGTGCAGACCGGCGCTGACCCGCAGGCTGTCGCGGCCGATCTCAGGACCGTTGACGCCGAAGACCGGGCCTGGGCCTGCGGCAAAGCTGGAGTCGATGGACTGGGTACTGTCGCGGAACTCGTGCTGCCAGGAAACGCGCGCCTGCGGGGTGAGCCTCATGCGGCCCACCGGCATCGAGTAGCTGACCCTGACGCCGAGGTTGGAGCGCAGGGATTCCTGGTGTTGATCAGGGAAGCTCAGGGGCGTCAGAGATCCCGTTTCCGTGAAGCTGTTAAAGTTCACCCGTGTGTAAGCGAGGGAGGAAAAGATCCCCAGGGTGAGGTCGTCGATGTGGTGGTCGTAGCCACCGTTGATCAGGGCAGTGAAATCCACGCCATCGGTGCTGCCGCTGGCGCGGCCCAGCAGGGAGGCGCGCTCGGTTTCATAGGAGTTGTAGGCTAGGCCGGTCTGTCCTTCGACATAAAAGCCGCCGCCAAACAAGGTGGCGTACACCGTGCTGCGGAAGCTGTCGGCTTCAATGCTGCCACCATTGACGAGGCTGGCGTCCGACCGGGTGTAACCACCTGTGGCACCAAAGGCGAAGTAGTCGTTCAGCAGGTAGTCCGCGCCCATCATGGTGCCGACGGTGTTGAAATCATAACCGCTCGCATTGCTGGTGGTGCTGACATTGGCGGCGCCGCCCAGGCCTTCCATGAAGAAGTTCCAGCGGCGCTCATAGGACTCGGTGACAGAGGATGTGTTTGTCACGCCCTTGCCACTGGCGTTCGCCGAGTTTGAGATGGTGTCTCTCGACATGCTGTCTCTGTTCAGCCGGACTCCGTCACGCACTTGCTGCAGATGCTGCTGGATGCTCGAGGCCTGGATTTCAGCCGCGTGAAAACCGATCTGGAAAATCGCGGTCAATTCATCCGGCGCGATCAGGTCATAGAGGCCCGGCAGTTAGGAGATGGGCTGGCCGTTGAGGTAGGTGATGGCGGCATTCCCTGGGTTCAGAAACTGGAGGCCATTCAAGCCGCCGCCGGTGGCGATTTGGTTCGGCGTCAGGCCTGGCACCGAATTGAACGGGGCCTGGACCCAGGTGATGTAGGCGTTGTTGGCATCGTAGGTCACCGTCGGGTAAAGTAGCGTGTCGCCCTGGTGGTAGAGGAAGTTCTGGTTGAACTGCGCATTGTAGAACCTGGAGAAGGGCGCGTTCGAGGCGAACTGGCCGGTCAATCCACCCGTGGTCTGGATGATCGTCTGCCTGTCGCCGGCCGGATTGCCAGCCGATGCGCCGCTGGGCACATACAGGCCGCTGTCATCATAAACGAAGACCGTGCCGCCCGTCAGCGCGGCGGTCCCCGTCACATTGAACTGTGTGTAGGTGCCTGGAGCGGTGCCCTGCAAATGCATGCGGATCTGGCCGCCGCTCTGCGTATAACCGCCAGTGTTGATCTGGAGAATCTGGGCACCTAGCGTGTCCACATTGCCCTGCTGAATATTCAGCGTGCCTGTGCCAAAAGCGGTCGAGGTGTTGCCCACAGGATTGCCCACTAGAACAGTGCCGGGCGTGTTGATCGTGGTTCCGCCAGTGAAGGTGTTCGTCGCGAGCAGCAGTGTGGTGCCCGGGCTGGTGATCAGCATGCTGCCTGCTCCGCTGATCACACTTGCCGCCGCCTGGGTGTTGTTTCCTGGGGCGATCCAGCGGACCTGGCCGTTGTTGACCACCGCATTGCTCCATACACCGCCATTCACCAGATTGAGGAGCAGATTGGCGCCTGGGGCCACGGTGACCAGCGAGCTTGCCAAAATGGAACCCGTGAGGCCGTTGCCCACTTGAAGGCTGCCTGCATTGATGTTCGTGGGGCCGGTGTAAACATTCGCACCCGTCAGAGTGAGCTGGGTCAGCCCGGCTTTCGTCAGACCGATGGTGCCGCCGACCACGCCGCTGATCACCATCCCTGCCGTGTTGTTCACGGTGATGGTCTGGGAAGTGCCCGCCAGGACGAGGTTGCTCCCGATCGTGAACAATCCCGCGCCATTGTTGACCCGGATGCCCGTCGCCAGTCCCGCGCCGGAAATCGTCAGCGTGTTCGGCCCGGAAATGCTCACCGCCGCGCTGTCATTGATCGTCAGGCTGTCGATGGTCTGGTTCTGGTCCAGCAGGGTGTTCTGATTGGCCGGTGCCACACCCGTCACGGAGAAAATCACATTCGCCCCGAGCGCCGGGATGTTCTGGTTCACCGCGCCGGTGATGTCTGGTGACCAGTTCATGGCGGACCAAAGATTGTTGATGCCGCCTTTCCAATAAGTGCCGTTGATGCCCGCAGGCGCGCCAGCCAGGCCGCCATTGTTGACGTTGTTGGTGTCCAGGGTCACGGCACCATTGATTGCCAGCGCCCTGCCATTTGACAGGCCGGCCCCGGTGGTCATCGTGATGCTGGTTAGGGCCATTATGTTGCCACCAAAGGCCGTGCCGATCCCTAGCGTGGCCGAACTGCCCACCTGCCAGAAGACGTTGGGCAGTTGCAGGCCCCCGACGACCGTGAGCGCCGAGAAATCCGCCGTCGTCAGCGTGGTGCCGATCTGGAAATGAAAGGCTGCGTTTGGATCGCCCAGCGGGTCCAGAAACAGATTGCCCGTCAGTTGGGCCGAAGTGTCGAATTTATACACCCCCGGCGTCAGTGTCATTCCGCCAAGATCCTGGCCCGAGAGGATGGTGTTTGCTGCCTCCCCCGCGACGAAATTGTAGGCGGTGATCGTGTCATTGTGCGCCGTGCCTGCCAGGGAGGCAGCCCCTGTGTAGATGGTACCTGTCACGCTCCCCGGCGGGAAGCCCGTGATCGCCAGCCCCGGGCTCACGCCCAGATCACCAATGAGGATGGTCGCCCCTGTGTTGGTCACCGTGGAGCCCCCCAGCACGGAAAACGTCTGTGCCCCCCCCAGGTTCTGTGCCTGCGCCGGTGCTTCCAGCAGCATGCTCGCTGCCATGAGGCCTAGACTGCAACAGGTTGCTCGCCATAACGAATGACGTGTTTTAGGAGGATGTACTGCGATGCGTTGGTCGGGAGTTGTCATGTTGGTGGGTTGGTTTTGAGTCTGCATTGCGCCTGACCCGCCAACCCTCGCGCCTTGCGCCCTCCGCCAGCAATGGGGTGAAACCCTGTGGGGTAAAACCCTGCCTCCACTTCCAGGCACAGCCCCTGCAAACGCCACCGCAGAACACGAAGTAGCTCAAGCGTCCCGCTTGCATTTGCCTGTTCTGCAAGCGAGACGCTTGCACCACCCATGCTGCAGCTCTCCCAGGTTCTTCTCCCCGTCGATCATCGCGAAGACGATCTGCACTCCGCCGTGCTGAAAATGCTCGACGTGCGTGATGACGAGGTGATTCGCATTCAGGTCAAACAACGCGCCATTGATGCGCGGCGCGGGCATGTGGAGTTCAGTTTCACGCTGCTGGTCGAGGTGAAGGACGAGGCGCAGATGCTGAAGCGCATTGGCAAACATCCGCGCATCGGCCCGGCTCCTGATGAGACGTATCACGAGATCGCGCAGAACGTGGCGCGTTCAGATTCATCCCGGCCCGTCATCGTCGGCACGGGGCCGTGTGGGCTATTCTGCGGCCTGCTGCTGGCTCGTGCGGGCCTCAAGCCGCTACTTCTGGAGCGTGGCAAGGCTGCCGGGGATCGCGCGCGTGATGTCACCGGCTTTTGGCGACGCGGCTGGGATTTCAACGCCGAATCCAACGTGCAGTTCGGCGAAGGTGGCGCGGGAACCTTCTCCGATGGCAAGCTCTACACGCAGATTCGTGATCGTGAGCATCGCATCCCGTGGCTGCTGCGCGAAATGGTGGCCGCAGGCGCTCCCGAGGACATTTTGATCAAAAGCAGGCCGCACATCGGCACGGATCGTCTCATCAAAGTGGTGCGGCATGTGCGCGAGGAAATCATCGCGCTCGGCGGCGAGGTTCGTTTCGGCGCACGCGTGGCGGATGTGGTGATCGAAGACGGCGTGATGCGGGCGGTGACGCTGGCAGATGGCACAACCATCGAAGGCTCGCGTTTCGTCTTCGGCATCGGCCACAGCTCGCGGGACACGTTTCACATGCTGCACCGTCATGGCGTGCCGTTTGAGGCGAAGCCGTTTTCCATCGGCGTTCGCATCGAGCATCCGCAGAAGCTGATCGACAAGTCGCTCTACGGCAAATGGGCCGGGGATGCGCGTCTTGGCTCCGCGCCCTACAAATTCGTGGCGCACTGCGGCACGGGCCGCGCGGCCTACAGTTTTTGCATGTGTCCCGGCGGACTCGTCGTCGCGGCCACTTCAGAGCCGGGCATGGTGGTGACGAACGGCATGAGCAGCTATGCGCGGGAGGAAGCGAACGCGAACAGCGGCTTCATGGTCGATGTGCGGCCTGAGGACATGCCTGCGGGTGATGTGTTGAGCGGCATCGAGTTTCAGCGCAATCTTGAGCGCCGCGCCTTTGAACTCGGCGGCGGCAATTATCACGCCCCAGCGCAGCTCTTGGGCGACTTTTTGGAAGGGCGCGCCTCCACCGGCCCTGGCAAAGTTTTGCCATCTTACGAGCCGGGCGTCGTGTGGACTGATCTGCGCGAATGCCTGCCCGAATACACGATTGAAACAATTCAGGAAGCGATTCCGCGCATCAACAAGAGCCTGCCGGGCTTCGCGCTCGATGACGCGGTGCTCACCGGCGTCGAAACGCGCAGTTCTTCACCCACACGCATCCCGCGTGATGTGCAGACGCTCGAATGTGTCAGCGTGAAGCATTTTTATCCTGCCGGTGAAGGCGCGGGCTATGCGGGCGGCATCATTTCCGCCGCAGCGGACGGCATGCGCGTGGCCGAGGCGATTTTACGCGAGGGTTGAGCGGATGTGGCGCAAAACGCCACGGCAGCCGTCTTCGAGGAGATCGAGCACGAGTTCAAAACCCTGCTCGCCACCGTAGTAAGGGTCCGGCACTTCGGTTTCCGCATGATCTGTGCAGAACTCGCAGAACAGGCGGATTTTGTCACTGAATCGCGATTCGCGGTCATAGGACCGGATGTCGCGCAGGTTTTGCTGGTCCATGACGAGCACGAGATCGTACTCACGCAGATGGTCCTCGCTCACCTGCCGGGCACGGCTGCTGAGGTCGTAACTCCGATTTTGTGCTGCAGTGCGCATGCGTTGGTCCGGCAGCTTGCCCGCGTGCCAGCCAGCGGTGCCGGCGGAGCGGATGGCGACGCGGTCTGCCAGTCCTTCCGCCGCGACCAGGGCGCGCATGACACCCTCCGCCGCCGGAGAGCGGCAGATGTTGCCCAGGCAGACGAAGAGGAGACGAAAAGGCTCGGCCATGCTGCGGAGCTAGGCCAGCGACGAACTTTTCACAAGACTAAAAGCCTCCTGTTTGCAGGGGATGCCGGACATCCCCGATCACAGAATTCTTTTTTTGTGAATGACTCTTTGGTTGAGCCGTAGTTTGAGCACGCTATCTGCTCAGTAACACCCAAACCCACGCCCCCACCGCCATGTCTGTTGTATCCAAAGGTCTCGAAGGAATCGTTGCTGCTGAAACCCGTCTTGGCGAGGTCAAGGGAGCGGAGGGCGTGTTGTTCTATTGCGGCTACGACATCAACGAGCTCGTCAAGGTCAGCTACGAGGAGGTCGTGCATCTGCTTTACTACAACAAGCTGCCGAACCGGACCGAGCTGGACAAACTGACGACCGCGCTGCGCGCCGAGCGTGAACTGCCCCAGGGCGTGATCGACTTCCTCAAGCACGCGCCCAAAACCGCCCGTCCGATCGACGTCATGCGAACGGCGGTCTCGATGCTGGGCTGTTACGATTTGAAGCGTCACGACATCGACGTGAGCGAAAACCTCGCCACCGCCATCCGCCTGACCTCGCAGATCGGCGTCATCGCCGCCTACTTCCATCGCTCCCGCCAGGGTCTCGAACTCCCGCCCGTGCGCAAGGATCTGAGCGAAGCCGCCCACTTCCTTTATCTGATGAATGGCGAGGTGCCGACCAAGGAGGCCGAGAAGACCCTCGACATCGCCTACATCCTGCACGCCGAGCACGGCTTCAATGCCAGCACCTTCACAGCCCGTGTCGTCGCCTCGACGCTGAGCGACATGTACTCCGCCATCAGCGCCGCCATTGGCGCGCTCAAAGGCCCGCTGCATGGCGGTGCGAACGAAGGCGTGATCCACATGCTCGAAGAGATTGGCAGCCCTGACAAAGTGGATGCCTGGCTTGAGGACGCCCTGGCGCAGAAGAAGAAGATCATGGGCATCGGCCACCGTGTTTACAAGGTGCTCGACCCACGCGCCCCGCATCTCCGCGAGATGGCGATCCAGCTCACCTCCCAGCTCGGCGAGTCGAAGTGGATCCAGATGTCCGAGCGCATCGCCGAAGTCATGCGCGAGCGCAAAGGCCTCAACGCGAACGTCGATTTCTACAGCGCCACCGTCTATTACAGCCTCGGCATTCCGACCGATTTGTTCACGCCGATCTTCGCCATCGCCCGCATGAGCGGCTGGACCGCCCATGTGCTGGAGCAGTGGAGCGAAAACCGCCTGTTCCGTCCGCTGAGCGCCTATGTGGGCAAGCCCTACGGCCAGAAGGTGGTGCCGATCGACGAGCGTTGATTTTTCCCGCCCGATCAAGAATTTGCGGCTGCCAGTGTGGCAAATCATGCGGCTCATCCGTATCCTGGAGGCTTTCATGCGTTTCCTTACAACCATTGGAGCTATCGCTGTGATGCTTGGCACGCAGGCGATGGCGCAGCCCGGCACACGCCTTGTGTGGCAGCCGGTTCAGGAGTATTTCATCCATCGCGATGAGATGCAGCAGGTGAAGGCTGGCACGAAGCGGCTGAACTCGTTCACCGCCTACACTCATCTTGGCAGCGATTTCGGTTTCCACGGTCCGGCGGAGCACGAACTGGACTGGCTCACCGACGAAATCGTCGCACATCTCGGTCAGCAGCCGGAAGGGTGGGCGGGCATGTGGCACAGCCTGGCCGGCCAGGCGCGGAATCCGAACCGTGTGATGGATTTCACCCGTGCTTACCCCGAGCCGATCACCGCCAAACATCAGCCGCGAGTCAGCGCGGTCATGATTCAGGCTGCCGGACGCGGCAAGATCAAGCTGGAGATCAAATCCCCCACGCAGGAGATCCGCTGGTCGCAGATGATCGAGCTGAACGAGCCGCAGTACCGCATGTTCGTGCATCCCGTTGCTCCGGAGGCGGTTCGAGATGGCAAGACCCTCGTGTGGACGGCCGAACCGGGGGCTGAGGTGAAAGTCTCCGGCCTCTATCTCGGCGTCGAGATGCCGCGGATGCCATGGGATGCGTATGCGTTCCTCGCCTCGTACGCGAAGATCGCGCGCAGCTATTCCATCGAGACCGGCTTCGTGCGCGATCGTGCGCACATCGAGGAAGGCGCGTTTGAGTCCGTCTCCGCCACCGGCATGTATGTTCTCGCTTCTGCCGCCGCCGCGCAGGAGCCGCTCGGTGTGGTGACGCCCGATTATGCCCGCTGGGTGCTCACGCAGACACATGAGGCGGTGAAGAGGCTCAAAACCGCGCGCGGCCTGCTGCCGCACTTTGTGCAGCGGCGGGACAATGCGTATCACATTCATCCCAACACCGAGTATAGCACGGTGGACACCGCGATCTACGCGCAGTCGATGCTGCTCGCGGCCACGATGCTGGGCCTGCCTGCCGTGGCGGAAGACATGATCCTGCAAATGCAGCGCATCGAGTACGACCTGCTGCGCCTGCCGGACGGCCACCTCTCGCATGGTCTCGCGGACGATGGCATCTCGCTTTTGCCGCATGGCTGGCAGGACTGGGGTGGGGAAACGGCGCTGGTCATGCTCATGGAGGGCATCGCCAATTCGCAGCATCGCCCGCCACCGATGCGCACCCCCGGCAAGGCCTGGCAGGGCAGCGGCTTCATCACGGAGGTGCAGAGTCTGTTTCATCCCGACTTTGACAGCGACGAGCCCGACGCCCATGACGGAGTGCGGTGGCACAGCGTGCGCCGCACCATGCTCGGAGCGCAGCGCGCCTACATCTCCAAGCGCTGGCCGCAGTCACAGGCCGCGCGTCATGGCCTCTACGGCCTGTCCGCTGGTGAAAACCAGGCGGGCAACGGCTACTACGTCGGCGGCGTCGATCTGCCGGACCAGAAGCTCATCCATCCGCACTACATCCTCATGTCCGCCGTGCTGCATCCGCAGGCCTCGGACATTTACGGCCTGCTCGAACGCATGGAAAAGGCCGCCTACTTCCCGCCCTGGGGCATGGTGGAGAATCTCGATGTCGATGGCCGCAGCTACCTGCCGATGGAAGGCGCTCTCAACGCCGGCTTCGAGGCCCTGGGCGCCTATCACCTGCTGGCCAAACATCGGCGCATTCCCGATGCGATTTACCAGGCCAGCCGGCAAAGCCCGCCCATCCGCCGCGCCATGCAGTTGTTTTACCCGCAGGAGCCTTCCGTGGAGGAGGCAGCCGGGAGGTGAAGCAAAGCCTTGCTCCCCGGCCCATCCCCGGCTAACTCGGCGGTCATGTTTGTCGATCAGATCAAAGTTCACGCGCGCGCCGGCAAGGGCGGCGATGGCAGCGCCCACTTCCATCGGGGTAAATTTCGTCCCAAAGGCGGCCCCGACGGCGGCGATGGTGGGAATGGCGGCAGTTTGATCCTGCTCGTCGATCCCAGCACCGACAGCCTGCGCAACTACGTCTTCAACAACCGCCTCCTCGCCGAGGACGGGGCCAAGGGCGGTGCCACGCAATGCACCGGCCGCAGCGGCAAGGACGTGATCTACAAGGTGCCGCCCGGCACGCTCATCAGCCGCATCACGCAGGAATACGACAACGCCACCGACGAGCTCGTCACGCGCTACGAGCCCGTGGCCGATCTCACCGAGACCAATGCCACCTACGTCCTCTGCAAAGGCGGCAAGGGCGGGAAGGGGAACGTCCACTTCAAGACCTCCACGCATCAGGCCCCGCGTGAATTCGTCCCCGGAACCCCCGGTGAGGAAGGCGACTTCCACTTTGAACTGCGCAGCATCGCCGACGCCGGATTCGTTGGCGCTCCGAACGCGGGCAAGTCCACGCTGCTCTCCAAGCTCAGCGCCGCCAAGCCCAAGATCGCGAATTATCCTTTCACCACGCTGCAACCCATGGTCGGCGTCATCGAGTTCGGCCCCAATCGCCGTGGCACGCTCGCCGACATTCCCGGCCTCATCGAAGGCGCGCACGAAAACATCGGCCTCGGGCATGATTTCCTGCGCCACATCATGCGCTGCCGCGTCCTGCTCTTCGTCGTCGATACCGCCGGCACCGAGGGCCGCAATCCTGTCGCCGACCTCGAAGTCGTGCGCACCGAGGTCGCGCTCTACTCCAAGGAGCTCTCCAAACGCCCCTGGTGCATCATCGCCAACAAGATCGACCTGCCCGAGAGCGTCGAGCACCTCGCCGTGCTGAAAGACCGCTTCAAACGCATCAAAATCCACCCCGTCTCCGCCGAAACCGGCGAGGGTCTCGACAAGCTGCGCAAGTGGCTCGACGAGAAGATCGGGCAGGATGTGGACTGGTGATGCTTGGCTGTTGGGACCGGCTGACAGAAACCTGCGTCTTCAGCAGCACCTTCAAAAAAATCACACGCGTGCCTGCCGCTGCGGCTGATCTCTGGCCACGCGGTCCTGCTTTCAAGGCTCAATCCGGCTGCTTAGGTTCACCGCAATTCCGTTTGTCAGACAGTTGCAGCCTGACACCGTTTCCCCGTTGCTAGCGTTGCGGATTTGGTGTTTCGGGTCGCAGATAAAGCTTCGCCACCCAACCGGTGAGGTTGCCGAACGTGATTTGGACCCATTCAGTCGTGCCGTTCATCACAGGCGCAGCGACTATGCGGAGCTGACTAGATCCGTTTGGCAACCTTGCAACGATTTCGTGGTTAGCACTCGGTCCACTTCGGACATTGAGGGTGTCATCTCTGGCAATGCCTACGACCGAATACAACGCGTCAGGTTGGCTAGCATTCTGGGGTGGCTCGAGAAATGAATTGAGAGGCGGATTTGATTGTGAAACCGCGACTACACGCAGCGTTTCTGGCTTTGGGCTGATAGTTTTAACTCCAGAATTGATTTCGGCGATTTCCGATTGGTATGCTTGTTCAAGCTCATCCTGCTGGTGGCGCAACGCGGCCTCGTATTTGTCTCGTATCGCATCATACTTGAACTGATACTGGAGCTCAATCTCGCCTATTTGCTGCCGTGCTTGATAACTTCTTTGGCCAATTTCAGGGGTTTGTGGATATGCCTGACCGATTGCTCGAAGGTCCTTGGTCGCGGCTTGCTCTTCGCGCTTGGCACGCTCTATCTCCTCTCTCTCCAATCTGGAAATCCTTTCCTTTGCGGCTTTGATGTTTTCTTCCAACGTTTGCCCAGCATGGAGTAACTGCTGTTTACGGGCGGACGTAAACTCGTCGGATTTTTGAAAAGTGCTGTGAGTATCGTCCAATGCGGAATCGCGCGGCTCGGTAAAATGGTCCCAGATCGCGGACACTCCGGCCCATATGAAGACAACTGCAAAAATAATAACGTGGCAACCTAGTGGCAGTTTGGAGGTGGAGCCTCCGCCAACTGCGGATTTCGCTGGTGACGACGCTGAAGTTTTCAAGCTGGCGATAGAGGCCCGTCCTCCGCCAACTGCGGATTTCGCTGGTGACGACGCAGCGATTGCTCGCCCCGCATCTCGATCCCCCCCTGCCGCGACATCCCGACTTCCTTGAATTGCTGGTTCATGCTTGCCGTTTGGACTGTTGCGGCATCGATTTAAGGTGAGCTGCGAGATGCTCGAACTTGTGGATCCGCAATACTTGCACTCATAGCGGGATAGCTCGCCACCCTCATATAAAACATGCTTGCCGTTTGGACTGTTGCGGCATCGATTTAAGGTGAGGTTCGAGACGCTTGAACTCTTGGTTCCGCAGTACCTACAGTAGCAGTTCATCATTGCACGCTGGATTATATAATGGTGATAGCAACACCTAACGCAGAAGGTGGGTAAGCGCCAACGTCACGACGTGAACCGGAATAGCGGCACTGAGTACGCCAACTGAGGTTGGATTCGGCGACTTGGGCGGCTGGTCGGTCATAGTCACTTTTGGGAACGAATATACTCCTCGTAGCTTGCAATGTGATCTGGGTCATCGAGAACAGGCTCGTAACCGCGTGGAATGTCTGTCCATGAATCAATCTCGACAGTTTCCATCGACTCACCTATCTCGTTGGAGACGATATCGTCATCGTCTGCAAGATCGGGGTCGAGGTCATCAGCCGCGACCTCAATGGTCATTTTGATGAGAACCTCTTTCGGCCATTCATCTTTCTTGTTTGTTTGTTCGTCGGTCATGTCGGTCACAAAAATGGATGCGCGAAGTTGCCTACAGGAGCTCATTAACAGATTCGGGTGTTTGTGAGCAACCTCAAATCCAACTTTTTGCTCATTGACTCCGCCCAAATCTGAGTCTGGTGGCCCAACGGGTCGATGGATTCAGCCCAAGAAAAGATGCCAGAATTATGCCTCCACTCCGCAACGAGGTAAGGGGTTGTGGCTACGGTGATCATTTGGACTCGGGGCGGGTAGCCGGTTGTCCACCACCGCCTTGTTCTGCCTGTCTTTTTTCGTCTGCGACGCGCATCTGGGTGATGAGTGAGTGGCACTGATGGAAAAGGTCGGACAACTTCTTGTCTCTCTTCTCGCCAAGATCATCCTCCTTGGCCGTGTAGCCGAAGACGCCATCGGCGGCCACGATGTAGAACGTGGTGCTTCCAGGCTTCACAATCGGAAACGCATCAACCTTCTTCATGTGCTTGAGACACTCCTCAGCCATCTTTACGACCTTCAAAGACTCTGGGCGAAGATTGGCGTTTTCCCCCGATCCGATCAATCCTCCCCCACTAGAGTAGTATAAACTGGCCGCGCCATCGAATGCAGCGGCAATGGTGTAAGCACCCTCAGGAAATCCAGATTCCATCAGGACTGCAGAACAGGCTTATCCTTCAGGTCAGGAAACTCCTTCGCGTTCAACTTGAGCGGAAGGTTCCGCATGTCCTTGTAGATTGGGGCAACTTCAAATGCGGGCTTGTCTTCAGCGCCCATCAGACGACCGAGGAATGAGAATAGAGCAGCCATGATGAGTAAGTGTCGCATTGTGAATTCTTTGGCAGAACGACCCCAAGCTCAGCGACTCGCGGAGCTGGCGCGCTGGCTGCATGGCGGAGGAAAGGCGGCGACAGGAAGCAGCCAGCGTGACAGCGGAGCGAGTTCGCTGCAGCGCCTGCTAGGCCCGTTAGATGACTTGAAATCCCGATGAGTCATAGGCGTAGAAATACCAAGTGACAACCTGTCCGGAAAGACTTCCAAAAATAACGAGCGAACGACGCAGAGTGGCGAAGTCGGCGAAAATGTCCGCCTCGCGAACAATCTTTGTATAGCGGTCAAGGTAGAAGCTGCGCATCTGCTCGGTCTGAGCGTAGGTGATGAGCACCTTCAGTGGCGCGTTGAAGAGTTGGAGTTTGTTCATCTCGACTGCGGTTCCGGTAACGTCGTGCTCGTGTTCCATCGCGATGCTGATGCACTTGGCGTAGGTGGCAGTAGGCCCAAAATGGCCGCCGTCCCGCTCAGCGTAGAAAATGGAGTCGAGGTAGTAATAGTTGGCGTTGAATACGGAAATCCCAAGTTCGGTGGCAATCTTTGGGAAGACGATGTCCAGTATCAGGGCCGTATAGTCGCGGCGCTCGTCCCAAAGAGCGACTATCTGAGAATCCACTGACGTGACTGCTGTGAGAAAGGCGTCCTTGAATTGCAGGGGTGTGATGCGTGTCATAGTTCGGTGGCGTTCGCGGAATGGAAAAAGAAAAGATGCTAGGTATTATGCAGGCATTATGCCCGGTTATAGCCGTCAATCCCAGGATTTTGGCCGCATTCCCAGGAAGCTAGCGGGATTCCTGGGCTGCGGACCTTTCCACGCGGAGCGCGGTCTGGTTGAATGGGAGCGCGGACTGGGTGGCGCTGAGCGCGGTCTGGATGGGTGTGAGTGTGGGCTGGCCGGTCGGGAGCGCGGTCTGGCCGAGTAGCGCAGTACCTGGCATCCCGGGAGCCCGGACTGGATGAATGGGAGCGCAGCCTGGACGAACGGGAGCGAAGAGTTGACGCTTGGAGCGCGGTCTGGCCGGTCGTGAGCGCGGACGGCGCTCTTGGCGGTTTTCAGACCGCTGTTTAGCGCCTGGAGTGGCGGCGAGTGCAGGTGGCGCGCGGCGCGGCGGGCACCGGCCACGCGGGACAGCGGGCGGCGTGGCGGAAGGGCGTTTTGAGGCAATTTCGCTGTTTTTTCGCGCCGTTGCTCGTTTTTATCTTGGCATTTGACGCCCCGTTACTCAGACTCTCACGCGTTAGGTCAGTCAATTCATGTCCGCTGCATCCGAAGATCATGGCGAATGGAATTATCAGGCTCGATGAGGGCTGGCGGCTCGATGAGGGCCACCGGCTGGATGAGCCGCCGAACGTTCCGGCACCCGTGACCCCTCCGCGGAAACGGCGGCGCTCCAACACCAAATCCAACACAACCACGATTATGCCCGACTACATTCCATCCAAACGTGAACAACGCCGTGCCTGGCTGCAAAATCTCAGTGCGAAGTCCGCCGCGCAAGTGGTGGCAGGCGGCGGCACGGCCCCCGTGGCCACCAACCTGACGACGGCGGCCGACGCGATTATCGCGGCCTACGACGACACCGACTCGGCCAAGACGACGCTCGACGGCAAAAAGGCCGTGGAAACCGACACGGAGGGCACGCAGCTCGGCATCATCCGTGGCATCCTGACCACGCTGAAGGTGCTGCCGAACTGGAAGTCCTCCGGCGCGGACGCGGAATTGCAGTCCTCGTCGTCGAGTTCCCAGTTTGATCCGAGCACCTACAAACCCGTGATCAGCGTGGAGATCAAGGGCGGCCTCATCACGCTGGACTTCAAAAAGAAGGGCGTGGATGCACTGGCGATTTACGGCCGTCTGCGCGGCACGCTGGGCTGGACGAAGCTCGGCGTGGACACCTCCTCGCCGTACGTTGATGGCCGGCCGCTGGCGACGCCGGGCGTGGCGGAGATCCGCGAGTACATGGCGCGCGGCATGATGGATGACGAGGAAATCGGCCTGGAGAGCGACATCGTGAGCATCGTCTTCGGGGGCTGAGTGCCGAAGCCAGACGGGGAGACGTTGAGACTGGGAGACGTGGAGAGCGGCTGCGCCGCGAAACTCTGAGCCTCCCGGTCTCCTCTTCTCAAACTCTCCAAGTCTCCTCCACTCCTCCACTCCAAGTCTCCTGGTCTCATTGTCTTCTCAACAGCCATGCCCTACGACCCCAACATCCCCGCCGACCATGCGGACCTTACCGGCGCAATGTTTCGCGGCCAGTTCAACGGCCTCAAAGACCTCATCGACGCCATTCCCGCCGGGCCGCAGGGGCCGCCTGGAGCAGAGGGTCCCCAAGGGCCTCCGGGTGATCCAGGCGGACCACCGGGACCGCAAGGCCCGTCGGGCACCAACGGCAACGATGGTGCGCCTGGTCCGCCCGGAAATGATGGCGCTCCCGGCCCCCAAGGGCCGCAGGGAAATGAAGGGCCAGCGGGTGCCCCAGGCCCGCAAGGTCCGCCCGGTGCCGAGGGTGCGCCTGGACCGCAAGGCCCGCCCGGAGCCGATGGACCGCCGGGAGGACCGCCTGGCCCCCAAGGGCCGCAAGGTCCGCCCGGCATTGACGGCTCTCAAGGGCCGCCTGGAGCGGATGGTCCCCAAGGTCCGCCGGGGGAGGTGACGAATGCGCAGCTCAGCAGCGCCATCGCCGGAACCAGCGCCAACAGCAACGGTGTGGCGAACCTGAACTTCGCCAGCGGCACGGACTACGATCCCGTGCAGCAGCAGCAGCTCATCGACAAAATGAACGAGCTCATCAACGCGCTGAGGAGGTAGGAGGGGGGCTTGGGTATTGTAGTCCCGGCTTTAGCCGGTCTGGTGATGCCCAGAGCCGCCTAAAGGCGGAACTACAGTGCAAAGGATGAATCGCAAACCGCCCCCCTCTGAATCGACCATCACCCGCAAATCCAAGGCAGGACAGGCAGGAGAATGGGGGCAGAAGAATGGCCTGATTCTTGGCTATCCCAAGGAAAGGCGGTTTGGAACCGCCCAGGCGCTTGCAAAGCGCCTCTCCTTGAGGGCGCACCGCGAGGAGTTGGATCGGAACCTCATCCAAGGTCATGATTCTCCTGCCTTCATTCTTCTGCCAATCATCACCACGTCTGGGGTCCGTCTAGCCAACCATCCCGCTCATTGCGAAAGAACCGCTATTGAAGTTGTGCAGTGGGAAGGGGGCTTTTAGTTTGGCGGCTCCTGCTGAATGACTTTCAACCGCTCCAACCTCTGCTGGCTGGCCCTGGCCGTGATCACGGCGGGCTATCTGCTGTTTTGGGCCTTCCTGCTCGGAGCCACGGCGACTTACAGCACGCCGGACTCGTGGTTGAAGGTGCTCATGTCGCCGGAAATCCGGCATGCGACGTGGCTGAGTCTGGTTACGTGTTCGTTGGCGGCTGGATTCGCGCTGCTGCTGGCGGTGCCGGTGGGGTATCTGATGTCGCGCCGGGAGTTTCGCGGCAAATCGTGGCTGGATGCGGCGCTGGACATCCCGATCATCCTGCCGCCGCTGGTGGTGGGGCTGTGTCTCTTGATCTTTTTCCAAACGCGCATCGGCAAGCTCATCGAACTGGCGATTCCCTTCACCTATCAGCTCAGCGGTGTGGTGCTGGCGCAGTTCGTGGTGGCGGCGGCGTTTGCGATCCGCACGATGCGCGGGACGTTTCAGCATCTCTCGGCGCGGCCTGAGGATGTGGCACTGACCCTGGGCTGCACGCGGTTTCAAGCGCTGTGGCATGTGGCGTTGCCGGCGGCACGGCGCGGCATGGTGGCGGCGTTTTGCATCGCCTGGGCGCGGAGTCTGGGCGAGTTCGGGCCGATCCTGGTCTTCGCCGGGGCGACGCGCATGAAGACCGAAGTGCTGCCGACGACGGTGTGGCTGGAACTCAGCGTGGGGAATCTCGAAGCCGCCGTGGCGGTGAGTTTGTTCATGGTGGCGCTGGCGGTGCTGGTGCTGGTGGCGGTGCGGGCGACGGGGGAAAAAGTATGATTCAGCTCGATCACATCACCTGGAAGACCGGCGACCGCGTGATCCTCGCGGACGTGACCATCGCCATTCCGGCGAACACTTACGCGGTGCTCATGGGATCGACCGGCTGCGGCAAGACGACGCTGCTGGAGATCCTCTGCGGCCTGCGCAGGCCGACTTCCGGCCGTGTGTTGCTGGATGGCGTCGATGTGACGGACCTGGAGCCGCGTGAGCGTGGCATCGGCTATGTGCCGCAGGACTTGGCGCTGTTTCCCGGCTTGCGCGTGCGGGAGCAGATCGGTTTCGCGCCGAAACTGCGCGGTGTGCCGCCGGAGGAGCTGAATCAACGCGTGAACCGCCTCGCCGAGCAGTTTGGCATCGCTCCGCTGCTAGATCGTTTGCCCGACATGCTCTCCGGCGGCGAAAAGCAGCGCGTGGCGCTCGCCCGTGCGCTGGCGGCGCAGCCGAAGCTGCTGCTGCTCGATGAACCGCTCTCGGCCCTGGATGAAAGCATGCGTGCGGAGGCTGTTTCGCTGCTCCAAAAGGTGCAGCAGGACCATGCGCTCACGGTTTTGCACGTCACCCACTCCAGCAACGAAGCTGCGGCGCTGGGGCACCTGCATCTGCGGATGACCGCCGGGCGGCTGGAGGTGGAATTGAAGGCATGATTTTCAGCGTGTGCTTGGATTCCGCCCGAAGCCGCGTTTAGTGTGCGCAAAAAACAACCCCCGCATGGATTGGAATGAATGGCAGCGCGTGCTGAAATGGCGCGCACTCGAAGAAGGCGATGCCGATGGCGTTCTCGTCAACGCGGAGCGTCGTCGCGAGGCGACGGCACACACGCGGGCGGGTCTGGCCTCCGAGGAGATCAAGGGCGACTCGTTGGACGAGCGCTCGGAGTCGTTTCTGGACAAACGGGCCGAGTGGCTGGAGCGCGAGGCCGTGGGCTGGCGCGGCGAGTTGATCCGCGTGCTGGCACTGCTGCGCGTGCCGCAGGGCCGCTGGGCCTGGGCGCTGGCGGGCTGGGGGATCGCGCTGGTTGCGGGCTACGGGTTCACCGATCTGGGACAATCGAGCGAGTTCAACCTGCTGGCGCTGCCGCTGGTCGGTCTGCTGGCGTGGAACGCTGTGGTGATCGTTCTGGGTGTTCTGTTTGAACTGATGCCTGCCTCGCCGCTGGCAGGGCACGGCGGCTGGCTGGCGGAATTTTTGGCCCATGGTATCTCACGAGCCGGGAAGGCGACGAAGGAAGTCGAAAGCGGCGTCGCGGCGGGGGTGCGCACGAAATTTGAAGAACTGGCTTGGCCGCTGGCGTGGCGCCGCTTGCAGATGCGGCTGCGTTTGTGGCTGCATGTGGCCGCGGCGCTGCTGGCTCTCGGCGGCGCGGTGGCGCTGTATGCGCGTGGCTGGTCGAAGGAATACCGCGCGGTGTGGGAGAGTACGCTGCTGGACGACCATAAGGCGAGCGCGTTTTTTGACACCTTGTTCAAGCCGGCCTCGACGGTTTTGCGCAAGCCTGTGCCGCTGGAGCAGATCCACGGCATGCATCGCACGGCTGGCAAGGCGATCACACCGGCTCCGGCGTTGCCATGGATTCATTTGTATGCCGGAACGCTGCTGGTGCTCGTCATTGTGCCTCGTTTGTTGCTGGCGGGCATTGGCGCGGCGCGTAGCAGACGCGGGATCACGCGTGGGGCGCGCTCGTTGAGCTGGGGCAATTATCTGCGCGGGCTGATTCGTGCCGTGGAGGGCGGGGATGAGCGCATCCAGGTGCTGGTGCATGCCATGGAGGCCACGCCGACGCATCGCGAGGTGTGGGATCGTGGTGTGCGCGGACGTTTCGGCGGCATGGCGCGGGCGGAGTATGTGCGCATTCCCGCCGGGGATGAGGATGAGTTTGCCGCCGAGTGGCAGCCGGTTTCGGCACGACTGGTGATGCTCTTCAGCATGGCCACCACGCCGGAGGCCGAGGTGCAGCGGCGTCTCGTCTCCGATGTGCGGCAGCGCCTGCTCACGAAGCATGCGGAGCCGGAGCTGATCGTGCTGCTCGATGGCACCAGTCTCGCCGGTCGCTGGTCTGCGGAAAAAATCGCCGGACGTGAGCGCCTGTGGACGCAGATGGTCGAAGGTCTCGCCTCCGAGGTCATCGTGGCCGTGCGCAAAGAATCCGCACGCATGCCTGCCGCCGTGTCGTAATGTTATCCAAGTTTTCTTTTCTCGTGCCCGCCCTGCTCTCCAGATTCAAAGCCTCGGACGCTCCGCCAACGCAGAGCGGGGAGAGCGGTGTGCGCGATGCCTCGGACATCGTCACGCTGAGCCTCATCTCCCACACGAACGCGGGCAAGACCACGCTGGCTCGCACGCTGCTGCGCAAGGACGTGGGCGAGGTGCGCGACGCGCCGCATGTGACGCTGTTCAACGAATCGCACCTGCTGCTCGAAACCGGCGGCTTCATGCTGCGCCTGTGGGACACGCCGGGCTTTGGCGACAGCGCCCGCCTGATGAAGCGTCTGAAGCGCGAGCGCAATCCGGTGCTGTGGTTTCTCTCGCAAACCTGGGACCGCATCACGGATCGTCCGCTCTGGTGCAGTCAGCAGGCGCTCAAAAACGTGCGCGAGGAGGCCGATGTGGTGCTCTACCTCGTCAACGCCGCCGAACCGCCCGAGGCGGCCGGTTACATCGGCCCGGAGATGGAAATCCTCGGCTGGGTGGGCAAGCCGGTCGTCGTGCTGCTCAATCAAACCGGCACGCCGGGCAGTTCCGAGTTTGAGGCGGCGGAGATCGACGCCTGGCGTGCGCATTTGGAGCCGTTTGAGATCGTGCGCACCGTGCTGCCTCTGGATGCCTTTGCCCGCTGCTGGGTGCAGGAGGACAAGCTCATGGAGTCGCTCGCGCCGCTGATGGAAGGCTCGAAAATCCCGACCTTCCAGCAGATCAAACGCGCCTGGACGCAGCGCAACATCGAGGTCTTCCGCAGTTCTGGCAGCCTCATCGCCGAACAGCTCACCGCCGCGCTGCTGGACGGCGTGGAGGTGCGCGGAGAGACGCTGCTGGAGCGCGTGGGCTGGCAACGCGAGGACTTGAACCGCGAGTACAACGACGCGCGGCAAAAACTCGCCGCGCAGCTCGCCGACCGTGTGGAGCATGCGACGAACAAGCTGATCGAGGCCCACGGTTTGCAGGGTGCGGCCGGTCATGCACTGAGTCAGGTGGCCCGCGACCATTTCCACCTGCCGGAGGGCGTTTCCGAGAGCATCTGGGGCGTGGTCGGCAGCTTTGCCGGTGGCGCGATGGGCGGACTCATCGCCGATCTCAAGCTCGGTGGCATGACCTTCGGCGGTGGTGCCTTGCTGGGCGGCATCGCCTCCGGCATCGGCGCGTATGCCTTGATCCGCAGTTACAATCTCGTGCGCGGCAGCGATCAGCGCCTGCGCTGGTCACGCGAGCATTTCCGCGAGCAGGTGCGCCTTGCGCTGCTGACCTACCTCGCCGTCTGCCACTTCGGTCGTGGTCGCGGCGAGTGGCAGGAAAGCGAGCAGCCGCAGCACTGGCGCGAGGCCGTGGATGACGTGATCGACGAACACTCCGACGCGCTGGACCATCTGTGGAAGACCGGTGTGCAAAAAGAGACCCAACCCGCCCTCCTGTTCCGCCAGACGCATCAGCTCACGAACGATTGCATGGTGTCGTTGCTAGAGCGGCTGTATCCGGGCGTGGAGTCCGGAGCGTGGCAGGTGTAAGCATTGGAAGCTCTGCTGTGCTTCAAATCCTTGCGGCAGCAAGCTATCCAACTTGGACTGACAGCCTTTCATTATGAGATGAAGTCAGCTCGACTTTGATTGACGGTTTGGAGTCGAAATCAGCAGGAGCTTACTCCACCTCCTGCACCGTGCGGTCCACGGAGGCTTTGTTCCAACGGCCGTCGAGGGTGAAGGCGAGGTGCGGGGTGTAGAGCTGGGGCTCGAGGAGGAAGGAGTCGTGGCCTTTGTCGGAATGCACGGTGATGTGCATGTTTGAAACCTCGGCTTTTTCGAGATGGCTGACGAGTTCGGCCTGCTCTTCGGGGTAGAAGCAGAAGTCACTGTCGATGCTGAAGATGAGGTAGTGCTGTCCGGCGGCGGCACTGCGGGCGAACAGCTCCTCATAAGACGACACCCCAGCGTCGCGTAGTGGATCGAAGCGCAGCCACATGTCGGCGATGCGCAGGTAGGTGTTCGCATCGAAGCGTTTTACGAATTTTTTGCCCTGGTGGAGCATGTAGCTTTCCACGTTGTGCTGCACACGGTACCAGGAGAGCGTGTCGCCCCCCTGCTTCAAGTCCTGGCGGGCACGGCGCTCGATGGCGTCGAGATGCACGAAGGTCTTGTGGCTGATCATGCGGGCGAGCGCGAGGCCGTATTCAGGTGCCTTGCCCTCGTAATAGTCGCCGCCCTGAAAGTGCGGGTCGTTTTCGATGGCGAGCACCTGTTCAAACAAGGTCAGGCGCGTCAAAACGGTGGTGCGGCAGCCGCTGGCGATCGGCACCACGAGCTTCACGCGCTCTGGGTGCAGCGTGGCCAGATTGATCGCCAAAAGGCCGCCGACGGACGCGCCGATCACCGCATGGAGTTTTTGGATGCCGAGGTGGTCGAGCAGGGCGAGCTGGGACTGCACCACATCGCTGGTACGCACAGGCGGAAAGCTGCCGGCGTAAGGCTTGCCGGTGGCAGGATTGATGGAGGCGGGTCCGCTGGAGCCATAGCAACCGCCGAGGTAGTTTGCGCAGATGATGAAGTAGCGTTTGGTGTCCAGCGCCTTGTCCGGGCCGATGAAGAGATCCCACCAGCCGTGGTGGATGTCTTTTGTCCAGCGCTCATCGGTGTGCGGCACCGCTGTGGTGACTCCGGCGGCGTGCTGGCTGCCGGAAAGGGCGTGGAAGAGCAGGATGGCGTTGCTGCGGTCGGCGTTGAGCCTGCCGTAGCTTTCGTAGGCGACCGTGATGCCGGGCAGCGTGTTCCCAGAGGCAAAGACAAACGGGTCTTTCGTGGTTCCGGTGTTAAAGAACTTGGTTTCTTCGTTTTTCGCTGCCTTTGACATGAGACGCGGAAGAAACAGGGTTTTGGAGACGCGGCAAGCTGGATCACTGGATGCCCGACCCTGGAGACTGGATGAATGCAGTGGTGGACTATTGGGTGAGCGCGGCTTTGGTGCCGCTAATGACGCTCCATCCAGCAACCAGTATCTAGTCATCCAGTCCCATGCTCGATCCTTTCGTCACGCTCCAAGAAGCCGGCTTCTCCAAGAAGCCGCAGGGGGGCGCGGACCGGCTGGACGGCTGGTCGCCGGAGCTGATCGCCAGCCTGGACTGGGCACGGATGTCCGAGCTGGCCCGGGCCATGGTGGCGGAGGCTGGTTGTGAGCTGGTCGGCTCGCGCGTTCTGCCGGATGGCGCGGTGCATTTCGGCATGATCGAGCAACCGAAGTCGCCCAAACCACGCCGGGCCATGGTTAAGATCGCTCCTTGGAACGAATGGGGGGCCACGCCGGAGACCGTGATGCGTTTCGCAGATGAGGTGCGCACTGCGCGTGACACACGCGGGATTTTGATCGCTCCTGCGGGCTTCAGCCCGGCGGCGCTGCGCAAGGCGCAGGAGCTGCGGATCGAAGCGGTGGACGCCACGGCGCTGGATGCCGCCCTGCGTGCCCTGCCGGGTGACAAAAGCGATTTCTTGTTCGTGGTGACCACGGCGGGTGATTTCTCCACGCCGTCGTGTCCCGTTTGCACCAAAAAACTTGTGCGTGTGGAGCAGCAGTCGCTGGAGCTGCCATCGCGGACCATCGACACGGACGGCCTCATCGCTGATTCCGTCGTGTGTGACCGGCTGGAAGTCATCCGAGGCTGCGAAGTGACGTTTTTGCAGGAGGTGCGGGCGAGGTCCATCACCATCTCCGGCCAGGCGAGCGGTGATTTCGTTTGCGAGGGGCCGGTGACGCTGGAGCCCGGAGGCACGCTCTCTGGCAACGTGGCAGCACGCTCGCTCATCGTGCGGGATGGCGGTGAGCTGCTGGGCCAGTTCCGCATTCTGGAGGGTGATCTTGGCTCTTTCGTGAAACCGGCGGTGCGCTGGCACTGGCGCTGCGCGGGAGCCGAGGGGCGGCAGGCCTGCGGGGGTGTCATCTTTGAGCCGCACGAGTGACGCGAGATCGTTCTTGGCACGCGTGCCCTGAGTGTGGAATGGTGGACGCATGTCGTCTCCCAACTCCTCCGGCCCCGGCGGCCTGCTACGACTGGTGTTTTACGCCGCCGTCCTCATCATGGCCTTGCTGCATGTGTTCGTGACATTCCGCGGTCTGAGCAGCGCGGAGGGCATGAACCAGGCGCAGTTGGCGCGGCAGATCGCGCGCACGGGTTCGTATCAGACCCTCGTCACGCAGCCCTACGCCTGGGCGCAGATGGAAAAAGCGCAGAAGAAGCCCTCTCCGGCCGTGATGCCGGAAACCGTCCAGCCGCCGCTGCAGCCGCTGTTGTGGGCGGGTGTGTTTCGTGCGCTTCAGCCCTGGCAGATCTACGACCCGCAGGCTGGCGGGGCGATCTACCTGCTGGACCGTGTGATCGCCTGTTTCGGCGTCACCTGGTATTTGCTGACCATTGTTTTCACCCACGGCGCGGCGCGGCGCTTGTTTGATGAGCAAGTGGCCAGCATCGCGGCCCTCGCGCTGCTGGTCTGCGAGCCGGCGTGGGAGCTGATGGTCAGCGGCTCCCCCAGGGCGCTGCTGGTGCCGCTGTTTGCCCTGGCATTCCGGCTTTACGCCTCAGCATCATGCCGTGCGGTGGAAAATCGCTCAGCGTTCGTGCCACTGGCGCTGCTGGGCGTCGTGTGCGCCCTGATGGTGCTCGCGCATTGGATGGCGCTGTGGATTGTGCCTGGCATCCTCGTCGGCGTGGCGTTTTTTTTGCCGCGAGGCAAGGCGGGAGTCATCGTGGTGGCGTTGTTTCCAGTGCTGGCGCTGGTGGCATGGGGCTGGTGGAACATGCAGCTCTGCGGTGATCCGCTCGGCGGCATCCGCGCTCTTTTCCAGTCCCAGTCCTCCTCGGTGGCGCATGATTCGCTGTTGCGTGATTTCACGCCCTCGGTGCCGTTGCTTCAGGTGGATGACCTGCTGCGTCGTGTAGGCCTCGGCTGGCAGGATCAGCTCGCTCATCTGTATGCTCATCTTGGTTATGTGGTGCCTGCGGGGTTGTTCTTCGTCACGCTCATGCACCGTTTTCGGAAGGCGGAGGCCGCCGCCGCAAGTTGGACGCTTGCGATCGTGTTCGGCTTTGTGGCGCTCGGCATGGGCCTGCTCGGCCTGGCAGATGGAGAGAGGGATGACAACGCCCTCTACATCGTGCTGATGCCCGCCATGACTGTCCTGGGGTCCGCGATGCTGGTGGTCCTGTGGTCGCGTTTTCAATTGGCCGGTGGCGAGTTCATGGCCCGCTGGGGCGCTCCTTTGGCCGCTCTGATCGTGACCGCGCTGCCGTTGATGGTGAACCTGCCGGTGCTGATGAAATTTGGCCTTACAATGGGAAGCAAGATCCCGCCGCACTGGCCGCCCTTCCTGCCTGAACGCGCCTACATCCTGCGCCTGCTGCTGGAAAAGGACGAGTTCGTCATCTCCGACTCTCCTGCCTTTGTCGCCTGGTATGCCGATGTGCCCTGTGTGAATCTTCCCACCCAGCGTGCCGATTATGAGGTCATGCAAGCCAGGGCCGCCGAGCGTGGTGTGAAACTGGCCGGATTCGTCATGACTCCCGTCTCCGCCAAGGTGGAGCGCGTCACCGACATTTACACCGGTCCCTACCATGAGTGGCGTGACCTCATCATGCGCGGCCCCATGCTCGCCTTTGACCGTGACTTCGCCCCCAGTCCCGAGTTCGCCTACAAAGTGCCCATCCCGCTCGTCGGCACGCCGATCGGCGAAAAAGAGAATCTCAGTCTCTCGATGGTCTTTTACACCGACAAAGCGCGTGTGACCCGGAAGCCAGCGCCTTAACGTGCCAGACAGGCTCTGAAAAACCGCAGCGTGTCCGCCAGATGCGCGTGCCAGTAGTCCCAGGTGTGGCCGCCGGGAAACTCCTCATACACATGCGGGATGCCCGCCATCTCCAGATCGTGATGCAGTGTGCGGTTGTGCTCGATCAGAGCATCTTCCTGGCCGCAGTCGAAGCGCAGATGCGGCAGGCGTGCGGTCAGTTTTGCGCATTCGATCACTGAAAGCGGGTCTGAATCGGTCAGATCGAACTCCGCCAGCGGTTCCTCCACAAAACCCTGCATCTGCGCCACATGGGTGATGCTGCTGTGCGCGCTTATGCCCATGAAGCGCTTCGGATTCAACAAACCCAGCCGCAGCGCGCCATAACCGCCCATCGACAGCCCGCTGATGAAGCGCGGCGCGTCTTTGCACCGCGCATCGATCTCTGCGGCCGCGTCCGGCACCTCATCCACGATCCACGCCGCATGATCCGCCTCGCGATGCCGCAAATAGCCCGATCCATCGCCCCACAAACCGTCCGAAGGCATCGCCAGCATCATCGGCGGGAGGTTCTCCTCCATGATGAGCCGGTCCAGCACCCTGTGCGCCCCGCCCTTGAACAACCAGGCCCAGTGACTGCCGTAAACACCGTGCAGCAAGATCACCAGCGGCAGCTTATCGGCCTGAACCACTGGCGGCACATAAAAACTCACATCCGCACGCCGACGCAGCGCCGCTGACTTCACCGTGACGTGATGAATGCCGCCGCCCAGCAGGGCCGTGTCCGAAATCTCAAGGGTGCGGAAGCTCATGCGAGGATGTCCTTGATCACCTTCGCACCCTCCACGCCGCTCAATCGCGCATCAAGACCCTGGAATTTGAAGCTGAAGGCATCGTGCTTGATGCCGAGTTGATGGAGCATCGTGGCGTGGATGTCATGAACGGTGGTGACCTTCTCCACGGCGGCGTAGCCGAGGTCGTCCGTGGCTCCGTGGACGATGCCGCCTTGGATTCCTGCGCCTGCCAGCCAGACGGACATGGCCTTGTTGTGGTGATCGCGCCCGCTGCCGCCCTGGGACATCGGCGTGCGGCCGAATTCGCCCGCCCAAACGATGAGCGTCTCGTCCAACATGCCGCGCTGTTTGAGATCGGTGATGAGAGCCATGCAGGCGCGGTCGATTTCCTTCGCCTTCTGCTCCACGCCAAGCTTCACGCCGCCGTGGTGGTCCCAGTCCTTGTGATAGAGCTGGATGAAACGTGTGCCGCGCTCGGCAAGGCGACGCGCAAGCAGGCAGTTCGAGGCAAACGAGCCGTCTCCAGGCTGGCAGCCGTAGAGTTCGAGTGTTTTGGCACCTTCAGCACTCACATCCATCAAATCCGGCACGCTGGCCTGCATCTGGAAGGCCATCTCATACTGCGCGATGCGTGTGGCGATCTCGGGATCATCCACGAGCGCGTCGTGCTGCTTGTTGAGCGCGTTGATGGCCGCCACATCGCTGCCTTGTCGATCACGCGTGACGCCGTTTGGGTTCGTCAGATACAACACGGGATCGCCTTTGGCGCGAAGCTGCACGCCCTGATACTTCGACGGCAAAAAGCCGCTGCTCCACTGCCGCGCCGCGATGGGCTGGTTCTGCCCGCCCTGGCCCAGCGAGGTCAAAACCACGAATCCTGGCAAATCCGCCGCCTCGGTGCCGAGACCGTAGGTGATCCACGAGCCCATGCTCGGCCGCCCCGCGATTTGCGAGCCGGTGTTCATGAACATGTGCGCCGGATCATGATTGATCGCGTCCGTGGTCATCGAGCGGATGAGGCAGATGTCGTCGATCACGCTGCCGATCTGTGGAAACAGCTCGCAGATCTCGATCTGGTTCTTCCCGAACTTCGCGAACTTGTGCTGCGGCCCGAAACAGTTCAGCGGCTTGCCTTGAAGCTGCGCGAGTTGCTGCCCTTTCGTGAACGATTCCGGCATCGGCTTGCCGTCCATCTCCGCGAGCTTCGGCTTCGGATCAAACGTCTCCAAGTGCGACGGTCCGCCCGCCATGGTCAGCCAGATCACCCGCTTCGCCTTCTGCGGCAGCGGCAAAGTGCCAAGTACGCCCCGCATCGGTGCCGCATGCGCAGGTTTGAGCAATGAAGCGAGGGCGATGGCACCGAGGCCTTGCGAGGATTTGCCGAGGAAAGCGCGGCGCTGGAGGGATGGGATAGAAGGCATGGCCGAAAAAAGGCTGGCAGGACAACCCTGAAGATAACGGCGTGGGAGCGCACTTTATCATCTGGATTTATCGGTCGATTGCCCGGTTGCCAGCGCACCGGGGCGCTTCTACGCTCGTCTCATATGAAAGCCACTCTTCTCGCCTCGTTGACCCTGCCGCTGCTGCTGGCGCAATGCCTTGACCCGATGATGCAAGGTCCGCAGGGCGGTTATCCATACGGAGACCCGAACCAGCGCCTGGAGATGCGGGAGCGCGGCACGGACCTCAATCGCATGGCGTATGAACGTGGCTGGCAGGACGGCCAGATGGACGCGCAGCAGCGCCAGGCAAACAATTATGGCCGCCACACCACGCGTTTCGACCGCAACACGGTGCTGGCCTACCGGGACGGCTACAATCAGGGCTACACGCAGTCACAACAAGGCAGCCCAGGCGGGTTGCAGTGGCCGGGCCAGGGGGCACAGGTGAATCCTCTGCCACCGCAGCAACAGCAGCCGCAGCGTGATCCGGCCTACAACCAGGGCTACGACTACGGTTTGCGGGATCGCACCAGCGGCCGGGTGGCAGATCCGGCGGCGCATGTGGGGCGCTATGATCCGCGTTATCGCTCCAATTTTGAGCGTGGCTATCATGACGCCTTCGGCGCAGGCTCCTCGTCATCCAGTTCTGGGACCGGCGGCCAGTGGTTCCGCTGATCCGTTGAAAATCAAAACACCGTCACGGCCATGCCGCGACGGTGTTTTGGTTTAAACAGGTGCTGTCAGCCGGAGATTACTCCTGGGCAGCGGCCTCGACAGGTGCGGTGGTTTCTGCGGCGACTTCGACCGCGACCTCGGCGGCCTTGGGCTTGGCGGGGGCTTTTTTGGCGGCAGGCTTTTTGGCGGCCGTCTTCTTGACGCCCTTGGGTTCAGCCTTGGCTGCACGGGCCTTGCGGGAGACGCCGGCTTTGACGAGCGCCTTCTTGCGTTCGAGGTATTTTTTGCGGCGGCGGCGTTTGACGATTTTGTTAAGTTGCTGGCCCATGATGGATTGGATCGGTTGTCGTTTGCGGTTTTGAGGGCGGCAAGAGTTCCACCGATCAAGGTCGAATCAAGACCAAATACGGCGCTGCGCCGGTTTCCCGGTCTGGCATGCCCGGCTCTTTTCACCTTGGCGGCAGGCGCAGGTCGTCAAATCTGCCGGTCTGGCCGTCAGGCGGCCAGGACTTTGCTGCGCTCGCTGTCATTCAGATAGCATGATGGGTCAGGGGCCCAGAGGTCGCCGGTCATTTGCAGGGCGCGCACGCGGAAACCACCGCCGCAGACATCCAGGAAGCTGCATTCGGCGCATTTGCCGGTGAGGTGTTCCTTGCGGTTTCGCAGGGCGTTGAGCGTGGCGTTGTCGCGGTTGCTCCAGATGTCGCTGAACTTGCGCTCTTTCACGTTGCCGAGCGTGAGCTCATGCCAGAACTGGTCGGGATGCACATTGCCCTGGGTGTCGATGTTGCTGATGCCGGTTCCGCTGCTGTTCGCGCCGCCGCCGTTCCAGTTCATGAGTTCCATTGCGCGGGCGGCACGCTCCGGGTTCTCCCGCTTCAGGCGCATGTAGAGGTAGGGGCCGTCCACCGGCTGATCGACGGTCAAAACCTCGCGCGGCCGGCCTTCGGCGGCCCATTTGGCCGTGCGATCGAGGATTTTGTCGATGGCACCGCGTGTCTCCTCGTGCGGCACTTCCATGAGCTCGGAACCGCGTCCGCTATAGACGAGATGGTAAAAGCACACGCGCTCGATGTCCTCGCGCTCGATGAAGTCGAGGATGCCGTCGAGATCGGCGATGTTGTGGCGGGAGAGCGTGAGCCGCAGGCCGACTTTTTGGCCGACGGCCTTGCAGTTGCGAAACGCGGCCACCGCCTTGTCAAACGCGCCGACTTTGCCACGGAAATTGTCGTGCGTGGCCCCCATGCCATCGAGCGAGATGCCGACGTAGGAGAAGCCGATGTCCTTGATGCGATGCGCCCACTCGGGATCGATCCGCGTGCCGTTGGTGGAAAGCGTGAGGCGCAGGCCCTTGCTGGTGGCGTATTCGGCCAGTTCGAAGAACTTCGGGTGAATCGTCGGCTCACCGCCGGAAAGCAGCAGGGCGGGCACTTTGTACTCGGCCAGATCATCCACCACGCCCTGGCACTGTTCCCAGCTCAATTCACCGGGATAGTGCTTGGAATCCGAGTCCTGGTAGCAGTGGACGCATTTCAGATTGCAGCGGCGGGTGATGTTCCAAACAACGATGGGGCGACGTTCAGCAGCAGAAGTCGGCGAGCCGTGACCGCGACCATAACGCAGGTGGTCCATGGGCTGGGCGACATCACAGTAAAGGCGGGTGAGGTTGATCATGACCCTTTATCAACGCACGGAGGCATTTCCGATGCCCCGCCGATCTTGCGCAATGCGTGACGTGGCTTGCCAGCCTAGCCAGCACGCTGTCACAAATTCAATCGCGATGATCTGACATCACGGCAGCGGCTTCGCCTCTGGCACCAGCATCGCGGCTTTCTTTTCCGGCTTTTTCTGGTCGGCCACTTTCTCGCTCGGCGGCGCTCCGTCGATGACTGGATTCACCCGTGCTCCGTCCGCAGGGAAGGGGATCGGCGTGAGACAAAGCACATCACCCTCTCTCGGTGCTTTCGCCGCATTCGCGGACACGACGATGTGCTGGCTGGTGCCGAAGACCGGCTCCACAAACATGCGCTTCAGTGTGTTCTGTGGTGTGATGAGGATGATCTCATCTCCCGCGCGCACAGCGGAGCGGGAGATGACGAAGACATCGTTCAGCGCCTCGCCCTCGATCTCCGCCTCGATGAACTGGCCGATCTTCAGCGGCGGCGCACCATCCGCGCGTTTGGCAAAGGGATTGTCGATCTGCGCCACGGCGGTGGTCTGGCGCGTGCTTTCATCCAGCGCGCTCTCCACCCGCACGAGACGGCCTTCCCAGATCACGCTCTTGCCTGCGGCAGTCGTGCGCAGCTTTACCTTTGCCGCTGGCAGCGCGGAACTGGCGTCGCGATAGCGCTCCGGCAGCTTCACATGCTGACTTTCACGTTCCGGCAGCGGCAGGCGCACCTCGACGAAGTCCGTGGCAAAAATGCGGCCCAAAGTGGTGCCCTGGCCGACATATTGGCCCACATCGACGGCCTGCTCCAAAACCTGCCCGGCATACGGCGCACGAATCACGGTGCGCTGCGCATCACGCTCCGCTTTCACCACGCGTGCCTCAGCGGCGGCCAGATCGGCCTTCGCCCGCGCCACCTGCGGTGAGCGCGAGACAAGCTCGCCCGGCGCGCCCTGACGGCCCAGTGCCTTCCAGTTTTCCAGCGCCTGCTCGGCCTTCGCCTCTTCTTCCACCAGCGTCACCTTCGCCAGCGCCACGGCGGCCTTGGCGGTCATCACGGCGGTTTCATAGTCCACAGGGTCCAGCTTGATCAGCACTTCACCTTTCTCAAAAAAGCCGCCGGGGCGGAATGAAGGACTCACTTCCGTGATCATCCCCGCCACCTCTGGCAGCAGCGTGCTGCGCGTGCGTGGCTGCACCGCGCCCTGCGAGGCCACCCGCACCGGATAGCTCGTCTTCTTCAAGGTGATGCCCTCCACCGTCACCAGCACCGGCTTGGTCTCCATCGTCTTCATCTCCGGCTTATGCGTGATCAGCCACCATCCATACCAGCCGCAGGCGGCTAGGATGACGAGGGGAAGCAGTGCGCGGAGGGTTTTGGCCATGTCAGAGGGTAGAACGTCTGAAAATGCGCCCAGATTCACCTCGCGCATGTTTTAATCCGCCAAAAGCAGGCTTCACAGTGGGAGAAGTCATGCCGGGCCAAAGACTTTGCGATGAATGACGGACGGGTTTTGCCGCAGATCGGTGATCGTCACCACCACGATCCGCGTAGGCTGCACGTCATAGAACACACCAAACGGAAAATCGCGCATCAGCATGCGTCGGTAGGGATGCGCGTAGCGTGCTCCGCTTTCTGGATGTCTTTTCAGCAGGCCGAGCACGACATCCAACTGCTGCATGAACAACACGCCACGTCCTTTCTGATAGTCCTCGTAGCGTTCGTAAGCCTGCTGGATGTCGATGTCCGCCTGGAGCAGCAGAATCAGTTCTTTCATGCGGCCGATCCCAGGATGCGTTGTTTCACCGCTTCCCAGGTGGTGAACTCCTCCGGGTGCTGCTTGAAATGATCCATTCGCCGGTCCAGCTCGGCGAGTATCTCCCGTGACACCGGAACCTCTGAAGGATGTTCCTCCAGGTCGTTCCAAAGTTCTGAGACAAACAGCAGCTTCTCGGACGATGAGAGCGAACGCACTTCTGGGAATTGCTCAAGAATCATGGCGGATGATGGCACGAATGCCTGGGATGGGCAACGCCCGATCTGCTTCCAGTCGGCTCACAGCTTCGCCAGCGAGTCATCCAGCGCGGCGATCACCGTGCTGATGCTCGCCTCGCTCTCGTCGCCCATGTTGGAGACGCGGAAGGTCTTGCCCTTCAGCTTCCCGTAACCGCCGTCGATGATCATGCTATGATTCTTCTTCAGCAGGGCGATGAAGGCCGCAACGTCGATGCCCTTGTTGTTCGCCACGCAGGTCAGCGACTTGGAGCGATAACCCTCCGGCGCGAAGAACTCGAAGCCATTCCGGCGAACCCACTCATGCACCATGCCGTTGAGCTTGGCGTGACGTGCGTAGCGGTTGTCCACGCCTTCGGCGAAGATCTTGTTGAGCTGATGGCGCAGGCCGTAGATCAGCGAAATGCACGGCGTGCTTGGCGTCATGCTCTTCTCGCCGTTCGCCTTGAACTCCAAGAAGTCGAAGTAGTAGCCGCGGTCGTTGATCGTCGCCGCGCGCGCCATGGCGGCCTCGCTGGCGGTGAACAGCGCCAGCCCCGGCGGCAGCGCGAAGGCCTTCTGGCTGCCCGTGAGCAACACGTCGAGGCCGAGTTCGTCGAAATTCACCGGCACCGTCGTGAAACCGGACACCGAATCCGTGATGAACATCACGTCGGGATACTTCTTCTTCAGCGCCGCGATCTCCGCGATGGGGCTGAGCACGCCCGTGGAGGTTTCATTGTGGATGAAGGTCACCGCGTCGAATTCGCCGGTGGCGAGACGCTTGTCGATCTCCGCCGCCATGATCGGCTGACCCCATTCGACCTGATAGGCCTCGGCTTCCTTGCCGCAGCGCTTGGAAACGTCCAGCCACTTGTCGGAGAAGGCCCCGTTGCAGCAATTGAGAACCTTTTTCTTCACCAGATTGCGGATCGAGCCCTCCATCACGCCCCAGGCCGAGGAAGTGCTCAAAAACACCTGCTGCTTCGTGCCAAACAGCGTCTGCAGCATCGGCTGGATCTCGGCATACAGATCCTGGAATCCCTTGCCGCGATGCCCGATCATCGGCTGCGCCATCGCAGCGTAGGTGTCAGGGGAAACTTCGACGGGACCGGGAATGTAAAGTTTGACGTGGGTGCTCATGCGTTTGGGGGAAAGGGAGCGCCGAGTGTAGGGCGCTTAGCCACTCACGCAAGGGCTGTGTGGGCTGCTACTGGCCGAGTTGGAAGGCGGCCGTGCCCAGGACCAATCCCGAGCCGGAGGCTCGAAAGAAAACAGCCGGTGGTGCAACCACCGGAACCGGCGAAACAGCTCGATTTTGCAAGCCGCCGCGCCCCGGAGGGAGCGCGAGAAGCTGGCGAAGGCCCGTGGCGTGTTCCACTGCAAATCACCACGCTTTTGTCTGAGGCGGCGCAAACACGATCCGGTCTTGGATCATGGGTGCCCCCACCTCGGATTTGCCAAATCCGAGATCGGTTTTTGGAAATCCGAGGTCGGATTTGGCAAATCCAGGCTGGGTATGTGGGTACACCGGGCTGGGTTCGTGGGCACACCGGGGTGGGTTTGCGGGCACATACGGCTCAATGTGCGTCATAGAGTTTGCCCATTCGTTCGATCAGTTCTCGGACCTCTTTCACCAGTGCTGGCGGCCCGAGCACCTCGCAATACGGCCCCCACTTCAAGATCCAGGACGTTACGTCTGCAAAAGAGTGGGTCTGAAACGTGACCTCCACCGTTCCATCCCCTGTCTTTGATTCGGTGATTGTCATCCCCGGATGGCGGCGCTCCGCTTCTTGGATGATCCGCGCTGCATAGCCGAACATTTTTACCTTCACGTTCATCGGCTTGCCGTCGCCGGACCAGACGCCGTAGATTTTCGCTTTCTCCTCCCAGTGTTTGGGATCATCAAATTCAGCCGGACGCGTGAAGGTCTCATCAAGCAATTCGGCGGTGTGGGTCCGCCACAGCATGAAAGTTCTGATCTCTTTCGCTTCCGTGCAGTGTGAGATGCAATGCCAGCGCCCCTCGAACTCAAGCAGGTGGTAGGGGTGAATGACGCGGGTGCGTGGCTGCCGGTCTTTGTTGCCGGTGTAGCTGATTCGCACCGCTCTTTTTTCAATCAAGCCCTTCACCAAAGTACGGAAGATCGGCACCAAACGCTGCGGCATGGATAATGCCGCGCTTGAAATGAAGTTGCTCAATTCACCATATTCCAAATGATTCTTCTCCAGCAGTTCACCCGCCTGTGATAAGAGCACATCCGCTCCGGCGGAAGGGTCGAGCTTGCTGATCGCATTCAGCACTCCGCGCATGACCACAATGCTCGCCAGCATCTCCTCCCGTGAATTAAGCAACCCACGCAGCTTGTCCTTCGCCCCCTTGCAGGAGTATCCACCGTTTTTGGAATGAATGATGTCATGACCCTGCTGTTTCAAAAAGTCGATGTCCCGCTGCACCGTGCGCACGCTGGCTTGGTATCCATGCCTTTTCAGCTGCTTCGCCAAGTCCTCCCTCGAAGCCGCTGCACCCTTCGTCCGCAGCAAGACCAGAAGGGCGCTGACTCTCTCGAACATTGGTTTCGCTGCGCCACGGTGAGCCTTGGGGGATTTGCCGGGTGAAATTGGCATGGCACTGGTTTTTTGAGGTTTCTCTTGGGTGCCAAGATCTGGCACTTAACCACTTCTATCTTTGGCGCATGATCAAAACAAACAAAATCAGTGATTGTGTCGTTTTCTCGAAAACCAAGGAGTCGTTCGGAGGTTTCTCGAACATGTCCCCGGAGTTCCCCATCACCGTGGGATCTCTGGAGTTTCCCACCTCGGAACACTTTTATCAATCGATGAAGTACGTGGATCACCCCACTGTTCAGAGGGAGATCTTCGGGGAGAAGAATCCCATGTTGATGAAGAACAAACAGAAGAAGTACAAATCGTTGATTCGGAGTGATTGGGAGGAGGTGAAGGGAATCATCATGGATTCCACGATCCACCTCAAACTGGTGTGTAACTGGATCAAGTTCGGGAACCTTCTCCTGGAATCGGGAAACAAAACCATCGTGGAACTCTCCAAACGAGATCCTTACTGGGGGATGATTCTGGTGAAGGGGAGTGATACCACCTTGGAGGGTGAAAACCAACTGGGTGAAATCTTGATGAACCTTCGTTCCAAGTTGTGGATCAACGAAACACGATCGGAACTCCGTTCCTGGAACCCGGAACCGAATCTTCGTTTATCCTTCGGTGGATGGGATCTGAATATCGTGAAAGTGGATCAACGGTTCCTTGAGGTGGGGGAACGTTCATTCCACTACCTCATGGATAAACATCTTCCACCATCGTCCACCCTGGGTCTCGCGGCCTGAGAGTGAGGAACCACCCTGTCGAGTGCCAGGATATGGCACTCGGCAGGGGGTAAGGTTAAACCCATCCATTCCTCCCGCCGATGCAATACCTGCTGACCATTCTTTTCGCCGTGGCTGTCCTGTGTGTGCAGGCGCTTCTCATCATCCTGAAACTTACCGGTGAATTCACCGCTGGCTGGGGACTCATCCTGCTGCCCTGCTGGTTCGTCTGCGCGGTGAATGTGATCGCCCTGCTGATCTGGCTCTTCACCCTCTTCATGTAAGCAACTACTGCCATGCCCTCTCCCTATCTCACCAAGACCGATTTCAAAGCCGCCTTCGATTGCGCCACCAAGCTGCATTATCGCAAACTCGGGTATCCCACCACGGTCGATGACAACGAGTACCTGAAGTTCCTCGCCAACTCGGGCTTCATGGTAGAAACCGTGGCGAAGGCCCAATACCCCCATGGAGTGGATTTGGTGGATGAACGCGATCCACAGCGTGCGTTCAGCCGGACGCAGGAACTCCTGCTGGCGAGCGACAATGCGGTCTTGTTTGAGGCCGCAGCGTTGTTTGGAAAGTTCTACGCTAGGATCGACATCCTGCGCCGCGAGGGCAAAATCCTGCACCTCATCGAAGTGAAATCGTCTTCGATCAACGAGGAGGATGAGGAAGATGACGGCGACTCCCCCTTCTTGAAGCAGAATGGAGATGTCGCAGCCAAGTGGATGCCCTATCTCCTGGATGTGACGTTTCAGCTTCATGTGCTGAGGCTCGCATTCCCGGAGTTTGAGGTGAAGCCCTGGCTCTGCGTGATCAACAAAGGCTGCAAGGCCACGGCCAACGAAACGCTGGCCCACTTCACTGCCATTCGGGACAACGAAAAGCCCAAGTCCCGTCCCAATGTCCACTACTCGGGCAATCGTGAGCAATTGAAGGGCACGTCGCTGCTAACTGAGCGGGATGTGACGAGCGAAACCGGTCTTCTCATGGATCGCGTAGTAAAACGGGCCGACGAACGGGCCGCACTGATCGGTCCCGATGGTCAAGTCGTGCGGGTTCAGGAGTCGGTGGCTGATCTCTACAACACCTGCCGCAAATGCGAATTCCGTTTCGGCCCCGGCAAAGAGAAGGCACCTCATGGCTTTGCCGAATGCTGGGGCACCATGGCATCAGTCCAGCCTCACATTCTAGACATGCACCGCGTTGGGCAGATAGGAACGACCAAATTTCCCGATCCCGTGCCTGAACTCATCCGCAGAGGGAAAGCCTCGTTGCTTGACCTCAAGCAAGACCAACTCGGCAACGAGGGTTCCTACAGGGATCGCCGTCACATGCAGTGGTCGAACTCATTCGGCAAGGGTAGCGAGCACTTGCCAATCGCACTTCAGAACGTGCTCAAGAGTCACGAGGCTGGTCCTGGCCGTCCCTTTCACTTTCTCGACTTTGAAGCCTGTGACGTCGTCCTGCCACATCACGAAGGGCTTCGGCCTTATGAGAGGGTAGCCTTCCAGTGGAGCTGCCATACCCTTAACCAGCAGGGCGAGCTGTCCCATCAGGAATGGCTCAACACCGAACGTGATTTTCCGAACTTCACCTTCGCCCGTACGCTGCGCGACTGCATTGGTGATACCGGCACGGTATATGTGTGGTCGCCTTATGAGCAGACCACGCTGCGCAAGGTGATGGAGCAGATCGGGGAATGGATTGCCGCTGATGAAGGCGAAGCGCTGCGCCTGTCTGGCTTCTCCGAGGTGAAGCAGCTCAATGATCTCGCCGACTGGATCGACCAGCTTCTCGGCCCCGAAAACGCCAAAGGCAAACGTGATCATTCGCTACGCATCCGTGATCTGCACAAGCTTACTTTGGCACACTACTTCCATCCTGAGATGCTAGGACGCACGTCAATCAAAGCGGTGCTGCCTGCCGTGTGGCGTCACTCATCGGCACTGTGGGAGAATCCATGGTTCGCCAAGTATTACCGGGCGGATGCATCCGGTCAGGCGCTCGATCCTTACAAGACCCTGCCGGAACTCCCCTTGGGTGAGGAGAAAGACGATGATGAGTCTGTCAAGGAAGGCACCGGAGCCATCCGCATCTATCAGGAACTCATCTTTCTTCAGGGGCTAACCGAGGAATTCAAAAGCAATCGCAAACAGTTGCTGCTGCAATACTGCGAACTCGACACCGCCGCGATGGTGATGATCTGGGCGCACTGGACCGGCTATGTGGGCGCTCAAAGAAGCAAGGCGAGTATCAAGCGAGAGATGCAACGGATGAGCCCGGAAAACCAAGCCCTTAGGGAGCAGCTTGAGCTTCATATCCAACAGCAGCAACTGCCCGAAAAGATCGCCTACGCAATGAAGCAGGATCTCAAGAAGAAGACGGACATGCTTTACTACAAGATGCCAGTCCCAAGGATGACTGGGCTGCCCGATCCGAAAACTGCTTTGATTGAATATGCGCAGTTCCTCGTCCGGGTTAATGACCTGACATTTTCGTCCACGTTATTACGAATGTTAAACCGGCAGCAGAATCAGACTTTGCGCCGCCTTGCCCCGAGAACCGGCACAAATAAGGATGTGTGGGACCATGTGATTCCAACTGGCTACATCGTTTCAGAGATACTCCGTATGCTGGAAGCACGGAGCATCGAAGGCTTGGAGCTGCTACTTGATCTCTATGCCCAAGCGGGCCAGCGAGCGATCACCAAAGAGGAGGATGCAAAATTGAATGCGGCAGGGTTGAGAAACTCGATGCCTCATGGATGGGACTGGCGGAATGAGGATGCTGATCCTTTTGCACGCTATAAAAGCGCAGGAGTTGATTTGAGCTGAACGGTGGGTCGCCACTGGTAAAGGCGCGATGTGATTCATTGCGCAGTCCCTGTGGGCTGCGCCAGACCATTCTGCCGTTGAGTGCCATGATCTGGCACTCATGTTGTGCGAAGGTTGGGCATGACACCATTCAACACCTCTGAAAGCGCCCTGCTCCGTGCGCATGACCCCGAAACCATCCGCCGAGTCATCACGAATCAAAACCAGGAGCACACGCCCCACGCCTTCCGGGCGGGCCATGCCGGCATGGGAGACTTCAACCGCTTGCTGCCGGTACTGCGGGGACTGCCAGCCGCAGAGCTCGAACCATGGATGGATCTGATCGATGAAATGGGTGAGACGCACCGGGGCTGCCTGCCATGCAGTTGCAAGGTGATGGTGTATTCCTTCCTGATCACCCGCGACATCCTGCCGGAGCGCAGCGCCGAGTACAAGAAACGCTACGACCAGAGAATCACTCGCCACCCCCCGCCCGAGGGCAGGGATTACCTGGCCGAAGTCATCCGCTCACTTCAAGGGGCTCCAGGGGGACCCGAAGAACGTGCCCACAAGATCAACTGGTTAATCACCCTCGAAGACTTGCTCGCTCATCAGCAGCAGGGTGGTTGACCCGCTGAAGAAACATCATTCCTATCATGCGCATCATTGCCATTTGCAGCCCCCTTGGAGGCGTGGGAAAAACCACCCTCGCCATCAATCTCGCCGCCAGCTTGGCCGAGTTGGGTAAACGTGTCCTCCTCGTTGATCTGGATGCTCAGTCTAGCGCAACCATAGCCCTGGGGCTTGCCATGGAGGGAGGAGGAAGCCTGTATTCGGCGCTGGTGGACGGAACGTCACCCAAAGATGTCGTGCGCAGCACACGATTGCCGAACCTGTCCGTCATTCGCTCTCACTATGAACTTGCTAGCGTGGATGTTTGCCTCGTCCAGCGCGGTCAACACTTGACCCGACTGCGTGAGGTCATGGCGGAGCTGCGTGCACTCCCGGACTTTGATTGCATTTTCTTGGACTGCTCACCCTCTATGGGCGTCATGACGAGTGCCGCCATGGCTGTGGCGGATGAATTGCTCGTCCCGCTCCAGCCGGGATTTATGATGTTGCCTGCTGTGAGCTGTTTGCTAGGCCAGATGCAGCAAGTCATTGAGAGTGGGGTCAATCCTGGGCTGCATGTGGGAGGCTTTGTGATCAACAGATTCAATGGTGATACGGCTGAACTCGATAAGCTCGCCCACGAATTGCATGCCCACTTGGTACCTGACGGTTCCTGCAATGTGGCCTACCCCATGGCGATTCCCGAATCCACCGCTTTAGCTGAAGCCCCATGCTATGGCCAGACGATTGCCGAGTACGATCCTCTGGGACGTGGAACCGAGGCTTACCGCTCTTTGGCAAAGGAGTTTCTTGAACGGCACCACTTTTTGAGATACGGGTGAATCGAAAACGCATCCAGCGGCAGGATTTTTATTTATAGCCAAATCAGCCTCATTCGATAACCTTCGTCTTCACGATGAAAAGACAACACCCAACCGCAGACGATGTTCGCCAAAAAATTCTTGCTGACATTAGTGCCGCTAGAGAAAACATGGTTCGAATTCGTTCTGGCGATGTTGCAGCAGATATGGATGCGGAACGATCAACTTGCAGTTCAGCAATGAAAACGTTGTTTCGTTCAGGTGATCAGATTTCAGAACTTCCAAAGGGCAGGCCACCACAAAAAGGCACATCATTCGAAGCGCAGACAGGCGGACAAAATTACGCAGGGGGCAATTTGGTCATCCTCTACGCTCGCCGCACTGATCGTAGTCAACCTAACTAAACCATGAAAAACATTCCCGAACTCTTGAAAGAATTCACCCTTCAGGTGACTCAAGGCGACATTGAAATATACAACGAATTCAGTCTCCAGTTTGAGTTGGGGATTTTCCTGCGTGGCAAGCTGAATGGGACTCGGGTTGAGTTTGAGCGCAATGTGGACCACTTTTTTCAACACAAACGTTTCACGAAGAAGGAGATCGACATCACCATCAAAGATTCTACCGCTTCAAAGCCTCTCTGTGCCATAGAACTTAAGTTTCCTCGCAACGGCCAAGTGCCAGAACAAATGTTCAGCTTTTGCAAAGATATCATGTTTCTTGAGGAGTTGAAAAGTGCCGGTGTGCGCAACACCTTCTTTGTGGCATTTGTTGATGACCGCCTTTTCTGGGAGGGGACAAGGCAAGACGGTATTTACCAGTTCTTTCGTGGACTTTCACCTATCCATGGATCGATTCAAAAACCGACCGGTGAGAAGGACGAAAAGATTGTCCTTAAAGGCAATTATCACGTGGATTGGCTGACAGTGGATCAGAATCGGCGCTGGCTATTCATTAACGTGTAGGTCGCATTTGAATGCCAATATTTGGCACTCAAGGGTCGGTAAGGTGCTGAATGACATCATCCGAATCCACCCAGCCTACCCCCACCAGCCAGCTCAATCCTGACGACATCTCCTGCGGTGTCGATTACCCCACGGCCATCGTTTGCGAAGAACTGCACCGACGCCGGGTGCGCCGTTTTGAAGACATGCTGGTGGACTACCGGGACAACCCAGAGTTTGCGGACGGGGTCCGCGTGGTGCAATCATGCATGAGCAGCCGCAATTTCACCCGCGAGGAACTCGACCGCGGGCTGGCCCTGTATGAAACGGGTGCTCTGCAGATCTACGGCGTGAACCTCGGTGAAAAGGTGTTTGAAACCACGGGGTGGATGGTCACGCACGAATCGGCGGAAACACTGCTGCCGAAGCAATATCGCAACCTGTTGGAAGACGTGGCCCATGTGCGCTCCTTCTTTTACATCAATGAAGCGAACCTCCGGGTGATCGAGGAAACACCCGGCCGATGGATCTACCTGCATCAGAGCTGGGATAACGGACTGGATTACCATTGCATCTACGGTCTGAGCAAATCCAACCTCCGTCTAAAGACGAGCCATGATGATTACTCGTCGATCACGGTTTTTGAATCGGTGGATGAACTGGTTGAGTCACTCGCGAAGACCTGGTTCCTCGCCATCTTCAACGAACCCAAGGTGCGGAATATCGTCACGCTGCATCGCGCTGCACGTGATGGTACGCTGGCCAATGTCCCGCCGGAACTCTTTGAACCGGGAGCCGATGGCAAATCCCCCTGGGACATGGGGGACTGTGGCGATACGCCGCTGCACTTTGCCGCGCGGGAAGGCCGCCTCCACCTGGTGCCCCGGCAATATTTGACCGCACAGCGCCTGCTGGCGGGGGGATACTTCAACGTTGACCGCTGCCCAGCAGCCATCACGCCCCTGACCGCTGCGGTCATCACCGGAGAACGTGAGTTCGTGGTGCGCACCATCCTCGAATTCCCTGCCGCCGAATGGGTGAAGGCCAACGCGGAGGAGTGGTATTCTCTCTCTGAGCAAGCCGAGCAAGTCGGCATCTCGGAGGACATCGCTCCACTGCTGCGGGAGATCGAGGCATTGACGCCAGCTAGGCCGCCGGAACCCGAGGAGGAAATGGTCGAGGTGGATGTGCCGTGCCTTGGCAACAGGCGCATGCCCAAATCTCAAGCTCTGCTTGCCGGCTTTCTCGAATCCTCGGATTCGCCTGCGGTTTGATACATCCGAACCTTGAGACACCCATTTCCAGCCATGGACCCGTTTAACACGCCCACACCTCCGGAGTCAGCACGCCCCGGCCATCGCTTCTGGCTCCGTGCCGATGGCACTGCGTTCGAGGTGAGCGATCACCTGCAAAGCGCACAATACCTCAAGGCCGCATCGGACGAAGCAGACCGGCCTATCCCCTGGGGATACGCAGACATGTTCCGGCATGGCTGGATGCGCATCCACATCGAAGACCACCGTATTTGGGCCGACGGCGCAGCAGGCCACACGGCCACACCTCCGCAGCAACAATGGCTCGACACCGCCAAGACGGCGCTCTCAAGTGAAGCTGGAACTCCGCCCGTGATCAGTGCCATCGAACAGGCTCATGAAGTCGGCGCTACCACCGAACCGCAAACCGCACCCACACTCACTTTCCTCCAAAAAATCGGCTTCAAGAAGTCTTGAGCCGCAAAGATCAACAACCACCAACCTTATGCACCTAGACCTTGAACGCCGGGAACACCTTGGTACCGCCCTCAATCTGGTCCCAGGCTTTCCTTTGCCTGCGCATGAACCTGTGCAACAAGCCCCGGAAACACCGGAAGATAATAGCGCCACGGAACTGCTAATAATGGCGAACACCGAGAACTGGTTCGCCAGACACGCCGAGCACTGCCTCAAGCGCATCTTGTGGCAGGGATCTATTTCGGATTGGTCTGAGCAGCTCCATCAGCACCTCGACCTTTTTGAGCAGGCCGCCGTTGGCGCAGATGGCGGGCCGGGAATGTGGATCACCCGTGCCCAAATGGATTTCCTGAACTGGCAGACTCGAGCTTCGTCCGGCACAACACCTTGCCAGACCCGCTTGTTTGTCGCCACGATGTTCCTCATCGACATGACCCTCTCATGGTCAGAGGCCTCCGATCAAAGCAGCAGCACCACCTTTGCGGCGGCACTGAAATCGAAACACCCATCGCTTCATGAAGCCTCGATTGCAGCGCTTAGATCGTTGAATATCGACGAGGTGTTAAAATTCGTGGGTGACTGCCATGAGATGGTGGATCTCCGAGTCGATAATCCTGAACTGCTCCGCCATCATCTGAAAGCCACTGCTCCCACGATCAGGGAGAACATTCTGGCGCTCCTCCAAAGTGCTCAGATCACCCATGCGGCATAGAGATCGCATGATAGAGCCGCAAGCCCCTAACACAATGCGTCACACCCACCCCAACCACCCCTTGAGCGTCTTCAAATCCCGCAGATGCGCCTCACGGAAGCCCTTCAGCACCGCCGCATCCTTCGGATTGCCTTCGAGATACTCGACGTGGAGGGAGATCGGGCCGCTGTAGCCGGTCTTCATGAGCATCTTGCCATAGGCCGGGTCCACCTGGCCTTCGCCGAGAGGCACGGTGACGAGCTTGCGGCCCTCCCATTTGAAATCCTTGAAGTAAGCCGCACCGATGTGGTCTTTGACGAGGTTGAACTCCAGCGGCCAGGACTTTCCGCCCTCGCAGGTGGCGTGCAGGATGTCGAAGGCGAAGCTGAACTGCTCGGCCGGATACTCCCGCATGATGGAAAAGATGTCCCACACCGGAGCGCCGAAGTAATCCTGCCCGCTGTGATTCTGAAACATCGGCTGGATGCCGATCTCTTTGCACAGAGCCACGAGATCTTTGATCTTCGGCCGGATGGCCTGGAGCTGCTCCCAGATCGGCTGCTTCAGGTCATACTTGAAGTAGTTCATGCGGAAGCGCTTCACGCCCATTTTCGCCGCCGTGCGCAGCACCTCCTCCGTGCGCTGCTCCGCGCTCACCTCGTTGATGCCGGAGGTCATGATCATCATTTCGAGGTTCTGCTTTTTGAGCGCCTCGACAAATTTCGGCAGCTCATCCACGACCTGCTCCGGCTTGATGTGGCCTGCGCTGGGACGAACCGGTGCCTCAATGCCATCCACGCCCATCTCAGCGGCCAGCCCCGCGATGTCGTCATAGCCCAGGCCGATGAGGTGCTTCGTGAAAAAGCAGACCTTGTTCTTCACTTTCGGCGTTTCCGCCATCAACGGAGCCGTAAAAGCCAAAGCAGAGAGATTGCGGACGAAAGCGCGGCGTGTGTTCATGAGGCCAGCATCAACGTTCCTTATTCGACATTCTTCAATCGTCATTCGACATTCCGCCCATGCATTCCCTCTCCTGCCAGAACATCGTCATCATGGGCGGAACCACCGGCCTCGGCCTTTCTGCGGCGAAAAAACTCATCGCCGCCGGAGCGAACGTCGTCATCACCAGCCGCACGCAGGCGAATGTGGATGCCGCGCTTGCCGAACTCGGCCCGCAGGCCCGCGGTTTCGCCGCCGATGCCGCCACGCCCGAAGCTGCTGAGCGTGCCGTGGCCATGTTTGATCGACTCGACGCCCTCTACCACGTCGCCGGCGGCAGCGGACGCTCACAAGGCGACGGCCCACTCCACGAAATGACTGATGACGGCCTGCGCTACACGCTCGACCTCAACTTGAACTCCGTCATCCTCTCGAACCGCGCCGCCATCCGTCAATTCATCAAGCAAGGCACCGGCGGCGTCATCCTCAACATGGCCAGCGTGCTCGGTTACTCGCCTTCGCCGAAATATTTCGCCTCCCACGCCTACGCTGCGGCGAAGGCCGGCATCATCGGCTTCAGCAAATCCATCGCCGCCTACTACGCTCCGCAAAACATCCGCGTGAACGTCATCGCCCCCGCCCTCGTCGAGACGCCGATGTCCAAACGCGCCGCCACCAACGACGACATCATGCAGTTCATCAAAACCAAGCAACCCCTCGACGGCGGCCGCATCGGCCATCCCGACGACTGCGATGCCGCCGCGCTCATGCTGCTCTCCCCCGATTCCAAATTCATCACCGGCCAAGTCCTCGCCGTCGATGGCGGGTGGACGGTGAGCGAAGGGCAGATTGGATAGCCGAAAAAAACGAAAGAGATCAAAAAACAAACCTCAGAGTCTTTTCCTTTTTTCGTTTTTTCGGCCAACCCAACCATGAATCTCTCAGTCGGCATCGACCTCGGCGGCACGAACATCAAAGCCGCGCTCGTGGATACCCAATCCGCGAAAACGCTCGCCACGCTCTCGAAACCCACGCGGGACGGCGAGTTCGAAAATAACACCCCACGCTTCGCCCTCACCGTGCGCGAGATCGTCCACGAGTTCGAAGCCCAGGCAGGCTCCAAGCTTGCTGTCGGCCTCTCCGCGCCCGGCTTGGCCAATCCAAATGACCAATGCATCAACTGGATGCCCGGACGCATGCACGGCCTCGAAAAGTTCGATTGGGCAGCCTTTCTCGAACGCGACTGCCGCGTCCTCAATGACGCCCACGCCGCCCTGCTCGGCGAAGTCTGGGCTGGAGCCGCGATAAAATGCCGCGATGTCTTCATGCTCACACTCGGCACCGGCGTCGGCGGCGCGATCTGGAGCGGCGGAAGGCTTCTCCAAGGCAAAATCGGCCGCGCTGGCCATCTCGGGCACCTCAGCATCGATTCGAACGCGCCATGCGATGACTTCAACACGCCTGGAAGTCTCGAAGACGCCATCGGCAATCAAACCATCGCCCAACGCGGCGAAGGCCGCTACGCCACCACGCACGCGCTGCTTGATGCCTATGCCTCAGGCGATGAGCACGCCAAAATCGTCTGGCTCACCTCCGTCCGCCATCTCGCCGCCGCCATCGCCTCCCTCATCAACGTCCTCGATCCCGAAGTCGTCATCCTCGGCGGCGGCATCGCCACCGGTGCCAAAGACCTTCTCTTCAAACCTCTCCAGCAAATGCTCGACACCTTCGAATGGCGTCCCGGCGGAAATCATGCTCGCCTCGTGTCTGCGGAGCTAGGTGACAGCGCCGGATGCCTCGGTGCGGTCTTTAACCTTCTTAACCGCTAATAGGACGCTGATTTGACGCTGATTTGACGCTAATATCAGAATCCCATTAGCGTCCCATTAGCGTCTTATCAGCGGTTCAAAGATCCCAATTCTCCATGACTCCCGCCCTCCAATACCTCGAAGCCTCCGAACGCCTCCTCCAACGCGTTCGCGACCAACTCCCGCTCATCCAGCAAACCGCTGACCTCTTCGCGAAGACCATCCTCGCCGGTCAAATGGTCCACGTCTTCGGCTCCGGTCATAGCCGCATCCTCGTCGAGGAGATGTGGCCGCGTTATGGCTCCTTTCCGGGCTTCAATCCCATCGTCGAGCTCTCGCTGACCTTCCACAACCTCGTCGTCGGGGCGAACGGCCAGCGCCAGGCCATGTTCCTCGAAAACGTCAGCGGCTTCGCGAGCCGCATCCTGCGCAATTTCGACCTCCAGCCCGGCGACAGCGCCCTCGTCATCTCCAGCGGCGGCTGCAACGTCGTCCCCGTCGAGATGGCCGAGGAGTTTCAAAGGCGCGGCGTCAAAGTCGCCGCCATCATCAGCACCACGCACAGTGAGGCCAGCACCAGCCGCCACCGCGACGGCAAAAAGCTCCAGGACTTCGCGGACATCGTCCTCGATACCGGCGCGCCCGTTGGTGATGCCATGGTGAAGATCGAAGGCCTCGAAACACCTGTGGCTCCCGGCAGCACTGTCGGCGGCTGTTTGCTCGTGAACGCCATCAAAGCCGAAGTGGCAGATCGTCTCACGAAAGCCGGCCAACCTCCGAAGGTGCTGACCGCCGGAGCTGTCGTCGGAGCCGAGAAAGCCACCGAACTCTTCGAGGCCGCGTATGACGAGCACGCGCGGCGGATTGCGAAGTATTATGCGAAGCTGGGAGCTTGAAAGAAGTCATGAAGCGCCTCGCGAACATTCTGATTTGGCTTGTCCTGTTTGTCACAGTTGCTGGGCCAATCGTGTGTATGCTAATTTTGGGGTGGCTGGTTGTGGATTTGGCTGCCGAAGGAATTTCGAGCAGAGCAATCGCATTCGATTATTCAACTCCTATTGAGGGCTGGGAGGCGTGGAAACGAACTCAGTGGATGAATGCAATGCCGGGGTTGGTCTTGGTGGAAGCAGTGATTGGCACTCTGGTTTTTGTTCTCTTGGTCATTTTGCGTCGGCTCCTTCGCCGTTTCCCGAAAGCGGGCTGACGTCTTCATGCACCTTCCCGCCGCATCGGTTGTCCTTTGCGGTTCATGCGTGGCATGACGGCCTCGTCTGCCGTTTCATGGTCACAACATGAAATCCCAACCGCTTCGCACCTCTGTCATCGGCAGCTATCCGTTTCCGGGCTGGCTTGAATTCTCCGCGCAGCACCTCGGCAGCTTCGGAACGACCGATATCGCGGAAATGCAGGACGACGCGGCGCAGGTGGCGATTCAGGATCAAATCACTGCGGGGCTGGATGTCATCACGGATGGCGAGCAGACGCGTTTTGACTTCAACTTGAGCTTCTACGGCTTCATCGAGGGCATCGCACTCGAACCGGCCAGTCCGCGACGCTTTGGACCGCCTGCACACGACCAGCGTGGCAAACACGAGATCGTCGGTGAATTGAAAGCACCTCGTGGACTCGGCGCGGTGGAGGAATTTCAGCGTTTGAAGCGTCTCGCGGGCCACACGGGCAAAAAGCTCAAAGTTTCCGTTCCCGGCCCCTACACACTGAGTGGCCGACTTTCGCCCAATACGCGTTATGCAGATCGTTATGCCATCACCGAAGCTCTGTTACCCATCGTGAACAAGGAGATCGCCGACCTCGTCGCGGCAGGCGCGGAGGAAATCTGCGTCGATGAGCCCAGCATGAGCTGCTACGGCTACCGAGAAGACACGAAACGCTTCGTGGACATCTTCAATCGCACCGTCGCCAGCGGTTACGGCAAGGCCCGCATCTGCACGCACCTTTGCTTTGGCAATTTCAAAGGCCATCCCGTCGGCTGGCGCAAATACGCGCCGCTTTTCCCCGCCTTCCTCGATCTCCACTGCGATGAAGTCCACGTCGAGATGGCGAACCGCGAATACGCCGAGCTCGACGTCATCAAACTCATGTCCGAGCGCTACGACGTCGCCGTCGGCATCATCGACGTGAAGAGCTACCACATCGAAACGCCCGAGCAGATCGCCGATGCGGTGCGTGCGTGTTTGAAACATGCGCCTGCGGACAAACTCGTCTTCGCCCCCGACTGCGGCCTCTCCCAAACCGCCCGCTGGGCCGCGAAGAAGAAGCTCGCCAGCATGTGCGCCGGCGTGGAGATCGTGAAACGCGAATTGGGCCTTTGATCAGGCGATCTTTACCACGCCGACCGTCGTGTTGTCCTGACGGTCATTGTTGATGCGACGAATGGCGAAGATGATCGCGTCGGCGATCTTGTCCGCCGTGGTGTGCTTGCCGAAGCTGAGCAGCTCTTCCAGAGCTTTGTCGGTGAGAGTGAAAATGCCGTCGCTGGCAGAGATGACGATGTCGCCTGATTTCAGCGGCATCGGATCATTGGGGGCGTCGATCATCATCAAAGGCATGCCGAGCAGAGCGGCCTGGAGCGTGTGACGGTCGGGGTGGTTTGCTGCCTCTTCGTGAGTGATCTCACCGCGCTCGGCGCGGGCGTCGATGAGCGGGGAGAGGCTGTGGTCGGCATTGAGGCGGATCAAGGCACCCTCACGGAAGAGAAACAGCGGCGAGTCGCCCACGCTGATCCATTGCAGGGTCTTCGGCGTGATGAGCGCGCCCACCATCGTGGTGCCCATGGGCGGGGCCACGCTGGGCATGCGGCTGGTGATGAAGCCGAGCGTTTCGTTCGCGGTCTCGACCGCGTGCTTGAGCTTCCATGCCACCGGCCCGTCTTGCTCATGGAAGGCGCGCACAAAGGCGTTCACACCGATGTAGCTCGCCACGCTGCCACCAGCGTGGGCGCCGAGGCCATCACCTACGACCAGGAGCAGGCGCTCCAGGCTGCGCTCTTCGGGTTCGGCGGCATCGGCAAAGGCATAGTAGTCCTCCTGGTTGTCGCGACGACCGCGATACTGGCGGGCGGCGAAATCCTGCTCCTGCACGAAGGCGGGCGGCTCGGTTTCAAACAGGGGGACTCGATCGGTCAGGACGGTGGTGGCGCTCACTCGGCAGAAAACTGGTAAATCGTGGTGCTCTGAAAGGTCTCGCCCGGACGCAGGATCACGCTGGGAAAGTTCGGCTTGTTCGGGCTGTCGGGATAATGCTGGGTTTCGAGGCAGAATCCGTGGCGGGTTTTGTAAACATGACCGCCCTTGCCCTTCACGCCGTTGAGGTGATTGCCGGTGTATAGCTGCACACCGGGCTCCGTCGTGCGCACGGTCATCACGCGCCCGCTTTTCGCTTCCTTCACGATGGCGGCGAGCTTCAGGCCGCTGCCGGAGAGGACGTAGTTGTGATCGTAGCCGATGCCCTGGATGAGTGGCTTGAAGTCCGCGCCGATGCGCTCGCCAATCGTGTGCGGCGCGGTGAAATCGAGCGGCGTGCCCTTGATGCTCACGATTTCTCCGGTGGTGATCAGATCGTCATCTGTGGCGGTGACTTGATCTGTTGGGATCGTCAACTCATGGCCCAGAATGTCTCCGCTGCCTTCTCCGGCGAGGTTGAAGTAGGCGTGGTTGGTGAGGTTCAGGACGGTTGGCTTGTCCGTGGTGGCCTGGTAGCCGATTTGCAGGCCATTGTCCTTCGTGAGCGTGTAGGTCACGGTACATTTCAGTGTGCCGGGGAAACCTTCTTCACCGTCAGCGCTGGTGTAGCTGAGTTCCACGCCATCAGTGATCTCCTTTGCGGCCCACACTTTCTTGTCGAAGCCGAGTTTGCCGCCGTGGATGTGATTTTTGCCGGAGTTTGGCGTCACGTTGTGCTCCACACCGTCGATCTTGAACTTCGCGCCGCCGATGCGGTTGGCGTAGCGGCCCGTGATGCAGCCGAAGAAGGGATTCTTGGCGAGATAACCGTCCAGCGAGTCAAACCCTAGCACCACGTCGTCAAACTTGCCGTTTTTGTCCGCCACCTTCAGCGAGACGATGTAGCCGCCCCAATTGGTGATCCTGGCTTCCATGCCACCGACATTGCGCAGTGTGAACAGCTTTACCTCTTCACCTGCGGCGGTTTTCCCCCAAGTCACGGACTCGACGGAGGCGCTGGCGGCATGCGACGGGCTGGCGATCGACATGAGAAGCAAAAGAAGGGTGGAAAGCGCGGGGAAGCGCATGGCGTTGAGCTGGGAAGGTGGGCCGCGAGTGTGGCGGTTCCGGGGAGGCTTCGCAACAAGGTTATTCTGCGTCAAAGCGGCCCGGTTGCGCTGCAATCGGGCCAGCCAACTCCAGGTTTGCTGAAGCCGACCTACTTGGATTCTGGCTGCCCTGCTTCTGGCTTCTTCTCCTTGAAGGTGCTCTGAATGTAAATCTCGCGCAGCGTCTTGAAGTCGATGGTCGTCGGGCTGTCGGTCATCAGGTCGGCTCCCTTGTTGTTCTTCGGGAAGGCGATCACTTCGCGGATGCTGTCCTCGCCGCTGACGAGCATGGCAACGCGATCGAGGCCGAGGGCGAGACCGCCGTGCGGAGGAGCGCCGAATCGGAAGGCGTCGAGGAGATGGCCGAATTTGTGAGCCTGTTCCTCTTCATTCACGCCGAGGATGCTGAACATCTTGGCTTGAAGGTCTTTCTCGTGGATTCGGATGGAGCCGCCGCCGAGTTCGTAGCCGTTGAGGACGACGTCATAAGCTTCGGCACGCACCTTGCCGTATTCACCGGCCTCCATGAGCGGGATGTCTTCCGTTTTTGGGCGGGTGAAGGGATGATGCACCGCCACCCAGCTCTGTGACTCGGCGTCAAAGGCCAGGAGCGGGAAATCGACAACCCAGAGGAAGTTGAAAGCGGTACTGTCCTTGGTGAGTTCGGTCATGTTGGCGATCTCGACGCGCACGCGACCTAGGATGTCGCAGGCCTCCTGCCAGGTGCCGGCATAGAAGAAGACGATGTCGTTTTCTTCGACCTTGAGCTTGGCGATTAGAGCCTTCTGCTCGTCTTCGCTGAAGAACTTCCACAGCGGCGATTTGTATTCGAGCACGCCGTTGGCATCACGCTCCACCTTGATGAAGGCGAGCTGCTTCACTTTCATGCCAGCCTGGATGGCGATCTCATTGAGACGGATCATCTGGCCGGTGGTGATGCCCGCGAAACCCTTCGCGTTGATGGCACGCACGACGCCGCCATTTTCGATGGTGCTGCGGAAGATTTTGAAGCCGCTGCTGGCGAACACATCGGCCATATCGACGATCTCATTGCCGTAGCGTGTGTCAGGTTTGTCGGAGCCGTAGCGGTCCATCGCCTCCTGATACGTCAGGCGCGGGAAGGGCAGGGGGATGTCGCGTCCAGTGCCTGCTTTGAACATGCTAGCGAGCAAGCCCTCGACGAGCGTCACGATGTCGTCGCGTTCAATGAAGCTGGCTTCGATGTCGATCTGTGTGAACTCCGGCTGGCGGTCGGCGCGCAGGTCTTCATCGCGGAAGCAGCGGGCGATCTGGAAGTAACGCTCCAAACCAGCCACCATCATGAGCTGTTTGTATTGCTGCGGGGCCTGTGGCAGCGCGTAGAACTTGCCGGGGTTCAAACGGGCGGGCACGAGGAAGTCGCGGGCACCTTCAGGCGTCGGGTTGCTCAGGATCGGTGTTTCCACTTCCACGAAGCCAGCGGCGTCGAGGTAGTTGCGCGCGGAGTTGGTGATCTTGTGGCGCGTGCGGATGTTCTTGTTCATGCGCTCGCGGCGCAGGTCGAGGTAGCGGTATTTCATCCGCAGATCCTCGTTGGACAGCTCCCGGTCGAGGTGGAAGGGCAGCACGTCGGCCTTGTTGAGCACTTTGCATTCGGTGGCGACGATTTCGACATCGCCGGTTGGCAGCTTGGCGTTTTCGGTGCCTTTCAGACGCTCGGCAACTTTGCCGGTGATCTGCAGCACGTCCTCATCACGCAACGTGTGGCTCTGCGCGGCCAGTTCGGCGTTCTCTTCGGGGCGGAAGACCACCTGGGTGAGGCCTTCGCGGTCGCGTAAGTCGATGAAGATAACGCCGCCGTGGTCGCGTGCCGAATTCACCCAGCCACAGAGCGTGACGGTCTGGCCGATGTGCTCTGTGCGGACGGCGTTGCAATGAAGGGTGCGGAAGGCGTTGGGGATCATGGCGGAAAAAGGGCGCGTAGAGTCGGCGGATTCGTCCGCTGCGCAAGGGGGAAGGCGGGGGCCGAAAAGCAGATGGGGGCAAGGTGGCTGGCGAATGCGTCGTTACCTGCGGCCATGTCCCGTCTTATCCTGCTGCTTTCGTCATTCGCCCTTCTGCATTCGGCCTTTGCGGCGCAGCCGAACGTCATCTTCCTCCTCGCTGATGACCTCGGTCAGCGTGATCTGGGCTGCTACGGCAGCACGTTTTATGAGACGCCGAATCTGGATCGCATTGCCAAGGAAGGAGCGCTTTTCACCAACGGTTACGCTGCCTGCCCGGTGTGCTCGCCGACTCGCGCTGCCGTGCAAACGGGCCGCTGGCCCCAGCGGACGGGAGTGACGGATTACATCGGCGCGGCCAAGACGCCGGATGCTTGGAAGCGCAACACGCTGCTGCTGCCTGCGCCGTATGTGGATCGTCTCGCACATGAGGAAGTGACGATGGGAGAGATGATGAAGGCAGCGGGTTACGCGACGTTTTTCGCCGGGAAGTGGCACCTTGGCCCCGAAGGCTTCTGGCCGGAGAACCAGGGCTACGATATCAACATGGGCGGCGTGGATCGCGGTGGTCCCTATGGCCCGGGGAAGTATTTCACGCCCTACAACAACCCGCGTCTGCCCGACGGTCCGCCCGGCGAGCATCTGCCGGACCGTCTGGCGACGGAGACCTGCAAGTTCATCGAAGCGAACAAGAACAAGCCCTTCTTCGCCTGCTACGCCTTCTATGACGTTCACACGCCGCTGAACGCCCGTGCCGATCTGACGGCCAAATACGAGGCGAAACGCCAAAAGCTCGGTCTGGAGCCGAAATTTGGCCGCGAGGAACCGCGTGATGTGCGTCTCGTCCAGGAACACGCGGTTTATGCCGCGATGGTCGAGGCCATGGACCTCGCCGTGGGCAAGATTTTGGCGAAGCTCGACGAACTCGACCTCGCCAAGAACACGCTGATCATTTTCACCTCTGACAACGGCGGCCTGAGCACCAGCGAAGGTTCGCCGACGTCGAATCTGCCGTTGCGTGGCGGCAAAGGCTGGCTCTACGAAGGTGGCATTCGCGAACCGCTGCTTATCCGCTGGCCTAGGGTGCTCAAAGCTGGACAAACCATCGACACGCCCGTGTGCAGCCCGGATTACTTCGCCACACTCATGGATGTGGCCGGTGACAAAACGACCCCGAAGATTGACGGCGTGAGCCTGCGCCCGCTGCTCGAAGGCAAGGGTGATCTGCCCGAGCGTGCCTTGTGCTGGCACTATCCGCACTACGGCAACCAAGGCGGTGCGCCGGGGGCTGCGATTCGCCGGGGCGACTGGAAACTCATCCAGTGGTTCGAAAAACCCGATGCGCCGGAGCTTTACAACCTGCGAGAGGATTTGAGTGAGACAAAGAATCTTGCCACGCAGCATCCCGGGCGCGTGAAAACGCTGCTGGCCGAGTTGCAAGCTTGGCAAACAGAGGTCGGAGCGCTCATGCCGATGAAAAACACGGCCTACGACGCATCCAAACCCGATGGCCGTGCCGCCGCCCCTGCGAAGGCGGCGAAGAAGAAAAAGCCGTGACCTCACCGCAGGACCGGCCGGCTGCTTGGCCTGAAGCAGATACATTTTGAAGTCGGCTCACCCATTCCGGGAATATTCGCTGCCAAATCAGCTTCTCAAAGGAGCGGTGAAGGCCTGTCCCAAACATTGCGACTAAACTTCGACAAAAATGGGTAAAACACCCCATAACATTAGACAAAACGAAAACAAATCTTTGACAAATCCTGCTTTTGTCGCAGCATCACCGCGAAACCCTTCACAAACCCAACTCATGACTGCGATCGAAACCAACCCCGTTGTAGATCCGAACATCGAAGAAGATATTCGCCTCCTGAAGCGCATTTCTGAGCGCGACGCGGTCAGCTTCCAGGCCTTCTACAAAAAATACAGCGGCCTCATTTTTGCCTCCATCTCGAACGTCCTGAACGATCACCACGACACGGAGGATGTGATGCAGGAGGTGCTCGTCCAGGTCTGGAACAAGGCCCACCTCTATGAACCGCGCAAAGGCAAGCCGCTCACATGGCTGACCACGCTGGCCCGCAACCGCGCCATCGACCGCATCCGCTCCAAGCAGCGCCGCTCCAGGCTTAACGATGACTTTGAGACCGAGAATAAGAAGGACCAGTTTGAGTTCGAGCCTTCCGGCCATGAAAACCTCGAATTCAAGGAGCGCGACGGCATTCTGCACCAGGCTGTCTCCCGTCTCACGCCCGATCAGCGCGAGGCCATCGAGCTCACTTACTTCAGTGGCCTGACCCAGGCCGAGGTGGCCGAGCGACTGCACGAACCCCTCGGCACGATCAAAGCGCGCATTCGTCGCGGTGTGAACCGCCTTGAAACGCTTGTGAAACCGCGTCTGGCCTAATTTCACCCCCCAGAACTGATGACGAGGGGCGGACTCCGGTCCGCCCCTCGTTTGTTTGGTCTCAGAGACAGGTGTGGTATGAACGGAACTCTCGACAGGAAAGGGTGCTGATGATGGCCTCGTAGTTAGGGGTTGCCATGCCCGCTGATTTTCATCTTTCCCGCCGCCAGATGCTGCACACCGCCTCATGCGGGTTCGGTTATCTGGCGATGTCAGGCATGGCGGGGGCTGCGGACTTAATCGCGAGACCACCACGGGTTAAAGCACGGGCACAGCGTGTGATCTTCCTGAACATGGGCGGTGGTCCGGCGCAGATGGACACCTTTGATTACAAGCCGCAGGTCGGGAAGAAGCCGCACGCGGGGTCCATCGCGGAATTCAAACGGCGCGGGCAAAGTGGTCTGTGGGTGAGTGAGCTGTTGCCAAACATCGCGCGTCATGCGGACAAGCTCTGTGTGCTCAACGGCATGACGGCGGACACGAGCATCCACGCGCAGTCGATGCTGCAACTGCACACAGGCGACCGCCTGCGACCCTGCCCGAGCATGGGTGCATGGGTGGCGTATGGCCTGGGCACGGAAAACATGAACCTGCCCGGCTTCATCAGTTTCAACACCGCGAAGCCTGCTGAATACAGCGCCGCGCAGCTTCCGTCCGTGTTTGGCGGCACGCCCATCGGTGTGAATGGCGAGGACATGAGCAAGGCCACGATCAGCAATATCTTCAGCGATCACCTGCCCATGAGCGTGAAGCGCCGCCAGCTCGATCTCGTCCAGGCGATGAATCGCGATCATCTCGGCCTGCGTGCCGATGATGCGCAGCTCGAAGGCGTGATTCAAACGATGGAGCTTGGCTTCCGCATGCAAGCGGCGGCCCCTGATTTGCTCGATCTCAGCCAGGAGTCAACGACGACACTGGAGCGCTATCGCGTAGGCAAAAACTTCGCCGCAGGCACCTGCAAGGCGAGCGACTTTGGCCGCCAGTGCCTGCTGGCACGGCGATTCTGCGAGGCTGGCGTGCGCTTCATCGAGATCACGCACGGTAGTTGGGATCAGCACACGGATCATCGCCGCGATCTCACGGCAAACTGCGCCACCACCGATGCACCCATTGCCGCGCTGCTCGACGATCTCGATGAGCGCGGCTTGCTGGAGGATACGCTTGTGGTTTGGGGCGGTGAGTTCGGCCGTCCAGGTCTCACGCCCGGACAGGACAAAGATCAAACCGGGCATCAGCATCGCGCTTTCACCTTCTGGCTGGCTGGCGGCGGCGTGAAAGCTGGCCATGTGCATGGCAGCACGAACGAAAACGGCAGCGAGGTGGTCGATGGCAAAGTCCACTTCCGTGATCTGCACGCCACGATCCTGCATCTGCTCGGTCTCGATCACGAAAACCTCGCCGTTGTGAGTGGAGGTCGCCGCATCCGGCTCACGGGGCTGCAAGGCGGCAGTGTGGTGAAGGAGATCCTAGCCTAGTCTGCACAAGCCGTGCTCCGATTCGCGACGAATATCGGCTTTTGACAGAGCGTTTGTTTCCAATGCATCGCTCTCTGTTTATTCTCCTCGTTTTGGGTTTCCTCACCGGTCATTCATACGCCGCAGGAGAGAAGCCGGGACCGGTGGCCTACGTCACGGTCGAGACGCGTGACATGACCATCGAGTTTGCCGGAGATCGCGCCTGGACGATCAGTCGCATCCTGCACAAGGGAGCCATCATCACCGATCGCACCGGATTCTACGGCACCGTCTTTTTACCCGTCGGAGGCAAATGGATAGGCACGGGCCACAACGAGGGCGGTGTGGAAAAGGTGACAAGTGCTGTGCTGACCGTGGATGGCAAAGCCTGCGAACTGAAGGACAAGGCCGTCTATCGCGGCCAGCACGCGGAGCTGCGGAAACAATCCATGATGGGCACGATCAAGCTGGAGGCGATTTATACCGTCATGGAGGATCGCGTGATCGAACAGCATCGCTACGAGACCACCGAGGAGGTGAAGATCGGCGTGCTGTATGGCTTCATGCATCCCTTTCTGCCGACAACGACGGAGTGGATGGCGGAGAAAGCGGATGGCACTTCCGTGGAAGGCATCTTCGACAGCATGGGTGGTCATCAACTGCGCGAGGATGTGAAATGGACCGCGATTCACGATCCGAAATCCCAGCGTGCGACACTGGTCTGGTATCCGAAGACGCTCGTCGGGCAGGGCATGAAGACCTTCTACTGGGACAAGACCGTCTATCACAAGCTCTACAACCACCTCTACTCCAACGCGACCGTCGCCGCGGGCACGAAGTTCGAGGCTGAGGTCGTCCTACGCTGCATCGAGACCGACACGGCTATGTGGAAGAAAAAAACGCGTGCGCTTGCCAAGGAAACCAGCGCGTCAGTCCAATGATCTGATTCACCTGTTCGATGAAACCACGTTCGATTATTGCTATCCTGGTTGCCTGCCTTTGCTTCAACCCTTTGTGCGCCGAAGTCGTGCGCGTCGAGCTCGCCGAGCGCTCTATGTTTGCGGTTGGCAAGGTCTTCGGCCCCGCCGGAGCTTACGAGCGTCTTAAGGGACGCATGTTCATCGAGACCGATCCCACGAACGAGGCCAATGCCCGCATTAGCGACTTGAAACGGGCACCGCTCAACGCACGCGGCAAGGTCGAGAGCTGGACGGACTTCTTTTTGCTGAAGCCGGTCGATGCAAAGAAGGGCAACGGGCAACTGCTCTACGACGTGAACAATCGCGGCAACATGCTGGCGCTGTGGACCTTCAATGATGGCGAGCGCACGAATGATCCGAAGACGGAGGCGCATGCGGGCCACGGTTTTCTCATGAAGCATGGCTTCTCCGTGCTGTGGTGCGGCTGGAATGGCGAGGTGCAGGCGGATGACACACAGCGTTTGCTGTGCGGTCTGCCCATCGCGACGGAGAACGGCAAGACGATCACCGGCAAAGCGCATCTGGAGATCACAAGCACGGAAAAAGTCTTCAGCCGCGCCTTCTCGTGGAGCCCGTGGGGCATCGGAGCGGCCTTTCCGTCAGTGAGTCTCGACAACGCCGACGCCACGCTCACGATGCGACCGCATCGCGGCGCAGATGGCATCGAGGTGCCGCGTGCGGAGTGGGTGTTTGGACGTTGGGAGGATGAGAGGCTCATTCCCGATGCCACGCATGTCTATGTGAAGGCCGGTCTGCGACCCGGCTGGCTTTACGACCTCGTTTACACGGCAAAGGAGCCGCGCGTGACTGGTCTCGGTCTCACGGCGATGCGGGATTGCGTTTCGTTCTTCCGCCATGCGCCGGGCGAGACAAATCCACTCGCTGGCGCGGTGCAAAAAGCCAGCGTGTTCGGCATCTCGCAGTCGGGGCGTGTGATTCACCATTTCCTCTTTGAAGGATTGAACACCGACGAGCGTGGCCGTGCGGTGTTTGATGGTGCGTTGATCCACGTCGCCGGCTCGGGCAAGGGCATGTTCAATCACCGCTTCCGCATGAGCACGGAGTATGGCACGCAGCACGAGGGCCATCTTTCCGGCAGCGAGTTCTTCCCGCTTGCACCGCTGCCGCAGAACGATCCCGTCACGGGCGAGTCAGGTGATTCGATCGCCCGTTCGCGGAAGTCCGGCCACACGCCTCGCATTCTCTTCACGCAAACCTCCACCGAATACTGGAGCCGCGCCGCCTCGCTGCTGCACACCGATGTGGAGGGAAAAACGGACATCACCTTGCCGGACGACGTCCGTGTGTATCTCGTGGCCGGTGCGCAGCACCTCGGCAAGAGCGATGGAACTCCCGGCATCTGCCAGCAGCCGCGCAACACGTTCGATGATCGCGGCCCCGTGCTGCGTGCGATGCTCATGCATCTCGTCGAGTGGGTGAAAAATGGTCAAACACCGCCGCCGAGCCGTCATCCACGTCTCGCCGATCAAAGCCTCGTGACCTTCGACACATGGAAATCGCAGTTTCCGAAGATTCCAGGCCTCAACCTGCCCACCCATGCCTACCAGCCTCCGCGACTCGATTTCGGCCCGCGCTTCCAGGGCGAAGGCATCGCTGACATCATCCCGCCAAAGGCCGGAAAGCCCTTCCAGGCGCTCCTGCCCGCCGTGAATGGCGACGGCAATGAAACCAGCGGCATCGTGCTCCCCGAGGTCGCCGTGCCTCTCGGTACCTACACCGGCTGGAACCTCCGCTCGCCTCAAGTCGGCGCGGAAACGATGCTCTCACCCCTCGACGGCATGTTCATCCCCTTCGCCAAAACAAAAGCTGAGCGCGAGAAGACCGGCGACCCGCGTTTCGCTCTCGAAGAACGCTATCCAACGCAGTCAGAGTATCTGACGCGTCTCACCACAGCCGCGAATAAGCTCCAGGCGGAGGGTTTTCTGCTCGATGAGGATGTCACGAGGATCATTGAGCGGGCAGAAAAAGTGGCTCGGGACTGACTGGGATGGTCAGGAGGCAGCCCAACTCCACACTGAATCTCACCTCTGCCATCCTTCGATCTTGAAAACTCGCTCAGAGAGCTTGCGCTGGCCTTTGCCTGAGTCCGGCTCGAACCAAACTTCGAACCTTGCGGCGTATGGCTTGCCCCAATCGCCTTCGTAAACGGTGAAACCAGCTTTGGCACCGAAGCGCTCTTCGGGACTATTGGACCAAGTCATCCGGGTCTTTGATTTCTCCTCCAACCTGGTCGCGGACAACGGCGTGCCTTGTGTGACTTCGAAAGCTTTCAGATACACAGAGCCAGCTTCACCAGGATTGAGCGAGTAAGCCACGGTGTAGATTCCAGGTTGCATGCCCGTGAGTAACCTAAAGCCATGGGTGCCAGGGCCGGCCAAGCGCTTTGCCAGTTCACTGGATCGGCCCCGGGCTTTTGCTGCGGCAGCCTTCGGGTTCGCCAGAAACTCCGAAAACTCCTTCTCCAAAGCTGCCATCGTGGCCTTGGTGACTCGCCGTTCAAGGTTGTCCGACTGCTCAAAGAGTTCGATCCAGACTCCGCCACATTCGATCATCACCCGGCTTTCATGCAATTCATTGCCTTTGGTCATCTCGGGCAATATCGGGTTCTTTCCCTCTTCCTCATGCTGGACTGAATAGCTGCTCCACTGTTTCCGATCCAGGCATAGAAGGCACCTAGTTTGGAAGCGGGCCGCATCGATGAAATCTGAGATGTAACCATGTAGCTCATCACGAGGCTCTCCACCATAACTCCAACTTCTTGAGGCAAAGCGGTTCCCGCGTTCAAGAAATACATGCCAGTCTGGCGAGGCTTCGACATACTCCATGAAGGTGACTGCGTGATCCGTTGCCGCCTTCCGAATAGATGGCATGTCGGGTGTTAACTCAACCTTGTCATTACCGGGGATGGTCAGCGCTTTGCGGACGGCGTCTTGGAGTTCGTCAGTGCCACCGAAAGATGCAGCTTCGCTTTCTTCGCTCGCATCCCGCTCCGGCTCAGCAATCTCGATGCCTTCGGGAATTTTGAGATTATCAGCAAAACCGTCTTCGCTGGGGCCGAACATGGTGGCAAAGGCCAAAAAGCCAACAGCCAGCACTGTCGCAACCCCACACCCCACGATCAGAAGCAGGCTTACGAAGCCTTTGCCCCATTGTTTCTTGATGAAATGCCTGATGGACACGGCAAGAAGCCCCAAAAGAGCGATGCCCATCATCCAGGTGAGACAATCGGCCGCGACAACCAGCGGTCTCCAGGTTGAAAGTACCGCCCCGGAAAACCCAGCCAAAAGCCCCAAGTAAACCAAGGACGGAAGCCACCAGGAGGTGAAGTAAGTTTCAAAGATACGCTTCATGAAGATTTGTCGTGGAGCTTTTGGGAACCACAGAATCAAAGCTCACCATTTGATCTGTGGCGACTTAACCGCTCAGGTTCCCCAATTGTCCAAGCGTTTTTGGTGTTTGCAGCATTGCATCATCACGTTTGAGGCGATTCATTCAAGACAGTCAGATCCGCTGCGGCGGTCCTTTCAATCAGGAAGAGCCGGTCAGCGCACGAAGATTGGCGGACTTCCCGCGTATCGTCTCACGCATGACTTCCTCTCCCTCCTCACGCCGTCATTTCCTCAAAACCGCCGCCGCCACGGTGGCGACGTTTAACATTGTTCCGCGGCATGTGCTCGGCGGGCCGCGATATGTGCCGCCGAGTGAGAAGGTGAACGTGGCGATCATCGGCACCGGCGGGCAGGGGCGGACGAACGTGCGGGCGCTGATTCAACTCGATGATGCGCAGATCATCGCGGTGGCGGACCCGGCGGAGTCGTTCAGCTTGGAGAACTTCTACTTCAAAGGCATGGGCGGCCGCCTGCCGGTGAAGGCGGAGATTGAGAGGCACTACGCGACGAAGACGCCGAACCATCGCTGTGCCGACTATGTCGATTTCCGCGAGATGCTGGAGAAGGAGAAATCCATCGACGCGGTGCTCATCGCCACGCCGGATCATCTGCACGCCTATGCCTCGGTGATCGCGATGCGGGCGGGCAAGCATGTGTATTGTGAGAAGCCGCTGACACATAACATCTGGGAGGCGCGTCACGTCGCCAAAGTGGCCGCCGAAACCGGTGTGGCGACTCAACTCGGCAGCCAGGGGCATTCCTCGCTCGGCACGCGTGAGACCATCGAATACATCCAGGACGGCGCGATCGGCGCGGTGAAGGAAATCCATGTGTGGGTGGGTGCGAAGCGATGGAATCCAGCGCTCACCGGCAAGCCGACCGACACGCCGCCGGTGCCTGCGGGCCTGAACTGGGATCTATGGCTCGGGCCACGTCAGGAACGTGCTTTTAATCCTGCCTACTTCCCGGTGGCCTGGCGTGATTTCTGGGACTTTGGCTGCACGGGTATCGGCGACTTCGCCTGCCACGACATGAACACCGCCGTGCGTGCCTTTGACCTGCCGATTCCTTCGCGCATTGAGGCTCATGCAGCAGGCCTGATGGACAGCGAGATCGCGCCGCATGGTGCGCTCATTTATTACACCTTCCCCGCTGCCGGATCTCGGCCTGAGATTCGCATGACGTGGTATGACGGCGGCATGATGCCACGCACTCCCGAGGCGCTCGGCCGCTTCCCGCTGCCGAAGCGCGGTTGCCTTTTCATCGGCGAAAAGGGAGTCATCCAATGCGATGGTGGCGGCGGAGCACCACGACTCTTCCCCGACGCACGCCGCGCCGAATACCAGAAGCCCGCGCCGAAGCTGAAGCGCTCCAATGGCCATCACCGCGATTGGATTGATGCCTGCAAAGGCGGCGAACCTGCGACGAGTCCGTTTGCCTATGCAGCGCACCTCACGGAGATCGCCCTGCTGGGCCTGCTGTCGCTGCGCACGCAGAAGCCCATCGAGTGGGATGCTCCAGGCATGAAAGCCACCGGTCTGCCAGCGGCTGAGCCCTTCATCAAGGAGACGTATCGCAAAGGCTGGGAAGTCGTCTGATCACCGCTATGTCCTTTTCCATTTCATGCGGTCCGCTCAGTGCTGCGGATCACGAAGCCGTCGCCAAACTACTGCATCGCTCGTTGGTGCAGTGGTATGAAAGCCGCCTCCGCCAAGGAGCCAAGTTTGGCGACAGCCACGAGCCGTTTCTGCTCTTCCCCGAGGTGTATGAAGCTCTCGATCCCGGTGAAGCCGTCACCGCGCGTGACACGCAGACCGGCGAAGTGCTGGGCGTGTGTTTCTCGCACGAACGCGAGACGCATGTCGCCATCGGCATCGTGGCGACGGCACCAGAAGCGGCCGGACGCGGCATTGCGAAGCAGATGATGGTCGCAGTGCTCGAAAAAGCCCGCAATCTCGGCAAACCCGCGCGTCTGGTGTCCAGCCTGCTGAATCTCGATTCGTTCTCGCTCTATACGCGGCTTGGATTCGTCCCCGGCGCGATTTTTCAAGACATGCTCATCACCGTGCCGGAGGGCGGCATGACTTCTCCCCCACCAACGGGGTCTGCTCGCGTGCGTGAAGCTCGATCCGACGAAGCCGCGCGCATCGCCGACTTCGAACACTCGCAGCAAGGCATCCGCCGCGAGAAGGACTTCGCCTTCTTCCTGCAAAACAAAGTCGGATCGTGGCGCGTGCTCGTTTCGGAGAGCGAGGACGGCTCGTTGAACGGTTTCCTCGCCATGAGCACGCATCCGTCCTTCAGCATGATCGGTCCCGGTGTCGCTGCCGATGAAGAAACGGCCGCCGCGCTGCTCTGGCGCGCGCTCGACGGCCTGCGTGGCAAGACCTTGGTCTTCCTCGTGCCTTGTGCTGCCGCAAATCTCGTGCGCACGGCTTATTCGTGGGGCGCACGCAATGTCGAACTTCACGTCGCGCAATCCACCGCGCCAGTCGCTGGTGCCAAAGGCGTTGTGTTTCCGACCTTCATGCCCGAGACGGCATGAAGCGTCTTTATGCCACCGTATTTCCGCCCCTGTTTCTCATGAAAAAGTCTGTGTTATCTCTCCTCGCCTTGGCAAGTGTCTCGTTCGCCGCTGATCCCATGCCTGTCGCGCAGTGGGCATTTGATGGTGACAAGGCGGACATCGGGAAAGCCGAAGGCGGTGTGGTGTTTCAGCAGGACGGGCCGTCGCCGAAGCAGTTCAAGCATATCCAGGCCTCGAACAAAGCGGCGCGCTTCGAGGGAGCGAAGGGCAGCTTCATCCGTGTGAAGGACACGGGTGAGAAAAGCATCTTCGACTTCGACAATGGCGACGCGATCACCATTGAGGCGTGGGTGAATCCGGCCTCGGCACCGAAGGGCGGGAATGTTTACATCATCGGCAAAGGCCGCACATCGAATCCGGGCCAGGCTTCGGACAATCAAAACTATGGGCTGCGCTTGTGGGACAGCGGCGGCTTCCTGCGGCCAAGCTTTCTCTTCCGCAGCCGCAAGGATGGCGATCACGCGGGCGACTGGCATCGCTGGACGACGACGGGTGGCCTCGCGACTGGCAGCGGTTGGCATCATGTCGCCATCACCTATGAGTTTGGCAAACCGGAGACGATTCGCGGCTACATTGATGGTGAGCTTGCGCCGGGTGCTTGGGACATGGGCGGAGCGACGAAGCAGGCTCCGGTGGTGGACGATGACGAGGTCTGGCTCGGCACGTCGATGGGCAAAAAGGAGAGCGTGAGCTTTGACGGGCTCATGGACGAGGTGCGGCTGTATCGCGGCATCTTGCCGGAGAAGACCATTGCCGCGCGTTATCCGGTGGAGCCTTACACGCCAGTGCTGCCTGAGGGTGGTTTGCCGAAGGGCAAGGTGCGTGTGGAGATCGTCGAGAACATCGGCAAAGCCGCGAAGTGGCCTCGCCAGTATCCGCAGCCAGTGGATGTGTATGAGGAGGACGTGTTCGGCTTCTTCCAGATCGCGCAGAAATACACGGACACCGGCGTGCGTGCCGAGCGCAGCAATCCGTATCTGCTGCGCGCGATGGGGAGCATTGAGATGCCTGCGGGCAAGCAAGAGCTGCTCATGCGCGTGCGTGGTCAGGGGCGCTTGTGGATGGATGGCAAGGTGATCGCCGAGATCCTTTTCGGTCAGACCGGCGGCGGTGCGCATAACGAAGTGGAGCATGCAGAAGCGGAGAAAAGCGGCCCTGCGTTGCGATTGCTCGGCCCTGGAGATCGCGAAACACGCATCAGCATCGACAGCGATGGCAAGCCGCATGACTACGTCTTTGAAATGATCGCCGGGAACGGTCGCGTGCGCACCACGCTGGGCGAGACGAGCCTCAGCTTGCGTCAAGCCGATGGCCTGCACACGCTGCTCACGCCTGCGGAGAAAGTCGTGCCGCTCACCGATGAAGGTTGGGCTGACTTCCGCAAAGAGCGCCTCGCATTCTATGCCGTGCATGATCAGAAGCAGCGCCAGAGCCTGCGGGCGAAACAAGACGTGTATTGGGCACAGCGTCACGAGCAGGCGCGTGAGGTCATCGCCAAGAAAAAGTCGCTGAAGCAGGCGGGCATCGACACGCTACTCGCATCCTCATGGGCCAAGGCTAACACGGCAGGGAAACATGCCGCTGGTGGCATTGATTTCGCGAAGCAGATCAAGCCGATCCTCGCGGAGAACTGCTTCCGCTGTCATGAAGAGAAGGCGAAGGGCGGCCTGCGCCTGAACACGCTCGAAGCCGCGCTGGAAGGCGGCGAATCGGGCAAACCAGCCATCGTTCCCGGCAAACCTGCCGAGAGTCAGCTCATCAGCATGATCCATCCTGACGCGGGTGAAGAAATCATGCCGCCGAAGGGAGATCCGCTTAGCGATGCACAGCGCAAGCTGCTCGCTGACTGGATCATGCAAGGCGCGAACTTTGTCAGCGCGAACCAGAAGATCGAGCCGACGGCGCTGACCGAAGACCTTGAGTTCCTGCGCCGCGTCACACTCGATACCGTGGGCGTGGTGCCGAGCTCGGAGGAGATCGAATCATTCCTCGCCGAAGACTCGCCGCAACGTCGTGAGCGTGCCGTGGACCGCCTGCTCAAAGACACGCGCTGGGCGGATCACTGGACGGCGTATTGGCAGGACGTGCTGGCGGAGAATCCGAACATCCTCAAGCCGAGCCTGAACAACTCCGGCCCCTTCCGCTTCTGGATTCACGAGGCGCTAAGCGACAACCTGCCGATGGACCGCTTCGTCACCGAACTCGTGCGCATGGAGGGCGGCGTGCTTGCGGGTGGGCCGGCGGGCTTCTCGATGGCGGCGGAAAACGATGTGCCGATGGCCGCGAAGGCGCACATCCTCAGCACGGCCTTCCTCGGCCAGGAGATGACCTGCGCACGCTGCCACGACTCGCCCTATCATCAGTCGAAGCAGCGCGATCTCTTCGAAATGGCCGCCATGCTGAACCGCAAGGCGATCACGCTGCCCGCGACCTCATCGGTGCCGATGACGACCTTCGCCGGCCGCAAACCGCTCATCCCGATCACGCTGAAGCCCGGTGAAGTCATCGCGCCTGCATGGCCGTCATTGTTTGAAAAGAAACTGCTGCCTGCTGACCAAAGCGCCACCTCACCGAAGAAAGACGACAGCCGCGAGCAACTCGCCGCGCTCATCACCTCGCCGCAGAATGAGCGTTTCGCGCAGGTGATCGTGAACCGCATCTGGAAGCAGCTCATGGGGCGCGGCTTTGTGGAGCCGGTGGATGACTGGGAGGCCTCGAAGCCCACGCACCCCGAGCTGCTGGAGTGGCTGGCGCGTGAGTTCGTGGCGCACGGCTATGACATGAAGCACCTGCAGCGCCTCATCCTCACCTCCGAGGCCTACCAGCGCGAAACGCGCCCGCTTCAGCCCGGCACCACGCCGGATTTCGCTGCGCCGCTGCCACGCCGCATGACCGCCGAACAAATTGTGGACTCGCTCTTTGCCGCCGTGGGCAAGGATCTCGACTCCGAGGAGCTGACGATGGACAATGACGGCACGCAATCGCAGAGCGCGATGATCAGCCTCGGCCACCCGCGTCGCGCATGGGAGTTCACCTCGCTCTCGAACGAGCGCGACCGCCCCAGCCTCGCCATTCCAAAGGCGCAGGCCATCGTCGATGTGCTGGAGAACTTCGGTTGGCGCTCCTCGCGTCAGGACCCGAAGAGCGTGCGCGAGACCGCCGCGAATGTCCGCCAGCCCGCCATCCTCGCCAACGGCATGCTCGGCCGCTGGGTCACCACGCTGAGTGAAAAAGGCAGCCTCACCGCGCTCGCCTTGCAGAAAGACATCACCGCCGATCAACTCATCGAGCAACTCTTCCTCCGCCTGCTCACGCGTCGCCCGACCAGTGAAGAGCGCGCAACATTTGCGAAGATGCTGAGCCCTGGATTCACCGAGCGCATCATCCCTGAGGGCCAACGACCACCGCCCATCGTGCGCCCGCCTTTGAAGTATGTCGCGTGGTCGAACCATCTCTCCGCCGGAGCCAACAGCATCAAGATCGAGATGGAAAAACGCGCCCGCGAAGGCGACCCACCCACCACCGCTCTCCGCCCCGACTGGCGCGAGCGTCTCGAAGACATGACCTGGGCCGTGCTGAACTCACCGGAGTTCGTGCATCTACCTTGAATCTTTCCAGTAGCTGATTTCATCATGAAAAGACGTTCCCTTCTCAAACTCGCCGGAGCTGCTGGCTTCGCATCCCATGCAGACATCGCCCTGCTCGCCAAAGAGGCCGCGCATGTGGCGAACTTCCCCATGGGCAAGGCGGAGCATGTCATCCACATCTGGCTCGGCGGTGGAGCCGCGCAGGTGGATACCTGGGATCCAAAAACGCTAGGCGATCCGAAGGCGAAGAAGGCAGGCAGCTACTACCCGAGCATCGAGACTTCCGTGCCGGGTGTTAAAGTCACCGAGCATCTCTCGCGCTGCGCGAAGCTCATGGAGCACATCACCGCGATGCGGACGGTGAACCATGATGTCATCGACGAACATGCCGCCGCCTCGAATCGCATGCACACGGGCCGCAACGTCAGCGGCACAACCGTGTATCCCTCGCTCGGTTCCATGATCGCCAGCGAACGCGGCGCTGCGGCAGAGGGCGTGCCCGCGTATGTGCTCATCGGTTATCCGAACTTCTCACGAGGCCCCGGTTTCCTCGGCGCGAAGGCAGGGTTCCTCTACCTGCTCGATACTGACGCCGGTCCTGCCGGTTTGAAGCGGCCGGAGCACATCCTCGATCCGCGCCAAAGCCGCCGCGAGCAATTGCTCGGCACCATGCGTCAAAGCGCGAAGGAACTGCGCACCAGCCCCATCCTCAACGAATACGACACCGCGATGCAGGAGAGCCTGGCGCTCGCCGGTCCCGAGTTCATGGAGGTCTTCAATCTGAAGTCCGAAAAAGGCGAACTACGCAGCGCCTACGGCAGCGAGTTCGGCCAGCGTTGCCTGCTGGCGCGTCGTCTCATCCAGCGCGGTGTACGCTTCATCGAGGTCTCGCACAATCTCAACTTCGTCAACGGCACCGGCTGGGACACGCACAACCAGGGCCAGCTCAAGCAGCACGTCCTCATTCAAGATCTCGACCAGGCGCTCAGCACGCTCATCACCGATCTCAAGGCGCACGGCCTGCTCGACAAAACGCTGATCGTCGTGAACACTGAGTTCGGCCGTCCCTCAGCCTTCGACGGCGGCGGCGGACGCGGGCATCAAGGCAGCACCTTCAGTGTCGTGCTCGCCGGTGGCGGATTGAAACACTGCGGTGCCTGGGGCGTCACCGACGACGAGTGCAAAAAGCCCGCCGAGAACCCCTGCGGTGTTCCCGACCTCTTCGCCACCATCCTCGCTGACCTCGGCATCAATCCCGCCAAAGAACTCTTCGATGGCGACCGCCCCGTGCCGGTTACGGATCGCGGCCAGCTGGTGAAAGCGTTGTTTGCCTGATCTCAGTCCACCAGTTCCAGCACACCGAACGAGGTCGGCACGTGGAAGTCGGGTCGTTCCGTGTTCGGATTTACCCACGGCATCCAGCCACTATGAACGGTGCCATCAGCCATGTGATGAAACTCAGCGCGGTAGATCCCGGCATGCATCTCGCGTGAACGCAGCACCTTGAGCTGGCGCAGTGTGTCGAGCGGGATGCTGCCGCTGACGGTGTAATGGTCGTTTTCAATGTGCGCGTCGATTTGCAGGCCTTCGCAGCGCCAGTCCCAGTTCATCTCGCGATAGAACCTGGCCTCGTAAGCCAGCACATCGCCACGCGGAGACATTTCGAGGCAAAAATATGGATTCAGGCTCAGATCAGGCGCGAAGAAGATCTCCACGCGATCCGATTCGATCACGCGATCCTTCGCTGTGGGACCATCGGGAAGCACCAAGTCGTCATCCTGGCAGTCAAAGCGGAAATGGAGGTGGGTTTCATCCCAAAGCGCCCGGAACTCGGTTTTCGGTGCTTCGCGGCTTTCCCAGGGAAAGATGAAGTCGGCCAGGGTTTCGGCGTGGGACCATTCGAGGATGGAGCTGGCGCTTGAGCGAACTTGATAGCGTTTCATTGGATATAAACAAACTCGCTGCTGTTGAGGATCACATGCGCGAGATCGGCGAGGGCTTGATCGCGTGTGCTGGTAGCCTCGCGGGCTTGGATGAAGTCGAGTGACTGCTGCAAACGCTCTTTGGAAGGTTCATGGCTCAGCGTGAGCATGAACATGTGTTGAATAGTTTTTTCGAGAGTGTCGGAGGCGGCGCGTTGGGCGAGGAAGGCGGCTTGTTCTTCAACGAACTCGTCATTCATGAGTACGAGGGCCTGGGTGGGCACGGTGCTGTCGAGCCGCAGGGCGCAACTGTCGGTGGTGGTGGGCGCGTCGAACAGCTCCATGCTGGGCATGAGAAGCTGGCGCTTGATGTAGATGTAAATGCTGCGCCGCCATTGTTCAGGGCCTTCTTTTTGAAGCAGCGGCCATTTGTTGCGCTGACTGGTGGGCAGGAGATCTGGCCGCAGGCGTGGTTTGATGCCGGGGCCGCCTAGTTTTGGGTTGAGCTTGCCGCTGGCGGTGAGGATGGAGTCGCGGAGGACTTCGGCTTCCATGCGCTGAAGCGTTGAACGACTTTGGCGATAGGTAGCAGAAATTAGGATCATCTTGTGCAGCGCTTTAAAGCGCCCACCGTTTTGAATGAGCTGATGGGCGAGGTAATCAAGGAGTTCGGGATGCGTCGGCTTGGCACCGGTGAAGCCGAAATTGCTCGGGGAGGCGACGATGCCTTTTCCGAAATGGTGCTGCCAGATTCGATTGGCGATGACACGCCAGACTAGGGCGTTGTCGGGTGACGTGATCCATTCGGCGAGGGTTTTGCGGCGCAGCGAAGTCTTGGCGGCAGGTGCGGGGAAGGGGATGGGTTTGAAGAGTGTGGGAATGGCGGGCCCGACTTCGCCTCCAAGATTCAAGGCGCTGCCGCGAAGCATGATGCGCGTGACGGGAACCTGCGGGCTAGTTTCGATGAGGGCGTGGACTTTCGCGGTCTCGTCGATCTTGATTCGTTTATCGTTCTTGTCCTGCGTGCCGGGGACGAGGCCGTATTTTTCGGTGCCATTGAAGATGGCGAGCAGGCTGTAGTAGTCGCGCTGGAGGAGCGGGTCGGTTTTGTGATCGTGGCAGCGGGCGCAGCCGACGGTGAGGCCGAGGAAGACGCTGCTCGTGGTCGAAATGACATCGTCGAACTGGTCGGCGCGGTATTGGGCGAGCGCGTCGTCGGTCTTGCCCATGTTGTCGTCGTTGCTCGTGCCATTGCGGCAGAAGCCGGTGGCGATGAGGCTGTCTTCGTTCGCGCCGTCGATTTCATCGCCCGCGATCTGTTCGGCGACGAAGCGGGCGTAGGGTTTGTCGTCGTTGAAGCTACGGATGACGTAGTCGCGGTATTTCCAGGCGTGGGGGCGGTCGAGGTCGTTGTGCGTGCCGCTGGTGTCTGCGTAGCGTGCGAGATCGAGCCAGTGGCGGCCCCAGCGCTCGCCGTAGTGCGGACTTTGGAGAAGGCGGTCGATGAGGGCTGAATAGACGTCAGACTTGTCGGACGAGTCGGACATGTCTGACATAAAAGCGGTGACTTCCTCAGGCGTGGGCAACAGACCGGTGAGGTCGAGCGTCACGCGGCGGATCAAGGTGGCGGGATCAGCCTCGGGAGCGGGGGATTGGCCGTTTTTCTCCAACTCGGCCAGGATGAAGCGATCCACATCATTTTTCGGCCACGCGATGTTTTTCACGGCGGGCGGCTTTGCGATGCTCAGCGGCTGAAAGGCCCAATGCTGCCGACCCGCCTCAATGGTGGGCGGTTTGGCGAGAAGCGTGGTGCTGAGGGTGATGAACAGGAGGAACCGCATGGGCGAAAAGAATGGTGTCCAAAGGCGATTTGAGACAGACTCTTTTCACCATGGACACTCCGACCACTTCCAACGACCTGAAACGCCGTTCCTTCCTCCGTGCCGCATTTTCCGGGGCGCTCGTCACGCCGGGTGTGATGTCGGCAGCCGAGGTGGAGAAGGCGATTGCGGGTCAGTTCCATGAACCGGCGAAGGATTTGCCGCTCGTGGAGGACGTGGACGTCATCGTGTGCGGCGCAGGTCCTGCAGGCATCGCTGCGGCGATCACGGCGGCGCGGGCAGGAGCCAAGGTGCGCGTGTTTGAATGGCGTGGTTGTCTCGGTGGCGTGTGGACGGCCGGGCTGCTCGGCTACTTGCTTGATTTCGACAAGCCAGGCTTCAATCAGGAACTCCTGAAGCGTCTCGATGAGCGCGACATGCGCCGTGGCACCAGCATGAAGAGCATCTGCTACGAGCCGGAGGGCATGAAGCTGCTGCTGGAGGAGATGTTTGTGGAAGCCGGCGTGAAGTTCCAACTGCACACGCGAGCGGCGGCGGCGTATCGCGAAGGGCGCAGGCTGACGACCATCGTGACCGAGTCCAAAAGCGGTCGTCAGGCGTGGCGGGCACCGGTTTTCATCGATACGACCGGCGATGGCGATCTCGGAGCACTGGCGGGCTGTGAGTTTGAGTTTGGCGAGTCCGATTCATGTCCCTGCCAGCCGATGTCGCTCAATGCGCTGCTGGTTTGCAAAGATGCGGCGGCACTGGAGGCGTTCATTCACAAGTCGGACCCGAGCACGGCCGACAATGTCGCCAAAGACACGCTCAAGGCTGAGATCGAGCGCACGGGGCATTTTCCGTCTTATGCGAAACCGACGCTGTTTCAGGTGCGTGACAATTTGCTGCTGGTGATGATGAACCATCAATACGGAGTTCCGTGCTTCGATGCTGCGAAGATCACTGAGGCCACCGTGATGGCGCGCGCGGAGATGCACAAGATCGTGAACGGCCTGCGCAAGCTCGGCGGTCCGTGGGAAGGCCTGCAAATCGCCGCCACCGCAGAACAGATCGGCGTGCGCGACGGCCGTCGCATTGCGGGACGTTACACGGTGAACAAAGACGATCTCATCGCTGGCGCTCGTTATGACGATGCGGTCGTGCGGCCGACTTTCCCGGTGGACATCCACGCGCTGAGCAAGGAGGCGAACAAAACGGCCGCATACCACAATGCGGGTGTGAAAGTGAAGCCATATGACATCCCGCTGCGTGCGCTGATCGCGAAGGATGTTGACGGCCTCATGATGGCCGGACGCAACATCAGCGGCGATTTTATCGCGCATGCGAGCTACCGCGTCACCGGCAACTCCGTGGCGATGGGCGAGGCGGCGGGAGTGACGGCGGCACTTGCGGCAACGACGAAGCGACTGCCGCATGACGTGCCGTGGAGCGAGGGCGAAGCAAAGCTGAAGGCGTTGGGGCAGCGGGTGTGAGCGCCTATTTGCCCAGACGTTTGCGTTTGGCTTCTTGTTTCACGAACAGCGGCTCCAAAGTGTCTCGAATCCAGGTGAAGGCGGCTTCGAGGCCTTCGCGTTGGTAGATGACGCCAATGTCGGCTTCGACGGCGGTGGGATTGCCGTGGCAGGATAGGAATTGATTGCAAGTGAAGCGTGTTTTCATCTCGGCATCGACTTTGCCTTGCTGACGCAGGATGTGGCTGCGGACGTAGAGTTCGAGCACGGCATCTCCGATCCAGGCGTTTTCACGGAGGCGCAGGGTGAGGTCGGGGGCTTTTGGAGATGCCATTTGATTATCATTAAGAAGTGTCGAGATCCCCGCAACCAGTCATCTCGGCGGCCTGAATCCTGCTGCCAACGGGGTTGACACCCCCACCCCCCGGCGGTAATCCTGCCGCCCTCAAAAATCCAAACTACCTCAAATAACATGGTCAAAATCGGCATCAATGGTTTCGGGCGCATCGGCCGCCTCGTCTTTCGCGCAATCTGTGATCAGGGCCTCCTGGGCAAGGAGATCCAGGTCGTTGCCGTGAATGACCTCGTCCCTGCGGACAACCTGGCCTACCTCGTGAAGTACGACTCCACCCAGGGCAAGGCTCGTGAGAACGTTTTCTCCAAGAAGAGCAGCCCTGACCTCGCCGAAGACGACATCCTCGTGGTCGATGGCAACGAGATCAAATGCCTCGCCGTCCGTGCGGGTCCGTCCGCGCTTCCTTGGAAGGAACTCGGCGTGGACATCGTGATCGAGTCCACCGGTCTCTTCACCGAGCGCAGCAAGGCCCAGGGCCACATTGATGCTGGCGCGAAGAAGGTCATCATTTCCGCTCCTGGCAAGGAAGAGGACATCACCGTCGTCATGGGAGTGAACCATGAGAAGTATGATGCCAGCAAGCATCACGTCATCTCCAACGCCTCCTGCACGACGAACTGCCTCGCTCCTGTGGTGCATGTGCTGCTCAAGGAAGGTTTCGGCGTCGCTGAAGGCCTCATGACCACCATCCACAGCTACACCGCCACGCAGAAAACCGTGGACGGCCCGAGCGCCAAGGATTGGAAAGGTGGCCGTAGCGCCGCCATCAACATCATCCCGAGCAGCACCGGTGCTGCCAAGGCCGTGGGCCTTGCCATTCCGGAAGTGAAGGGCAAGCTCACCGGCATGTCCTTCCGCGTGCCGACGCCGACGGTCTCCGTCGTCGATCTCACCGTGAAGACGGAGAAGGAAACCAGCTACAAGGAAATCAGCGCCGCCATGAAGAAGGCCAGCGAGACCTACCTCAAGGGCATCCTCTCCTGGACCAGCGATGAAGTGGTGAGCACCGACTTCATTCATGACCAGAGCAGCTCCATCTTCGACGCCGGTTCCGGCATCGAGCTGAACAGCAAGTTCTTCAAGCTCGTGAGCTGGTACGACAATGAGTGGGGTTACTCCAACCGAGTCGTCGATCTCGTGAAATACATTGTGAGCAAAGGCCTGTAATCCGAAACGAACACAGCAACCTTCCAAGCCTTCGACGGGCCGGCTCACACGAGCCGGCCCGTTTTGCGTTCCTGCTCATCTTCCCACTTTCCATGAACCACTTTTTTAGTTTCCAACCATGTCTTTGTTCTCCCAGCTTTATCTCCTGCCAAGGCCCTTTTGGGTTCTCGTAGGAGCCACGTTCGTCAACCGGTTCGGCGTGTTCGTCGTGCCGTTCCTGGCGCTGTTCATCACGCGGAACGGCAACTCCGCCGCCCAGGCCGGGCTGGCGGTGGCGGCTTACTCGCTGGGCGGTTTTGCCGCCGCCTGGATCGGCGGTTGGATGGCGGACCGCCTGGGGCGGAACATCACGATGGCGGCTTCGTCGCTTGCGGGCGCGTTGTGCATGCTCGCCATGTCGCAGGCGGTTGACTGGCGCATGCTGGCGCTGCTGGCTTTCATCACGGGCATCATCACCGAGGCCGGAAGTCCGGCCAGCGCGGCGCTGGTGCAGGACATCGTGCCGCCGGAGCATCGCGTCATCGCTTTCGCGGTGCAAAGGTTCGCGGTGAATCTGGCGTGGTCACTCGGGCCAGCGACGGCCGGTTTCCTGGCCGAGCACTCGTTCTTCTGGCTGTTTGTGGTCGATGCGACCACGTCGGCCGTGTTTGGCGTCATTGCGTGGCTGTTTTTACCGCGTGGGCGGAAGACGGCGCGTGAACACGCGGGCTGGGGGCATGCGTGGCAGTCCATCCGGGCCAACAAGCCGTTTCTCGCGTTGTTCGCGGCCTGCGTCTGCATCGCGTGGATCTTCCGGCAGACAAACACGACCTTTCCGCTGCACTTCGAGCGCAACGGCCTCTCGCTGCATCTCTGCGGTCTCGTGCTGGCGATGAATGGCGTGATGATCTGCCTGTTTGAGGTGCCGCTGGCCGCCGGGTTGCGCCTGTGGCCGGTGAAGCAGGTGCTGGCACTCGGTTACATCCTCATGGGAGCCAGCTTCCTCACATTTCTCGTCAGCGGATCGCTCACGGCATTTGTCTTGATGATGGTCGTGTTCACGATCGGTGAGATGTCTGCGTTTTCGCGTCAGCAGGCCTACTCGGCCAGTCTAGCGCCGGACGACATGCGCGGGCGGTACGTCGGCTTTCTCAGCTTCGCGTGGTGCGCGGGGAACACGGCCAGCTCCGCGCTGGGCATGCCGCTGTATGATCATCACCCACTGATTTTGTGGGCGCTGAATGCCGCCCTTGGCGTTGTGGCAGCGGTGCTGATTTTGTACAGCCGCAGGACTACTTGAGCTGCTTCTTCTCGGGCAGTGATGGGGCTGTGTTTTGGGGCATGGCGGTGATGCCGGGCTGTCGAACGGCCCGGAACACCAGCATGAGGGTGAAGCCGAGCACGACGATCGAAAGGATCTTGGGCCAGTGAACGCGTGAGCGCTTGCGTGGAGGCAGGTCGGGAAACGGCAGGCGGCGGTAAACTTGCATGGCCGTATGATTGAAATTTGTGCCGCCGGGTCAACGCGTCGAGCGTGCCAATGCCGCCACATGGCAAAAATGTCACCCATGTCCCGAGAGAATCATGCCGCCGCCGTCCTGAGCGCTGTCATCGCGTTTGGGCTGTGGGGTGTGCTGCCGGTGTATTGGAAGCAGATCGGCCATCTTGGCAGTGATGTGGCACTGGCGCAGCGCGTGATGTGGACGATGGCCACGGTGCTGCCGCTGCTCATCCTGCGGGGCGAGTGGGCGGCCTTCATGAAGTCGCTGAGGAAGCCGAAGCTGCTGCGGGCGCATGCCTGGTCCGCGTTCCTGCTCGCCATCAACTGGGGCGTCTTTGTCTGGTCGGCCCAGCACGGGCGTATCATTGATTGCAGCCTCGGTTACTTCATCAATCCGCTGCTGAACGTGCTCATCGGCAGCCGCCTGCTGGGCGAGCGTCTTTCTCGTCTGCAAAAGCTCAGCATCGCCTCCGCAGCGTGTGGTGTGGTGACGCAGCTCGTGCTCGTGGGGCGCTTTCCATGGATCGGGCTGCTGCTGGCGGTCAGTTTTGCGCTCTACGGTCTTGCACGGCGTCGCTCACCGCTGGGATCGCTGCCAGGACTGGGCGTCGAAACACTCGTCGGCATTCCGATTGCCGTCGCGTATCTCGCATGGAGCCAGCAAAACGGGGTTTCCATCTGGGGCACGGCCTCGACACATGATCTGCTGCTCATCATCGGCCTCGGCATCATCACGACGATTCCACTGCTCGGCTTTGCGCATGCGGCGCGGCAGCTTCCCTTCGCGTTGCTTGGCGTGTTGCAGTTCCTGGCACCTACCGGGCAGTTTCTTGTGGGTGCCCTGGTTTATCACGAGCCAGTCAGCGCCGCCGCGATGGTGTCGTTCGGACTGATCTGGGCCGGAGTGGTGCTGTTCTGCGGAGATTTGTGGTCGAAACAGTGACTTGGAAAGCCTCGCGATGATGCTTTATCTCAAACCATGCCCCAGCCTGTTCTTCTCTCCGATGTCGGCAAAGTTCTCATCGACTTCGACTTCAGCATCGCCGCCCGTCGGCTGGCGGAGCGGTGCGATCATCCGGCGGAGACGGTGCTGAACTTGTTTGAGGACATCAAGGGGCCGTACGAGGACGGTCGCATGAATGATGAGACGTTTGTGCGCGAGGGGATGGCGGTCACGAGTTTTCGTGGCTCCCGTCAGGAGTTCGAGACGATCTGGTGCGAGATTTTTACACAAAACGAGCCGATGCATGCCACGCTGACAGCGCTGGCGGGCAAACTGCCGATGTATCTGCTCTCAAACACCAGTGGCCTGCATAAAGATTATTTTCTGCGCACTTTTGACATCTTTCGGCCATTTCAGGGCGGCGTGTATTCGTATTCAGCCGGCTGCTCGAAACCGGGGGAGGAGATTTTCCACCAAACCATCACCCAGCTCGATCTCGACCCGGCCCGCACGTTCTATATCGACGACCTGGAGGCGAACATTGAGACCGCCAATCGACTGGGTTTTCGGACATTTCACTACAGCTTTGCGAAGCATGCGCAGATGCAGGCGGAGCTGGACGAATGGCTGGCGGGGCAGGGCATTGGTTGACGCGGAGAAATACCTGTCATAACCAGTACCGACTGCCGTTCGTATCATGTCATATGGCACGAAAGCAGCCCAGTTTGAACCCATGAAATGCGACGTATGCGAGAATGAGGCCTCGGTCTTCCTCACCCAGATCATCAACGGTCAGATGACCACGGTGAATCTGTGTGAAAGTTGCTCGAAGGCCAAGGGAGTGACCGAGGAGACCGGCTTCGGTCTGGCGGAGGCGTTTCTGTCGCCCTCCCAGCGCTCCGAGGACTCGATGGAGGTCGTCTGCAACGCCTGCGGCTTCACCGCCTCGCAGCTCAAAAAGATCGGCCGCATGGGCTGCCCGGAATGTTACCACTCCTTCCGCGAAGGCCTGGACGGCCTGCTGCGGAACATGCACAAAGGCACGCGCCATGTCGGCAAGCGGCCGTCGAGCGTTGGCGGCAGCGCGCCACAACTTCTGCCGCGTCAGCGCGCTAATGTGGTGCGCGAGGAACCGCCCGCACCGCCTCCGGCGGCTCCTATGCCTGTTCCCGCGCCGGCGCAGCCTGCGGAGGTCTCCCAATTGCGCGCTGATCTTGATCTGGCTGTCAAAGAGGAGCGTTACGAAGATGCCGCGAAACTCAAGGCCGAGATCGAGCGGCTGCAGACCAAGGCTCCCACCAAATGATGCGCTTCGCCACATTGATCAAAAACCCCGCCGACTGGATGAAGGGTGCGGGACCGCATTCCGACATCGTCATGACCTCGCGCGTGCGTCTGGCGCGCAATCTGCGCGGATTTCCGTTCCCCGGCTTCAGCCAGGAGCGCCAGCGCGTGGATTTGCTTGAGCAGGTCCGTCCCGTGGTCGAGCAACTGCCCGAGATGCGCGACGGCTACAGCGAGGATTACACCGAACTGAGCAAGATCCGCAAACAGGTGCTCGTGGAGCGCCATCTCGTCAGCCGTGAGCATGCGGCACGCTCCAGCGGCTGCGCGGTCGTGGTGGATCGCAAGCAGAGCATCTCCATCATGATCAATGAGGAGGATCATTTCCGCATTCAGGGGATTCGGCCCGGTTTGAACCTCCACAGCGCCTACGAGTTGGTGGACCGTGTGGACACCGAGCTGGAAGGCGCGCTGCCCTTCGCCTTTGACTCGAAACTAGGCTACCTGACCGCCTGTCCGACCAATCTCGGCACCGGCATGCGCGCCTCCGTGATGCTGCACCTGCCGGCGCTCGTTTTGACCGAGCAGATCAATCCCGTCATCAAGGCCGTTGGCAAGATAGGTCTGGCCGTGCGCGGCCTCTACGGCGAGGGCACCGAGGCGCTGGGCAATCTCTTCCAGATTTCCAACCAGCACACGCTGGGCGAGGCGGAGCCTGAGATCATCGCGCAGATCGAAAAAGTCATCGAAGGCGTCGTGCGCTCCGAGCAGAACGCCCGCGCCAAGCTCAAGGAAGACCACCAGACCATGTTGCAGGACCAGGTGGGTCGCGCTTTCGCCATCCTGCGTTACGCGCACGTCTTGTCCTCCAAAGAGGCGCTGAACCTGCTTTCCATGCTTCGCCTCGGCGCTGATCTCGATCTCGTGGGCAACTGCGACCGCAGCCTCATCGACATGATGCTGCTGGAAATCCAGCCTGCGCATTTGCAGCTCAATGCTGCGCGTGAATTGTCTCCGGAAGAGCGTGACAGCATGCGTGCCGAAATCACCCGCGCACGGTTGCAATCCATCGACGGCCCGGGTAGCTTTCCCCCATCTCAATCAACCCCAGGAGGTCCGCCCTCCGCCCCCAATGATGAATAATTTCACCCCACGCGCCCAACAGGTTCTGGCCCTCGCCCGCAAGGAGGCCGACCGCTTCAATCACAACTACGTCGGCACCGAGCATCTGCTCCTCGGCCTCATCAAGCTCGGCCAGGGCGTCGCCGTCAATGTGCTGACCAAGCTCGGTCTCGATCTCGAAACCGTGCGCATGCAGGTCGAGCAGCAGGTCGGCTCCGGCCCGGAGACCAAGATGGTCGGCAACATTCCTTACACGCCGCGTGTGAAGAAGGTACTCGCCCTCGCCTCGAAAGAAGCCAAGGCGCTCAACCACAGCTACGTCGGCACCGAACACATCCTGCTTGGATTGCTGCGCGAGGGCGAAGGCGTCGCCGCTCAGGTGTTGCGCAATCTTGAAGTGAACCTCGACAAGGCCCGTAGCGAAATTTTGAAGGAGCTTGATCCCAACTTCACCTCCCAAAGCGAGGAAGAAGACGAGGACAGCGAACCCGTCTCCCCCAGCGGCAACACGCCTGCGAGCGACAAGAAGAAGAACGAGAAAACCCCGGCCCTCAAAGCCTTCGGTCGTGATCTGACCGAACTCGCGCAGAAGGGCGAGATGGACCCGGTCATCGGCCGCGCGGATGAAATCGCCCGCGTTATCCAGATTCTCTGCCGCCGCACCAAGAACAACCCCGTGCTCATCGGCGAGGCCGGCGTTGGCAAGACCGCCATCGTTGAAGGTCTCGCCCAGGAAATTTCAGCGGGCAACGTGCCTGAAATCCTGCGCGACAAGCGCGTCATCACCCTCGACCTCGCTTTGATGGTTGCTGGCACGAAGTATCGCGGCCAGTTCGAGGAGCGCATCAAGGCGGTCATGGATGAAATCCGCCGCAACAAGAATGTGATCCTGTTCATCGACGAGCTGCACACCATCGTCGGTGCTGGTGGCGCGGAAGGCGCGATGGATGCCAGCAACATCATCAAGCCAGCGCTCAGCCGTGGCGAGCTGCAGTGCGTCGGTGCCACCACGCTGAACGAATATCGCAAATACATCGAGAAGGACTCCGCGCTCGAACGCCGCTTCCAGAGCGTGAAGATCGAGGAGCCTTCCGTCGAGGATGCCATCAAGATTCTCTTCGGCCTGCGCGGCAAATACGAGCTGCACCACAAGGCCAAGTACAGTGAGGAAGCGCTCAAGTCCGCTGTGAACCTCAGCTCACGCTACCTGCCCGCCCGCTTCCTGCCGGACAAGGCCATCGACATCATGGACGAGGCTGGTTCGAAGGCCCGCATCGCAGCCATGACCCGCCCGGTCGAATTGAAGGGCATCGAGGCCGAGATTGAAGAAATCCGCCTTGAGAAAGAAGGCTCCATCAAGGAGCAGGACTTCGAAAAAGCCGCGCACCTGCGTGACCGCGAGAAAAACGCGAAGAAGCGCTACGACGACGTGCTGGAACACTGGCGCGCCAACAGCCACGAGCGCATCGTCGATGTCACCGAGGAGGACATCATGTCCGTCGTCTCGAAATGGACTGGCGTCCCGCTTCAGCGCATGGAGACCGCGGAGGCCGAGAAGCTTCTCAAGATGGAATCCGAGCTCAAGAGCAAGGTCATCGGTCAGGACGAAGCGGTCATCGCCATCTCCAAGGCCCTGCGTCGTTCCCGTGCCGATTTGAAGGATCCGCGTCGTCCGATCGGTTCCTTCCTGTTCCTTGGCCCCACCGGCGTCGGCAAGACCTTCCTCGCGAAGAACCTCGCCGAGTTCATGTTTGGCACCGCCGAGGCGCTGATCCAGATCGACATGTCCGAGTACATGGAGAAGCACACCGCCAGCCGTCTGATCGGCGCTCCTCCCGGCTACGTCGGTTATGAAGAGGGCGGCCAGCTTTCTGAAGCCGTGCGTCGTCGTCCTTACTCGGTCATTCTCTTCGACGAAGTGGAAAAAGCGCACCCGGATGTGATGCATCTGCTGCTCCAGATTCTCGAAGAAGGCCAGGTTACTGACAACTTCGGCCGCAAGATCGACTTCCGTAACACCATCGTCATCCTCACCTCGAACGTGGGTGCTGAGCAGATCAAGCGCCAGACCAGCCTTGGCTTCATGGCCATGCAGCAGGACAGCGCCGACAACGCCGGCATCAAGGGCAAGATCAACGAGGCCGCGAAGAAGTTCTTCAAACCCGAGTTCCTCAACCGCCTGGATGACATCGTGGTGTTCCAGATGCTGGAAAAGACCCAGCTCAACGTCATCGTCGATCTCGAGGTCGCCAAGGTCGTCGCCCGCCTCAAGAAGAAGAACATCCACATCACGCTGGACGACAGCGCTCGTGAGTTCCTCATGAAAGAGGGCTTCGATCCGCAGTATGGCGCGCGTCCGATGCGCCGTGCCGTGGAAAAGAACATCGAGGACCCGCTGGCCGAGCATCTCCTCCGTGGCGACGTGCGCGATGGCGACATCGTGAAGGTTTCCTTCGATGAGGAGTCGAAGCGTCTCAAGTTTGCCGCTGACAAGCGTGACGATGCCCCCGCCGAGGTTCCCAGCACCAATGCCGCCTAGTCGGGCGGTCTGAGGCAGTTTCCCTCTCCTCATTGAGGAGGGGGAGGGGATGAGGAGACGTTTTTCCAAGCAGCTTTCGCGAAACTCATGATCCGCGCCTTCATCCTGCTCGTCATTCTCACCAGCCTCGGCTGGTGGCTGGATCGCGAGCATCAGGCCGGTCGGTTTCAGCGTGTGGACGAGCTGTTTCTCGACTTCCTCGTTGCCAACGCCCGGGATCGTTTTGAAAAGGCGTCTCCATCTGTCGAAAAGCCCGTCGTGCTGGTGAAAATGCGCGTGGCGGACAAGGAGGAGTACGCTGGCTGGCCGCCACGTCCGCTGGACTGGCAGATGGTGCTCAAAGGCTTGCAGCCGTTCGACCCGGCGGTGCTCGTGATCCCCGAAACACTGATGTGGGGCAGCCCGTCGCCCGAGTTTGTTCGTGAGGCCGCAGAGGCCTTGATGCCCTTTCCCAGCACGGTGCTGGGTGTCGAGGCGCAGCTTGCGACGGGTGCCAATTCACCTGCTTTTCTCGGCGGACTCGATGATGCGCTGCCGCGCTTCGAAAAATTCAGCGCTGAGTTTGATGCAGTGCCTGCTTTGGGAGCTTTGATCACCGCGCCGGACGAGCTGTTGCGCAGGCAGGCCGAGATCGGCATCACCTTCACGCGCAAGGATGAGGACCGCACGCTCCTGCCCTACGCGTTACAGGAAGGCGGTCGCCTGCGTCCCACCGTGCTCGCGCAGGCCATGGCGCGTGTTTCCAGCACGCCTTACGCCACCCATCGTTTGCTGCTGGGGCCCGGAGCGGGCGCGTATCTGGCGAACGGGGGCTTTGTGCCGCTCTCGCCCGCAGGTGAGTTTGTCTTGAATGCCAAACAAACCATTCCCGAGGTCGATGCGCTCAACCTGATGACGGTGGAAATGGCCGATGCGCTGACTGTGCAGGACAAGATGAATCTACGTGGCCCCGGCAAAGTTTTTGTCATTGGCACCGATGACGACACATCGGGTGGTCTGGCCCGCGTGCATGCCCAGGCGCTCGCTCAAGTGCTCGCCATGCCGCGCATTCATTTGCTCTCTGGGCTGTTGCAGTGGGTGATTTGGATTGTGGCGGCCCTGGCTGGCTTCTGGCTTGTCCTGCGCGTTCCCCAAAGGAAAGCGCTGCTGCGGGGAGCCGCGTTTATCTTTGCCGGGCTCGTCATCTGCTTCCTCGCCTTCCAGTCCGCCCTCATTTGGTGCCCGCCGACCCTGCCTGCGGCCCTGCTGGCGGCCTCGGCGCTCTTTGCTAGAGTCGCTGGCCGTGTGAAGGGTAAATAGCCCTTGTATGCCGCCCTCAAGCCCCTAGTGTCGGCCTCCCTTTTACCCCACCTGAATGCGTTTTCGTAACCTGACGCGCCGACGCGAGATCGGCGCCAATTCCTACCTCCTCGAAGCCGGGGATCATCGTGTCGTGCTGGATTCCGGCATGCACCCTAAACGCGCCGGGTTCGACGCCTTGCCAGATTTCGGCCCGCTGCCGCACAAGTCGGCCAATGCGGTCATCATCACCCACGCGCATCACGATCACATCGGCTCCATGCCCGTTTTGCAGCGCAAGCAGCCGAACACGCCGGTCCTCATGACCGAGATCACCGGCGAGCTGTCCTCCGCCATGCTGCACAACTCCGTCAACGTCATGACGAAGCAGCGCGAGGAGGAAAGCATCGCCGAGTACCCGCTCTTCACGCACCGTGAGCTCGATGACATCCGCGCCCAGTGGATGTATCGCGATCTTGACCGCTCCTTCGAGATTCCCGACACCAATCTGGAAGCCACGTTGTTCGATGCCGGCCACATCCTCGGCTCCACCGGCGTGTTGGTCCGCGAAGGCAGCAACACTCTCTTCTACACCGGTGATGTGAACTTCGAGGCGCAGACCATCTGCCGCGCCGCCGATTTCCCCACCAGCGGCATCGACGTCATGATCGCCGAGACCACGCGCGGTGATTACGCCCGTCCCGAAGGATTCTCCCGCAAGGCCGAAAAGGAACGCCTTGCCGGTGTTATCCGCGACACGCACGAGGCCGGTGGCGCGGTGATGATTCCCGTCTTCGCCCTTGGCAAGACGCAGGAGGTCATGCTCATGCTGCACGAGCTGCATCAGGAAGGTCTCATCCCCGAGATGCCGCTCTACATCGGCGGTCTGAGCACCAAGATCACCGTCCTTTACGATCACTACGCCTCGCGCAGCCGCCGCAGCTACCCAGGCTTCCGCCTGCTGGAGGACATGAAGATGCTCGTGCCGCGCAAGAGCAAAAAGCGCCAGGAGATGATCTCCAGCCCGCGCACGCTCTATGCCCTCTCCAGCGGCATGATGACCGAGCACACCGTCTCCAACATCTTCGCGCAGAAGTTCCTCGATAACCCGCGCAACACCCTCTGCTTCGTCGGCTACACCGACCCCGAGTCCCCTGGCTACAAGATCCGCAATGCCGCGCCCGGCACCATGATCAAGCTCTCCAAAGATCTCCCCGCCGTGGCGCTCAATGCCCGCGTCGAGAGTTTCGACCTCAGCGCCCACGCCTCGCGCGAGCAGATCGCCGAGTACATCGAAAAAGTGAAGCCCAAGAAGCTCCTCCTCGTCCACGGCGAGGAGCCCGCCCAGATGTGGTTCACCCGCCGCTTCACCGAAACCATCCCCGGCACCGAAATCATCCGCCCCGAGCCGCACCAGCCCATCGACCTCTGGTAAAATGCCCCGGCTCATCGCCATCGTCGCCATGTCCGCCAATCGCGTCATCGGTCGCGAGGGCAAACTGCCGTGGCATTACTCCGAGGACTTGAAATTCTTCAAGCGCACCACCCTCGGTCATCCCATCCTCATGGGGCGCGCCACCTTCGACTCCATCGGCAAACCGCTCCCCGGTCGTCAAAACATCGTCCTCAGCCGCACGATGGCACCTCGCGAAGGCGTCACCGTCATCCGCGATGTCTCCGAGCTGCCCCAGGTCTGCGGCGCTGCCGAGACCGTCTTCGTCATCGGCGGCGCCCGCGTGTTTGAAGAGCTGCTGCCCCAGTGCGACGGCCTCCACCTGACCTTCATCACCAAAGATTACGAAGGCGATGTCCTGCTCCCGCCCTTCGAGCATCTCTTCCGCCTCAAGGAAATCACCGGTCAGTCCGAAGGTCTGGAGTTTCGGTATTACGAGCGGCTGAAGACAGGGGTCTAAAGCTTGGTTTACAACCAGCTTACAACTCATTTACGAGCCCCTGACGCATTGTTTTTGAACTGTGGCATCATCCCACCAGACAACGAACTGGAGACGGTTCAGTCGCAAATTTCAAAGAGGTGTTCCTTCTGGCTGTTGGTACCTTCTCAAATGCAAAGGGGCGGATCGGGTGATCCGCCCTGTTCTTTGGTGGAAACAAGCCTGCGGAGTCTGCGTTGACCCTGTGCGGCGGCTTCGGATGCCGAAATGCTTGATTTCCCTGCGCATGTCCCGAAGATGGGCTATCGCCGACCAACCTAGACGATGAAATTTGCCATTTTCGGAGACATTCACGCCAACCTGGAAGCCCTGCAGACCGTCCTGTGGGACGCCCAGGAGCAGGGGTGTTCCAATTACGTCTGCCTGGGCGACATCGTGGGCTACGCGGCCAATCCGGTGGAGTGCCTGCAAACGGTGCAGGATCTGGGCTGTCCGGTGGTGCGAGGGAACCACGACGAGGGTGCCGCCTGCGAGAGCACGCTCGAAGAACTGAACCCCCTGGCCCAGAACGCCCTACTCTGGACCCGCCAGCAGCTCAGCGAGGAGCAGCGTCAGTGGCTGCGCGACCTGAAACTCGTACGCCAGGTGCGTGATTTCACCATCGTCCACGCCACGCTCGATTCCCCCGGCAACTGGGGCTATGTGACCAATCGCTTCGACGCGATGGCCAGCTTCAGCTATCAGTTCACCCAGGTCTGTTTCTACGGTCACACCCATGTGCCGCGCATCTTTGAAAAGGACGACGCCGTCCGAGCCGCCCGTGGCACCGATGTCATCATCCAGCGCGGCGTGAAGTATTTTGTCAATGTCGGCAGCGTCGGCCAGCCGCGCGACGGTGACTGGCGCGCCGCCTATGCCATCTACGATGTGCAGGCGCAGACGATCACCATCCGCCGCCTCGAATACGACATCGAAACCGCGCAGGCAAAAATCCGCGCCGCGGGTCTGCCCTCGCTGCTTGCTGATCGACTTGCCTTGGGGAAATGAGGTGTCGGGAGCTGGTCAAGGCTGCGCCGGTCAAGGGGTCAAGAGGTTGCTATGGCAAACCGCGCATATCTTGACCGCAGCTTGACTCCTTGATCATCCCTTGACCTTTTCCCCGCATGCACGCCGCACTGCCAAGCCTCCGAGATTTTCGCAGCGCCATCATCATCAAGCCAAGCTCCCTCGGCGACATCGTCCACACTTTGCCCGCTGTGAAGGCGCTGCGTGACGCGCATCCGCATCTGAAGATCCGCTGGCTCGCCAACACCGAATGGATGCCGATCCTGCAAGGCAGCCCGCTGATCGACGAGGTCATCCCGTTCCCTCGCAAAACGTTTCGTGGCCCTGTCGGTCTGCTGCGTTTCTGGAACTGGCGGCGCACCTGGATGTGCCTGCCGCGTGAGGAGCCGGAGATCGTGCTCGATTTCCAAGGCCTGCTTCGCAGCGGCCTCGCGAGCAGTTGGCGTGGGTCGCAGTATGTCGTCGGTCTTTCGGATGCGCGTGAAGGTACCCACTGGTTTTACAACCACACCGTGCCCGTCGATGCCGGAGCGCATGCGGTGGACCGCTACCTGGAGCTGCCGCGTGCCCTGGGCATCCAGATCGAGCCGGAAGACATCACCTTTGAACTCACGCCCGGCACACCGCCCGCAGGCTGGCCGGAATCACTGTCTGGCTTCATCGCGCTGCACCCTTGGTCGCGTGGGGTGGGCAAATCGCTCTCCAACTCCGCTTTGCAGGCGCTTTGCGATGCCCTGGCGCCGCATCCCGTTGTCCTCGCCGGCATGACGGACGACAAAACCCGCCCCACCGGTGCACACCTTCACGACTGGAGCCACCGCACCTCATTGCCGGAGCTGATCTGGATCATGCGGCAGGCAAAATTCTGCATCAGCGTCGATAGCGGTCCCATGCACATCGCCGCCGCCGTCAATCCGCAGACCCTCGGCATCCATACTTGGAGCGATCCACGCAAGGTCGGGCCGTATCCGCGTGAGGTCCACGTCTGGAAGGCCGGACGCATCGCCCGCCGGGGTGATTATTCACCCGAGGAATGCCAGACCGAAGCCGCAGTGAACGATCAAGCCGCGAAAAAAATCGGTGAGTGGGTGCTCGCGGCTATTTGAGCCGCAAGGGGCCGCCGCTGCGCACTTCGGTCAGTTTGCCATCACGTATCACCACGCCGCCGTTCACGATTACTTCACTGAAGCCTTCAGCGTGGTGGTGCGGGTCGTTGAAGGTGGAGGGATCGGTCACTTTGGCGGGATCGAAGATCACGATGTCGGCAAAGGCTCCCGCTTTGAGCTGGCCGCGATCTTTGAGTCGAAACGTCTGCGCGGGCAGGGAAGTCATGCGGCGCACAGCTTCCTCAATACTGAGCAGTTTTAACTCGCGAACGTAGCGGCCCAACACACGCGCGTTGTTGCCGTAGCTGCGCGGATGCGGCATATCCTCGCCAAGGCGACGCGGACCGCCGTCGCTGGCGATCATGGTGAGCGGATGCTCCAGGAAGGTCTGCAAATCATCCTCGTTCATGCCGTGGAAAATGGCGCTGGCACCGCCCTGGGCCTCAAGATCGAGGATGAACTCAATTTGATCGTCGAGAGTGTCTGAACCGCGTTTCATCTTCGCGGCTTCAGGAATCGTCTTGCCGTTGAGCGTGGGATCGGCCTTGCAGCGGGCGATGACGGCGTAGCTGTAATCCTTGCGGCCTTGCCGTGTGCGCATCTCGGCCATCTTGGCGATGATTTCGGCCTTCTGCTTCGGATCAGCGATGCGGGCGAGGTAATCCTCGCGTTCGCCTTCCAAAGCGCTGTCAGGCAAGGTCTGGCGCAGGCCGGTGCTGGAGGCGGTGTAGGCATATTGATCGTGCGTGATCTGCAAACCCTCGGCGCGTGCCTTGTCGAGCACCGCGAGCACTGTGGCAGCCTTGCCCCAGGCCGTGGGGCCGGAGAGCTTGATGTGAGAAACTTCGGCGCGGATTTTGGCCTCTTTCGCGATGCGGATGATCTCATCCAGCGCGTCGAAGATGCGCACGGTTTCGTAGCGCATGTGGCTGACATAAATGCCGTCGTGCGCGGCGGCGGATTTCGCCAGTTCGATGAGTTCCTCAGTCTTGGCAAAAGAACCGGGCACATAGATCAAGCCGGTGCTCAGTCCTACCGCGCCATCCTTCATCGCCTGATCGACGAGTCCTTTCATCACCGCGAGCTGTTCCGCGTTCGGCGCACGGATGAAGCTGCCGCTCATGCCCTGCTCACGCACGGAGCCGTGGCCGATGAGCGTGGCGACATTGAGGGTGACCTTCGATTCCTCGATTTCCGCGAAAAACTTCGCCACATCGGTCCGCGAATGGCCGCAGTTGCCGGTGATGATCGTCGTGACGCCCATGCGCAGAAAATTCTCCGCCGCCGGAATGAGGCAGATGTCCTCGGAGTGCGTGTGAACGTCGATAAAACCCGGCGCGGCCACTTTTCCACGCGCGTCGATGATTTGATCCGTCGTGCCTTCGATTTGACCCACCGCGACGATTTTTCCGCCCTTCACGGCGATGCTGCCCGTGACCAGCGGCGCTCCGCTGCCGTCGGCGATCAGCGCATTTGTGATGAGGAGATCGAAATCCGCCGCGCTGGCGGTTTGGGCAAGCAGCAAAGCGGCAATCAGGAGCTGGCGCGATTTCATGGCGCGAACTCTGGCAGGATTCCTTTGCCAATCCAGCCGCCACATTCCATATCTGCGGACCATGCTCGACCTCACGAACAAGAAGATCGCCCTCCTCATGGGTGGCCCAGGCTCCGAACGGAAAGTCTCGCTTAAAACCGCCGAGAGCGTCGCCGAGGCGCTGCGCAGCAAAGGAGCCATCGTCAACGAGATCGACGTGACCGGGCCGGACTTTGAGGTTCCGGCGGACACCTTCATCGCCATGAACCTGATTCACGGTACCTTTGGCGAAGACGGCCAGATTCAGGCCATTTTGGATCAGCGAGGTATCCGCTACACTGGTGCGGGTGTCGAAACCAGCCGTGTGGCTTTCGACAAATTGCTCAGTAAGGAACGCTTCATCGCCGCCGGTGTGCCGACGCCGCGCTCGCAGACTTATCTGCTTGATGGCAGCCAGCGGCTCGCGATTGGCTTCCCGCTCGTGGTCAAACCGCCGCGTGAAGGCTCCAGCGTAGGCGTTCACATCTGCCATCATCAGCATGAGTTCGACGCCGCGATTGAAGACGCGAAAAAGTTCGGCACAGACACGCTGGTCGAGGACTATGTGGCCGGCAAAGAGCTGACCGTCGGCATTCTCGGCGATCAGGTGCTGCCCATCATCCACATCGAGCCGTTCGAAGGCTTCTACGACATCAACAACAAGTACCCATGGATGGGCGGCACCGGCAAAACGAATTATAACTGCCCCGCCGATCTCAGCCCCGAGGTGACGAAGGCCGTGCAAGATGCCGCGCTGAAAGCCTTCCGCTCCTGCGGCACCGAAGTCTATGGCCGCGTCGATGTCATGCTGCGTGACAGCGATCAAGCCCCCTTCGTTCTAGAGATCAACACCATTCCCGGCATGACGAGCAGCAGTCTGCTGCCGAAAGCCGCGAAGGCTGTGGGCATCGAGTTTCCTGATCTGTGCGCGCGCATCATCGAGCTGTCGATTGCGGCACGGCCTTGAAAGGAGCGGGGACATCTTGTCCCCGGTGGTGGGACCAGGATGGCCCCACTCCTTGATCAGAGCGTCTGAATGAACCGATCTGCCTCGGCGATGGAGCGATTCATCTGCGCCAGCAGGCGCTGGATGTCGCCCTGGATGTTGTCTGCCTTGCCTCGCAGGGAACCGACGGCGGCGGCGTTCAGGTTGTGCTTCAAATAAAGCACTTGGTCGCGAAACTGGCGCAAGACAGGTTCCATGGTCGATTCAGCCGCGTGCAGCGAATTGGAAAGCTGCTCAAAACGACTTCGTGTGTCCGCCAGCTTGCGACGGCTGTCGGTGGCGAGTGAGGCGCTCTCATACTGACGGATTTCACGCTCCCATTCGCGGAACAAATCCCGTGCCACCGTGTCCACTTCGCGAATCTCGTCCCGCACGGCCGTGGCCTGGGCCTCGCAGTCCTCGTATTCGCCTTTGAAGCGGTTGTAGGCGCTTTCAAGATTGCCGCCGCTGTAGCCGGTCAGCTTTTGTAGCTGCGTCAGCGCATCTTGGAACTCCTCGCCCGCCTCCTTCTGCTCGCCACGCGCGGCTTTGACCGCGCTCTTGAGCAAATCCCGCTTCTCGTAGCCCAGCTTTTCCCAGGCGGCGTAATAAACGGTGTTGCAGGCAGCCAGCGTGAAGACCAGCGCGGCGAGGAGAAGACGAGGACTCATGGGTATTCAACCGACAAACTTGAGCGTGCCGATCTGTCCTGCCGCCATGGCGGCGTGTTGGGCGTCCGTGCAGGCGGAATTGGTCGGAGCGTCAGCCGGAGCATCACTCAGGTTGAGGAGGCCGTTTTCGGTCATCCAGCGCTCCACTTCCTCGCCGCTGATGTCGGCGAGCATCGTGCCGTTCACTTCCACGCAGGGGGACAACGGCTGGCCGCTCTTTTGTTCCATCTCCCAGCGGAAGGCGGGGTTTTTGATGATGTCCTTCTCTTCGTAGTCGAGTCCGTATTTGCGGAAGATGGCGCGGACGCCTTCGCTCCAGCCACAGTAAGTTTTCAGGTAAGCGGTGATTTTGGGTGTTTGCATAATGCGCGTTGGGGTTACGCCACGAGCCTAGCGGACGATGCGGGGATTGCAACCCTCCGGCCGATCACTTCCAACCCAGCTTCTCCTTCAGGAACTGGTACGTCCCCACGCCGTGGATCGTGTGCGGGCCGTCGAAGTGCTCGATGGTCGTGCGGTCGCCGATGAGGAGCTTGTTGTAGAGGCGGCGGACCTTGGCGAACTCGTAGTTCACCCATTCGTCGATGCCGACGCCGTCATTGTGGCCGCGCTCGACCATGAAGGGCCTCGGCGCGATGAGGGCGGCCATCTCGGCATAGTTGAAGGTGCGGCCCATGTTCCACTCCCAGATCTCATACTCGTGGGTGTGCGTGTAGTTCATCGGCATGTCCGTGCTCACGCACTTGCGCACCCATTCGTTGAAATCGCCGCTGCAAATGCTCAGGCAGTAGTCCGTGAGCACCGCAGGCGTGCGCATGGCGGATTTGCCGCCGTAGCTGAGGCCGTAGAAGGCGATCTTCTCCGGAATCGCGAAGGGCTGCGCCTTCAGCCATTCCAGAATGCGCTGATGCTGGCCGTTGATGACGCTGTAGAGCGTGAGGCCGAGCGGATTGAGCTTCCGCTGCAGCGTGCGGAAGGCGTGCATGCCCCGATACGGGTTGTGCGGCGCGAAGGTGACGAATCCCTGCTCTGCAAGGCGCAGCGTGAAGGCCTTGTAGGCTCCAAAGGCGCGGTTCGTCTCGTCGATGGTGATGGTGTCCTCCGGGATGCCTTCCAATCCATGCTGGCAGACGACGACGGGGCGTTTCTCGCCTTCCTTGAGATCCTTCGGCAAACACAGCCAGCCCCAGGCGAAGACATCGTCCCACACATCGAGTGTGACTTCATAGATGGCGACCTTGTCCGTCTCGCGCACGAAGCGGCTCTTCGCGTTCATCGGCAGATTCGGGTCCGGCAGGCGGCCGATAACCTCGTTCCAGAAGCGGTCGCGCTCCTTCGCGGTGTGGGTTTTATACTCCGGCAGCGACTTGAGCGGCAGCTTGTCCCAGAACTGCGCCTTGCGTTCCATCTCGGTGGTCACCAGCAGCCGTTGCGTGAAGGCTTCAAGCTCGCGTACGAGCCGCTTCTGGCGTGTGGCGTCCGGTTTGATCGTGATGGTGGCTCCGGTGATTTTCAGGGACTTGAGCGCGGCATCGGCAGAGGCCTGGGGCAGCAAGTGTCGGATGATCTGATCGTTGTTCGTCTCCTGCGTGGCCGCGAGGATGCGGCTGGTGGGTGCGATCTGCTTCGCACGGGCGACCTCGGCCTCAAACGCGGCCAAATCCGGCGCGGAGAGTCTTCCCGGAGCGGCGATGGAGCGCGCGCCTTTTGCCGCCTCCATCGAGACGACACGGTTCGGATAAAACAAGTGCTGCAACACCAGCGGACGCGGCGCGATGAGGCTGGCGATCTCCGCATCGCCCAGATCACGCAGCAGGCCGAAGACGTTGCGCTCGATCGGTTCCTGCCACACGCTTTCACGCGGCGCGAAGTAGCCCATCGAGTACACGCTGTCGATGCGTTCGTCGATGGCGGCGGCGTGCAGGACCTGCATGCCGCCTTCACCGATGCCGGCGATGAGCAGTGGCACCTGCGCCGGCTGCGCCTTGAACCAATCCACGATGGAAAGCGCCTTCTGCACCTCGTAGCCGATGAGGTGACGCCCCAGCTCGTAGCTTTGGCGATAAATCCACTCGCGGTGCGAGCAGTTCGTCTTCACGCCATACTTGTCGTTCGTGCTGAACTCGGAACCGCGGCTCACCAGCGCCGGAATGACGACTTCGCAGCCGGTGGTGAGCAGCCATTCGTCCACCAGCTTCTCTGGCGTGCCGTCGGCATCCGGCAGGTAAATCACCCGCGCATGCGGTTTGGCCTTTGGTTGCACATAAAGGCCCTCGCCATACACACCGTCGAACACCGGCCAGCGCACGCGGAAGACGCGGCACTGCTCCGTCTCGTGCAGCAGGGCAGGGGAGGCCGTGTCGCCGACGAGTTCGAGCGCGGTGAACGGCACACGCTCATCGACGATGCCGATGGCGGCTTTGAGCTTCTCGCGCGTCGGCTTGCGGCCTGCTTTCGACTGCTCGATGAGCCGCAGCGCCATCTTGTCGATGCCCGCGACCATCGTGGCGGAAAAATCAGGATTCGGCTCCAGTGGCTTCGTGCCGGGAAGGATTTGGGCATGCAGCGATGTGGCTGCGAGAAGGGCGATGAGGATTTTCATGAGCGTTTTTGTTCAAAGAGCCATTTCCAGAACTCGGGGTTGTCATAAGTCGCGGTCCACGAGTCGTGACCGACGCCGGGATAGATCGTGAGTTTGACCGGTGCGCCGATCTTTTTGAGCGCGTCGTGGATCTTGTGGCTGTTTTCGACCGGGACAGCGCCGTCCTTGTCACCGTGGAAGATCCAGGCGGGCAGATGCTTGATGCGCTCCGCCGTGACCCAGCGCACACCAGCGCCACCGCAGACCGGCGCGATGGCCGCGTAAGTGTCAGGATACTCAAACGCGGTCTCCCACGTGCCGAAGCCACCCATGCTGAGGCCGGTTAGGTAAACGCGGCTCGTGTCGATGCGCTCGGTTTTGATCAGATGATCGGTGACGGCCTTCACGCCATGCGGATTCCACAGTTCATTCGGCGGGCATTGCAGACTGGCGATGACGGCGGGGAATTTCTGCCCGGCGGCGATGAGTTTCGGCGGGCCGTGTTTTTTGATCTGTTCGAGGTCGTTGCCGCGCTCGCCGCTCCCATGGAGAAAGATGACGAGCGGCCATTTCTTCTTCGCATTGGTCTCATAGCCTTCGGGTTTGCTCAGCAGGTAGCGGTAGTTGACCTTGATCACGAAATCGCCGCTGTAGGAGGCGGGCGTCTGGGTGTCAGCGAGTGCGAAAGAGGCGGCGGCGAGGAGAAAGGCGATCGTTTTGACCATACGAGTCAAACGACGTGCCGCACGTCGCCTTACGAAGGCCGCGATTTTCCCGTGCCGGGCAGGGCGCTGAGGAAGAAGTAGCGCGGAGAGCTGAGCAGGTCGCCGGTTTCGCGGATAGCCATGCAGAAGAGCAGTTCGTTGAGGCGCTCGTGCGCCTGGCCGTGATTTTTGAGGTGTTCCTCCAGGAAGCGGCGGAGGCGCTTGTTGGCGTTGAGCTCGGTGGGCACGCTACCGAGGTTCAGCAGTAAAAGGAGCAGCAGCACACCGGCGGCGATGAAGATGGCGTAGCGTGGCATGAGCACTTTGAAAAGCGTCATCCCGGTGATGACCAGCACGGCCAGGGTGGGCAGGTAGCGGCTCATGCGGATGCAGCTTTGCCGCCATTTAAGTTCGCCGAGGCTGTCGCCGGTTTGCAAGGCGTGCGCGGCCTCGTGCAGGGCGATGGACCACGCGGTGAGGGTGGTGCCACGGGCCACTTCGCTGCGCAGAAACAGGCGGCGGCGGGCGGGATCGAAGTAATTGGTGACCAGTGCGTCATGCTCGACGATCTGCACATCGTCGATGCCCTCGGATTTGAGGAAGACGAGGGCGATCTCTCCACCGGTGTGCGCCGTGGGGGCGTTCACGCGCGAACCTTTGAGCATCATGCCCGCATGCCGCGCCTGCGCCCAGCGGACGAGGGCGAGACCGGCGAAGAGAGCGAGACCAATGAGCAGAAACGGCATGCGCGGACACTGACAGCCAATCAAGCGGTAGGCAAATCGTGTGTGCAGCGTTCTTGCGGGAGGCGCGGCGACATGATTGGATGGGCGCATGATCCGTTTCGCCGTCCTGCTTGCCGTTTGTCTCCTGAACACCGCCGTTCTGGCCGAGGACATCCTTGGTCAGGGCGAATTTCGCTATCGAGTGGTTCCCAACTGGGGACGTGAGGCTTTGGCGCAGGTGAATGTGAAAAACGGCCACGCGGTGGTCATCGACTCGCAAGGGCGGTTGTTCTTCCTCACGGATGATGCGCGGAACAATGTGATCATTCTCGACTCGAAGACCGGCGCGTTGATCAAGCACTGGACGGCCCGCATGCCAGGAGCGCACGGGATGAGCCTGGTGAAGGAGGGTGAGCGCGAGGTGCTGTTCATCACCGACACACAATTGCATGAAGTGCGCAAGGTGACGCTCGATGGCGAGGAGTTGGCGGTCTTCCCATGGCCGAAAACAGCGAAGCTGCATGCCGATGCGAAGGAATACCGGCCCTCGAAGACGATTCACTTCCCCAATGGCGAGTTCGCGGTCTTTGATGGCTATGGGAAGGATTACATCTTCCACTACAAGCCGGATGGATCGCTGCTGCGTGCCTGGGGTGGCAATCTTGGCGATCCGAAGGACCAACTGAAGCACTGGGGTCCGCACGGTGGCGCGTTTGATGATCGCGATGGCACGCCGCGTGTGGTCATTGGCATGAGCGACCAGCAGGAAATCCGCCGCTTCACGCCGGAGGGCCGATTCATTGACCAGAGGCCGTTTCCCGGCGGGAATCCGCGTGACATCGTGCTTTTCGGCCAGCACACGATCATTCCGCATCTCGGTGACAACTGGCCGAAGGATAAAAACGCGGCGGGATTCATCTCCATCGTCGATTCGCAGTGGAAGGTCGTCTCGAACATTGGCGGGCCGCCTGCCGTGTATGAAAATGGTGCATTGCAGCCGATGAAAAGTGATGGGAAGACCTTCATTCATCCGCATGGCGTGGCGGTGGATGCGGATGGGAACCTGTATGTGGCCCAGTTTGCTTCGCCTGCGGCTCCCTTGCTGAAGCTGGAGCGGCTCAAGTGAGCGCAACTTTTGGGTCCGAGGACAGTTTTAATGAGGAGATGAAAACCGAGCCCAGCTATGAAGTTGCCAAACCAACGCAGCGGCGGAACATGCCCGCCATGCGCCCCTTGGCCTTGTTTTTAGCCCTCATCACGACTGCTGTTGCTCAGTCGGAAGACACCAAGCCATCTTCACCGAAACCGGGCGAGGGGCCGTCTTTCCGCGATGGTGAGCGCCGTGGGCCTCCTGGCATGATGCCCGGCATGGGCGGGAAGCCGTCGCGCGGCTTTGAGGGATTTGAAAAGCTGTCCGAGGAAGAACGCAGCAAGGTGCGCGCGGCCTTTGAAAAAGCCTGGCAGCGGCCTGAGGTCATCGCATCACGCGACGAGGCGATGAAGGCGAACGAGGAGATGCGCAACACGTTGCACAAGGCGCTCAAGGAGATTGATCCCGAGGTCGTGGGCATTCTGGAGAAGATCAAACCGCCCTTCCCCATGGATCAGCGCGGTCTGCCGGAAATGCCAAAGCCTGATTCGCCAGAATTCGGGCGCATGGCTGCGATCCGTCTCGGAGCTGAGATGATGTCCGTGTCCAAACCGGAACGCCGTGAGGAAACTCGCCGCTTTCATGATCGCATCATGCAGTTGCCGCGTGTGAAAGAGGCGCTGGCCAGACTGGAACAACTGCCGCCGGACCAACGGATGGAAGCCTTCAAAAAGCTGCGCGACACCTACCGCGAAGTCGCGGGCCAGGAGTTCATGAAATTCCGTGAGAAGTCGGAGTCCAAGGATGGCAGGGATGGCAGGGATGGCTTCCGTCGTCCCCCAGAAGACGGGAAATCTGAGCCGGAAAAGAAGGAAGACGTCCCGCCCACCAAGCCGCAGTGAGTCCATAAATAATTCATTTGATGCCGCTCGTGACTTCGGGGTAGAAATGGCGTCTGCTCCAACGTGGCGGATGCCCCATAGGTCAGTGACAGAAGTGTGGATTTGTATGGATGCCGAATGCCGTTCATGATAGGCAATTTTCATGCGTCGAACCGTTCTAATCTGGCTTTCTGCCCATGCTCTTGGCATGACGTCGGCCCGGGCTGATGTGGACGTGACACTCGCTCACACGGCACGAGTTTATGATTTGGCCAGCGACCGGCTTTTTTGCATTACGGGTGGAAGTATCACACCGGTAAACCCGGCCACGGGTGCACTCGAAGCGCCGATCGTCGTCACAACCACCACGAGCCTGATGGGAGACCGCATGGACTGCGCATCGGCTGGGAGTCAGTTGTATGTTTGTCACGATGGCGGCAAAAGACTGGCCCAGGTGAATTTGGCTTCCGGTTCGGTGGTGGCAGATTGGTCGGCCGGCACGGATGCGAACGGAGAGAAGGTGTTTTATTCGGTGGCCGCCCTGCCCGGAGCACCGGGACGAGTGGCAACAGTGACCCTGTCTTCCATCGGCGGCGTAAAAAGCTACCAGGTTTTTGAAAACGGCGTGCTCATCGCCTCAACAGCCCAGGAGGCCGGCACCGCCCTGATTGTGCCGGGGAATACGGATGGCGAATGGTTCGCGCTGTCCGATCAACTGAGCAGTCCCTGCACGATGCAGCGCTTTCAGGTCTCCGGTTCGACTATCAGCGCTCCGCAAAGCATGGGCACATTTCCGACGCCTAACGGCAGCCACACCTTTCGGAGGAAGGGCCGGTTGTTGCTCATCGACATCTATTGGTTCGATGCTTTTACCCGCCTGCAAAACGGGTCGCTTTTCAATTATGGCAGCGCCGGGGACTATGATGCGGCTTCTGACCGCATGGTGATGACCATTGGAAACAGCTCCAGTGATGAGCGTGTCGTGGTGCTCGATGCCCGCACGATGGCTGCCGTGGAGGAGCGTGACCCGCCGGAGAGCGGCACGTCTACCCTCGTGCTCTGCGGAGACCGGATTGCTCTCTGCAAACCGGAAGGCCTCCGTTTTCGCGACTGGCGGATGGTTCCCAAGCCGGAGGAGGCGGATCTCGTGGTGCGCCAGATGCCCGGACCTTCTTATCTGGTGCAAGGACAGCCTGTTTCCTTCTCAGTGCTGGTACGGAATGCCGGGCGTGCCACGGCGGCTTCCACGCAGTTGAACTGGAGCGGCATGCCGGTGGCAACCGCAGGCCAGGTCACGAGCACGCTGGGGAGCGTGCAGCTCAGTGGAGGGGATGTGAGCGTGGCCCTCGGTGATCTGGCACCAGATGAACAGGCCACGGTGACCATCCAGCTCTCGTCATGGCCTGCGGGCGTCACCGCAGTCACCGCGACGGCAAGTTGCTCGACGACCGAGTCGAGCACGACCAACAACACGCATGCCATCCAGCTTGGCAGCCTCGGACATGGCGGGAACACATGGATGGCGCAACAACTGCCCCAAAATCTTCAAACACGTTACGACAAGGCGAGCCGGAGGTTGTTCTCGCTGCTCGGTTCGACGGCCGAAAGCTACTTCTGGGACGGTCGGGTGAGCTACTGGGCCGGTCAGGTGGTGGAAATGCAGCCGGAACAGCAGCGCATCACTTCTTTCCATGCGGTTCCTGCGATGGGAAGCTGTTTTGCCGTCAAAGATGGACGCATTCATGTTGGCTTGGGCAACCGGGGAACGATCGTGAGTCGCGCGCTGAATGCTCAAGCTTGGGAACCGGAACGTTCGGTGGGTACGAGTGCCGACGGACGGCCCATGAAGCCCATCGACCTCGCCGTGGCGGAGGAAGCCGCGGTGGAGACGCTTCTCGTGGCCCGTCAGGAAGCGGGGTATTCAGGGGACTTGGCTCCGTTATGTGCCATCCAGGGCGGTGCGATATTGCCGGATACCGCGGCAGCATGCAATCAAGCCGTCACGGGTGGTGCCGGGCGTGTGCTGGGCGTGCGTTTTGTGAACTACCAGAGTTCGAAGCTCATGCGCTACACGCTGGGAACCTCCGGGCTGTTCCTTCAGCGGGAGGTGGCGCTTGCAGGTGAACTCCATGGTGTGCTGCATTATTCGACCGACACATGTTTCTACCACAAGTACCGCATTTCGCTGCTCTCAGACACGGCGACGGCACTCTATGGGACGCCACCTCCGTTCGGCGGTGCGCAGGTGGAGGGCGCTGTGCCTGATCCATCGTTGAACCGGCTTTACTGGCTCGACGCATATGCAGGAAAGCTCAACACGGACATCATCTCTGCTCCTTCGGGCATCTCCCAGAAGAATTGGTTTTATGGCTCTCAACGCGGAGATGCTTATGGCGGCATCTTCCGCTGGGGTGATTATGGACTTGTCACTGCCTCGTCCACCCAATTGGTCTTCAGTGAACATGCCGGCTTCATTCCGCCGCCGCCGGTCACGGTCACCCTGCCTGAGAGCCTGGCTGAAAATGGAAACACAATGATCGCCGGTGGCAGTGTGAGCATCCCGCGACCGGAGTCCTCTCCATTAACGGTGAATCTGGTGTCCTCACATCCAACTGCTTTGCAGATTCCTGCCACGGTGATCATTCCAGCCGGGGCGTTGACGGCCAGTTTTGACATCACCCCGATCTCTGACCCGTCCCTCACAGGGCCTAAAAAGGTCACCATTACCGGTTCGGCGAATTTGTTCAGCTCCACGACGGCGACCACTTGGGTGACAGATGTCCAGAGCACCGTCATTACGCTCTCCGTACCCGCAACGCTGGCTGAAAACGCGGGCTATCTGTCCACAGCGGGTTTGCTGAGCATCGGTCAGGCTCTGCCAACGCCGCTAGAGGTGCTCGTAAGTTCGAATCATCCCACAGTGCTCGGCGTGGTTTACTCGACGACAACCAGCGCCCTCGTCACAATCCCGGCTGGCCAGACCTCGGTAACCTTTGGTCTCGGTGTGAATGACAACTCCCTTTTGGATGGTGACAAGGCGGTAACGCTCACCGCCACCGTGCCTGGGTGGTCGGCAGCCACTGCCGCGCTTGTTGTCCAAGACAATGAAGTTCCGGCGCTGGATTTCATGAGCTACCCTGTGGAAGTGCGTGAAAGTGCCGGTGCGGGCTTGGGACTGTATCTCACGTTTGGTGGCACACTGGTTGCCCCGCTCACCGTTAGCCTGTCCAGTTCTGACATTACAGAAATGGAGTTTGAGCAGTCCCAAGTCACCGTCCCGGCCGGCAGCGAATCTGTCACGGTGTATTTGAAAATCATTGATGACGACCTCGTCGATGGGGCGCAAAACTTGACCCTCACAGCCTCCGCGCCAGGTTTCACCACGGCCACCAAGGCAGCAATCATTCGTGACAATGAAGTGGGTGCTCTGGTATGGGGAAACGTTGGCGGGCCGGTGACGGCTGGAGCTGTTTTGAACACAGAGATAACGGCGCAGACCATCGATGGAGATCCGCTGGCCTATAACGGGCAGATCACTTTCAGCGCTGGAGGTCGTCCTCTTTCTCCGCTCAGCCAAACGGGGACGGGCGCTGTGGCGATGCGGCTGTTTCAGGCGGGCACGACGACGCTCACGGCCACCCTGGGCAGCATCACGGCCACCGCGCTGCCTGTCGAGGTTGTGGCGGGTGAAGTTGGGGGATTTCAATGGTCTGGAGTTCCTTCGACGGTGCTTCAAAACGCCCCGTTCACGGCCCAAATCCGTGCTTTCGATCTCTTTGGCAACGCCATCACCAGTTTCAATGGCACAACTGGTCTCAGTGCTCATGCTTCGCAGCGCGAAGCCCAGATCGGCGGTGGTTCCAGTTTCGGCGGTTCCAATCCTGTTTTGAACACCGCCTTCACACACGCTCGTTCTCAGATTCTCCTGAGAAGTTTTGAGGTGGGGGCCGCCGGAAAGCTCACTGCGATCTCCCTGAATCTCGCCAGTCTGCCGCCGCGTGCTTTTGATGACCTCACGATCCGCCTGAAGCACACAAGCCTCACGCTTTATCCCGCGGCCACATGGGAATCCTCCGGGTGGACGACGGTGCGCAGCGGCCCCTGGATGCCACTCTCAATGGGTTGGGTGCTCATACCACTGTTGGTTCCGTTTGATTATGACGGCGTCTCCTCGTTGCTTGTGGACGTCAGTTTCGCCAATGACGCACCCTCACAATCCCTGCTCTGCATGGAGACGTATGCTTCCGGCTCCCGTGCCATGCAGTTTGGTACGACGAGCAGTTCTTACGGCCCGCCAACGACGTGGGCGAATTCATCGCCGACTCCCTCTTACGCCTTGCGGCCGGATATTCGCCTCGAATTTGGTCGTTTGGTCAGCGTGTCACCTCTGACGACATCTTCCTTCGTGAATGGCGTTTGGTCCGGGGATCTCACGCTGGATGGAACCAGTTCGGCGGGCGTGATGCTTCAGGCTGCGGCGGGTTCTGCCACAGGACGCAGCGCCAGCTTTGAGCTTGGCAGGCTTCCTCTCGCCGTGCCTGTTTTTATCGCCGAGCCATCTTACACCGCAGGACTCTCCAACACCGTCGCCTGGCAAGGCGTGGAGGGTGCGGGAGCCTATCTGGTTCAACAGGCGTCGGATTCGAGTTTCAGTTCAATCCTTGCGGAAAGCGGCTGGATCACCGGCACGAGCCATCTCTTTGCCGGTCTGGCCGATGATACGGCGTTCTACTACCGCGTGAAAAACCGTCGGGCGGACGATCACGCCGTGGAAAGCGAGTGGAGTTCGTTTACCTCATCCACACAGGATGACAATGTGCCCGCTCTGACCATCTCCAATCTCACGGTTCAGGGTGAAATCCAGTCCAGCCGCCCTGTCATCTCGATCAGAGCAAGTTATGTCGACGCAACTTCACCAGGTGCATTGAGCTGTTCGGCCACTGTGCCTGGAATTCTCAATTCCACCATCACCCAACAGACGGGGGAAGGTTGGACTGGCACTTGGACTTCCCAAATCAACATGCCCGCAAGCGGCAGCGCCCAGGCAACGGTTACAGCCTCCGATGCCGTGGGCCAAACCTCTCAGCTAATCATCACCCTTGTCCGTCTTACCGATGCAAACTCGGATTCGCTTTCTGATGAGTGGCAGCAGAGTTCCGGGTTGCTCGTCTCCGGCTTATCAACCGAGGACATCGGCCCTCTTGGCGATCCAGACCATGACGGCATGAACAACTTCATGGAAATGGCTCGCGGCTCGCATCCGCTCAGCACGAGCACCGTCATGGACGTAATAGCACGTCAACCCGGGACATTTTGGAGCAGCACTGTGCTGTCCTTTGACCGGCGTCGTGGTATCGACACCGACTTAAAATTTGAGCCGCAATCAAGCACCGACCTTTCAAGCTGGTCGACCGTCACAAACCTGTCTGAGACCGTGGTGCCCAATCCAGACGGCCTCACAGAGCGTGTGACCTGGAGCATGCCTGACAGCACCGGTGGCATTATCATCATCGGCCTTGGAGGTGGCATTGGCCTTGGAGGCGGCATCACCCTTCCGTCGGCACCCTCCAAAAAATTCTTCAAGATACAAATGTCGGTGCGTCCCCCGGAGGTCGCTCCTTGAGAGCGCATCGATATCCTGCGAGGAACGATCAATCTCCGCCACCAGCGACCTTCGGCGAGTTGCCAAAGGCGTCTTTGACAGCAGCAATCGCGTAGTCGCGGTTGAGTTTGGTGATCCAGCGCACGCTGATTTCCTTCGGGCAGGCAGCCTCGCACTCGTATTGGTTGGTGCAGTTGCCGAAGCCTTCTTTGTCCATCTGACGGACCATGCCGAGTGTGCGGCGGTCTTTTTCTGGCTGGCCTTGGGGCAGTGAATTGAGCTGACCGGCCTTGGCGGAGACGAAGAGCATGGCGCTGGCATTTTTGCACGCGGCCACACAGGCACCGCAGCCGATGCACTCGGCCGCATCCATCGCCGCATCGGCGACTTCTTTGCCAATGGGCAGGGCGTTCGCATCTTGGGGCGCGCCCGTGCGCACGGTGACGAAACCGCCGGCCTGCTGGATGCGATCAAACGCACCACGGTCGATCATGAGATCCTTGAGCACCGGGAAGGCCTTCGCGCGGAAGGGCTCGACCCAGATCGTGTCGCCGGTGCGGAACTTGCGCATGTGGAGCTGGCAGGTCGTCGTGGCCCTCTCGGGGCCGTGCGGAACGCCGTTAATCTGCATGGAGCACATGCCGCAGATGCCTTCGCGGCAGTCGTGGTCGAAGGCGACGGGATCTTGGCCTTTGGAAATGAGGCGCTCGTTCACGATGTCCATCATTTCGAGGAACGAGGCATGATCCGGGATGTCCGGAGCTTCGATGTCCTGGAAGTGACCGGGCTGGCCTGCGTTCTGACGCCAGACTTTGAGGTGAAGATTGAGTTGGGACATGGGACGTTGAAAAGGGCGTTATTTGTAACTGCGGACGGCGAGGTGGACTTCTTCGAAGGCCAGCGGCTCTTTGTTGAGTTCGGGTTTTGCGAAGTCGCCGGTGTATCCCCAGGCGGCGGCGTAGCTGAAGTTTTCGTCGTCGCGTTTCGCCTCGCCATCGGGGTATTGGTGCTCGGTGCGGAAGTGACCGCCGCAGCTCTCTTCGCGGTTCAAGGCGTCGAGGCAGAGCAGTTCGGCGAACTCCATGAAATCGGCCACGCGTCCGGCTTTTTCGAGCTCGGGATTGCAGGCGTTGCCGCTGCCGGGGACGACGACGTTGTTGTGGAATTCCTCACGCAACTCGGGGATGCGTTTGAGAGCCTCGGTGAGGCCGGCGCGGTCGCGTGCCATGCCGCATTTGTCCCAGACAAGGAGGCCGAGTTCGCGGTGGAAGCTGTCCACACTGCGTTTGCCTTTAATGTCGAGGAAACGCTTCGTTTGGGCGGTGCAGTCGGCGACGGCTTTCTTGAACTCAGGGTGCTCGCTGGTGACGCTGCCGGGCTTTTGATGCACGAGGTAGTTCGCGATGGTCGTCGGGATGACGAAATAGCCATCGGCAAGACCCTGCATGAGCGCGGAGGCACCGAGACGGTTCGCGCCGTGGTCGGAGAAGTTCGCCTCGCCGAGCACGTGGAGGCCAGGGAGGTTGCTCATGAGATTGTAGTCCACCCAGAGACCGCCCATCGTGTAATGCACGGCAGGGTAAATGCGCATGGGTTGCTTGTAGCCGTCTTCGCCAGTGATCTTTTCATACATGGCGAAAAGATTGCCATAGCGCTCGGCGATGGTCTTCTGGCCGAACTGCTGGATCGCCTCGGCAAAGTCAAGATAGACACCGCGACCGCCAGGGCCGACGCCGCGTCCGTCATCGCAGGCTTCTTTGGCGGCGCGGGAGGAAATGTCACGCGGGGCGAGATTGCCAAAGCTCGGATATTTGCGCTCCAAGATGTAGTCGCGGTCAGCTTCAGGGATTTGTGCCGCGGGCTTGCCGACATCGGCTGCGTTTTTCGGCACCCAGATGCGTCCGTCGTTGCGCAGCGACTCAGACATGAGCGTTAGCTTGCTTTGATAATCGCCGCTCACCGGAATGCAGGTCGGGTGGATCTGCGTGTAGCAGGGATTCGCGAAGAACGCGCCCTTCTTGTGCGCACGCCACGTCGCGGTGACGTTGCAGCCCATCGCGTTCGTGGAGAGATAGAAAACGTTGCCGTAACCGCCCGTGCAAAGCAGCACCGCGTCACCCGCGTGCGATTCAATTTTGCCCGTGACGAGATTGCGAGTCACAATGCCCTTCGCGTGGCCGTCCACGGTCACGACATCAAGCATCTCTGTGCGCGGAAACATCTGCACGCCACCGGCTGCAATTTCCTTATTCAAAGCGGAATAAGCACCGAGCAGAAGCTGCTGGCCGGTCTGACCGCGAGCATAAAACGTACGGCTTACCTGCGCGCCGCCGAATGACCGATTCGCCAGCATGCCGCCGTATTCACGGGCGAAGGGAACGCCCTGAGCGACGCATTGGTCGATGATGTTCACGCTGACCTCGGCCAGACGATGGACGTTGGCCTCACGAGCGCGGAAGTCGCCGCCTTTGACGGTGTCGTAGAAGAGGCGATGCACGCTGTCGCCATCGTTCTGGTAGTTTTTCGCAGCGTTGATGCCGCCCTGCGCTGCGATGGAGTGCGCACGACGGGCGCTGTCCTGGAAGCAGAAGCATTTCACCTTGTAGCCCAGCTCCGAAAGCGTCGCTGCTGCCGAGGAACCGGCCAAGCCGCTGCCCACGACGAGTACGGTAAACTTACGCTTGTTCTTCGGATTGATGAGCTTCGAGTCCTGCTTGTGCTTGGACCACTTCATGGCCATCGGGCCGGAGGGAATGTGTGAATCGAGTGACATGGCGAATCGCGGAAAAGATTAGCGGACGTAGCCGAGCCAGACGGCAAGGACGATGGAACAGTTGCCGACGAGGATCAGACCGGCGAAGGCATACCCGGCTTTCTTAAAGAGAGGTTCGGTCTTGTCTGTGCTGATGCCGAGCGTCTGGAAGAGGCTGCTGAAACCGTGGCTCAGATGGCTGGAGAGCAGCAGCATGGCGATGATGTAGAAAATCGACGCCGGTGCCCAGGAGAAGCCAGCGATCACCATGCGGTACACGTCATGCACCGTTTCGCCGTGCAGGACGGTCTTGTAGGTGTCGTAATCATTGCCCACCCGCACCGTGAAGTGCAGCAAGTGATAGACGATGAAAGCCAGAATGGTCAGACCGCTCCAGATCATCGTGTGAGAGGCCTTCCCACTCACCTGCGCCTTGTGCTTGCCATACGCATCCTTGCGAGCTGCCCGATTTGCCTTGGTGAGCTGAATCGTCGCCACAATGTGAACCACCACTGCGGCGAGCAGGCCGATGCGTGCAATCCAGACACCGCCGCCGTGCAGCGCGGTTTGGAGCAGATGCCCGTATTCATTGATGGCGTCTTTTCCGGCAAAGATCAGCAGATTACCGATCATGTGGCCGAACACGAATCCGATCAGTACGAGGCCGGTCAGGGCCACTAAAATCTTCTTGCCGATGGAGGAGGCGTAAAATCGCGAAAGGGAGTCAAAAACAGCGCTCATGTGGGGAGGAATTCATCATGGGCATACGTCACGGCGTTGCAACCGGGATTCAGGTTTTCATGCTCCGCAGAGGCGGAAATGTTGCGCTCAAACTGTCTTTTGAGGCCTCTCTTGCGGTGATGCAGGCATGGCATGGATGAACTGGGCCATTCTTGTGCAATGTTGGTTCATTTCGGCGGCAAATCCAACGAAGGGCGGGTGGTTGGGGTCTTAAACTACAGCCACTCTGCTTGAGGGGGGCGGTGCTTGCTTCTTAGTGAGCTGCTTCTTAAGTTTTGATAAAGAGTTATTTATGAGTGAGATTTGCCTATCTGTTGAGGTCATCCTTCGAGGACAAATGAGTTGTCAACGGAGTGCCCAAGCCGTATTTAATGCACAGCGGAATTCCGAGTCGGGCGCCCAGCAAAGCCCGCGTGTTAGTCCAACCAAACCATCCACTGTGATGAAACCCCAAAACAACAGGCATTTCTCTATTGTCATGCTGCTTGTTCTGACTGCCGCAGCCAGCCCTGCATTTGCCGACATTCTTCTGGGTGGACCAGGCGTGCCTGCCGGCACCGTCATTTCGACCAAAGTTCCGTTCAAGTTTGATTTCCAACTCACCAATTCCTACAAGTTCGTGATGACGGGATTGGAAGCCAAGGGGGACACTTTGGGAAACAGCGGCACGGGCGATAACAAACAGTTTCATTTACAGGCCACGGTTTACGATGACAACACGAGCAAAAAAGAACGCACCGACAGCCTCTATTTCAGGGATATTGCCGATTTTAACGCCTCCCCCTTGCAGACCTTGGTCATCTCTCCCTCGGTCGTGTTTAAGGCCAGCAATTCCCCGATCACCATTTTCATCGAATGGTCGGGGGAGGGCAGTGCCAAGAAAGCGAATGGTATCTTTAACATTCTTGGGGAATACCAAAAGGATCCGCCCAAGCCTGTGGGCACCCTCAGGTTCCTCACAGGGGATTTCCTGCTTCTCGAGCCCGGGGTCAAACCTGAGGGAGTTGCCACCATCACCCGGGAGTAAACTTTCCAAGCCATGAACTCAAATACCCAGTTTCGTTGCGTTTGTCTTCTTGCGGCCTTTGCCCTGGCAACGCTGCCGTCTTGCCGTTCCGTGAAGCTCCATAGCCCAGATGCTGTCGCCGCGTCAAAGATTTCCCCTGTCAAACCCATGACCGCCTCCCCAAGGGGGCGGGCTCGTGTCGCAGGAGAGACCAAGCGGCCCCAGCGTGACGTTTCGCCCGAGTCCAAGGCGCGGGATGTCATTTCTGACGCAAAGCTGAGCGAACTCATGGCGGAAGCGCCTCGAATGAAGGATTTCATGCCTGCGAAGTTGAAGCCGGTTGGGGACTCGCGTCCGAATCCTGATGTGTCGGCATACAGCAACTCCATCATCCTATTTGATGGCGACAATCACACCGTGGTTCCTTATGGGGCCATCCTGAACCTGCCGGAAAAACTGCGCGAACGTGTGGTGGCCGCGCCAGCGGGAGGCTTTCTCCTGTGGCCGAGTTTTTTGAAACGTAATGAACTATGGCTCGCATCGCGGGAAGTGCCGCTTGAAATGGCCAAAGGAGACAAGGAGGCGGCCTCAGCCATCATAAGGAATCTGACGGAGAGCCCCAAACTTTTGGTATCGGTTTATCGAGGCAACCCGATCAGCATTTTGGAAGAGGAGCAGGTCAAACCGGGTAATCGTTGAAAACGCGTAATTTTGGCCATGATCAGAAAACGCCTCCTGCTACCCACGTTGCTTTGTGGCGGCCATTTGCTGATGGGCGCCCCCCCTCAATCGTGGGTCAGGCAGACGGTGCTGGACAGCGGTCTGATCTATGACATTCCGCTGGATGCCACGAAAGCGACCAACTCCTTTTCGGCGGGGCTTGAGATTGGTGAACAGGGCTCCCTTTTCCAACTCTTTGCGACTGGCACGGCCTGGGACTCCACGATTTATTTGTTGGACTCCAAACTTCTGCGCACCTACGCCCCTGCTGCCACCGTCGAGGTGGAAACTGAAGACCCGTATGTGCGTGGCGACGCATCCGGTCCGAATCAGATTCGCCGCACGCGGGCAGACCGTCCGTTCAATGTCAACATCACAGTCAGCGGCCTGGTGCCTGGTGGCGATGATGACGCCGAAAGATATGTGTACTTCGCCTGCAATGGCACCAATTATGATGCCACCAGTTATTCTGGCCTGAATCAGAGCTCTTATCTCATCCAGGAAAGCAACTTGGAAAACGGAACTCACAACATCGGGCCGGTGTATCACGAGCTTACTTCAGCCTCCCCTTCGCTTGGATGCGGCGAGCAAAGCTACAAAATCATTCGTTATGCTTCCGATGGCGTGCCCGCCACCATCTTGGCCGAGCCCAAGGTGGAAATCTGGCCTGTGGCAACTGCCACGGTCGAGAACATCGAGGCCGGCAAGCTTTACATCGACCGACTGCCGACGCTTATTTTAAACCTCAATCATCTATACCCTGATTCACGGACATACGCCCAGATTTATAAAGGGGCTGCTGTTTTGGGCACTGCGGGAAGCGTTATCGGTGGAACCGAGCTGCGGTACGGACGGCATTACAACCCTGATCTGGCCGAAGAACCCACGAATGTCCCGCAGACCCAAAAAATATCTATCACCGATCTTTCCAATTATGCTTACCGTGACGGCACCTACACCCTTGAGATTATCACCGAGACCCCGTTTTTCGGACGTACTACCGAAAGGCTGTTTCATGTGACATTTCAGGTGGATCGCATCATTTCCGCGCGTGGGCAGATCAGTTCGGATGAAAAGCCGTCCTCACCAAGCCCATAATCTCGAAAACAGGTTTCATGAGAGCAAACTGCCAGCCATGGACCCGTTGGGGGAGAAAAGATCATCAGGGCAGTCTTTTGATGGAGGTGTCCCTGGCCTTGGGACTCGCGGTGATCGTGGCGCTGCTCATCATGAGGGCATCCTGCTGGCCATTTCAGGCAACCAGTGGACGATGATGCAAACACTTACCGATGCTTATATGACCAGGGAGACAGCCCTTTCAAATAGAACTCCGTTGGCGGACGTGATTGCCGACAGTTCTCCCTGGCCCGACTGGTCGTCGCGTTCAGAGCAAAACGTCACCCTGGGGAAAATGCCGGGGGGCAGGGTGGTTCAGGCGTCACTGACGCGCTTCCGGGTCAACATACCCGGCGACCCTGATTCCGAGGCCAATTTGAATGTGTTTCGGCTGTATTCTGTTTTGAAATATCAAATCGGAGAGAAGGAGTATGTGAAAAGCCGGTCAACCTTGCGCATGCAATGAAAAGCCCTCCCCAACAGGCATTTCCTGACCGCAGAGCCACAGGCTTCACTCTGCTGGAGCTTTCGACCGCTATTTCATTGATGCTTGTGCTGGCAACCGCGCTTGTGGTGATCATGCAGCAGCATCTGACGTTTATGGAGATGGCTCAACGTCAGAAATTTCTGACCAATGACGCGCCGCAGATCGGTTCGCTGCTTGGACGTATATTCAATCAGGCGGACCACTATTTTGTTTATGCCAGTCATGACTCAGCCATCGCCGGTGATGCTCCAATGCTGAGCGGTGGGAAAGCTGTGAGGTTGTTTTTTTATGCAACAGACCAGACCACCAAGGAACGGCTTATCGCGGTGGACAGCAGCGGTGGCACCACGCGGCTAAAATTCTACACACTGCATCTGGACGGGTCTGAAACCTCCTGGGTTGTCAGTGACAAAATCACTGACGCGACTTTCAGCGCGAGTGAAGGCATCCTTGCAGCCACCCTGCAAGGGCCGAACGGTGAGGAGATCACTTACAGCGGGGGGGCAAGATGAGGAGCCCGCGATCCCGTGCCGGTTTTGCGGCACTGCCCTCAGTGACGCTGCTGGCGCTTCTGATCATCTTGAGCCTGACGCTGCTCTTTCGGCATATGTTGATCAACCAAGACGAGGCGTCCTTCGCACAATTGAATCTGGACTATCAGCAGCGCGAGGATTCGCTGATGCGGGCGATTGTGGCCATTTTTCCAGGAAAAGCGATCGCATGCATGAAGGCGGACCATGCGGAATCTGAGGAGTATTCTTGGAAACGAATCTTTTCAGAGGCGGTCACTCTGTCGGCCGCCTCAGAAAGGCTGAGCCCTGAACTGGCTGAGAGTCTGGGGGTGGCGGCCTCACGCAACGCGGACGTCGGCGGACATTCCAGCGTTCAGATCGAAAGCTGGATCACCTCCCTCAGTGGCGTCGCGGACCGCGTGACTCCTGGAACTGCGGCTTTTGCGTCCGTTTTTTCAGAACCCGCCTTCGCAGGGAAGGTGCCACCGAGGCTTGCCATGAGCCAGACGCTTCAGGAGGCCGATGCCGTACGCCCCATCGTCTCACTCGAAAAGCAGTACGGCACTCAGGATTCGGGTCTGCTGGCAGATGTCACCAACTACCCGCTCTATAACTTGATTCCCTATCCCAACATGCGTTTTGGCTACGCGGCTCCAGGGCAGCCATTTGTGGCCAAACACAATTGGTGGGCCTTCACGGTGAACTACGGGAATTCCGCGCGAAGCCTGGCCAAGAATTACATTCTATCCTTGTATGAGATTCCCTCACAGATGCCCATTGAGGCGTCAACGTTCGCGTCCATAGGCAGACACGAGGATGGAACGACCTGGAGCAGCAGCCAGATCAGCATTGACGGTACAATCTATGCCAAACAACTTGCTGTGGAAGGTTCATTTGGTGCCAGTCGCCTGGCTGGAGGCAGCAGCATTGACATCACGGACAGCGTGAGTCTTGGCGGCGTGAGTGTTAGCAACTCCTTTGATGCCCTGGGAGTGAGAGAGCAGTTGCAGGCTGACAATGGCTCTGACAGCCTGCCAGTGGCCCTTGCGGCAAACTCTGGCAGGCTGGCCTTCCTGCCGATTCAGCCCGGCAGTCTTTTCCTGCAACGGCCTCCTAGTTCGCCGACTCCCACGACGTGGCAAAATTACGCGATCGGCGCGCAGCGTTGTGCGGTCACGGTCGAGGCGCTTTCAATGGTGAGTTATGAAAACCAGACGCCTGTTCGCATTCGGGTGCGCTTTTTGTCCCCTTCTGGCACGGCTATGGAGGTGATTCTGGAGCGCGGAAACAACTGGCCCAACATTTTTGAGGCAGGTGGAGACGTGATACCATTCCAAACCGAGCTAACGGACAGCAACCGCTCATGCCTTACGTTTCGCGCGTCACTTTTCAGCGCCTGGCTGCAGACCTATGCAGGGGGCTCCACCGCCATCAACAGCAGCATCCACATAAGCACTGCAACCGCGGCAGCAGGCGCGGATGCCACGGTCAGGGAACAGACCGCTTCTCCAACTCAGGAGGACATGTGCGTCATTTTGCGTTCCGGCAAAGATCTGACCGCCTTCACCCGTGGGCTGTCCGTCGTCTCACCTCTTCGTGTGTATGTGGGAGATGACCTGAACGACGTCGCAGTCTCCGCGCCGTCGGGGTCAGGCCTGCCACTCGGCTCTGAGTTTTATCCGCCCATGTCGATCTTTGCGGCGGAGGTCAGGGTGGGAACCACTTCATTCACCCGGCCTATCGAAGTCATCGGGCAACTTGGCACTCTCGTCACGGGCGGAGCTTCCAATTGGAAGCCCTTGGACATCAAATCTGGAGCGGACGACGCAGTGCATGCCGAGATGATCAACGCCCAGCTTGCCCCGCTGCGAAGCCCTGCTGAACTGCCGCCAGTCCACCAGATGAACTGGCTTGTCGTGATTGAGGAAATCTTGTCTGACTGATTTGAACCCGCTAAAAAATACGAAATGTCTGAAACTAAAACTCACGCCGGCCTCTTTGGAGAACTGGCCTCAATGTATTCTGACAGGGAGATATCCGATGTCCAGATACGCTCCGGCGGGTTGATCTATGTTCATACCAACCGTGGATTGGAAACGGTCGAATCTTTAGGCATGCAGCAACCGGGGGTTGTTTCACAAATCGCGGAGGCATTGTTTGCCAGTCAGACTGAGGAGGTCTGGGCGGGCATTGAAACGACCAACACGGGGGAAAAAATGTGGAACTTGGTCAAAGAAAAGCGGGTGATTGACATGAGTTGCGAGCAGGGGGTACTGGGCGCTCCTGTGCGCATGCGCGTGCAAATTCACCTGAGTGAGCATGGCCTTGGAATTACCTGCCGGTGGCTTCGCGCCAAGATTTCCCAGCTTGAGTCGCTGGGCATTGAGCCAATGATTGCAGACAGCCTGCGGGAGCTGATTCAGCGCAGGTTCGGACTGGGGTTGATCACCGGCCCCACAGGCTCAGGCAAGTCCACGACTCTGGCCGCCTTGCTGGACTGGGTGCGCAGAAATTTCCAGAAGCATATCGTGACGATTGAAGATCCCATTGAATATCGGTACGACTCCATGATGGAGGATCCGAATCAACCTGGACAGCAGGTTTACTGTCCGTCACTGGTCACGCAGCAGGAGGTGGGGCGGCATACAAAGTCTTATCAAAGCGGTTTGAAGGAGGTGCTTCGCAAGGCTCCACATCTGATTTTGATTGGCGAAATCCGGGACCGGCAGACCATGGAAACATGCATCGAAGCCGCTCAAACAGGCCATTTTGTCCTGTCCACGTTGCACACCCGCGGCGCGGTCAAAACCTTTGACCGAATTCTGGAATTTTTTCCCAAGGAGCAGCATTCAGGCATTCTTCACCGCCTGGGTGAAACCATGACTTTCGTGTTGTCACAAGGGCTTTTGACTGGGTTTGCGGGGCGTGTCTTGGTCACGGAATATTTGCAGAACACAAGCGAACCTGTGTCCTCCGGCATCCGAGCCTATGATGGTAGCGCCACTTCGCTGGCTGATGCGTTAAGATGCAAAGGGAATCAGCGGTGGGATCAATCACTGATGAATTTGTACCGCGAGGGCCACATTCCTGAAAATGTGTTCAATGCTAACTTGATGGGTTGATCATCTGCCGCTGTAGCTTTTGGATCAAAGGAGCAAGCCGCAAACCCAAGCCAGACGCATGACCGCACCGTGCTAGGACATGCTGCAATCTTTGTTTGAGCAATTGCGGCGCTGGGGTCCAAGTCGATGTCAGTCCAGGCTGATCTTCCCTTCATGCTCGCCGGCTGGCAACTTCACGGGTGTGCTCGTGTGGTTGTGAATCACGGCGTCGCCTTTGAAGATGACGCCAGGACCGCACTCGACCGGGCCATGCACCAGCAGGCTGCGGCAGCGCAGCAGGCTGGGCGTGTGCGGGAAGTTCAGTTCCAGGCCATCCACCAGTTTGCAGAGCTTTGAATCGAGGTGCAGATGAGGCGGCTGTCCGTTGCGGTCGGGGTGCAGCCGCAGGCAGAAGTCCTCGGTGAGTTCATAGGCGTCTGAGCGCACGGCCAGAAGATCGCTGGTGGTCTTCACAGGGGCAAAGCGCCTGCGCGAGACCTCGATGGCACCCGCGCCCTGAAAGCACTCGATGGCCGCGCCCATCGCGGTCTCCACCTGAACGACCGCAGCTGAGCTGCCATCGCGTGGATCGACTGTTTTCTTGTTCATGATCGGCGGCAGCGGAATGAGGCCGTCATTCGCTTCGAGCGCGGCTTTGAGTGCCTGGAGATCAATCCACAGGTTGTTCGTGTTAAAGTAGCGATGCAGATCGACGTTCTGAAAATGCCACTCGTCCTCCTTCGGACACTGCGCGGACTCACGCAGCAGGAAACGACCGTCCCGCAGACGGACCGCGAGATGTCCGCCCTTTTTATCTGACTCGGTGCGGCGGGTGACCTCCATCGCAAACGGCATGCCGCTGTCTGCGAACCACGCCAGGATGGCCGGATCGAGCGTGGCACCGAGGTTGTCGGAGTTCGACACAAAGGCATAACGCACACCACTGCCAAGCAGGCGATCCAGCCAGCCTGAGCCAACGAGGCAGGCATAGATATCGCCATGGCCGGGCGGGCACCATTCATGATCGGGATTGGCTGGCCATGCGGCAGGCTCAAACGAACCGGCCAGAACCTTGGGCACCTTGTTCTGCATCAGTTCCCACGTTTCTCGTCCGCCCAGTTGGGGAAAGCGCGCTGCGAGATGCGCTGCCGTGTCTGCCGAGGTGCTGAAGCTGTTCATCAGCATGAAGACCGGCACCGCGCCTCCCGTCTGCTCGCGCAGACGAAGAATCTGCCGGGCGATCAAATCGAGAAACGTGTCCGTGCCCCGCACCGGCAGCAGGGACTTGGCTTTCTCCAGGCCCATGCCGGTGCCTAGGCCGCCGTTGAGCTTGATGAGCACGGTTTGCTGGAGCAGTTCGGCGGCACGATGCGCGGTCGGTGCCTTGAGCGCATCCGCGCATGGCAGATCCTTGGCGGGTGCGATGGTGGCTTCGGGAATCATCCCAGTCTCTCCAGCCAGCAGGGCTGTGTAGCTGCCGCGAAAGGCGCGGATGGCGGACTCACTCAGGCCTGCCGCCTGCATTTTCTGACGAAAGGGCGCAAAGGATGTTTCGATGCTCTCGGGAGTGCGGATGGGATCGCTCATTTCATGAGGCTAGAGGATCAGCGGGGCGTGGCAAATGATGATTCCTTGCACATGGCTGGAAACACCGAACCATGGGGCAGATTCAGGCGTATCCCGTCGCATCTGATACATGGACATCTCCTCGAAGACATTTTCCGCCAGTCAATTCGTGCTGCCACGCACGCTGCCCATGATGGTGCTCGATGGCTGCTACCATTTTCCGGGCTGCCACCTGCCGCTGTTCATCTTTGAGGAGCGCTATCGCCTCATGCTGGACCACGCGCTGCGCACCGATCGCATGTTCTGCGTGGGGGTGAGCGATGGCGACGACGACGTGCTGCCCGTTGTCACGGCGGGACTGATCCGTGCCTCGATGAAAAATGCGGACGGCACCTCTCAGGTCATGCTGTTTGGAGTGAACCGCATGCGCATCACCGGCTGGGAGCAGTTGAAGCCCTTTCGCATCGCACGGGTGGAGCCGCTGGTGGCGAAGCATGCGCTGCCCGAGACGCTGCGTGAGTTGAAATTGCGGGCGCTCGAACTTTTGCCTCTGCCCACCAATGACAGTTGTGACAGCATGCACAAGCTGCGCAAAGGGCTGGAGCAGATGGACGAGGACGAAACCGTCTGCGATATCATCGCCTTCCACTTTTTGCGGCATAAGGCCGGACTCCGTGCTCTGCTCGAAGAAGTTTGCCCGCTGCGTCGCTACGAGCGCTTGATCAGCGAGCTGGAGAAGGCGCAGGATTGAGTTTTCTCCACATGTTTTAATGAGGAAGACAGGAATGCAAAATTCCTACCTTCCTGTTTTCCTTATTTGACACTTCTGGGGTCGGATCAGCCCTCATTCCGCACCGGATTCGTCAGCGTGCCGATCTTTTCGATCTCCACGCTTACCACATCGCCATCCTTCATGAACACCGGCGGTGTGCGGGCCATGCCCACACCATGAGGCGTGCCAGTGAGTATCACCGTGCCCGGCATCAGCGTGGTGCTGCCACTGAGGAACTCGATCAGCGTCGGCACATCGAAGATCATGTCGTTTGTGTTCCGGTCCTGCATCGTCTCGCCGTTGAGCACCGTCTTGATCGCGAGGCTGTTTGGATTCGGAATCTCATCCGCTGTCACCAGCACAGGCCCAAGCGGGCAAAACGTGTCGAAACTCTTGCCACGGCACCACTGGCCGCCGCCACCTTGCTTTTGCCAGTCACGGGCGCTCACATCGTTCGCGCAGGTGTAGCCCAGCACATGTTTCAAGGCGTCCGCCTTGCTCACATTCTTAGCCGTCTTGCCAATGATGACCGCCAGCTCGCATTCGTAGTCCACTCGGTCGCTCTTCAGACGCGTCGGTAGCAGGATCGGGTCGCCCGGATGCTGGATCACATTCGGCAGCTTCATGAACACCACCGGATGCTGCGGGATCGCCGCTTTTGTCTCCTCCGCATGAAATTTGTAGTTCAACCCGATGCAAACGATCGCGAACGGCTGGATCGGCGCGAGTAGCTTCACCACCTCCGCTTTTCGATCCGTCACGCGATGTTCACCCAAGATGTCGCCTTCAATGATAAGCGCCGTTCCATCGGCCTGTTGCGCGGCGTGTGCGATGTTTCCCTGCGAGTCGTTGTAGCGGATGATTTTCATGGGTGAAGAGGAGTCAAAAGGTCTCGAAGTTATGGTGCGTGAACACGCCGCTCGTATCAAAGTGGACATTGATGTAGGCAAAGGCAAACCGCCGAGCATACGACCATTGCTCTCTTTTGATGTAGTGTCTGCCCTTGACCGTGTAGCTTTTGCCCCCTGGGAAAATTTGATCTGGTGGACCCAGAATCTGTCGAACGTCTGATGCGGACATGCCAGGATGAAGCAATGCCAGCTTGGCCGGAGAAATAGGTGGCTGCAAAGAGCGGACGACAAGCAGCGAGATGATCACCGTCATCCCCAGAGTTGCAACAATGCGGGCTCTACGCGTTCCAGATTTCATAACTCAGGCAGTGCGCCGGTTCCAGGTCACCAATTCGTCGTATTTGGCCCCGGTGCCTCCAAACAAATCCAACGCGCTGCCCACCGTGCCGTCCACGCGGCCATGGCTCAGCTCGTCCATGCGTTTCAAGTCATCCAGGTGGCGAATCCCGCCCGCATACGTCATTGAAATTGGCGAATGCTCGCCCAGGAAGCTCACCAGTGCCTCGTCGATGCCCTCGCACTTGCCCTCGACATCCACCGCATGGATCAAAAACTCTGAGCAGTGCCCGGCGAGCCATTTCAGCGACTCCGGTGTGACGTCCAGCGTCGTCAACGTCTGCCAGCGATTCATCGCCACCGTCCAGCCTTTCGCCGTGGCTTTGCAACTGAGGTCGATCACGAGTTTTTCGCGTCCAGCAGCCGCGACCATCTTTTCCAGCCGCGTTTCACTGAAGGTGCCGTCGGTTTCAAAGAGATAACTCGTCACGATCACATGACTGGCCCCCGCATCGAGGTATTCCGCCGCATTGCATGGCCGGATGCCGCCGCCGATCTGCAAACCGCCCGGATAAGCCGCTGTGGCCGACTTCGCGGCTTCTTCATTGCCCTTGCCAAGCAAAATGACGTGGCCGCCGGTCAGTCCATCACGCTTGTACAGCTCCGCATACCACGCCGCGTCGCGATCGCTCACAAAATTCGTCTTCAGTCCTGTTCCATCATCGCGCAATGATGAGCCGACAATCTGCTTCACGCGGCCATCGTGGAGGTCAATGCAGGGGCGGAATTTGGTCATGAGGAGGTCAAGGAGTAGTCAAGAGAGTCAAGGCGTGGTCAAGAGGCCATGCGGCCACCTTCTTGACTCCGTGGCGGCGCAGCTTTGACCGCTTCACCTCCGCCGCCGGTTCAACGCCAGCAATCCTAGGACCAGTAGCAGTAAGCTTGAAGGTTCGGGCGCGGCGTTGGTGGGAATCTGCGGTGCGCTGCCGGCATCCACGGGCTTGAGACCGGCGCGGTCGTATTGCTGCTGATTTTCGAGCACGACGGCACCGGAGTACGGTGTCACCAATTGATGAGCCGCTGCCTTCTTGGCCTGATCTTCGGGAACGCGATCACGTCCCTGAAAAACGGCCATCACTTCACGGAAAACGGCGTGGCGGGCCAGTTGGTCCCACACTTCCTTGCCATCCGCAGGCGGTGTGGCGGCACGAGAGACACGCGTGATGGTTCGCGGTCCGGTGTGGATGTTCAGCAGCGTCGCGGTCAACTCATCCGCGCAACCACCAATCCAGCGCAGACCGCCGAAAACCGGCGCGGCGTCATAAAGCTCTTCCAGCAGCTTGTTGCGGCCGTGCTCCAGTTCCAGGGCGTGTATTTGCGGCGGCGCGCTACCTCGCTCGAGGAGTTGTTTGATCACTTCCTTGCGGCTGAGATCGGCAGGTTGGGGTCCGTGCAGCCAGATAATCGTCGCAGGAGTCGTGGAACCGCGCAGGCGTTGCAGCGCTGCTTTGAAGGCAGGCAGAGCATCGCGACCGCCGGTGAAGTTCGCGCTCTTTAAATGGCTCTCAATCTCCGCCACGGGAACTTCGAGCGCCTCACCATCGGTGCTGGCCCAGATCGTCAAGGGAGCCTGCGTCGCCAGCTTTTGCAGCGCTCCGCGAATCGTTGCCGCATGCTTCTGCAAGCCTGCCGAGGCGTCCACGATGACAAACACGGGTCGCTTGGTATTTGAATCGGTTGCTGGCGCAGGGGAGCGCTCGACGATGACGACGGGCTGATCTTTGCCGGCGAGTTTGTCGGTCGTCCATACCTTCGGCAGCGGTTTTTGCTTTACACCGAAGTTCAATTTCGCCAGTTCGACCTGCGGCACCTCCGCCTGCCATGTCCAGGCACCATTTTGGGTGGCGACGGCGTCTTTCCATACCCCCGCGATCTCCAGCGGCTGCGGTGACTGCACCCACACCGCATGCTTTACCGCAGCCGGGATGCTGAAGTTCCGCTCCACGATCAAAGGCATGAACAAGGCCGCCGGAGTCTGCGCGTCCAGCGGCGCGGTGATGCCGAGGCGGATTCTCATGCTGCCGCCGGGCGGCACGGGAAAACACTGCGTCAGCACACGATCCGGCCCGGCCATGTTCACCAAAACGGGATCACGCCGGTCCACGACCACCGTTTGACGATAGGCCTGCGTGACCTGCGAACGTGCGCCGAAGGCCGCCTCACGCGGTTCACCGTCGATCCACAGCGTCAGCCGCGAGACACACGCGCCCGGTGGCAGCAGCATCTGGCAGCGGGCTTCTTGCGCGTTGCGATGCCGATTGTGAAACTCCAGCGTCCATTCGCCATGAGCCAGCGCGGAATCCGCATCGACATGCCAGTCCATGCGCGACGACTGCATCGAAAGACCACGAATGCGCGCCCCCACCTCCGAGCCACCGCGATCTTCATCCCAGGCGAAGGTTTCAAAACGTTCGTCCTCGACCATGCGAAATCCTTCACGCATCTGGATCACGCCTGCAGGCGGGGGCACATCGCTGAAGGGCGATCCTGTGACGCGGAAGTAAAGCGCCCTCAGCGTCTCGCGGTCAAAGGAACCCGTGCGAATGGATTCATCACCGAGCCTGCTGAGTCCCTGGCGAATCAAGCCACGATCAAACAAATGCCCCAGCGGCCCGAAATGCCCCGCACCGCCGCCTGTGTAACACAAGCGCAGCAAAAACTCCTGCCGCCAAGGTGTGCGCAGCTTGGGCAGCGCCTTGGCGACGTCACCTTCTTGCCATTGCACCGCCCTCAGAGCATCGCGGATGTCCTCATGCACGCTCACCATCCGCCACTCAGCCACACCGGCGAGCAGCAGGCCTGCCACCAGTCCACCGCGCCAAAGCGTCGTGAGTTTTTTCTCAGCAAGCTGCCGTCGTGTGTTCACGAAGGTCATGATCCATGCCACCAGCGCCGCGAGTGGCCCCAAGGCAGCCAGCACGAGCGGAAATCCGAGCAACCCCTCAATCCCTCCCAGGACGAAAAACGGCGTGAATGGCAGCATGATCAGCCCGGCGATGTTCAGCGGCCCCATCGCCAGCACATAAAGGATCGAGGAGAACAATCCCGCGCCATGCAGGAAGGCGCCCACAGGCTCCCAAACGGTTCCGGGCTTCCGGCGGGCCATCCAGGGGGCAAAAATGGCCGCAGGCATTAACAGTACCAGCAGCACATGCGTCCAGGTCGGGATGGGATCGCAGTGCGTCGATGCGCAGGCCCGCGTGGTGAACTCCATGAGCAGCGAGTTCAGTGGAAGGATCATTCCCGCGCCGAGCAGGAGACGTTTGAAGAACACAAGACAGCCGTTCATGCGCCGCAGTCTAGCGGACCCGCCCTTCGCGAGTCATGCTCTTTTCTGTGAAATCGGGGTGAAGTCTTGGCGAAGCGCCCGTCCTCTTGACTCCTTGACGGCGCAGCCTTGACCTCCTGCCCTTCTCTGCTTTCTTCCGCCCGTCCATGACCTTCTCCGCACCGGCTCTGCTTCTCCTCTCCCTGCGACTTACGCAAGGGTAGGCGGCCCGCGTTTCCTCGTCATGCCTTCCTTGCCGTCACGTCACGGCAGCTTTTTATCCAGGCACCCTTCCGGTCCTTCTCAACTTCGTTACCTTCGTTTTCTCATGTTCCAAAATCCGTCCGCCAAATACCAGCGCTTCGATCCCGTCACGTTGCCGAACCGCCGCTGGCCGTCCCAAACCCTTTCCAAAGCCCCCATCTGGTGCTCCGTCGATCTCCGCGATGGTAACCAGGCGCTCGCCGTGCCGATGAATGTCTCGCAGAAGCTCGACATGTTCGATGCGCTGGTGAAATGCGGCTTCAAGGAGATCGAAGTCGGCTTTCCGTCCGCCTCGAACACCGAATTCAGCTTCAACCGCCGCCTCATCGAGGAAAACCGCATTCCCAGCGATGTGACCATTCAGTGCCTGGTGCAAGCGCGTGAGGATTTGATTGAAAAGACCGTCGAAAGCCTCATCGGGGCCAAAAAGGTCGTCATCCACATGTACAACTCCACTTCGCCCGCGCAGCGGAAGTATGTGTTCGGCAAGTCGAAGGAGGAAATCATCGCCGTGGCCGTCAAAGGCGCGCAAATGATCAAAGACCGCCTGCATCGCCTCACCGAGGGCGGCACGCATGTGACGCTGCAATACTCGCCGGAGAGCTTCAGCGCCACGGAAGTGGAGTTTGCCAAAGACATCAGCGAGGCCGTCATGGACGTGTGGCAGCCCACGCCGCAGCACAAGATGATCCTCAACCTGCCGGACACCGTCGAGGTCTGCATGCCCAACGTGTATGCCGATCAGATCGAGTGGATCTGCACCAACATCAAAAACCGCGAGAGCCTCATCGTCAGCCTGCACACGCACAACGACCGCGGCACCGGCACCGCCGCCACGGAGCTCGGCTTGCTGGCGGGCGCTGATCGCGTCGAAGGCACGCTGTTTGGCAATGGCGAGCGCACCGGCAATCTTGACATCGTGCAGGTCGCCATGAATCTCTACATGCACGGTTTGGACCCGAAGCTCGACTTCAGTGACATGAACGGCCTCATCCAGATGTATGAGCGCACCACCGGCATGACCGTGCCGCCGCGCCAGCCATACGCGGGCGAACTGGTCTTCACCGCCTTCAGCGGCAGCCATCAGGATGCCATCAAGAAGGGCCTCGCTGGTTACGAGCAGCACAAGACCATCTGGGACGTGCCCTACCTCACCATCGACCCGAACGACATCGGTCGCGAATACCGCGAGGTGATCCGCGTGAACTCGCAGAGTGGCAAAGGCGGCGTCGCGTATCTTCTCGAAAGTGAATTTGGCATCGAACTGCCGAAGGACATGCAGCGCGAGTTCGGTCCGATCGCGAATGACATCGTCGATTCACTCGGTCGCGAAGTCAGCGGCGCGGAGTTGAAGGACATGTTCTGGAAGGAATACATCGAGCGCGAGACGCCCTTCGCGCTCCACCACTTCCATGCCGACGGCGTGGACGGCGTCTTCACCTGCCGCTGCAGTTTGGTCTTCAACGGCCAGGAACGCGGCATCACCGGCCAAGGCAACGGCCCGATTGCGGCCTTTGTGCATGCGTTGATCAACGACGCCGGTGCGCCGGGCTTCGAAGTCACCACCTACCGCGAGCAAAGCCTCAGCAGCGGCACTGAAGCCAGCGCCCTCGCCTTCATCCAGATCAAAACGGCTGCTGGCAAGACGGTATGGGGTGCTGGTGTCGATACCAATATCGAACTCGCCTCCATCAAAGCCGTGCTCAGCGCGGTGAACCGAGCGGTGTGAGATTCCAAATCAACTGACAGCAAATGGGGGCAGAAAAATGGAGTGATCTGATTTTCTGCCCCCATTTTTCTGTCAGCTTCTGTCTCTGAAAGCAAGTGAACCATGAAACTTCACCTCCTCAGCGATCTACATCTGGAGTTTGCGCCGTTCACGCCGCCACAAACGAACGCGGATGTGGTGATCCTCGCGGGAGACACGTCGCCTGGGCATCATGGGGTGCGGTGGGCGAAGGAAACCTTCCCGGACAGGCCCGTGCTCTATCTGATGGGCAATCACGAGTTCTATGGGCATGACATTCCGAAGCTGACGCACAAACTCGAAGAGGAGACGGCGGGGACGAACATCCATGTGATGGAAAACAAGGCCGTCGAGATCGGTGACGTGGTGTTTCTCGGTTGCACGCTGTGGACGGACTTTGCGCTTGGGAACGATCCTTCCATCGGCGCACTGGTGGCGGAGGGGGCGATGAATGACTTCCGGCGCATCCGGTTTTATCCAGGTTACAGCCGGCTTCGAGCCGGGAACCTGCGGCGCATCCATGCGGACTCCGTTTTGTGGCTGCGGCAGCAGTTTGAGCAGTACTCAGGCAGGAAGATCGTCGTGCTCACGCATCACGCGCCCTCGCCACGCTCGATCCCGCCGAAGTTTCAGGGTGATCCGCTGAACTGTGCCTTTGCGTCCGATTTGGAAAGCCTTGTGCTGGCCTCCAACGCGCTGCTGTGGGTTCATGGGCACATTCACAGCCAGTCGGATTACCACATCGGCGAAACGCGCGTCATTGCGAATCCGCGTGGTTATCCGCGTGAGGAGGTGGGGCCGTTTCGACCAGACCTTGTCGTGGAGGTCTGAAGATTCAATTCAGCGGCTTCAGCTCGGGCAGGAGGAGCTCCTGGCCGATTTAGGCGGAATGGCTCGTTGCCACGTCCGAGAGTTTTCGTCTTGAATCCTCATAGGCAAACTGTCACGCTGTTGGCGGTTATGAAGCCCGCGTTCACATGCACTTTGGCGCTCCTGGCTGTTCTGCAATGCCAGGAAGATGCGCGTGCGCAACATTCAGCGCCTGTCACAGCGGCTCCCTATACAAAGGCCGTGCCGCCTGCGGCGGAGACGAAAGTGGCGGAGCTTCGTGCGGAGATAATGGAGCACGAGAAGGTCCTCGGAGCAGAGCACACGGAAACCTTGCGCACTCGCAACCATCTGGTCAATGCTTTGCGCGCCCAAGGCAAGCATGCGGAAGCCAGGGAGGAGCAACTTGCGCTGCAAAAGATATTGGTGCGCTTAATTGGGCCTGGACAGCCTGAGGTCTTGATGAGCCGTCTGGACCTGGCGATTGCCGCCATGTGGACTGATGACAAACCTGCTGAGCGTTTGCGGAAGATTCGCGCCCGTATTGTGATCGAGGAGAAGGTCTTCGGCTCGGAGCACCAAGACACTCTGCGTAGTCGCGGTAATCTAGCGAACGCGCTGTTTGCCCAGAAAAAGTATGTCGAGTCTGAACAAGAGCATCGAGCTGTGCTGAAACTCCGAGAACGTGTTCTTGGCGATCAACATCCCGATGTGTTCGTGAGTTGCTTCAATCTGGCGCTATGCATGGAAGAGCTGTACAAGCCTAACAGCCTGTTGAAAAAGAGGG
>NZ_JBIIKX010000055.1:0-40414 GCF_044232965.1 Prosthecobacter sp.
GGTGAAGGTGAAGGTGAAGGTGAAGGTGAAGGTGAAGGTGAAGGTGAAGGTGAAGGTGAAGGTGAAGGTGAAGGTGAAGGTGAAGGTGAAGGTGAAGGTGAAGGTGAAGGTGAAGGTGAAGGTGAAGCGGCGGCAACACGATGACCGCATTGGTCGCAGAAGGCCGTGCCGGGCGCGAGGGCGGCACCGCAGTTCGAGCAGAAGGCTGGTTTGGTATTGGACATGATCAGGAAACAGGTGCGCCGCAGTGGCCGCAGAATTTGGACGTGGCCTTGGCAAGAGGTTTGCCGCACTGCTTGCACAGCGGTGGGGTGGTGACGGGCGGTGTTTTTGGCGGCGGCGGTGGTTCGATGGCCGCAGGTGGCGTGGCTGCCGGAGGTGGGGAGGACGTTTCCAGGTGGGCGGGCGTTCCACAGGTGGGGCAGACATCCGCGTCCATGGCAAAACGCGTGCCGCAGACGGTGCAGGTGCGTTTGGCGGGCGTCGGAGCTGCTGGCGTGGCCGCAGGCGCTTCCACGGCCACAGCGGGACCGATGCGCAGCAGATCTTCGAGCAGCGCTCGGGCGTCTGCGAGTGAAAGGGAAGCCAGCGCGCTCTCCTTGCCGCCGACATCGAGCAAATGCAGGTCATGCGGCGAACGGACAAGCAGGACGGCCTCGTGTGCCTCAATGTCGGCAGCGTTTTGGCTGGTGAAGCGCAGGGCGACCTTGGTGAGGTGATGACGGAACCCGGCGGCGAAGGCAAATCCGTTCATCGTGAGGCGGTAGTCTGCGCCATCGGGCTTGATGAGGTCATGCGCGACGAGATCGGCGAGCGCGGGAGCCAGTTCCTCGGCCCATGGCATGATCTCGACGGAATGCGGCAGCACTTTGTCGAAGAAGTAGAGCGGCCAGCGGAAGTCCTCGGTGCCGCCCTCATGCATGACGTCAGGAAGCACGCCGGGATCGAAGCTGAGGGGCGACTCCACATGGCTGAGGCAGGCCTGCCAATGCGCGGCCTGAAGCAGGTGCAGAATGCCGAGGAAGAGCAGAGAGGAGGAGGTGTTCAAGCAGCAGCGGTAGGGCGTGCTGCGCAGCGGGGCGGATTCCTGCAGCACCTCCATGAGCACGCGGAGCAGGTCTTCCGGTGTGAGCAGTCGCAGGTGCCAGCGTGTGTCGGCGAAGAACATGAAAGCCCATGCCGGCCCCGTGCGCGGATGCCAGGCGAGGATGCTGCGGCGCACCTCGACATCCCCCAACGTGTAATGCAGCGTGCCAGCGCGGCCAGGATTGGCGACGGCGGCGATCATGGCGCTGGTGACGGTGCGGCGTTCGGGTGACAACTGGTCGAGAAATGCCTTCACCGCAGTCTCGACCTCCGGTGTGGGCAGCACTCGCGGCAGGCGGGAAAGACTGCCGTAAACCTCGCCAATGAGTGATGATGCCGCCACGAGTTCCGCACCGGTGGCGACGAGATCTTTGCCTTCGTAGTTCATAAACGGGTGAGTGGGGGTTGGGTCAGTCTAACCGGCCTTTGGTGAGCGTCTGGCCGAGGATGCGTCCGGTGTGATCGAGTGGCACGCGAACGGGTGGTTTCGGCAGGCCGCTGGGTTTGAACTTTTGCAGGCTTTCCAGCGTGCCAGACATCTGCTGCACGACTTTTTCGGGCGTGTAGCCGATCTGGGCGAGCTTCTGCTCCACCTGCGCCGGAGAGAAGCCTGGCTTGCCGCATTGCTCCATGATGCCGGCGGCTTCCTCAAGTTTTGGCGGCACATGCGCCACCGGTTTGCCCATGGTGGTGTTCATCGCATCCACACGGCCCTGGATCTGGTTTTTGAACTGCTTGGTCGTCTGGCGGAAGCCCTCCTCCATTTTGCCCTCGGCGGCGGAGGAGAGGTTTTCGGCCTGGCTCTTGAGCTCGGCGGCACGCCCGGCATTTCCACTGGCTGCCTCGCGGGCGGCCTGCTGGTTGAGATCTGCGGCCTGCTTTTGCATGTCCTGCGCCTGGTTGCGCCATTCGTACTGCTTGTGCTCCATCGTCTTGCCCACGCCTTCCACATCGCTGAAGTCGCGGCCGCGCACATTGCTGTTCGTGGCGGTCTGGAGATCCTTGTCGCCGGTGCCGTAGGCCTCGGCGTCGAGACGGTCGGTGACGGACTGGTCCATCTTGTGGTTGTAATCACTGACGGCTTTTGAATCCACGACGGGCTTGCCATTGCCATCGAGCTTCACGCTGCCGTCGGGGTGCGTTTCATAGGGCAGCTTGCCGTCGTTGCGGGCTTTGTAGAACTCCTCGTTGTAGATGCGCTTGGCGTCTTGCTTGGGCACGTCAAGGTTGCCGCTGACGGGCTTGCCTGTGCGCGGGTCGATGCCCTGCTGCTTCACGCGATAGGTCACATCCTGGTCAAAGCTGGTCTTTTTCGGATTCACGCCATCGGGCGTCTTGCCGGGTGTCTGCACAATGTCATCGCCATGCGTCACGGGCGCTCCCTTGGGCTTCCTGGCAAAGCCGCTTGGATCAGGTTCCGGCACGTCGCCGGGCTTGTTGGTGGGCTGCACGACCTTCACATCGTCTGGATCGACACCATATTCCTTGGCGATGCGCTGTTTGGCGGCGTCGTGGGACTGGTTGTAGGACTTGCCCAGATCTTCGCCGAAGCCTTTGCGCAACTCGTCGGCGGAATCGCCGGTGCGGCCGTTGAGAGCCTGCATGGCGTGCTTGTCCTGCTGCACCGCGTCGAGCTTGCTGCGCATGTTGGCGGCGCTTTCCGGCGTGGGATTGCTGCGGTGCTGGTTCATCGCCTCCTCAAGGTCGTCCACCTTGGAGCTGCCCATCTCGCGGCCTTTCTCGAAGGCGGCGGTGCGTTCGTCCACGACATCCTGCGAGGGTCCGGAGGGCTTCCTGCCGGGCAAATCCGGGTTCTTCGGCTTCGGTCCGCCGACGAGATCCTTCACATCTTGGTTCACGAACTTGCCGGTCTTTTCCAGCCCCTCACGGATGGTTTTGTCGATGTTGGTGCCCTTGAGCGTGGCGTCGTAGGCGGCACCGGCGGTCTTGCCACCGAGAGCGATGCCTTTTTCCATCACACGCCCCGCGCCTTCATCGAAGATGACCTTGCCTGCGGCATTGGTGAAGGCCTCCATGCCGCTCTTGCCAGCCATCACGTCATCATGGACTCCGTACATCTTCTCGGCGACTTCCATGCCATACTCGGACTGGCCGCCTGTGGCCGCGCCGAGCAATCCGCGCAGCACCATCGCCTTATAGGAGGTTTCGCCATCGGCGTTCGTGCCGGTGAAGACCTCGCGTGAGGTGGACTGGGCGCCTTCTTTGACCCAGTTGCTGTCACGGACCTCCTGACGCGCGGCTTCCGCGCCCATCTCCTTTCTGATGAGGCTCTGGATTTTGTTGAGCTGCTCGCGTGAGGGCGGATTGCCCTTGAGCAGCTCGTTTGACATCTGATTGAGCTTCTCGAGCATTTTTTCCGACTGGCCTTCGGTGGTGCTGAGACTGCCCTGGTCCTGCAGGTTGCGGATCGCCTGCCCGGTCTTGTGAATGTCTTGCAGCGTCTGCGCTTCTTCCTTGTGCTGCTTCACCATCTGCTCCAGCACCGGGTCCGGCCGCCAGATCGATCGTTCTCGCGCGGTGTAGGAAATGGAGGCTCCCTGGTCGCCGAGCGTTTTGTTCAGGCGGTCACGCTCGCGTGTCAGTCGTTCGATCTCGCGGTCATGTTCGGTGGTGTCACGGCCGGAGGCCTTCAATCCGTCGCGAATCGACTGCACGAAGCCGATCTGCTCGACGGTGTTCTTGTAGTCGTTCTGCGTCTGACGCGTGTTCTCCGCATTGACGAGGGACTGCCAGTATTTGTTGGCCGCCTCCTGGGTGGGGAAATAGTGCTCCTTGCCGTCGTCGTCCTTCACCATCCAGCCCTCGCCCGGTTTGCCTTCGCCCTCGGCCAGGGTGTCTCCCACCGTTTCACCGGCAGTTTGTCCGAGGGCGTTGCCCACACCCGTGGCCGTGCCGACGACCGCGCTCTGGCTCACGAGATTCACGCCACCCTCCGCAGCGAAGCGCGAGGGGTCTGCGCCCCACTCGGAAAGCCCGGAGTCATCCGCCAGAAGATCCTCACAGACGAGGAAAGCCAGCACACCCGCCGCGACACCCGCGCCAGGCAGCGGCGGCGGTGCTTTGCCCTTCCTGGTGCTCCCGCCGCGCAGCACACCGATGATGAAGCCGAACATCGAGGCCACCGCTCCCCACAAGGCCGTGGCGACGGGGAAAAAGAACGTCGAGGCCGGCGCGGTCTGCGTCAGCGTGGGCACCAGCAGCATGGTGGGAAAGCGCGCCACGTCGTGATAGCCGCCGCTGAGGCCCACGGTGGAGAAATGGATGATCAAACCGAGCGCCGCGCCTTGCAGGAAGGCCTGTGTCTTGGATTTGATCATGCGCACCGGGTAGAGCAGCAGCCTTTTCAGCGAAAACTTTCCCTGCGCGTCAAAGATGCCGCTCGCGCTCTTCACGAAATTCAGCAGCAGACGCGGTGTTTTGAGAATGAGCTGCTTCACATGCAGCTCACCCGCCGTCCATGCGGGATGCATTGCGGCAGCAGCATCAAAACGCGCCACCGTGCAGCCGGCCAGCCGGTCATGCAGGCCGCGCATGCCTAGCAAAGAGATCAGCACCGCCACCTGGATGCCCGCGCCTGCGAAAAACACGAGGCGATTCAGCAGCCACGGCTCATTGCGCATGGGAGATCCCATTTGGATCTGCCACAGCACCATGCAGAGGAACATCGTGCCTGTGAAGACGCCGATCTTGATCATCCAGCGTTTCTTCAGCACCCCAAAGCCCGGCTTGCCACCTTCGGCAGTCACGACGCGCACACCGACGATGCGTTTGCCCGGCGAACGTCCGCCCGCGACCTCCGTGAACCAATACAACGCGGCCACCAGCAGCGGCAGCCAGGGAAGCAGCGTCGTAGTCTGACCGCCAAAGGGCAGCGGGTAGCGCCAGCTCGTCCATGCCGACACCCACACCATCTGCCCGATCAACCAGGCGGCGCCGTAAATGATCGCCGCGTCGATTGCGCCGGCCTTCACGCGGTCCGCCAGCGCCGCAGGTGGCAGCGGCGGTGGTGCGGACTGGCTGCTCATGACCACCGGTGTCGGCCCCTGGCGTTGCGAGGGCATCAAGGTCTCGCCTGGCGCGGGAGCGGCGGGTTGCGCCTCCACGGGCTTGCCGCACGCCGGGCAAAACCGCGCTCCATCCGCGACAACGGAGGAGCAATGGTTGCATTTGAGCACCTGCGGTTCTTGTGCTGGCTTGGACATCGTGGAAAACGTGTTGTCGTTGCCTGTGGCTGACAATGCGTACCTCCACGCCTGAATTGCGCTGCTCCTTTCATGAACACACTCCTCCGTCCCTTGCCCATTTCCGTGTGGATCGCCTGTTTCGGCTCCATCGCCATGCTGATCGCCCAGGTGGCCGGTCTGAGCACCATGAACGCGCTGCTGCTGCCTCTGGCACTGCCGTGCGCGTTGTGGATCGCGGTCGCATGGTGGCGGGCCTCGTCCAAAGGAGATTCTTTTCTCACGGAGCGTCTGCGGCTCGGCCTGGTGGGTGGTTTGTGGGGCACGGCGGGTTATGACGTGGTGCGCGTGCCGCTTCATTTGATGGGCTTGAATCCTTTTCCGCCCATTCGCGCCTATGGCATGTGGGTGAGCGGTCTTGATCACGCCACGCCGCTGACTGACTTCGTCGGTTTCTCCTACCACCTCTCGAACGGCATCACCTTTGGCTGGATCTACGCGCTGCTCATGACCGGGCGGCATTGGGGCTGGGGGGTGCTGTTTGGCCTGGGTTTGGAGGTCATGGCCGTGGTCACGCCGTTTGGTGAGCTGTTCGGCCTGCGTGCTTTCTCACAGACGGTGATCATCGCCTTCGTGGCCCATCTGTTTTACGGCTACCCGCTCGGCCGCATCTGTCAGGATCGCAAATCACGCGGCCTCGGTGTTTCACTGGGCTGGTCTGGCACGGCCATTGCAGCGCTGGCCGCGTGGTTTGTGCTCGCGTGGCAGCCGGTGGCTGGTTATCCCAAGCTTTCCGGCCGTGTGATCCGCATCGGCCCTGCGGCCATCTATCCTGGCGTGCGTGACATCCATCTGCCCGCTGGCGCGGAAATCATGCTTCGCAATGAAACCGATCGTGAGCTCAAAGCGCGTCTGCGCAGCACCAAGGACGGTCACCACGGTGCAGGCGTCGAAATCGTGCTGCCAGCAAAGTCAGAAAAAGCGCACACTTTGCCTGCCGGCGGTCTTTATCAGCTCGCCGTGCCAGGCGAGCCCTGGCGCAGCGCGTGGGTGTTTGCGTGGGAGCGTTAAACCTGAATCGCAGGCGGCTTGTCGCGCTTCAGTTTAATGTCGATAGAGGGACAGACCCGAATGGCGCGAACGACCAAGCTCAGCGACCGCCGCCGGAAACGCCCGGTCGGCTGCAACAGTCGCTGCCAAATTACCTGAACCGTCCGACTGTCCAGCGGGGCGGCGGTTCGCTGCAGCGCTCTGGTTAGGCATCACGGTTTCCATTTGCTAACTTCTCCTCCGCCAACTGCAATGTATGACATGCCCGCCGCGTCTCGCAACTGCCAAGCCTCGTAGCCTGATGACGTCGGGATAATCTCTAGCCGTAAGTCATCTGTAAACTCAATCACCAAGTCTGCTGTGAACGGGCGCAACTGAACTGCTGTGATCGGATGTCCTGAAAGCACATCTGTGCTGCGTGCAACCGCATCAACGGGAGCAGGCAGACCGAACTGGTGTCCGTGGTCGTCACTCGTCAACCCAATCCGTCCGTGCTCGACGATGCGCCAAAGACACTCGACTCCGATGCTGACGTCCGGGCCAAACGAGAAATGCCAGAGCTCAGGCTCGCTAAACGAAACCTCGGTAACAACACGCCCAACCATCCACGACAGGTCAATGTCTTTGTAGCTGACAGCAAAAGGATGGAGGAACTGGGTCATGCGCGTAGTGATGCCTAACGTTGTTTAGCCACACTAAACTGTGGGCGAATCGGATTCGCCCACAGTTTTTGGTGGTTTTTCGGGACTGGGTCGGGTCAAAGGGCGGCGCTCACGAACCGAAAGGATTTTTGGATGAATGCGCCGATGGAAGCGAAAAAGTCGCCGGAGGTCAAGCCATGGGTGCGCAGAGTCGTCGAGGCGGTGGGGGTGTTCATGCCGGCCAACGCAGATGGGGAGCAGCGGCTGCGCTGGTGGGGCGTGGAGATGGTGAGAAATGCAGGTCAGCGCTGAATCGAAGGCTGCTTGTCGCGCTTCAGTTTCGTCAGCTCTGTCACGGCGAGTTCCGCCTTCGGCATTTCAGCCGGTGGCACGGGGAGCAGCACCTGTTCCTCCTGAACGCCGGTGCGTGTGAGGAAGGCATAGCGCACGCGCAGCCAGTAACGGCCCTCCTCCGTCTCCAAATCCACGCCCTGGAGCCACGAGCCAACCATCGACCATGAATGCAGCTCGTCGCCGAGCATCACGCACTTTTTGCCGACGCGAACGCGTGTCTCCGTGGTGCTGAGCCGACGCAGCCGCGCCCCAGGTGTCAGCGTGGCCGCCAGTCCGGTGGCCACCATGACGAACAGCAGCACCGCCGCCACCCAGACGCCCGCCTCCGGGTCGTAGATGATGAAACCGCCGCCGATCGTGAGGCAGAAGAACCACACGATGCGCAGCAGCATCATTTTCGCGGACTTCTCCTCCTCATACTGACGCTGGAGGATCTCGCGCCACAGCTCGGCGGGAATGCTCCACTCGGCGATGAACTCACCCGTGCCGCTGATGAGCGCCTCCGCCTGTTTGCCACGGCTGCGGAACATCAATGCCGTGATCACCGCCGTCAGGCACACAAAGCCTGACAGCACGATCATCGCATAACCGGCGTTCATCATGTCCCAGTCGCCCAGTGAGGGAATGAAACAGGCGAGGAAGAAAACCAGCGCCACGATCCATGCGCGGCGGGCGATTCGGAAGTCCCGGTTCATGGCTTGGTGGGAATCAGTTTCACATCATCGAAATACACCGGCCCTTCCATCCAGATGGCCTCCACGCTCACACTCACCACCTTCTTTGGCAGGTCGTAGAACGCGAACTCCAGCTCCCGCCATTGCCCGATGGGCCGCACCACGGCATCGCGGATGGCGGAGTTGCCGATGTCGTTGACCAGCCGCACGCGCAGGCGGATGCCCTCCGGCGTGCGTCCATCCTCAAAACGAATCAGCTTCGAGCTCATCGGGTGCAGAAGCCGCAGGGAGATGGTGGCCTCCTCCGTGCCTGCGGGCAAACTCAACGGCAGGTCGAAGCTCATCTCATCGGGCCCGGTGATGCAGGCCACATGATTTCCCTTCTGCATGGGGTCAGCCACGATGACCGCGTTGTCGCTGTTCGGACCGCCGGGAACCGCCGACTCGAAATCGCCGCCTTGAATGCCGCCGGCGCTGCTTTTCGTGGCCGCAGCCACCTTAGCCGCGCCACCGGATTGCAGACCGTGATCTTTGAGAAAGACCTCCAGCGGCACGAAATCACCGGAGACCGGCTCCAGCCACTCGATGCGCCGGTCGGCGCGTGAGACACGAAACAGGCCGATCATCGGGCTGACATCCGGCTCGTAGCCCGAGTCTGCCGAATGGGTCTCCCGCACGGACAGCTCCGACCAGCCCTCCGCGTCATACGGCTCCGCGCTCAGCATCATGCCCACGCCACGCGGCATGGATTGTCGCAATTTGATGATCCACGGCTGCTTTTGAAACCACGAGGTCATTTCCACCAGGTCCGCTGGCACGGCTGGCGTGGTTGGAACTGCGGGCGTGGTTGGCGCTGTGGCCGCGCCTGATGTCGAAGCTGGTTTGGGATCTGGCCTGAACCAGCCCGTCAGCCGCTCGCGCTGGCTGTAACCTGCAAAGCCCAGTGCTCCGGCCATGATGGCCGCGATAATCGACAACCACAGCATGCCGCCGCCTGCTTTCGCTGGAGGTGAGGTCGTGTTTGCCACGGGTGGCGGTGGTGCCGTCACCGCGTTGCCGCATTGTTCGCAAAAACGCACGCCCTCGGCCAGCACGGCACCGCATTTCGCGCAGCAGGTTTGGTTCGTCGTCGTGCTCATGGGGTGATGATCTCCACCTGCAATCCGTCCTTCGAGACCTGCACCTCGACGACTGGAGTGCCGTTGAGAATGGCCGCTTCCGCCTTGGCCCCGCCGATCACACGCAGCGGCATCCGCGCCATGCCCTCGCGGTTCTCCGCCGTGGGGAAAAACACATCCACATCGTCCTCGGTGTCGCGGTGCGTGCCGCGATGCACGTTCGCCCGGTCCTGGCGCAGCACGTCCAGCACCTTCTTGAGCGGCGCGCCGGCGGAGTTCGCATGATCCCGGGCGCTGAGCCTCGCACGATAGGCATCCGGACGCACGCCAGCCGATTCATCGCCACCGCCCAGCGCGGCTGGCGGCTCGATCCAGCGCACCAGATCAAAACCATCTCCCTTCGTTGAAAGCACGGCGATGGCCGTCATCAGGCTGCCGTTCTCCGGCAGGCTCACCAGCTTCACCACCCAGCCGCCCTCCGCGCTCGTGCCGATCCATTTCTCCACCCAGTAGGACGAGGTGGAAGGCTCATCCGTCCAGCGAAACGCCGCGCCCTTCTGTCCTTTGCCCACCAGCGATCTCGATTGGTGTGGCTCGAACGCCGTGCCGTTCCATTTCAGCATTCGAAACGTCGTGGGAGACACATCACTCTGCGGTGCGGGCACCAGCAGCTCCACGGTGCCGTCACGATCAATGTCCGCCGCAAACTGCGGCAGGCTGATGCCAAAGTCCCATTCGCCGAAGGCCAGTGGATGATCGACATCGAGAACCTCCGGGCTCCGCCACAGCACGCTCCCGCGCGAGTCCTTCACCAGGATTTGGTGGAAGGTTCCCAGTTGATCATCCGCGCCCAGTTTCCGCCGCGAGATTTGCTCTGCCACGCCATCGCCGTTCAGATCCACCTGCAGGATCAGCGGTTCTTCAGGGAAATCCTCGCTGTGGAGATTCCAGGCAGGTGCCAGCAGTGCCGTCAGGATGAGAACCAGGCGCGGTAAGGTCGGGATTTTCATGGTTTGATCCTACAGGATTGGCTTCGTTGTCTCCACCCGGCTCTTGGGCACTCCCGGTCGTTTCTTGCCCCTGCCAGCTCAGTCGTACATGACCGTTCGCCTGGCTTTCAGCGATGTCTTGCCGCACTTCGGACAGTGCTTCAGCTCCTCGATCTGCGCGATCCTCACAAACGGCTCCTGGCAGGCTTTGCAGCGGAAAATCTCCCGGACACGACCGGTGATCGCATCCCAGAACCTCACCGGCGCGGCTTTCGGCTTTTCGCCGCGCGGCCAGGTGACCGACACGCTCTTGGCGCATTTCGTGCAATAGCCCGAGGCCTCCTCAAACATTCGCCCGCCACCGATTCCGATCGAGGTGGTGAAACCACACTTCGCATCCTCGCAACGGACATCATACCCGGTTCCGGCGCTGGCGGAACGCAGCATCAGGATCAGCAGCGAAAAGCAGAGAAGTCTCATGAGGCCAGTTTACGCGTCGCCCAGGATTTTCTCGCTGGCCTTGATCGCTCATTCCTTGCGCTTCGCTTACTCCGGCAGCTTGTCGAAATGAAACTGGCAGCAGCCGAGATCGAGCGTTTTGGCGTTGTTCGAGAGCTTTTCGCGAAACGCGGCGGCGAGGGCGTAGATGCGCTGCTGGCCCTGCTTTTCGACTTCGAGCAGGCCGGCCTCTTTGAGGACGCGGAGATGCTTGGAGACGTTGTAGGGCGTGACATGGAGCGTGTCGCACAGCTCGGTCACGGGCTTCGCTCCGGCGATGAGCTGGCGCACGAGACGTAGCCGCGTCGGCTCGCCCAGCGCGCGCATGGCGCTGAGGCAGTCGAATGATTTGCGTCCGGGCATGCGGAGGGAATACAGCGAGGAGGATTTTTGCGCAAGAAAGGCAATTGGCGCTTGTTTATTTGCCACATCTGGCAAATACCAAACTCAATGTCCCAACGCGCACGCTACATCATGATCGGCGGCTTCCTCGGAGCCGGCAAAACCACCACCGTCGGCCGGTTGGCGCGGCATTTGAGCGATCAGGGCCTCAAGGTCGGCCTCATCACGAATGACCAGGCCGGCGGCCTCGTGGACACCAAGCTGTTGCGCGGTCAGGGCTACGCCACGGAGGAAATCGCGGGCGGCTGCTTCTGCTGCCGTTTCAACACGCTCGTCGATGCCGCCAGCAAGCTCACAGACACAACCAAGCCCGATGTCTTTATCGCCGAGCCGGTGGGAAGCTGCACGGACCTCGTGGCGACGGTGACCTATCCGCTGCGCCGCATGTATGGCGATTCCTTCACCATCGCGCCGCTCAGCGTGCTGGTGGACCCCATCCGCGCAAGGCGTGTGTTTGGTCTCGATGCGGGCGGCACGTTTTCGACCAAGGTGGCCTACATCTTCAAGAAACAGCTCGAAGAAGCCGACATCATCGTCATCAGCAAAAGCGATCTCATCGACGATGCGCAGCGCGAGGAATTGCGTGCCGTTTTGACGAAGGAATTTCCGCTCGCAAAAGTCGTCACGGCCTCGCCACGACAAGAAACCGGCCTTGATGAGTTGTTCGCGAGTCTCATGACCGACGAACAAGCCCGCCGCAATCCGATGGCGGTCGATTACGAAGTCTATGCCGATGGCGAAGCACTGCTCGGCTGGCTGAATGCCACTGTGACGCTGAAATCCGACGACGAGTTCGAGGCGAACGACTTCCTCAAAAAGCTCGCCACAAACGTGCAGGGTCGTTTGCAGCTCGCGGGCGTCGAGATCGCTCATTTCAAGATGACCTTCAGTCCCGACGATGGCATCGCGGGCGAACTGGCGAGCATCAACCTCGTGCGCAGCGATTATGTGGCCGAACTCGGCATGGAACTCGATGAACCGACCACTGGCGGCCAGCTCATCGTCAATCTGCGTGCCGAGGCCGATCCCGCGTCGCTGATGGAAGCGGTGAAAGCTGGCCTCGATGAGGCTGCGGCGAAGTTTTTCGGCCTCAAGGCCACGCTGGATCACGAAGAGCACTTCCGCCCCGGCAAACCGACGCCGACGCATCGGGATGCGTGAGCGATTCGCTCACACCACCTCCGCATGCAAGCTCGCTGCCGCCAGATGCGCCAGCGCTTCCGGTCCGACGGGTTCTTGTGCCTGCCAGGGCAGCCAGGCGGTGCGCTTGGCCTGCTTTTCCACCACTTCACGCAGGTAGCGATGCTCGGAGGCTTCGCGGCATTGCAGCAGGGGATCGCAGGAGCCACTGTTGAGCAGGCTTTGATTGATGACCCACGCAAAGGGCTCGATGCGCGCACGACGTAGGTCTTCCTGCAAAGCGGCGGCTTCATGCACGGGTGTGGCCTCCGGAAGCGTGACAAGCAGTATGCGGGTGAAGTCAGGATCGCGCAGGCGTTCGAGAAGTTTGAGCACTTCCTCGGGCTGCGTGCTGCGGGCCTGGCGTTCGAGTTCACGCTGGTAGGCCTCGCTGGCATCGAGAAGGAGCAACGTGTGGCCCGTGGGTGCGGTGTCGAGCACGACGAAACGACCTGTGCCACGGCCCACTTCACGCGCAAAGGCACGGAACACGGCGATTTCTTCCGTGCATGGCGAGCGCAGGTCTTCTTCGAGCAAAGCGCGGCCTGCTTCGTCCATCGCCGCACCTTGGGCCTGCATGACCTCGCCTTGATAGGCGGCAGTTTCGGCCGCAGGATCAATCTTGCTGAGTGTGAGGCCCTCCACCTTGCCATGCAAAGTCTGCGCCACATGCGCGGCGGGATCGGTTGTGCTGAGATGCACGGAATGGCCGCGACGCGCGAGCATGACGGCGATGGCGGCGGCCACGGTAGTCTTGCCCACGCCGCCTTTGCCCATGGTCATGATCACGCCATGGCCCTGCTGTTCGATGGTGGAGACGAGGTCTTGGAGACTTTCCATCTCGGGTGGTGTCCAGCCACTTTCATCCGCCTTCACGCACTTTCCCTGCGCATCGCCGCTCAGCAGCACGCGCAGTCCGCCAATGCCGAGGATGTTGATGGGCCTCAAGGGTACGATAAAGCTCGGCATGGAGTTGATGAACTCACCCGCCGCCTCCAAGGCGGACAAACCACGCTGCTGCATGGCTTGCGCGGTCACGTCTCCCGGGCAGTTCGTTTCAAAGGTGCCGTTCACTACGAGGCATTGATTGCCCACGCCGATGGCGCGCAGTTCTTTGGAGGTGCGCTCGGCTTCTCGCAACGCAGCACCTTGAGGACGGCTCACGAGCACGAGTGTCGTGGCCGAGGCATCCGCCAGCGTCTTGACGGTGGCTTCATAAATGACGCGCTGCTTTTCCAACCCGGCCAGCGGCCCGAGGCAGGACGTGCCGCTGGTGTTGTTATCGAGAAACTGATCCCACGCTTTCGCCAAACTCATCAGGCGCAGCGTGTGGCCGGTCGGTGCGGTGTCGAAGATCACATGATCGTAATTCTTCGCGGCATTCGGATCGCCGATGAGGCCGGAGAACTCATCAAAGGCCGCGATCTCCACCGTGCAGGAGCCGGAAAGCTGCTCCTCCATGCTGCGCAGCGCCGTCTCGGGCAGCAGGCCGCGCATCGGGCCGATCAAGCGCTCACGATACGCCGCAGCAGCTTCGACGGGGTTGATGTTCATCGCGTCCAGCCCCGGCGCACCCGCGATGGGCGTGGGCTGGTTCGTGAGTTTTGTTTCCAGTACTTCATCCAGGTTCGAAGCCGGATCGGTACTTACCAGCAGCACACGTTTGCCCGCCTCGACGAGTTTCAAGGCCGTCGCACAAGACAACGAGGTCTTCCCCACGCCTCCCTTGCCGGTGAAAAAGAGGAAGCGTGTTGAACTGGCGGCATCGGGCTGATAAAACGGCAGTTTCACGCCGCAGCCTCCTCTTGGACACCCAAAGCGGCGCGGAAGAAGGCCGGACGTTCGTCATGATTCGGATAGCGGCCCTTCATATAGACCTCGCCGTCGAGGAAGATGAGCGGCAGCACCGTGGTGCCTTCTTTTTCGAGGAATGTTTTCACCACCACGTTCTGAGCGAAGGCCATCGGCTTCTGCCCGAGGTTCTGGCGCTCAATCTTGACGCCCTGATTGGCAAGCTGCGAGAGCATGGCGGCAAAATTGACGAGGTCGGGATCGACACTCGGCCCGCAGATGCCGGTGGAGCAGCACATGGGAGGGTCATAGACTTGGATGGTTTTCATGGTGGGAGGAGGGAGGATATTCGGCTCGCGACTGCGCTGCCATGGGGTGTTGGCCCCACACGGCAGAAGAATTCTAGTTGGCTGAAAAGCCAAGTAAAGACCGGTCAGTGCGCGAAACTTGTTGCCCACTCAAACTATTTGGCTAAAAAGCCAATAAGATGCCCAAGTCCTCCGCCAAAACCTCCGAACGCCGTGCCGCCGTGATCAAGGCGCTGGGGCATCCGTCGCGGTTGCTCATTGCCGAGGCTTTGATGAAGGGGGAAATGTGCGTGTGCGACCTGAAAGACCTCGTCGGCGCGGACATGTCCACCGTTTCAAAGCACCTCACGCTCATGCGCGAGGCCGGGGTGCTGAACTGCGAGAAGCGCGGGCTGAATATCTACTATTCGCTCGCCTGCGACTGCCTCGGCGACTTCCTCCGCTGTGTGGACAAGCTCGCTTGCGGCGGAAAGAAAACCACCTGCTGCTGATCCCCCATGAACATCACTGACTTCCTTTCCCAACTCCGCTCCCACGCTGAAAAGCCCGTGCGCTTCCTACTGCCAGATGGCGGCCTGATCCCGGCGCACTTCCACATCACGGAGGTGGGGCACGTTTTGAAGCGCTTCATCGACTGCGGCGGCACGCGGCGCACGCTAGAGACCTGCCTGCTGCAAACCTGGGTGCATGACGATCTCGATCATCGGCTCGTGGCGGGCAAGCTGGCCATGATTTTTGACAAAGCGGGCGATGTGCTACCGCATCATGAACTGCCGGTCGAAATCGAATACGAGGACGGCGTCGTGGCGCAGTTTCCGGTCGAAAGCGTGGAGATCATCGACGAGCAGCTTGTCTTCCTCTGCGGCTGGAAGCACACGGACTGCCTAGCGCGTGGCATTTGCCTTCCCGGCGAGTGCTGCACGACTCCAGAACCCGCTGCGAAAGTCGTTCCCGCGACCTGCTGCACGCCCGGCTCGAAATGCTGCTGAGATGAACAAGCTGCTCTCAGAATTGCTTGGCACCTTCACCCTCGTCTTCGCGGGCACGGGAGCCATCATCATCAATGACGTGAGCGGCGGCGTGATCGGCCACGCGGGCATCGCGCTGACCTTTGGACTCGTCGTCATGGCGATGATTTACACCTATGGCGATGTCAGCGGCGCGCATCTTAATCCGGCCGTCACACTCGGTTTCGCCGTCGCAGGCCGTTTCGCATGGAAAGCTGTCCCCGGCTATGTTTTGGCCCAAATCGCGGGTGCGATGGCTGCGAGCGGTGTTTTGCGGTTTTTGTTCCCCGCGCACGAAAAACTCGGCGCGACGCTGCCCAGTGGCTCCGCGATGCAGAGCTTCATTTTGGAGTTCATTCTCACCTGCGTGCTCATGCTGGCCATTTTGCGTGTTTCGACCGGCGCGAAGGAAAAAGGCATCACCGCCGGCATCGCCATCGGCGGCATTATCGCACTTGAGGCGATGTTCGCCGGTCCAATTTGTGGTGCATCGATGAATCCCGCCCGCTCACTGGCCCCAGCGCTCGTCTCCGGCCATCTGGAGCATCTGTGGGTCTATCTGACAGCCATCGTGCTTGGCGCGGTGACCGCCGTGCCGCTCGCAAAAGCAGTCGAACCTTCCCCCTCATGAAACCCCTCGTCCTTATTCTTTGCACCGGCAATTCCTGCCGCTCCCACCTCGCCGAAGGCATCCTGCGTTCGGTCGCTGGTGACATCCTTGAAGTCGCCAGCGCCGGATCGAAGCCCGCAGGCTACGTTCATCCGCTCGGCATCAAGGCGATGACCGAGATCGGCATCGACATCAGCGCTCACACGAGCAAGCACATGAACGACTTCCTCAGCCGCGATGTTGAAACCGTCATCACCGTCTGCGGCAACGCCGACCAGGCCTGCCCGATGTTCCCCGGCCAGCTCAACCGCCACCACTGGCCCTTTGACGATCCCGCCCACGCCACCGGCAGCGAGGAAGAAATCCTGGCCGTCTTCCGTCGCGTTCGCGAAGAGATCAAAGCGGTCTTCATCGCGTATGCGGATGGACGGCGCGATGAAATGAAGCGGCGAGCCGCTTCGTGATCGACGCATGCCCGAATTTTCCGCCATCTCCGTTCTCATGCCCGTGCGCGACGCACGGGAGACGGTCGAGGCGGCGGTTCGCAGGACGGCACGCTGGAAATTTTAAAGCGTTTTGCGAGGATTGATGCTCGCATCGTTTTGATCCAGCAGAAGGTGGAAGGCATCGCGCAGGCGTTGCGTTGTGGTTTTGAGGCGTGTCGCGGCGAGTTCATCGCGCGGATGGATGCGGACGATGTGATGGATGCTCGGCGGCTGGAGCTGCAACGGGCGTTTTTGACCGAGAACGATGATCAAGGCCTCGTTCCGTGCCGGGTGCGGTTTGGCGGCACGGAGGTAGGTTATGCGGGGCATGTGGAATGGGTGAACTCCCTCATGAATCACGATGCGATGAGCCTGCGGCGTTTTGTGGAGGCACCCGTGGCGCATCCGAGCGTGATGTTTCGTCGCGAGCTGCTCGCGAGGCATGGCGGGTATCGCGAGGGTGATTTCCCGGAGGACTACGAGCTTTGCCTTCGCTGGCTGGAGGCGGGCGTGAGGTTTGGAAAGGTGGATGAGGAATTGCTCACCTGGAATGACCCGCCGCAGCGGCTTTCACGCACGGATGCGCGATACTCCGTGGAGGCGTTTTATGCGATGAAGTGCCTCTATTTGAAGGACTGGCTCAAAACACATGCCACAGGCCGAGAGATCTGGCTGTGGGGCGCGGGCCGGGTGACGCGGCGGCGCTTTGACGGGGTCTTTGACCTCATCACCGGTTTTATCGACGTGGACGAGGCCAAACGCGGCGCGTGGCGCGACGCACGCCCCATGCACCTGGCGGATGATCTGCCGGAGCGGAAAAAAGTTTCAATAATCCCGGTTGAGAAGATAATCCGAGAGCTGACGCAGCCGTGAAGAAGCCGCGCCAAACACATCCAGCGCCCGGTGCGAGACCTCAGTGAGGCGATGTGCTTCTGCTCGCGAGGCTTCCAACCCCATTAGCGCCGGATAGGTGCTCTTTTCCGCCGCGATGTCTTTCCCGGCGCTCTTGCCGAGTTTTTCGCTGGTTTGGGTCACGTCGAGGATGTCGTCGATGATTTGGAAAGCCAGGCCCGTCGCCATGCCGAAATCATGCAGCGCCTGCATTTGTGCCGCGCTCGCGTTCGCGCTCATCGCGCCGAGTTTCACGCTGGTGGTGAGAAGCGCCGCCGTTTTGCCTTCGTGAATGAAGCGCAGGTCGTCCAGCGGCAGTTGTTTGCCCTCGCCTTCGAGATCCGCCACCTGCCCGCCCACGAGATGGAGGCTGCCGGCAGTCCTGGCGAGTTCGAGCACCATTGAGGCTGTCGTGTGATTCGCTGTGGCGGGCGTTTTCGTCACCAATTCAAAGGCCAGCGCCTGGAGCGCGTCGCCTGCGAGCAGCGCCATCGCTTCGCCATAGACCTTGTGGCAGGTCGGCACGCCGCGGCGCATGTCGTCGTCGTCCATGCAGGGCAGGTCGTCGTGAATGAGCGAGTAGGTGTGCAGGCATTCCGTCGCGCAGGCATTGAAAATCGCAGCCTCCACCGACCCGCCGCAGGCTTCCGCCGCCGCGAGGCATAAAATGGGCCGCAGCCGCTTGCCCCCGGCGAAAACACTGTGCCGCATCGCGTGGTGGAGTGTCACGGGGCGAGTTTCGGCGCTCGGGATGAAACGTTCGAGCGCCGCGTCCACGAGCTGGCAGCGCTGGGTGAGGTGTTCTTTGAGATCGGACATGAAACGGGACACTTGGAGCCGACTGGGCCGCCTTCAACCTCATTTCTGGCCCCGGCAGCGCCAAACTGGGTCGGTCAGAAGGCCGTGGAACAGGCTGAACTACCCCTTGCCAACCCGGGAAGTGCCCCCATATTCGCGACCCTTTTATGGACATCTTCATTGGAATTCTCACCGCGGTGGAAGTCATCGTCAGCCTTCTGCTCATTCTCGTCGTGCTCATGCAGCGCCCACGTCAGGAAGGCCTCGGCGCCTCCTTCGGCGACGCCGCCGCCAGCCAAGTCTGGGGTGCGCAAACCACCAACGTGCTGCAAAAGTTCACCGTCTGGCTCGCCGTCATCCTGTTTGGCCTGACCCTGCTGCTCGCCGTGCTCGTCAGCCGCACCCACACGGGCGGCAAGACCGAAAAAATCTTTGGCGACGCCAAACCCGCCCCCGCAGCCCCGGCTGCCGCCACACCGGACGCTGAAGCTGCCAAGGTCGTGCAGAAGATCCAAGACGCCGTCAAAGCCGAACCCGCGAAAGCTGGCGCACCTGCCAAGGCCAAGTCCGTCGAAACTCCCAAAGCCGCGCCCGCCGCTGCGACTCCCGCTCCTGCCAAAGCTCCTGAAGCACCAAAACCTGCTGCCCCGGCTCCGGCGACTCCGCCACCTGCTCCTGTTGCAACGCCAGCTCCCGCCCCGGCTCCTGCGGCTCCGGCCACGCAGCCGAAGTGATTGACTGATCTCACAAGTTCCCAACGAAAAAGGCACGACCTGAAGGTCGTGCCTTTTGTTTTGATGGCTTTGTATGAACTCGTTACGGCTTCGGCTTGGTGAGCATCTCGAAGTCGTCGCTGCGGAATGGCGTGACGGGCAGGCCGTCGGTGGTGAAGAGATTGCACACCGGATTGTCCGACCAGGCGTAGCGGACAGCGACCGGTTTGGCGACGGCTGGAGCGCTGACTTCGACCTTGTCCTTGCCGATGATTTTGGCGGTGGCCCAGGCCCATTTTTTGTCCTCGCCGCAGATGACGAAGCCCTTCACATCGCTCACATCGACGGTGCGCAGGCTGCTACCGAAGGTGTCGAGCGTGACGATGGCCTTCGTACCCGCAAACTCGGCGGATTTGAACTCAGGGCTGCGATACGGCAGCTTCATGCCGTAATCTTTGACCAGAGCCCAGCGGGCGAGGCGCTCGGCGACGTCGCGCTTGTTCTTCGGATGAATGTCGTTGGCCTCACCGAGGTCGATGATGACGGCCTGACCACCGTTCTTGATGGCGTTCTGGGTTTTGGTCTGGCTCTCGCGCAGTTCGGCCCATTGGCTGGCGGTGGCCTGCTCCGCGTCGGTTTTTTCGGCCATGAAGTCGGCGAGCTGCACCCAGTAGAAGGAGAAATCGCCCTGCTTCCATTCGTTGCGCCAGTTCTGGATCATGAAGGGGAAGAGGCTGGCGTATTCGTAAGCACGGCTGGCGTTGCTCTCACCCTGATACCAGATCGCGCCCTTGATGCCGTAGCCGATGGTGGGCAGCAACGCGCCATTGTAGATGTTGCCGGGGCGGGCATTGCCACGCAGCCAAGCGTCTGGCGCTGCAGGGGCACGAATGGTAAAGGCTTTGCCGACCTGCTTGGCCTGATCGGCCTGTTGTTTCCATGCGGCGAGGTCGGCCTCGTATTTTTGCTTGGCGGCAGCGGAGGTCAGGCGTGCCTCATTGGCCTTGGTGTTCTCCATCAGCAGCTTGAAGCGCGGATCTTCCTCCAGTTCGCCACGATTCACCCACGCCTCAGCGGCGCTGCCACCCCAGGCGTTGTTGATGAGACCGACGGGCACATCGAGGATGTTGTGCAGCACGCGGCCATAGAAGAAGCCCACAGCACTGAAGCCGCCGACGTTCTGCGGCGTGCATTCAGCCCACGCTCCCTTGAAATCCTGCTGCGGCTCCTGCGTGCCCACATTTGGCACCGTGATGAGACGGATGTTTGGATATTTCGCCGTGGCGATCTCCAAATCGGAGTCCCAGGAGCTTTGCACGCTCCACTGCATGTTGGACTGGCCGGAGCAGATCCACACTTCGCCGACGAGCACGTTCTTGATCTCCTTTGCGCTGCTGCCCTTGATTGAAATCGTCGCGGGTTTCGCGTTCGCGGGCACAGGATCGAGTTTCACCGTCCACTTGCCATCCGCGCCGGCCTTGCCGCTCTTGGTTTGACCGGCAAACGTCACCGTCACCTCCGTGCCGGGTTTGTCCCAGCCCCAGAGCGGATTCGTCTGCTTTTGCTGCAGCACCATGTTGTCGCCGATGATGGCGGGGAGTTTCAGTTCGGCGCGGGCGGTGAACGCCAGTGCGGCAAGGAGGGTGGTCAGGGTCGTGAGTTTCATGGTCGGATGGACGGGGCGTGAATCAACGCGGCACCCGGGTGCTTTTTCATCAAACTTTTGCCATCACGCTTGAACTCGTGGCCGAATGAGGCCACGCAGGTTCGTTTCCGACTTCGTCATGCCGGTTCGCTCGTCATTTCTGCTGCTCATACTCTCCACGTCGCTTCTCGCGGAGAGCTTTTACCGTGCGCCGCAGAGCTACAGCACCACACGCGATCCTGATCCGCCGAAGTATGCGCGGCATGCGCCAGAGACAGGCATCGACTTCCTCAAAAACGCCGCGTGGCTCGACCTCGGCCTCGATTACCGCTTCCGCTACGAATACCGCGACGATGACATCCGCCGTGCGCAAGCCGGGCTGGATGATCCCTTTCTACACCGCACGCGGGCCTATGTCGGCATCCACGACATTCTCGATCCCTTCCGCTTCGCTGTGGAGATGCAGGACTCGCGCCGCTACCACAGCCGCTATCCGCGTGACAACCGCGATGTGAACGAGTTCGAGGTCATCCGGCTCTACGCTGAACTGCATTTCAAAAACCTTCTCGGTGCCGATCTGCACGGCAACGCCCGCCCCGCTTTCATTCGCTACGGCATCCACAATTTCGAGTTCCTCGACCGCCGCCTCATTGGTAACAACCAGTGGCGCAACACCGCGAACACCTTCCTGGGTTTCCACGCCTCTCTCGGCCAGGAGAGCAACGACTGGCAGCTCGATCTCCTCGCCGTGCAGCCGCTGAGCCGTGCTCTGTATGATTGGGATCGTCCCGTCGAGCAGCAGTGGCTGTATGCCGCCATCGGCCACTGGCGCGGTTGGGCGGAGATCATCACGCTGGAGCCTTACTACCTCGCCTTGCACCAGTCCGCGCACGCTGGAGTGCTGGAGCGCATGGTTCACAATCCCGGCCTGCGCGGCTACGGCGTCATCGGCGCGACTGGCTTCGACTACGACGCCAGTTTCAATTATCAGTTCGGCCAGAACGGCACGCGCAAAGTCCGCGCATGGTCCGGCACCGCCGAGGTCGGCTACAACTTCCAACTGCCCTGGAATCCACGCCTCAGCCTCTTCTACGGCCAAGCCTCGGGAGACCACGATCCCAATGACGGCACGGACAATCGCTTCGAGAAATTCTTCGGCTTCGGCCGGCCGTGGTCTGCCAACGACTACATCGTCTATGAAAACATTCGCGCTCCGAAGCTCCGCCTCGAATGCGCTCCGGCCAAAACCTTCCGCTTCGACCTCGGCTACAGTTGGTACTGGCTCGACAGCGCCACGGACCGCTTCGCCGGTGCCAACAATGCCCGCGACGCCACCGGAGCCAGCGGCGGCTTCATCGGCCACGAGTTCGACCTTCGCACCCGTTTCAATATCGGCGACAAGACCGAGCTGATCCTCGACTACGCGCACTACAGCGCAGGCGGTTTTGTCGAAAACAATGTGCGGCGCGGTGACACCGACTTCGCCTATCTGGAGATCAGCACGCGATTCTTTTGAGAACGCGGCAGCCTGCCACAGCAGCGGAAAGAAATTCTTAATTCCTACTTGATGAGTGTATATTAGACGTGCATAAGTTCGGCCATGAGACTCACCAAACGTGGCGAATACGCACTGCGCACCCTGATCCGGCTCGGCATCGCCGACCGGCAGGGCGAGGGCGTGATCTCCGTGTCCGTGCTGGCAGATCAGGAGCGCCTGCCGTTCAAGTTTCTCGAAGCCATCCTCTTTGAGCTACGCCAGGCCGGCTATGTGGAAAGCCTGCGCGGCAAGCACGGCGGCGCTCGCCTCGCCAAGCCGGCAAAGTCCATCAAGATGGGCGATGTCGTCCGCCTCATCGACGGCAAGCTCGCCCCCATCGGCTGCGCCAGCGAGACGGAGTATGAAAAGTGTACCTGCCCCGACGAGGAGCACTGCGGCCTGCGGATGCTCATGATCGATGTGCGCAACGCCATCGCCAACATCCTTGACCGCTACACGCTGGAGCACGTCGTCGAGGTCACGCTCCGCAAGCAGGAGCAGCAGGCTGCTGCCACACGAAAGACCGCCAAGAAAAAAACCTCCAGAATCCTCCACGCCGATCCCGCCGACGGCTTCCTCGCCGCCCTGCTCTCACCCGCCACCTGATGCGTCATGAGCCAGACCCTCTCCCCATCTTCCATCGAGCCATGGCTCGAAATCGTCCGCCAGAAAGTCGCCGCCATGCGCTTCGGCTCCGTGCAGATCGTCGTCCATGAAGGACGCGTGACTCAGGTCGAAAGCACCGAGAAGACACGCTTCGCCGCTGACGAGTCTCCGCCCCCACGCCGAACTTCGCGGCCTTGATACCCCTTTGCCTACTGCACCCGCAGGGGCCTCCGAAAACACTCTTGCTGACGCCGACCGGACCACCGGAAGCCGACGCCCGCAAGAATCATGCACCACAACACCAAGCACCTCAGAAAACGATACGTCTCTTCCCTCGCCGCACTCCTCCTGATCGCCGCTCCGGCCTTCGCAGAGGACTATGAGCCGCCCAAGCTCACGCGAGGAACCTTTTACCAAAATCCGCTCAGCTACAGCACCACGCGTGATCCTGATCCGCCGAAGTATGTACGCAATGTGAGTGAACTCGGCATCGACTCGCTGCTGAACGTGAACTGGCTCGACGTGGGCCTCGATTACCGCTTCCGCTACGAGTATCGCGACGACGACATCCGCCGTGCCCAGGCCGGACTTGACGAGCCATGGCTGCACCGCACGCGGGCCTACATCGGCATCAAGGAGATCGCTGATCCCTTCCGCTTTGCCGCCGAGTTGCAGGACTCACGCCGCTACAACTCGAACTACGCCCGCGACAACCGCGACTTCAATGAGTTCGAGTTCATCCGGCTCTACGGCGAGTTGTATTTCAAGGATCTGCTCGGCCATGATGCCATCGGCAACTCGCGTCCGGTCAGCATCCGCTACGGCATTCACAACTTTGAGTTCCTTGACCGTCGTCTGCTCGGCAACAACCAGTGGCGCAACACGGCCAACACCTTCCAGGGTTTCCACGGCAGCCTCGGCCAGGAAAGCAACGACTGGCAGATCGACCTGCTCGCCGTGCAGCCGCTGTATCGCTCGAAGTATGAATGGGACCGCCCCGTGGAGCAGCAGTGGCTCTACGCCGCCATTGGTCACTGGCGGGGCTGGTCAGATGTCATCACGCTTGAGCCGTTTTATCTGGCCTTGAATCAGTCGGCTTATAGGGGGGTGGCAGAGCGACTCGTTCACTCACCCGGTCTGCGCGGCTACGGCATTGTGGGCAGCACGGGCTTCGACTACGACTTCAGTTTCATCTACCAGTTTGGCAGAAACGGGGCGCGGGATGTGCGTGCGTATGCCGGAAACATCGAAGTCGGTTACACACTCGCTTCGAACCCCTGGAAGCCTCGTTTCAGCCTCTTTTACGGCTATGCCAGCGGCGATCGTGATCCGACCGACAACGAAGACAACCGCTTCGAGCGCTTCTTCGGCTTCGGCCGTCCGTGGTCGGCGAACGATTACATCGTCTTCGAGAATATCAGCGCGCCGAAGGCACGCGTGGAGATCAAACCACGTCACAACCTGCGCGTGGACTTCGGCCACAGTTGGTACTGGCTCGCCAGCGACAAAGATCGCTTCAACGGAGCGAATAACGCCCGTGATGTGACGGGACGCAGCGGTGGTTTCGTCGGCCAGGAGTTCGACATCCGCGCCCGCTACGCGCTCAGCCCCAAGACAGAGGTCACTCTCGGCTACGCCTACTTCAAAGAGGGTGATTTCATTCAAAACCGCGTTCGCAGCGGCGACACCGACTTCGCCTATCTCGAAGTCAGCCACCGCTTCTTCTGATCCACACCACAACTCTCACTTCAACACTCCAACTCATCCAAACATCATGAAAGCATCGCTCACACTCCTCTCCGCCGTTCTGTTCGGCCTCACCGTTCAAGCCGCCGACTTCGAGCTGCTCAATGTCTCGTATGACCCGACTCGCGAACTGTACGCCGAGTTCAACAAAGCCTTCTCTAAGCATTACAAGGCAACCGCAGGCAAGAAAGTCAGCATTGACCAATCACACGGCGGCTCCGGCAAACAGGCCCGCGCCGTCATTGATGGTCTCGAAGCCGATGTCGTCACGCTGGCGCTCGCCGGTGACATCGACGTGATCGGCCAACAGGCAGGCTTGATCGCGAAGGACTGGCAGAAGCGTCTCCCCAACAGCAGCGCGCCTTACACGAGCACGATCGTGTTCGTCGTCCGCAAAGAGAACCCGAAGAACATCCAGGACTGGGATGATCTGGTGAAACCCGGCGTGAACGTCATCACGCCGAACCCGAAGACCTCCGGCGGTGCGCGCTGGAACTACCTCGCCGCATGGGCCTACGCACTGAAGAAATTCGGCAGTGAAGCCAAGGCCAAAGAGTTCATTACCTCGCTCTACAAGAACGTGCCCGTGCTCGACACCGGTGCTCGTGCTTCGACGACGACATTCGCGCAGCGTGGCATTGGCGATGTGTTCCTCTCCTGGGAAAACGAGGCCTGGCTAATCCAGCGTGAGTTCCCCGGCCAGACCAAGATCATCATTCCTTCGTTGAGCATTCTCGCTGAGCCGACCGTGGCTGTTGTGGACAAGAACGCCGAGAAAAAAGGCACCGCCGAGGTCGCGAAGGCCTATCTCGAATACCTCTACACGCCCGAAGCACAGGACATCATCGGCAAGCACTACTACCGCCCGCGTGATGCCGCTGCTGCTGCCAAATACAGCGCCCGCTTCCCCAAACTCAGTCTCGTCACCATCGACGGCGACTTCGGCGGTTGGGGCAAGGCGCAGAAGAAGCACTTCGATGACGGCGGCATCTTTGACCAGATCTACCAACCTAAGTGATCCGTCGCTGAAACTTCAAACCACCTTCATATCATGCCCTTCTTCTCCAACATCGTCGAAACTATCGGTCGCACTCCGCTGGTGAAGCTCAATCGCATCACCGCCGGACTTCCTGCCACCATCGCCCTCAAAGGCGAGTTCAAGAATCCGCTCGGCAGCGTTAAGGACCGCATCGGTCGTGCCATGATCGAGGCAGCGGAGCAATCCGGCGTTTTGAAGCCCGGTGCGCATATCATCGAGCCGACCAGCGGCAACACGGGCATCGCGCTCGCGTTTGTCGCTGCGGCCAAAGGGTATCCGCTCACTTTGACGATGCCGGAGAGCATGAGCCTAGAGCGTCGTACATTGCTGGCGTTGCTCGGAGCCAATCTGGTGCTCACGCCGGCGAAGGACGGCATGAAGGGTGCCATCAAACGCGCCGAGGAACTCATCGCCGAAACGCCCGGCTCTTGGATGCCGCAGCAGTTTGAGAATCCTGCCAATCCCGAGATTCATCGAAAAACGACGGCCAATGAAATCTGGCACGACACCGCAGGGCAGATCGACATCTTCGTTGCCGCTGTGGGCACGGGCGGCACGATCACCGGCGTGAGCGAAGTGATCAAATCGCGTAAACCTTCGCTGCAATCCATCGCCGTCGAACCTGCGGCATCGCCAGTGATCTCACAGACGCGTGCAGGTCAGCCCGTGCAGCCCGGCCCTCATAAGATTCAAGGCACGGGCGCTGGCTTTGTGCCGAAGAACCTCAATCTCGGCATCGTCGATGACGTGATCCAGGTCACGAACGAGGACGCCTTCGCCACAGCGCAGCGTCTCGCTCGCGAGGAAGGCCTGCTCGTCGGCATTTCCACCGGCGCGAACGTGTGGGCCGCGCTGCAAGTCGCCGCACGGCCTGAGAATGCCGGGAAGCTCATCGTCACCGTCGGTTGCAGCACTGGCGAGCGCTATCTCTCCACCGCCCTCACTGACGAGGCCCGCAACAAAGTCACCGCTTGAAACCATGACACTTCCCTCCCATTTGCAGTTCACCGGCAGGCACGCGTTTCAGCGTGGCACCACCCCGCTGCCGTCTTCACGACTGATGACTGAAATCAACCCGCCAGAGCAAGGCATCTTCATCCCGAAGATCGTCAGCAAGCCGCTCAAGCCGGGCCACGGCATCAAGATCGGCATCTTTGCCGGCATCCATGGCGATGAGGAGGCGGGCACGCTGGCCGTGCAGGATCTCATCCGCTGGGCCGCCGAGAAGCCGGAGGATTTGCACGACTACGAGCTGCACTTCTTCCCCATCTGCAATCCCACCGGCAGCAATCTTGGCACACGTCACAGTCACAGCGGCCTCGATTTGAACCGCGAGTTCTGGTTCGGCTCCACCGAGCCGGAGATCGTCTATCTCGAAAGCGAACTGCGTCGTGAGAAATACGATGGCATCATCTCGCTGCACTCCGACGACACCTCCGACGGCTGCTACGGCTTCGTCAGCGGTGCGCTGCTCAGCGAGCACCTGCTGGAGCCTGCGCTGCAAGCATCGAGCGAATTTCTGCCGCGCAACGAGCAGCATATCATTGATGGCTTCCTCTCCTCACGCGGCATCATCAAGGAGGGCTACCTCGGCATCCTCAGCGCTCCGCCGGAGCAACGACCGCATGCGCTGGAAATCGTGTTCGAGACTCCTGCGCTCGCACCCATGGACGCGCAGGTCAAAGCAACCATCGCCGCCGTGAAGCGCATCCTCATCGAATACCGCGAACTCCAGGCCTACGCCGCGAACCTGTAATCCCACCTCATGGCACGCACACGTCATGTGCTGCCGGGGTTCAGATTGTCCCTCGGCTTCACCATCACTTATCTCAGTCTCATCGTTCTCATTCCCTTGTCGATGCTCGTGTGGAAAGCATCGACCGCTGGCTGGGATGGCGTGGTGGCCACGATCACGCATGCGCGCGTGATCGCGTCGTTGAAACTCAGCTTCACCACCGCCTTCACTGCCGCGCTGGTGAACGGCTTCTTCGGCCTGCTCACCGCCTGGGCGCTGGAGCGCTATTCATTTCCAGGACGCCGTTTGCTCGATGCCATGGTCGATCTGCCCTTCGCACTGCCAACCGCCGTCGCCGGCATCGCGCTGGTCACGTTGTATGCGCCCAATGGCTGGATCGGCGCCTGGCTGGCGCAATACGACATCAAGGCCGCCTATGCGCCGCTCGGCATCACGATTGCGCTCGTCTTTGTCGGTTTTCCGTTCGTCGTGCGCACCTTGCAGCCGGTCATCGCCGATCTCTCGATGGAATTGGAAGAAGCCGCCGCCTGCCTCGGTGCGAATCGCTGGCAGACGCTCACGCGCGTCGTTTTTCCCGCGCTGCTACCCGCCACGCTGGCCGGCATGACGCTCGCCTTTGGCCGGGCCGTCGGTGAATACGGCAGCGTCGTCTTCATCTCCGGCAACTTGCCGTTCAAGACCGAGATCGCCCCGCTGCTCATCACCATGCGCCTCGAAGAATACGACTACAGCGGCGCGGCGACCATTGGTGTCATTATGCTCATCGCTTCTTTTCTGATCCTGTTCACCGCCGATCTCCTCGCGCAGTGGAATCGCAAACGCACCGGCCACTAGCCCTTCTTCAATGGTCATGACCCCTCACCCGGCCTCTCCCCGAATTTCATCCAACACCCAGCCACGACATCGACGGGGAGAGGAGTTGCGCGTTCTGTCCCCTCTCCCCGCCCTAGCCATTCGCAAACTCACAGGTTCTGCTTCGGGGAGAGGTTGGGTGAGGGGTCACGCCTCGCTTCGCCAACCGGCCACCATTCGTTATTGATTCATCATGGCAGCTCTCATCGACATTCATCCTGCCAAACATCGTACGCGGGTCCGCCGTGCCACCGCCGAGTCCGCATGGTCACGCTGGCTCGTCATCAGCATCGCCGTGGGCTTCATGGGGCTGATGTTTGTGCTGCCGCTCGTCGTTATTTTCCAGGAGGCCTTCCGCAAAGGCTGGGAGGGCTACGTCGAGGCCTTTGATGATCGCGCCACGATGCACGCCATCTGGCTCACGCTGCAAGTCGCCGCCATCACCGTGCCGCTGAACACGATCTTTGGTCTCGCGGCGGCTTGGTGCGTCTCGCGCTTTCGGTTTCGCGGCAAACGACTGCTCACCTCGCTCATCGAGCTGCCGTTGTGGGTCTCGCCCGTCATCGCTGGACTGATTTATGTGCTGTTGTTTGGCGCGCAGGGTTTCTTTGGCCCCTCACTGAAGGAGCACGGCATCAAGATCATCTTCGCGCTGCCCGGCATCGTCCTGAGCACCATCTTCGTCACCTTCACCTTCGTCGCCCGTGTGCTCACGCCACAGATGGAAGCCCAGGGTCAGGCCGAGGAAGAAGCCGCCATGACACTCGGCGCGAACGGCTTCCAGATGTTCTGGCGTGTCACCATTCCAAAAATCAAATGGGGTCTGCTCTACGGCATCATCCTGTGCAATGCGCGCAGCATGGGCGAGTTCGGCGCCGTTTCCGTCGTCAGCGGCCACATCCGCAACAAGACCAACACTGTCCCGCTGCACATTGAGGTGCTCTACAACGAGTACCAATTCGTCCCCGCCTTCGCCGTCGCGTCCGTGCTGACGCTGCTCGCGCTGGCGACCCTGATTTTGAAAACTCTCACGACCACCAAACGAGGAGCTGCATGAGCATCCACATTCACAACATCACCAAGACCTTCGGCAGTTTCAACGCGCTTAAAAACGTCAACCTGGAAGTCAAAACCGGCGAGCTCGTCGCCCTGCTCGGTCCCAGCGGCAGCGGCAAGACCACGCTGCTGCGCATCATCGCCGGACTCGAATTCGCCGACGAAGGCGAGGGCAAAATCGAGTTCCACGGCACCGACGTCACCAACCACACCGCTTACGAGCGCAAGGCCGGCTTCGTCTTCCAAAACTACGCGCTCTTCAATCACATGACAGTAGCCGACAACATCGCCTTCGGCCTGCGCGTCATGAAAAAGCCACAGCGTCCCGAGCGTGAAGACATCGACAAATCCGTCACCGAACTCCTCCGCCGCATCGCTCTCGAAGGCTACGGGAACCGTTATCCCTCCCAGCTCAGCGGCGGCCAGAAACAACGCGTCGCGCTCGCCCGTGCCTTGGCAGTCGGCCCCCAAGTTCTTCTCCTCGACGAACCCTTCGGTGCCCTCGACGCCAAAGTGCGCAAAACCCTGCGCAAATGGCTCCGTCAGTTCCACGACGAGACTAAAGTCACCACCTTGTTCGTCACCCACGATCAAGACGAAGCCTTCGAACTCGCCGACCGCGTCGTCATCCTCCACGAAGGCGATGTGCAACAGGTTGGATCGCCCGCGCAACTTCGCGAGAACCCGAAAAACGAGTTCGTCGCCGACTTCTTGGACTGCGTGATGATTTGAGGGGAGGAACCAGGGTCAGGAGGTCAGGGCGGCCACGGCGCAGGTCAAAACGACCGCCGCCTCTGTGAAACGCATCCTGGCGGAATATTGCGAGATGCAGGCGTATGCGGCGAACTTGTAGTGATCGCCATCGCGGCTCATTGGTGCTGGAAAAAACCTCCTCCAAAAGCGTTGTTGACACACTCTACAGAATTGTTTCTCATCAACTAGTTCTGCTAAAATCAAATCCTCCTTATGAACTCCATCCCACACATTTATCAGATGTTGGAAGAGGTGTGCGAGCGCATTGGAAGGTATGAGCGCCCGCGAGCTTTCGCACAGTCGCTAATGTTTAGTCAACTTCATGCGGGTCGGATTAATCGACGATTGGTAGAAGGCCCCAATCGGGTTTCACGAGAGAAACTCGGGGCGTTATCGACGGCGACTCTCCTGCGGAACATTGATGAGACCTTGGGTTCGATGTTGGTAAATCTTGTGGGAGGATCGACCGATCAGTATGCCGCGATTTCGCGGCTACATGAACTTGTAAAGAATCCAGAAGCAGACTGAATATGAAATTATCAAGTGAGCAGGAATACTGGGTATCGAAGCCAAAGCAACGCATCTCATCATCAAAACTTCGAGAGCTACTCGTAAAACAGGCCGGAAAGTGCGCTTTTTCCAGTGTGGATCTTGTTTTCGATAGACTGGATAGAACTCCGGTCGCGGGTGGCCCTGGCTGTCATCCATTATCGCCCGCTGTTGATCATATTTCACCAGGGTGCCTGACATCGGGAGTTCAGATTACCTGTTACGCACTCAACGATTTGAAGGGATACTTACCGCTAGATTGTTTCGAAGCTCTCCTTCAAACTCAAGCTTGGAAAGACCTCATGGAGAGGTGGCGGACTCAAGCCAAGTTAGATCCGAGTAACCGAGAAGCATTTCGGCAACTATTGCGCCCCAAAGCAGAACAAGCGGCTGCATCAAAAGTGTGCGCCACAATTCAAGTCGAACCACACCATTAATCCAACAACACAAATAACATGTACACACTAGAAATTAACGGAACATTCAAAGGTCTTTTCAAGACACCGCAAGAGGCATTGGTTGTAGTTGAAAAATGGGCGCGTCCATTCAACGACCACTGGGTAATCAAAGATCCATATGGAAAAGTCTATGCACAAGGATAGCGGACAAAGCACAAGCGGGCGCAGCAGATTGAGGCCACGACTTAACATCCCTTCCTCAACCTCTCCAACTTCACCCCCGCCGCATTCAGCGTCTCCACCTGCTTTGCAAAATGGAAGCGGATGAAGCGGTGCTCGGGTTCGCGGAAGAAGCTGGAGCCGGGGACGCCGGCGACGCCGATCTCGCGCACGAACCATTCGGCGGCTTCGGTGTCCGTGGTGAAGCCGAGTGATGAGATGTCGAGCAGCACGTAGTAAGCGCCCTGCGGTTCGGTGAAGGGCAGGCCGGTGGCGCGGAGATGGTTCAGGAAGACATCGCGCTTCGCGGTGTAGAGATCGCGCAGGCCGTGGTAGTAGCTGTCGGGCAGCTCCAGACCGGCCACGGCGGCCTCCTGCAGCGGTGCAGCGGCACCGACGGTGAGGAAATCATGCACCTTACGTGCCTGGGCGATGATGTACGGCGCGGCCTGCACGTAACCGAGCCGCCAGCCGGTGATGGAGTAGGTTTTGGAGAGCGAATTGCACACGATCACGCGTTCCGAGGCTCCGGGCAGCGAGTGCATGTAAACATGCTCATGCGGCGCATAGACGATGTGCTCGTAGGGCTCGTCGGTGATGACGAACGCATCGTGTTTTTCGGCGAGATCGAGGATCGTTTGCAGTTCGGCGCGTGTGAAGACCTTGCCGGTCGGATTCGAGGGATTGCAGACGATGATGGCCTTCGCGCCCTGGGCAAAAGCGCGGGCGAGTTCATCGGGGTCGAAGCCAAACTGCGGCGGACGCAGCGGGACGTAGATTGGTTCCGCGCCGGAGAGGATCGCGTCGGCGGCGTAGTTCTCGTAGAAGGGCGAGAAGACGATGACTTTGTTCCCCGGCTCGCAGCAGGTCATCATGGCGCACATCATCGCCTCCGTGCTGCCGCAGGTGACGACGAGGTTTTGATCGGGATCGACCGGCGTGCCGGAGAAATGCGTGATCTTCCGCGCCAGCGCCTGCCGAAAGCGTGGTGCGCCCCAGGTCACAGCGTATTGATGAAACGGGCCGCGTGTGGCGCGTTCGAGCGCGGCGAGCAGCTCCTCCGGCGGATTGAAGTCGGGGAAGCCCTGGGAAAGATTGATCGCACCATGCTGATTCGAGAGGCGCGTCATCGCACGGATGACGGATTCGGTGAAGGCGTGAAGTCGGCGTGAGGTCGCGGGCATGCTTGCGCATTTGGCGAGATGCCGCGAGGCTGCAAGGATGTCGCCAAAATGTTTCATTATCGCACTCTTGCCGCTGGGCATGCCGGTCCAGGCGGCCGAGAACTGGCATTACCTCGACAACGGCGAGGTCCGGCTCGGCGTGAACCTCAGCGCCGGAGCCTGCATCGGCTGGTTTTCGCCTTCAGGATCGCAGGACAACCTGCTCAACGCCTACGATGTGGGCCGCTATGTGCAGCAGTCGTATTATGGCGATGAGGATGGCAGTGACTGGAACGGCAAACCCTGGCGCTACAATCCGGTGCAGGGTGGAAGCTGGAAAAACGCACCTGCGGAGGTCGTGGAGACGAAATCCGACGCCACCAGCTTCTACGCGAAGACGAAGCCGCGACACTGGGCCACCGGAGCCTTTACGCCCGAGTGCGTGATGGAGGAATGGCTGCGGCTGGATGGCGGACTGGCGCGATTGAAGTTCAAGATGACCTACACCGGGGAAAAGGAGCACAAACCGAGACATCAGGAGCTGCCAGCGTTGTTTGTGGCACCGAAGCTCGACACGCTGGTGTTTGTGGACGCTGAAAAGAAGCTCAAGCGCAATCAGCCGGGATTCCCGAACGAATACTTTCGCGTCGGCGAGCCATGGTGCGCATGGGTGGACGCCAACGACCACGGTATTGGCCTGTCCATGCCGCACACGACGCAGATCACCTGCTACCGCGTGCGCAACGGCAACAAGGGCGACTGCAGTTACCTCGCACCGATCCAGACCTTCGCGCTCAAGCCTGGATTGGTGTTTGAATACGAGGTGGTGCTCACGATTGGCAGCTTGGAGGAAATCCGGGCAGCGTTTGCGCAACTGAAGGAATGGCCGCAAAAAAGCGCAGAAGACGCAAAAAGATGATGCTTTAAGGCAACTCTCCATTTTTGAGCCTTTTTGCGGCAATCCAATACTCATGCCCTCCGAACCTAGCCCTCCAGCCCAACTCAAAGACTGGTTTGATGAAGCCCGCTACCGGTCCATCGCACGCGAACTGACCCAACTCGCGCCAAAGTTTGATGCGAAGACGTTTTTGAAGCTCGTGCTCGATGGGCTGGAGGTGCGCACGCTGATGGAGCGGCTGCATCAGTCTGCGGTGGCGACGGATGCGACGCTGCCGGGATCTTTTCAGCAGAAGGTGCGCGTGCTGCAAAAGCTCGCGCCCAAGCTCGGGCATGAGTTTGTGACCATTTTCCTCGGCGACTTCGTGGCCACCTTCGGGCGCGAAGATTTCGACTTCTCGATGGAGGCACTGCGATTTTTCACGGTGTTTGGCTCTTCGGAGTTCGCGGTGCGGCCGTTCATCGTAGCAGATCAGGAGCGGGCGCTGAAAACGCTCCGGCAGTGGACGAAGGACGCGGATGAGAAGGTGCGGCGGCTGGCGAGCGAAGGCTCACGACCACGTCTGCCATGGGGCATGCGTTTGAGCGCGCTGGTGCGCGATCCTTCGCCGACGCTGGTGATTTTGGAGGCGTTGAAGGACGATGAGTCGCTGTTTGTGCGGCGTTCGGTGGCTAATCATCTCAATGACATCACCAAGGATCATCCTGAGTTCGTTTTGCAGCTTCTTGAGTCCTGGGAGCTGGAGCGCGAGCACTTGCGCTGGATCGCGAAGCAGGCCTGCCGCACGTTGATCAAGCGCGGACATCCGCGCGCGTTGAAACTGTTCGGTTTTGGCAAACAAGCCGAGGTCGCCGCCACGCTCAAAGCATCTCCGCAATGTCTCGAACTCGGTGAACGGCTCACGCTGACCGCCGTGATCACCTCGACCAGCCGTCAATCGCAGCGGCTCGCGGTGGACTACGTCATTCACTATGTGAAGGCGCGTGGTGTGAGCGCCGAGAAGGTTTTCAAATGGACCGAGGTCGATCTGCCAGCGCGTGGCACGCTTGAATTGAGCAAAAGCCAGGTGATCCGTGATTTCACGACGCGGAAGCATCATCCCGGCAGACACCGCGTCGAATTGCAGATCAACGGGCAGCGGGTGGCGGAGACGATGTTTGCTTTGAAGTAGCCGTCCGGCGGTCCTGCTTAGCGCGCGAAACGGTAGAACACCTCCAGCATCAGCGTGCACAGCGTCTGACGATAGATGGCGTCGGCGGCATCGCTCGCAGGCCAGTTGGGTCTGCCACGCTTGAAGCTGCCGTCGGGCTCCTGGGCCGCGAGGAGCTGCGGCATGAGCTGCCGGGCGTATTGTTTCCAGACCTCACCGCCAGCGAGAAACAAGCCCGTGGTGTAGCCATGCCAACTGTAGAGATTGCAGTTCTTGTTCCAGTCGAGCGGCTCGGCGGAGATGAAATCGGCAAGAAACGTGACGGCCTTGTTGGTCTCAGCGGGCTTCGGCTGCGTGGCGAGCAGTTGTATTCCAGCCAGCGCTCCACCCGTCAGGCTCCACTGGTTGTAATGCGTGTCGCGGGCGGAGCCACCGAAACCACCCGTTTTGGTCTGCATGGTTTCGATGTAGCCAACGGATTTTTTGATGCAGGCATCCAGGGCGCCCAATTGCAGGCCGGTTTCCTTGGCGAGGTGTAGCGCCTGGAAGTGCCAGTTCGCGAGAGACAGGTCTGCGCCTCCATTTGGATTATAAGCAATGTCCTGGCCGCCATAGGTCCAGGAACCGCGTTTGGTCTGCTGGCTGATGATGGTTTCGACGGCCTGCTCAAAGGCCTCACGCAAGCCGGGAAGAGCTTTGGAGCCAAGCCTTGCCAGGACATAGGCCTCACCCAGAGCGACGGTGGCAATCGCATGCTCATAGGTGCCTGCCCCGCCTTTCTGGCCTGCCCACGCCTCCGTGAGAAGACCATGCGGGTTCTGCTTTGCGAGAGTGATGAGGTAGAGGAGTCCCCTCATGACCGTGTCTCCAAACTCCGCCGAATCCGCCGTCTCCCCATGACCGAGATAGCATTGCAGAGCGAAACCGGTCATGGCTCCTTTGTTGGCACGACCCCAGGAGCCGTCGGGGTTCTGACTGATCTTGAGGCCGCCCAGAGAGCGCACCACGGCGGCCTCGATTTCGGCTGTGCCACCGCCTTCGAGGATCGCCTTGAGTCGGGCGTCAGGACTGAGACGTGAACGATAACGCGGCGGCAGGTTTTGGAGCCCTGCATCAGGTGTCCGATTGGCGGAATCACCCTCTGAACTTGCCGGGGCATTCTGCATCGACAGCCAATGCTCTTTGGCATAGGCCTTGTCGGGCGGGCTAAGATTGTCGATGGCGATCTCGAATTCCTTGCCGTCCTTGAGGCGAATTTTCACCGCGCGCTTCGGGACATTCACCCCGACCATCTCGGCTTCGATGAGCTGGCCGCTGGTATTCGTCCAAAAACGAACTTCGCCCGCCGCCGTGCCGCAGAACATCGTCGCGATGAATGCAGCCGTGCAGAGGACGTGCTTCATGGCTACTTCGTCGCAGACTTGGCCTGTGCCTGGCTTTCAGGGGAGAGCTTGGCCAGCGGGAAAATATGGGTAACGCCCGTGGCGGGAACCTTCAGAAGAACACCATCGCCTTGGAGTCCCATGAAGTGGGCTTCGAGGGCTCTGCCGTCGCTGCTGGTCCATTTCAGAAGCGGGCCGTCACCAGCAGCAGCGGCGGGGGCTGCTGTCGGCGCGGGTGCTGGAGCCGCGCCACCACCTGTGAGGCTGGCACCTTCGGTGATCCAGGCCTTGAGTGTGTCAACCTCGGCAGCGGTGAGGCGGTTTTTGCCATCCGGGGGCATGACGTCGGTGTCGTCATCCGGCAGGGTGCAACTGATGAAGAGCGTGCTCTTCATCGGCTCGCCAGGAATGATGTTTTTTCCAGCTCCGATCTGCTCGGCGATCTTGTTGTCATCCATGGCCAGCTTGCCTTTGACCTTTTTGGTCACGCTGTGGCAGGCGAAGCATTTGTTGCGGAAGATCGGGGAGATCTGGGTCCGGTAATCGACGGCGGAGGCCGTGCTGGTAAGCACAACAAGGGCGAGGAGAAGGCGGTGGGTCATGGCAGTGACCTAGGAAACGATCAAAATTGCGTTTTGCCTAGTTAATTTTGCTGAGGTTAGGCAATCAGCGACTCGACAGCGATCTGGCGCGGTGTATGCGCATAGCAGGGACGCAGAAATCTGTGGAACGAGACTCATCATGGGGAAATGAACCGATTTGATCAGAGGAAGGGCGGTAAATCGCGGCATTAACCATTTCTATATAAAACCGATAGACTTTATTGATAATAACTCTTGCCGCTGCTTGCTTTCATGGCATTCTACGCCAGTCTGCCCGCCCCCCATTTCCTCGCCACTACTTTTATGAGCAAAGCCTCCGTTGAAGACATCAAACTCGCCTCCGCCGGCCTCCGCGGCCAGCTCGCCGAGCTATTCGCTGACACTAGCATCCCGAACATCCCGGAGGACAGCAACATTCTCCTCAAACACCACGGTTCCTACCAGCAGGATGACCGCGATGTCCGCGCCGAGCGCACCAAGGCCAAGCTCGAAAAGGCCTGGAGCTTCATGATCCGCAGCAAGATGCCCGGCGGACGCATCACGGCCAAGCAGTGGCTCATCCATGACGATCTTTGCACCAAGGCCTTCGGCAACATGCGCCTGACCAACCGCCAGGGCATCCAGCTCCACGGCGTGCTCAAAGGCGGCCTCAAAGAGGTCATCCACAACGTCTGCCACAGCGGTCTCAGCACCATGGGCGCCTGCGGGGACGTCGTGCGCAACACCATGGGCCCCGCCGCGCCGATCAAGGACGCCGTGCATGCCGACACCCAGAAGCTCACCGAGGAAATCAGCCAGCGCTTCCTGTGGCGCTCCAGCGCCTACGCGGACATCTGGCTCGATGGCGAAAAGCTCGAGCCGAACTGGATCAAGGACCCCGAAGTCAATCCCGCCGTCCGCGAAGCCACCAAGGCCGCCGAGGGCGATGACCCGATCTACGGCAAAGTCTATCTGCCGCGCAAATTCAAGATCGGTGTCGCCATCCAGCCGCTCAATGACGCAGACATCTACTCGCAAGATGTCGGCCTCGTCCCGCACGTCGTGAATGGCGAGGTCGAAGGCTACACCATCACCGTCGGCGGCGGCTTTGGCATGAGCCACGGCCAGCTCAGCACCCGCCCCTTCCTCGGCCAGCCGCTCCTCTACGCGAAGCGTGCGAACGTCGTCGATGCCATCGAAGCCGTCGTCACCACGCAGCGCGACCACGGCAACCGCACCGAGCGCAAAAACGCCCGCCTCAAATACACCGTGCAAACCATGGGCCTTGACGGCTTCCGTGCCGAAGTGGTGCGTCGGCTGCCCGGCATCGAGACCTTCCCCGCCAAGGAACTCCAATTTGACACCGTCGAGGACAACCTCGGCTGGCACGAGCAAGGCGACGGCAAGCTCTACTGCGCCGTCCATGTCAGCATGGGCCGCATCGTGGACCGCGAAAACGGCCCGCACTACCGCAGCGCCTTCACCGAGCTGTGCCAGACGCTCGACCTGCCCCTCATCGTCACGCCGAACACAAACATCATCATCGCTGAAGTCGCGCCTGAGCAAAAAGCCGCCGCCGATGCCATTTTGGCGAAGCACGGCGTCGTTCATAGCGACGGCATGACTCGCGCCCGCAAGGTCGCCCACGCCTGCGTCGCCCTGCCGACCTGCGGCCTGGCCCTCAGCGAGTCCGAGCGCGTCCTGCCCGGCTTTATGGACAAGATTGATGAAGCACTCCGCGAACTCGGTCTCGCAGACGAACCGATCCTCTTCCGCATGACCGGCTGCCCGAACGGCTGTGGTCGTCCCTACAACGCCGATTTCGGCTTCGTCGGCCGCTCGCCAAACAAGTACGCCATGTTCGTCGGCGGCAGCATCCGCGGCAACCGCCTCGCCGGCCTCGAATACAAGTCCGTCCTCGGCGAAGAAGTTCCGGGCAAGGTACGGGCCATCCTTGAGGAGTTTAAAGCCGGTCGTCAGGCAGGTGAAATTTTCGCCGACTGGTTCGAGCGTACCCGCACCAAGGGCGCCGAACCCACACCCGAACAGTTCCACATCGAACTCGCGGAACGCGCCGCCAAGCTCGCCGGTGAGAAGGTGGGTGAGGCAGGCTGAGACGGCTTCCAGGAACGGTGATGCGAAATCATCGCATCGCCGGACTTGTGGGAGGCGTTTCTTTGGGCCACAGACTCTGCCATGTCCCTCCAGACCTACCACTTCCTCCATCTCATCGGCCTGATCTTTGTCTTCATCGGCTTCGGCGGCCTGCTCTCCAGCGAAGGCGCCAAGAAGGCCATGATGTGGCACGGCATCGGCCTGGTCATCAGCCTGGTCTCCGGCTTCGGCATGCTGGCCAAGCTCGGCATCATGAGCGCTATGCCCACCTGGGTGTGGATCAAGATCGCGCTGTGGCTGGTGCTTGGCTTCCTGCCCGTGCTCGCCAAACGCCGCGTGCTCGCCGCGCCCCTCGTGGTGCTCATCGCCGCCCTCATCGGCGGCGTGCTGGGCTACATCGGCTACTTCAAGCCGGTGTTTTGAGCCAACAAGCCAATGGTTGAACAAGCCCTGTCGGGATTGATCCCGAAGACTTCCTAAGCGCTTTCCAAAACATCGGGACGGGGCACGGAACCGAATCACACGCCAAAGGCACTCGGCCCGCTGCCGCCTGAAACCGGCGTGCTGCCGGTGAATCATCTCACGGCGCTCTTCAGGCCGGTCGTGATGCGCAAGGTGCGGCGCTTTCTGCGCACGGGCCGGTTTGCGGAGTGAACATCAGGCCGCCTGGGCAGGGGCACCGCCGAAGAAGTGCGTCAGCGCCTCCATCATGCCCTCGCTGGCGGGACGGGTGGCGATGAAGCCGCCGTAAGAATGTACGATCTGCTTGATCGGATCGAGCGCGTTGACCGGGCAGGCGATCATGCGGGCGTGGCGCGGATCGAGCATGCTGAGGTCGTTGTAGTTGTCCCCGGCGGCGAAACAGGCGGAGGAATCGAGTCCGAGCAGGCGCGCCAGCTCGCTCAGCGCGGTGCCTTTGCTGTAGCCGCTGTGAGAGAAGCGCAGGTAGATGCCGTTGCGATGATAGCCGATGTCCGGGAACTGCCGAGTGTGCGAGTCGATGTAGGCGCAGATGCCGTCGAGCTCGGCGTCCGTGGTGCCAACGATGCCCATCTCTCCATCCCCACCCGTGATGAAGGAGGCGTGGGTCTGCGTCTCCACCATATGCTTGATGGCTTGAAACGAAGGCTGGTGGTCTTTGATGAAGCGCTCCTGCGCACGGCGTGCCAGGCGGTTCCATGAGCCGTAATCCTTCCAGCGGCTGAAGAAGCCGGGCTTATAGATGTCGCACTCCTCGGCGATGATGAAATCCGGCTCCGAAAAGATGCCGTATTGCGCGAGTCCTTGCAGCGTCTGGCTCAAACTACGCCCGGTGTTGATGACCCACGCGGCCCCCTGGCCACGCAGCACTTGAATCATTTGCCCGAAACCGGGATGATACACAGGATCTCCCTCTGGATGCACGAGGGTGCCGTCGAAGTCGAAGCAGAGGATGAAACGATGTTTGGGGGCGGCCATGAATCAGGGGGCGCATTCATGCCGTGAAAGGGACGGGCTGCAAGACCGCGATCACACGCCAGACGGCCAGGGCGCACAGCGACCACAGAATCGTCTCATAAATCACGAACACCGGCAGCCGCATCTGCCGCCGCCGGGCGCGATGCACCAGGGACTCGCTGGCCCAGAGCAGGCAGAGCACCAGAGGCGGATACAGCGCGAGGTGGCGGCTGCCCCAGGTCAAAACCGGCATGTCCCAGCCGAAATCGAGCGTGCAGACCGCGAAGGCCAGCACCGTGAAAAACGCCAGCGGCGCGGTCTCAGGATGCAATGCCTGCCCGGCATGCGCGGCACGCGGGGCCACGAACCAAACAATGAGCATGAGCAGAATCAGCACTGCCGAGAGCGCGGCCACGAAGACACCGCGCTCATGCGGCAGCGAATCAAAACGCCAGGGCCATTGCAGCACGGACTGGATCATTTGCTGGCTGCCCTGGCTGAGGCGCTCGCTCACTGCGTCGGCAGCATGGAATTCGAGGTAGTTCGCATAGCTGGGCAACTCGGTCGCCGACACGGACTGAAGCGACTCGCGGGTCTGATGCGCCGCCGTCCACTGGCGCATGGCGTTTTCATCGTCAAACCAGCGCCAGAAGAACGGCGCGGCATCGCCCAGCTTCTCCTTCGAATGCGCAAGCATCGGCCCCACGGTGATCAAGTGACAGGCGACGAGCAAAAT
>NZ_JBIIKX010000114.1:0-12268 GCF_044232965.1 Prosthecobacter sp.
AGCGAGGAAACTTCTATCTTTTCAAGGCTATGGCATACGCAATCATCAAAACAGGCGGCAAACAGTACAAAGTCTCCGTGGGCGACAAGCTCGACGTGGAGAAGCTCGAATCCGCCGAAGGCGAAACGGCCACCTTCGACCAAGTGCTCGTCGCTGGTGAAGGCAGCAGCATCAAGGTGGGTGCCCCCATCGTCGCCGGAGCCAGCGTTTCCGCCAAGGTGCTCAAGCAGCACAAGGCCGACAAGGTTACCACCTTCAAGTTCCGCAAGCGCAAGGGCTTCCACAAGACCCGTGGTCACCGCCAACCGCTGACCCTCGTGCAGATCACCGCCATCAACGCCTAATCCCCTCACTCCTCCCCTCTTATGGCCCATAAAAAAGGACAAGGTTCCGTCAAAAACGGTCGCGACAGCCAAAGCAAGCGTCTTGGCGTCAAGAAATTCGGTGGCGAAGCCGTCATCGCAGGAAACATCATCCTCCGCCAGCGTGGCACGAAGTGGATTCCCGGTCTCAATGTCGGCATCGGTCGCGACCACACCATCTTCGCCCTCGTGGACGGCAATGTCCGCTTCGATAAGGATGGCCGCCGCGTGAACATCCAACCAGCAGCCGCTCTTCAGGCTTAATCTGAAGCACAGCTAACTTTCGAAGGGCGCGGATCAACCCCGCGCCCTTTTTCATGCCCTGATTTTCTATTTCCTACTTTACACATCGAGAATCAGGTGAATAAATCGCCCTCCCACCATGAACCCCGACCAAATCGCCGCCCTCAATGACGAAGCCAGAGGCAAATCGCCCCAGGAGATCATTCAGATCGCCCTCGCACATGCCGACGGCCAGGCTGTCGTCACCACGAACTTCCGTCCGTATGAGGCCGTGATTCTCCACCTCGCCACGGAGCAGGAGGCGGGCATTCCCATCTTGTGGGTCGATCACGGCACCAATCTCCCTGAAACTTACCGCTTCGCCGAAAAGAGCCGTGCACGCCTTAACCTCAACTTGAAGCCCTACCTACCGCTCATGACCGCCGCCCACTGGCTGGCCCTCAATGGCGGTCAGGTCCCGATGCCGGACGAAGTCGAGCGCGTCGAGTCCTTCAGTCGCATCATGAAACTGGAGCCCTTCGAGCGCGGCATGCGCGAACTCGCTCCCAAGGTCTGGATCACCGCGCTCCGCAAGGAGCAGAACCCGCAGCGCGCGGCCACGCTTCAGCCCTTCATGTGGGACGCGAAGTTCAACTGCCTGAAAGTGAACCCCATCCTCGACTGGACGCCCGTCGAGATGGACGCCTACCTGCTCGAACACGATCTGCCGAACGAGCGCACCTACTACGATCCGGCCAAGGGCGACGAAAAACACGAATGCGGCCTGCATGCCAAGCTCGTCACCGACAAAGCGTAAGCGCCCATGGATCTGCCGCCCGACTTTCTGCTCTACATCGCCGCCGGCTTCGTCGCTCAATTGATCGACGGAGCGCTCGGCATGGCCTATGGCGTGAGCGCCTCGTCGCTGCTCATGGCCTTCGGTGTGCCGCCAGCGGCCACGAGCGCCACGGTGCATGCGGCCGAGTGCTTCACCACCGGCGCCTCCGCGATTTCGCATCACGCCTTTGGCAATGTGGACCGCTTTCTGTTTCGTCGGCTGCTCGTTCCTGCGGTCATTGGTGCCATCATCGGCGCGTATCTGCTCTCCTCCATTGGCGACGTGCTCAAACCCTGGGTTTCCGGCTATCTGATCATCATGGGTGCCGTGATCATCGCCAAAGCTTTCGTCCGCGTGCCGCCGCGCAATGTCACCACACATCTCGCGCCCCTCGGCTTCTTCGGTGCGCTTGTCGATGCTATGGGCGGTGGCGGCTGGGGCCCGATTGTCGCGTCCAACTTGATCGTGCGCGGTAACAACGTGCGCATCACCGTCGGCAGCGTAAATGCGGTCGAGTTTTTCGTCACACTGGCCGCCAGCATCACGTTCTTCCTCACTATCGGCCTCACGCATTGGAGCATCATCCTCGGTCTCGCCATCGGCGGTATGATCGCCGCGCCGTTCGGTGCCTGGGCCGCGAAACACATCCCGCACAAGCCCTTCATGATTCTCGTCGGCGTCCTCGTCGTCGCTCTCAGCACGCGCAACCTTCTCAAATTCCTCGCCGTCATCTGACCCGGCCAAATCAAAAATCGTAAATCATAAATGTCTGCGATCACTCATCTCCAATTCCTCGAATCCGAGGCCATCTACATCCTGCGCGAAACCGCCGCGCAGTTCCAAAAGCCCGCGCTTCTTTTCTCCGGTGGCAAAGATTCCATCGTCATGGCCTGGCTGGCCCGCAAAGCCTTCTATCCATCGAAATTGCCCTTCCCACTGCTGCACGTTGATACCGGCCACAATTTCCCTGAGGCCATGGAATACCGTGACTGGTTCGTGCAGGAGATCGGCGCGAACTTGACCGTTGGCCTTGTGCAGAAATCCATCGACGACGGCCGCGTGCAGGAAGAAAAAGGCCACAACGCCAGCCGCAACAAGCTGCAAACGGTCACGCTGCTCGACACCATCGAAGAGCACCAATACGATGCCTGCCTCGGTGGTGGTCGTCGCGATGAAGAAAAAGCCCGCGCCAAGGAGCGCTTCTTCAGCCACCGCGATGAATTCGGTCAGTGGGATCCGAAGAACCAGCGCCCCGAGCTCTGGAACATCTTCAACGGCCGCAAACACTTCGGTGAGCACTTCCGCGTCTTCCCGCTCAGCAACTGGACCGAGATGGACATCTGGCAATACATCCGCCAGGAAAACATCCCGCTGCCAAGCCTCTACTTCAGCCATCAGCGCAAAATCATCGAGCGCCACGGCCAGCTCCTCGACGCCAGCACCGGCATCATCCCGCTGCTCGATGAAGAGAAGCCCAAGGTGAAGGAAATGACCATCCGCTTCCGCACCGTTGGCGACGCCACCTGCACCGGCGCCGTCGAATCCACCGCCAGCACCATCGACGAAATCGTCGCCGAAGTCGCCGCTGCCCGCCAGACCGAACGTGGCACCCGCGCCGACGACAAGCGCAGCGAGACCGCCATGGAGGACCGCAAGAAGGAAGGATACTTCTGATTTCAGCGAGAATCGCAGCACTCAACTTCAAACACTTTCCTCAGATCATGGACGTTCTCGTCAACCCCACCGAATCCTCTCTTCTCCGCTTCACGACAGCCGGTTCTGTCGATGATGGCAAAAGCACGCTCATCGGCCGTCTGCTCTACGACTCGAAGTCGATCTTCGAAGACCAGCTTCTCGCTGTCGAAGAATCCTCCAAGCGTCGTGGCGATGCGCATGTGAATCTCGCGTTGCTCACCGACGGCCTGCGTGCTGAACGCGAGCAGGGCATCACGATCGACGTGGCTTATCGCTACTTCGCCACGCCCAAGCGAAAATTCATCATCGCCGACACGCCGGGGCATATTCAGTACACGCGCAACATGGTCACCGGCGCTTCCACGGCCGATCTGGCGATCATCTTGATCGACGCACGCCTCGGTGTGATCGAGCAGACGATGCGCCATACTTACCTCGCGTCGTTGCTGCGCATCGGGCACATCGTTCTCGCCGTGAACAAGATGGACCTCGTCAATTTCGACCAGGCCGTCTATGACAAGATTGTCGGCGACTTCCAAGCCTTCGCCAAAGGCCTCGACAATCTCCCGCAAGTCACGCCGATCCCGATGAGCGCACTCAATGGCGACAACGTGGTCGATAAATCCGAAAGCACCCCGTGGTACACCGGCCCGTCGCTGCTCCAGCATCTCGAAACCGTCCAGGTCCACAGCGAAACCGCCGCCGATGAAGCGCGTTTCGCTGTGCAGTGGGTCATTCGCCCCATTTCCGACCGTACGGACGCCAAACTCGGCAATCTGCACGACTACCGCGGCTTCGCCGGCCGCATGGCCAGCGGCACCTTCCGCGTGGGTGATGATGTGCTCGTTTATCCTTCAGCGATGAAGTCGAAAATCACCGGCATTCACACCTACGAAGGCCCGCAGCCCGAAGCGATCCCGCAGCTGAGTTACAGCATCACCGTCGCCGATGAGATCGACACCAGCCGTGGTGGCATGATCGTCAAGGCGAACGAGCCCACGCAGACCAGCCATGAGTTCGACGCCATGATCTGCTGGTTCGCCGACAAGAAGATCCTCAAGCCACGCGGCCGCTTCCACCTGCGCCACACCACCAACGACGTGCGTGCCATCGTCACCGACGTGCTCTACAAGGTGAACATCAGCACGCTCGAAAAAACCGTCGAGAGCAAGGAGTTCGCCCTCAACGACATCGGCTGCATCCGCATCCGCTGCGCGTCGCCGATCTTCTTCGACCCCTATTCCAAGAACCGCACCACCGGCAGTTTCATCCTCGTGGATGAGCAGACCAACAACACCGTCGCTGCGGGCATGATCATCAAGTCGCTGGCCGACGCTGGTGACGAGGACGCGGAAGTGGCGATCTAAAACGCGAGAACCCGCTCATGGCCGCGTAATGGTTCGCGGCCATGATTTACGACGGCATCCTTCTCGGCTCCGGGCACAACGCCCTGGTGCTCGCCTGCTATGCGGCGCGCGCCGGCCTGAAGGTGGCCGTGGTGGAGAAAAATGACGTGGCCGGCGGCGGACTGACGACGGTGGAGCATCCGCCCGGCTCCGGCTTCAAGCACAACACGCATTCGTTCTTCCACCGCGCATTGACCTCAATGCCCTGGTATCGTGATCTGGAGCTGGAGCGTTATGGCGTGCGTTACATCGAGCCGGAGCTCAATGTGGCCATGATTCTGCCGGAGAATCGCGTGCTGGAGTGGTGGACGGATTTTGAAAAAACCTTCGCATCGTTCGCGGCGATCTCGCCACGCGATGCGGACCGTCTGCGCGAATGGACGGAGCGCTTCCGGCCCATCGTGGAGCAGATCCTCATTCCCGAGGCGCAGAACCCACCGCTGCCGCCAGAGCAACGCCTGGCCAAACTGAGGCAAAGCGAACTCGGACGCACGCTGCTGGAGGTGCAGGCGCTGTCACCCATCGAATTTGTGATGCGCGAGTTCGAGCATCCGGCGGTGCGGGCAGGGCTGCTGTTCTTCAATGGTCTTCGAGAAGTCGATTTGCGACAGCAGGGCTTCGGACACTCGATTCCCACGCTGATGGCGAGTCCGCGCAAAGCGCAGATGTGCCTTGGCGGCTCGCGTCGGCTGGCCGAGGCGCTGTGCGCAGACTTGCGCGAGCATGGCGGCGAGATTTTCACGAACTGGCAGCCGCGCTCGATCCTGACGCGCAATGGCCGTGCGTGTGGCGTCGAATCGATGACCGGTGACCGCATCGAGGCCTCGCAGTTCGTTGCCAGCGGACTGAATCCGCAGCAGACCTTCCTCGATTTGATTCCAGCCGATGTCACGTCCGCGCATCTGCGCGAACGGGCTGCTGGATTCGAGTACAACCTGCTCGCGCCGCTGTTCGCGCTGAATCTGAACCTGCGCGAGCCGCCACGTTATGCCGCGGCGGAGCAGCATCCTGAATTGAACCACGCCTTCATGATGATCCTCGGCCTGGATGATGTGGCGCAGTTTCACGACATCGTCGCTGCGCATGAACGCGGTGAAATTCCGCGCACGGTGATGTGGGGCACATGCCCGACGCAGTTTGATGCTTCGCAGGCACCGGCAGGCCGTCACACCGCTTTCATGTGGGAAAAGCTGCCTTACGCGCTGCATGGCGATGCGCGGAACTGGGACACATACAAAGAGCAGCATGGCCGCGAGATGCTGGCGCTCTGGCAAACCTATGCGCCGAACCTGCGTGATGCCCTGCTGGATTCCTTCACCCGCAGCGCTCTCGACACCGAGCGTCTGTTGCCTAACATGATGCGTGGCGATCTGCTGGTGGGATCGTTCGCGAACGATCAGATCGGCTATCATCGCCCCTTCCCCGGTGCAGGAACCTACCGCACCGAAACCCCTGGTCTCTACCTCTGCGGCGGCTCCACGCATCCCAGCGGCAACGTCACCGGCCTGTGCGGCTTCAATGCCGCGAAAGTGGTGCTGGCGGATTGCGGGCTTCCACACGGGTAGGGCGCGAAGCCAAATGACCTACAACTCCCGAATGACCTTCCCGTCCTTCGTGCGGCAGGGCACGCGAAGGTGTTCGAGCCAGATGGGGATGAAGTTGTTGAGGAGCAGCTTTCGGGCCTCGGTGAGGTCGTCAAAAACGGCACACGCCCACGGCTGTCCACGCTCCTGGAAGTAGAACTCCCAGCACCTGCCTTTGGCGATGAAGTAGCTGCCGTCGCGCGAGTCCACCTCGGTGCGGACGTGCGGCAGATTCTCGGGCTGAAGGCCTTGCGCGGCGAGGCTGGCCTCAATGTCGGCACGCGTGAGGGTGAAGAGGCGGTTCACCGCCTCCTGACAGCGTTCGGTGTTGCCGGGCACGTTGGTGTCCCGCCATTCGGGCGGCAGGCCGAGGTGTTCGAGCGCCCAAGTGGCCACGTCGGCTTTGGATTGAAGGACGCGCATTTGTTCGGCGATAGAAAGCGTGGCGGAGGTGCTCATATGGGCGTGGTGGGGAAAGACTCGATGAAGCATCACCATGTGTCCGCTGTTCGGCGGCCTGGGGCGGCTTGGATGAGAGGACGGAGCTTTTCGAGCAGCTTGAGGCCGACACCGCGCACGCGGGCGAGTTCCTCGGCGGAGGCAAAGGGCCGCGCGGTGATGATGGCCCGCGCCAGCACTGGACCGATGCCGGGGAGGGATTCGAGCTGCTCCTGCGAACTGAAGTTGATGTCGATGCGCTCAGTATCCGCCAAATGCTCAACCGGTCGGCGGTGCTGTACGGCGGATTCGTTGCAGACGAGGGTGCCCACGAACGCGAACACCAAACATGCCAGCGCCTGCCACCACCACGGAATCTCGTGCGGAGGTACCTCTGCCACGGTGCGGCGGCTTTGGCGGGGTGACGATTCCGACGGCATGACGCCATTCGAGCACAAGCCGCGGAATCGCGCCAGTTTTCAGAATGGAGGAATCCGGGGGAGACGCGCAGCCGTTATTAATGCGCCATGATGAAACCTCTGCTGCTTGTCGCTCTCCTGCCCTGTCTGTTTGCCTCCACTTCACGCGCGGAGATGAGTCTGGACTTTGAATCCGGCGCGGTCTGGACCGGCACCAATGATGTCCGCATCCCGGCAGACACAGGCACCTTGTTCTCGCTGGCCAGCGATTTGAATGCAGAACCGGCGGTCTTCTTCCGTGGCCGCGCCACTTGGCACATGGGCACACGCCACGATTTCTCCGTGCTCGCCGCCCCACTCCGCACCGAGTCGGACGGAGCCTTTGCCACTCCGGTCAACTTTGCCGGCACAACCTTCGCCGCGAACACTCCCACCACGGCGCGTTACCGTTTCGACTCCTACCGGCTCACCTACCGCTACAATTTCATCACCACCGACACCCTCACCTTCGGCATGGGTCTGACGGGGAAGATTCGCGATGCCTCCATCCAGGTGAATCAGGGCGGTCTTTCCGCCCGGGACTCCAATCTCGGCTTCGTGCCGCTGATCAATTTCCGCCTCGACTGGCGTTTCGCGCCGCGCTTCAGCCTCCTGCTGGAGGGCGACGCCCTCGTGGGCCCCAATGGCCGTGCCGAGGATGTACTGGCCGCCGTGCAGTATCATGCCACGGAGAACATCGCCCTGCGTTTAGGCTATCGCATTCTCGAAGGCGGTGTGGACAGCGACACCACCTACACCTCCGCCCTCTTCCATTACCTCAGCGCCGGCATCACCTACCGCTTCTAAACCCGGATTCCGAAGTTCCCGGTAATCGGGGCATTCCTGCCCCGAGAACTTCGGTAAGCAGTAACGACCTCTCCTGACAAAAGACTGTCAGTCTGTCGCGCACAAGTGCGCGGCCGTGTGATATCCATCCCCTATTTAACGATCAGCGCCGCGCTCACCTCGCCGTTTTCACCGACGGTGAAGGTGCGACGTTTGTCATCGCTCTCGTGGACGATGATGAGGGCTTTGTTCCAGCCGGGTGTGGGATCGGCACCAAGCCAATTTGGGTTGGCGTAAAAGATCGCACCGGGCTCGTCGAGGAGGGCTTTCACGCGGTCGGTGACATCGCAGAACGCGGTGCCGGAGCCATACACGGCGGAGATGAGTTTCACCGGAATGCGCTCCGGTGCGGGCACGGGTTTGCCGTTGGGCAGGAGCTTGATGAAGGAAGCATCGCCAATGCCGAGGGAGAGCGATTTCGTGTTCCAGAGGTTTTCATATTTGGCGAGATCGCACACGCCGCTCATCTCAATGAGATCACCCTCGCGCAGCGTGGCGAGCTTCGGCAGCATGTCGGCGTCCTTCCACTGGCTGGCGAAGACGCGGACGTGGTAGCCTTCATCATTCGGCAGGTAGGACCACACGACAAAGCGCTCCCAGAAATCCACGCCGCGCACCTTGAAGCGCATCGTCGCAGGACGTTTCGTGTCCACGAGCTTCTTTTTGAGCAGGCCGTTCGCCACTTCCTTCTGCGCGTCGGTCCAGTTCCGCGCGTTCTCGGGCTCCATGTCCTTTGGGATCACGGCGAGGAAGTCTTGGTAGCTGCGCAGCGGCTTCGGCTCCTTGGGTTTGGTGGGCGCGTCATCGGCCGCGTTCAGGAGGCACGCGGAAGCGAGGGAGAGCAGGAGCAGAGCGGGCGTGAGTTTCATGCGAGGTGGGCAAGTGTCGTGATTCAGATCACGAAATGCAATCAGTGTTCCTTGGGGCCGGATGCGGCCCGTGTTTGTAAAGAGTGAGTCAAAAGCCCGCTTCCTCTGCGATAGGCTGCCACCGTCTTTGATGGCCTTGAATCACGCGGTCGTTTCGGTAGTCGGCTTCATCGGAGACGGGCGGATGTAGAGGACCTCGCCGCTTGTGGCGGTAAATTGGCCGCACATGTCACTACCCATGGCGGAATCCAAGACCACGTGGAATTGTCCGGTGGTTTGCTGGTGCGCGATGGGTGAGAAGGCTAACTCAAAGAGAATGTTGTCCTGGATGAAGTCGTCCAGCTCAGCCGTGGCAATGCCTGAAAAGCGAAACCCGATTTCATGCTTCTTGGTGAGGACGATGTAGCCACGGGAATCCACCTGCCGAGTCATCTCCCAGGCCTCGACGTGCAGTTCGATGTATTCCGGTGTGCGTGTGAATGCCAGGACGGGAGAATCATGGAAGCTGGGCCAGTAGCCGTAAGCCTCCACCACTCGCTCATGTCCGGAAATGTAGTTGGGGACCTCACGCATGGGATGACGTTGGAGTTAGATGGACACTTTGTTTGACCGCTGATGGGACGCTGACAAGACGCTGATGACCGGATTCATGGATTAGCGTCAAATCAGCGTCCCATCAGCGGTTAGATTCATCACGTTCCCGGCGGGCTGCGTGAGTGGCACGGTTCCCAGGAGAGCGTTCGCTAGCACTCGGCACTCCTAGGCTGCCTGACGAACGTCCCGCTGGGCTTCGGGGCGCTGCCGGGTCGTGAATCACCTTCAACCTGCGGCGGCGAGGATCTCCGGTTTCTGGCGCACGAGGCTGAGCAGTTTCAAGGCCGCGCCGCTGGGCTTGCGGACGCCGCTTTCCCAGGAGATGGCGGTGTTGCGCGGCACGTTGAGCAGCGCGGCAAAGGTGGCCTGGCTGACGCCGAGGCGGGTGCGGATGCGTTTGATGTCCGCCGGAGGCAATGGCTTGAGCTTTGGCGGCACGGCCACCTGAGTGATGCGCACCCCCGGCATGGCCTTGCCGGCCTTGGCATGCTTGGCGAAGGCTTGCACGCGCTCGACGAGCGCCTTGGGATCAAACTCGACTTCCTGACGGGTGGTTTTCATGGGGCGCAGGCCATGGCGGGAAAAAGAAAAGCCCCTCGGGCTCGGCAACCCTGAAATGATCGAGGGCGCTTACTGCCGAAGGGCGGATAATCTTCGGAATCCCGTTGGGGAGTTCCTGCGAACAAAGGAGGCTCAATGCCCCGGATCGTCAAGAATCAATCCCTAGCCAGGCCACATCGTCCTCATCACGTTTGATGAGGCTGTGGAGACTGTCCGGTTACTCGTTCCCTTGGTCGATATCAGCAAGGAAGAACTCATCCGGCTCTCGAAGCTGCTCGGGAAAACCTCACAGCCCCGCAGGCGCTGAAAAGGCCGCTTTTCGGCCCTCGCCGAGGCCGGTTCCATGCCGGACGACTCCGCAATCGGGGCATGGGAGGCTCCCAACACGCAGGACGGCTCCGCAATCGGGGCATGGGAGGCTTCCAACAAGCAGGACGACTCCGCAATCGAGGCACGGGAGGCTCCCAACAAGCAGGACGACTCCGCAATCGAGGCGAGGGAGGCTTCCAACAAGCAGGACGGCTCCGCAATCGAGGCACGGGAGGCTCCCAACAAGCAGGACGGCTCCGCAATCGAGGCATGGGAGGTTCCCAACACGCGGAACGGCTCCGCAATCGAGGCATGGGAAGCTCCCAACACGCGGGACGGCTCCGCAATCGAGGCATAGGAGGCTCCCAACACGCGGGACGGCTCCGCAATCGGGGCATAGGAGGCTCCCAACAAGCAGAACGACTCCGCAATCGGGGCATAGGAGGCTCCCAACAAGCAGGACGGCTCCGCAATTGAGGCACGGGAGTCTCCCAACACGCGGGACGACTCCGCAATCTGGGGTGGGAGGTTGGGCTCTGGCCAAGGAGCGGTGCCATCTTGGCCCCAGCGTCGAGACATCAGGGATCAGGATGATTCCTCTCCTATTCGAAGCAGCCCAAGGGTGCCGAGCCTTGGGCGAGCGCTCCCTTGGGATTCGCGTGCCCCACCGCCCCCATCACGTTCCCGGACCGCCACGCGGTCCCGTCATGGGCGATGCGTTGCCGCTGGGACGTTCGGGTGACGGAACCGCGTGGCGGTTCGTGCTCCGGAGGGGCGCGTGGGTGGCGCGGTTCCCAGGAGAGCGCTGCTATCGCTCGGCACTACTGGGCTGCATGACGAACGTCCCGTTGGGCTTTGCCTGAGCGCGACGGATCAGGCTAGAAGGCAGGGTTGTTGATTTTTGGCAGCCTGACGTTGTTTCCCTGACCCATGGCATATAAAGCTGCTGACAAACCTTCCTACTTGTGAATGATCCACAAGTTCGCCCAAAAACCCAGACCTCCAAAGGCATGCAATCCATCTCTTGGCTCTCAGTACTTTTCTACTGCCTGTTCGGTATGTTTGTTTTCTACCAGCAGCTTCAAGTGCGTGGCTTCGAGACGCATCCTCATTTGCGTGGCTTCCGTGGTTCGAGCCAGGGATTCGAGACTATTTTGAAGTTCTCGGCCTTTGCTGGTAGGATTACGGGGCTAGTGTACCTGATTTATTACGGCTGGACGGTTGTGTGGTGGGCACCGATCCCGATCTACGTTGTTGGTCTATTGTTCCCGATTGTGGGCGTTTTCGTTGAGCGCCTACTCGGATCATTTGCCCTGAGTTTGCTCGGCTTCATTGGCTGGCCGCTCTGCGCCTTTGCCATGTTTACGCACATACCTAGCTAGCTATGCAGATAATTAAATGCCTGGCATTTTATTCCCCCCTTTTGAGGAGTCTGTGCCACGCACGGCTCACGCGCCGAGTTAACCTGCATATTAATGAAAAAATATTCAATAGAACTAGATGACGGACGAAAGTTCGAAGTGGAAGCTGAACATCAACCGACACAAGAAGAAGCGTTAGAGTATTTGAAGAGCCATTCCGAATCGAGTATTGTAATTAAGCATCCTCCCACCAAGAATACGAATGATTCAACACGTCCGGCAGCAGATGGGTGGATATGGGCATTGCTGATAGCGGCGCTCGCCATGGTAGGTTTGTTGATGAAAAAAGCGCAGTTCTTGCACCAGCCAAAACGACCGCTTTTGGTTTGTCTCCTGGCCGCTGTGGCTTTGACCTCCCTTGTGGCAGCCTTCGATAAGGATGCAACAGATCAGGCATCATTTTGGGAAAAATATCCAGTCTCTAACGCAGACCCATCGTTCCCGAAAATTTCCAACGATGTTGTGCTCAACTATGTGAAACTAAGTGAGGAATACTCTGGCCCGGCTGTCAGATATACAACAATCAAAAAAGGCGATAAGGCCTCTTGGAATTGCTGGATGTTTATTGAGGAAAGCCGAGACTTTGCGTATCCGGTTACTTTCAACGATAGAGAGCCTTCTCGTAGCGACATCAAATACGCAGCAACTGTGGTGCATAGAAATTAT
>NZ_JBIIKX010000115.1:0-12219 GCF_044232965.1 Prosthecobacter sp.
GTCAGAGTATTCAATCGGCAGGTTCACCATTCCGGTGATTCTTGCATACTCGTCAACTCCCTGCCTTGAAGGGCTCTCCGGTTCTTTGCTACTGTTCTATTGCATGATCCGGGATGAAAGAGATTTGCCCAGGCTTTAGAGAAGCGCTTCCTAATTGTGCGCTGCTGAAAGCACTGAATCGCATCGCGGTTGCAATCGTCACGCCTTGTGGCCTCTGTCGCTGAACTGGGGGGGGGTGAGGCCTCGCCCTCTTGCGATGCGTGAATCATTTCACGAGGAAGTATGCGCGGAAGGCGTCGAAGGCGGGCTGGGTGGTGATGTCGATGCCTGTGGTCTCGTCGATCCAGCGGGACTGGTCGTTGAGAAGGTAGTTGTGATAGGCTGCGGTGGAGGGGTCGGCATCGCCGCTCCAGAGGCGGAGACGTGAGCCGGTGGTGTGCGGCTGCGAGCCGGGAGCGAGCGGCAGGGCGAGGCCGGTGCCGATGAAACGGGTGCCTGCGGACTGCGGCAGCGCGAGCGGCGCAGCGCGCACCTCACCGAGGAAGGAGAGAGTGACATCGGTGGTGCGGATCTGGACGAACAAGCCCTCCTGCGGCGGCACGACGCGGGTGGCGGTGGCTTCATCCGCCAGCGGATGGGTTTGGAAGCTGTTGGTGGCGGAGTCGAAGGTAAGAGCGCGGTCGGCTTCTTCAGGCGTGCTGCCATGCTCGAAGGCGGAGGCCGGGAGCAATGTGGCAAGCGTCCAATGCGGACGAATGGCGACGCGCGCACCGGCAACCGCAGCGACCGAGGCGAGCTTCAAGTCAGAACCAATGTCAAAGGTCTGGCCTGAGAGAGGCCCGTCGAGCACTTCGAGGTAATGCGCGGTTTCCGGTGGCAAGGTCACGGCAACGGGCAGGCTGATCTGCGTGTCATTGACGCTGGAAACGCGGCCGATAAAGACTGCCGGCTTCAGCAGCGGCATGGAGAGCGTCTGACGTCCGACGGTGAAGGTGCGGCGTGACCAGCCCTGCGCCGGAGTGACGGCGGCGGCCTCTGCAGTGCCGTTGAGGTCGGCATCGAGTTGAACTTTGAGACGGACGAAACCTTGTTCGAGCGCGGTGGCGGTCTCCAGGTCGGCGAAGCGCAGAGTTTCCGTCTGACCCGCGCCGATGGTGGTGCTAGGACTGATGGAGAGCTGCGTCCATGTCTTGAGATCAGCGCTGGATTCAAGGACGTAGCGCAGGTCGCGATGCTCACCGGCCGGACGTGTGAGAACTGCCTCGGTGAGGCCGGTGGTCGTGCTGGTGACGAGGCGGAAGCGGGAAAGCTGCGCACCGCTGGCCGGTGAGGTGCCGAGGGCGTATTCGAGCAGGTTGGTGTGACCGTCGGCGTCTGGATCGTCCTCAGGATCACTGAGACCGGCGAGGCTGTGCTGCGACTGCCAGGAGGTGAAGGTGGCGGGCGCGTTGGCGGTCTCCGTGGTGCCGGAGGCGAGATCACGGGTCATGCGCTGGCTGAGAGGCTGACCGGCAGGAGCGGCAAAACCGAAGTCGATGGTCATGATACCGGAGGAGTCCGCCACATCATCCATGAAGGATTCGTAGCCGTTTTCACCGGTGCTGGCGGTGGGGCTGGAGTTCACCGGCATGGAGCCGTAGGCGAGGTTGATGATGCCGGAGGAGACGCCGCTGACATCTGGCGAAGAAGGGTCGGTGCCGTTTTCATCGAAGCGGTCATCTTTGGCAGTGTCAGCCGTCGTGGTGAGAGAGACGTTGCCGAGGCCGGCCACGGCCACCAGCCCATTGAGCGGCGCGCCGCTGGCAAACATGGAGGCCGGGATGTGGACGTAATAAGCGGCCGGGGAGGTGGCCTGAAGCAGGTAGGTGCCGTTGGCGGCGGTGACGGCCTCGGAGACCGGCGTGTCAGTCACAACCTGCGTCTGCTGGAAAAGACGCACGGTGACGTTTGGCACGGGCAGGTCGATGCCGGACTCGAAGGTGCCGTTGTCGTTCACATCCCGGAAGATCAGATTGCCCACCATGATGGCCTTGGGTTTGAGGCCGATGTCGAGGGTGAGGTCGTTGTCCGAGTCGAAGGCGTTGTCACTGGTCTTGTCAAAGCCGGTCTCGCGGCCATCCGCGTCGGTGGGCATCGCACCGGACACCGGTGTGAAGACAGCGGTGGTCACGCCGGTGGTCTCCGGCTGCGCCGCAGGCTGGGCGTTTTGATTCACGTTGTCGTCATTGCCGCTGGAGCTGAGCACGGTGGGCACGAGGAAGTTCAGCGGACCGGCGGCGGCGAACTGCGCAGCAGGGATGCGCACCTTGTAACCATGCGGGGCGGTGACCGGCGGCCCATAGAGAATGAAGGCTCCATTGGCATCTGTGCTGGTGGAGCCGATCACGGTTTCCTCGCTGCTGACGCCGTCCACATGCACCAGCTCAAGCGTGATGCCCGTGAGGCCCGTGTCGATGCCCGTCTGGAACTTGCCGTCCGCATTCACATCACGGAAGACGAGGTTGCCAAAGCCGAGGCGGGTGGCGAAGCCAAAGTCGATGCTGAGATTGACGTTGCCGTCGGTGCTGTCATCGCTCGTGCCCTGGAAGCCGAGCTCATCCGTGCCTGAAGGCGCGGCACCCGCCACCAGCGTGACGGGAGGGGCGGTGATGCCGACCTGCTCAGGATGCTGCGCGTCGATGCCGTCCTCGCCAATGTTGTCATCCGCCATGGCGGTCTGATGACCGCGCATGGAAATGCAGCGGAAGAGAGGGCCTGGGCCGACAGGGCCGTTGTTGATGCTGATGGACTCCTTGAAGTTGTCCGCGGCGACGTGAACGGTGTAGGTTCCAGGGCTGAGATTGGAGAAGAGGTAACGTCCGTTCGCATCCGTATAGGTGCTGCGGATGGCGGTGGTGGAGTTGGTGCCCGCGTAGAGCAACATCCAGACGCCGGGCACGCCCTCGCCGAGATCTGCCACGCCGTTCTGATTGATGTCATCAAAGACGAGGTTGCCGATGCTCATGAGGTTCGGCAGATCACCGCCGCTGAAGCCAAAGTCGATGGTGAGGTCGGCGTCGGTGTCATTGAACGAGTCCTGGGCGGCCAGATAGCCGTTCTCAGTGCCCGCATCTTCAGGCTCGGTGCCGTAGGCGAGTTCAAAAACGATGGAGGTGACACCTGTGAGCGCCGGAGCGGCGGCATCGAGGCCGTCTTCACCCGCTTCATCATCGGTGCCGTCGTCATTGCCAAACCCAGGTGAGGAGGAGGCCCCAACCAGTAGTCCGCCAGCAGCGAACTCGGACGCAGGCACATGGATGAAGTACTGACCAGCCGTGTAGGCGCTGAGAAGATAGGAGCCGTCGAGGGCGCTGGTCGTCTCCATGACGGGGACGGTGTTGGCATCGTTCGGATCATCTCCAAAACGGAAGAGGCGCAGTTTGACGCCAGCCACACCGAAGTCGCTGCCATCATAGATACCGTTGCTGTTGAGGTCGCGGAAGACCAGGTTGCCCACGCTGAGCGGTTTCGGCGAGAAGCCGAGATCGATGGTCAGATCGACGTCGGCATCGGCATAGTCGTCGCCTTCGGAGAGATAACCGGTCTCCGTGTCATTCAACGTCGGCGCGTTGCCGAGCAGGACGGTGAAGAGCGCGGTGCGCACACCTTCGGTGAGAGCGGAGCCGGTGGTGTAGCCATCCTGGGCGGTGTCATCATCCCCTGACGTGGTGGACGGCGCGTTGGCAGCCACAGGCAGCGAGGGCACGCTGCCAGCAAGGGCGGCGCCTTCGGCGAAGTTGCTGGCAGGCACACGGACGTAATAGCTGCCCGGAGCCACATTGAAGCTGTAGAGACCGCCGCCTGAGGTCGTGGTGGTCGCGATGGCGGTGGTGGAGCCAGGCAGGTTCGACCACAGCTCAACGGTGACGCCATCGACGCCCAGTTCGGTGTTTGGATCGAAGATGCCGTCGTTGTTCGCGTCGCTGAAGACCAGATTGCCGATGGTGACCTGCGGCACGAAGCCAAAGTCGAGCGTGAGATTCGTGGAGGCGTCATCGAGATCGTCACTGGAGCCGAGATGGCCGCCTTCCTGGCTGCCCACCGGCGCGTTGGCAGAGGAGAGCTCGAAGACAGCGGTCTGGATGCCATTGGCCGACGGGTTGCCATCGTCGATGCCATCCTCACCGAGAAGGTCATCACCGCTCTGCACGCCGAAGGAGCTGGCATGGAAGTAAAGCGGCATGCCAAAGTCGAACTGCCATGAAGGCACGCGGAGGAAGTAACGGCCAGGGGCAAGATCGCTGAAGAGGTAAGTGCCGTCCGTGGCAGAAGCCGTGGTGGCGACCGGAGCGTCAAAAGGAATGACGCTGTTCTCAGTGTAGATTTCGACCGTGACACCGCTCACGCCTTCACCCGAGTCGGCACGGCCGTTGTAGTTCGCGTCAATGAAGACCAGATTGCCGACGCCCACCGAGCGGAAGAAGCCAAAGTCGATGGTGAGGTCGTTGTTGTCGTCGTTCACATCGTCGGAGAATGAGTCCGCACCGAACTCACCGAGAGAGTTGGTGGGCTCCAGATCAGGAGCGAGGCTGAAGGAAGCGGAGGCGATGCCGGTGGTCGTGGGATCCACTGAATCGATGCCGTTTTCATCAAGATTGTCGTCGATGCCATTGTCCGCGCCGTCACCCGGGATCGAGCGCCAGCCGGAAAGCGGCTTGCCGGCGGCAAACTCGGACGGCGGGATGAAGACGAAGTAATCTCCCTCGGCCAGATTGCCGAACACATAGTGGCCGCCGTTGTTGGTGTGAGTGGAGGCCAGCGGCACGGCGGAAAGAGGATCTGCCGCCGCGGCGAAGAGCTGCACTTTGACTCCGTCGATGCCCTCGCCCGCGTCGAAGACGCCATTGCCGTTGAGATCGACAAACACGAGGTTGCCGACGCCGACCGCGTTTGGATTTGACGGCGCAAAGCCGAAGTCGAGCGTGAGGTTGAAGTTGTCATCGTCAAAAGCGTCGATGTCCGCGGCGATGCCGGTCTCACCACTGGCCGCAGTGGGCTGCGCATCGACCGCCAGACTGAAGACCGCGCTGCTGATGCCATTGAGGAACGGGGTGGGGTCGTCGATGCCGTTTTCATTGTCGGGCGCGTCATCATCGACCACAGCGGTGACGTTGCCGGCACCAGCGGCGGATTCGAGGCTGAAGAGCGGACGGCCTGGCTCAAACTCCGAGGACGGGATGTGCAGGCGATAGTCACCGGCAGGCAGCGAGTCGAAGAAGTAGCGTCCGCCGTTCGAGGTGACACGGGCGAAGATTGGCAGGCCAAATCCGGGGGTCTGATCAGCGCGATAGAGTTCCACGGTGACACCATCGACACCTTCACCAACATCTGCGAAGCCGTTTTCATTGCTGTCGATGTAAACCAGGTTGCCGACGCCCACAGGAGTCTGGAAGCCGAAGTCGATGGTCAGATCGACGGCGGCGTCGATTTGATTATCCGAGTTGCTCTCAAAGCCGGTCTCACCGCTGTCATCGGTGGGCGCGTTGCCGGGGAAGAGGCTGATGACGAGGGAGGACACACCGTTGGTGGCGGGATCGCCGTTATTGACTCCGTCCTCGCCGACATCATCATCTCCCACGAGACCTTCAAGGATGCTGATGCGCTGGAAGAGCGGAGCGCCGGACTGGAACTGCGAGGCGGGGACATGAACGACGTAGTTGCCCGGGCGGAGGAAGTTGAAGCCGTAACGTCCCTGCGCGTCGGTCGTCACGAACGAGAGCGGATTGTCCAGACCTGGGAACTGGGTGTCTGCGTAAAGCTCGACGCGGACGCCGGGCAGGCCCTCGCTGGCATCGAAGTGGCCGTTGGAGTTGTTGTCAGCAAAGACGAGGTTGCCGAGCGCCACTGGACGGAACAGGCCGATATCGACGGTGAGGTTGATATTAAAGTCATCGAGGTCGGTGGCGGAGTCATGACCGGTCTCGATACCAGTGTCGGTGGGAGCCTCCTCACGCACGAGATTGATGATGCTGCTGCTCACGCCGGTGACCCAGGGCGAGTCGCTGTCGATGGAGTCCTCACCCGTGTCATCATCCCCGTTGGAGAAGCCAGGAAGGCTGAAGAGACCGCGCAGGCCGCCATTGGCCTCGAACTGCGGCGCGGGCAGGTGGATGAAATACTGGCCCTGCCAGAGGTTGCTGAAGAGGAACAAGCCGCCATTGGCTGTGACCGTCGTGGCGACGGGCTGCGTGACGCCAGGAATGTCACCCCAGCGATACAATTCAACGGTGGCCTCGTCCCTGCCCTCTCCCACGTCGAAGCGGTTGTTGCCGTTGGCATCCACAAACACCAGGTTGCCGATGCCCATGATTCCAGGCTCGACGAAGCCGAAATCGATGGTCATGTCGCCATTGGCATCGACGGTGTAGTTGTCGAGCTCGCCACCACGCGCGTGCTCTGCGGCGCTGGTGCCGTTGCCCAGTGGCTCGGTGCCCGGCGTGAGGGTGATGAGCGGGCTGTAAACCGCGGTCTTCGGACCATCCGGCTGGCGTCCGCTGTCATCGCCGTCGATTTGATCATCAAGGATGGAGGTGATCGGACTGCTGTAGCCGCTGCCGGCCAGCGGCAGGCCATCGACGAAGTTGGAAACAGGAATCTGCACCTGGTAAACACCGGGAGCCTGGCCGGAGAAGTAGTAATGACCATTCGTGTCGGTGTAGGTCCAGCCCACGAGAAACTCCGCGCCGTCACCGACGTTGCCGTTGGCATCCTGCCAGAGTTCAACGCGCACACCGGAGATTCCCTGCTCGCTGGCATCCTGGATACCGTCCGCGTCGATGTCATTCCACACGATGGAACCGATGGCGACGGATTGCGGCAGCGGGGCAAACGGACGGCCGATGGCGAGGTCACGCGGACCGGCCCAGATTTCGTTGTTCGGGCCTGGCGGGCGCGGAATCGGCACCTCGTGGATGCTGACCGTGCCGTTCGGCGCACCGGCGACGTCGACGTTGATGAGCGCGCCACTGATGTAGGCGCCTGCGTTGACAGGCTTGCCCCAATGATAGCCAGAGATGTAAAGGCGGCCGTTCGCCGGATTGAACTCGATGTCGCGAGTGTCCACATCTCCCATGCCGGCCGTGGAGATCGTGGCGATGAGTTGTGGCAGGCCGGGAGCCGCAGGCGTGGTGAGATCCACACGGAAGACCTCGCCATCAGAACGGTTCACGCCGTAGAGCGTGTTGTCGTGGATGTCGATGCCAGAGATCAACGCGATGGACTGGCCGCCGGGGACCATGTCCACGATTTGAGTGTCACTGACAACGGTGTTGAGCCATGCGCCCGTGGTGGAGCTGTAACGGCGAACCTCACGATCCGCGCCAGTCTGCACCACAAGGTAAAGATTGCCATCCGGGCCGAAATTGATGTCCTCAACCCCCGTTTGGGTGATGAAGGTGAACGGAGCGGCCCCGATGGGCGCGCCCGGCGTGGTGCCGCTCGGCCCCTGGAAGCGCACGACGCGTCCACCATTGGCATCCACCACATAGAAGTGACCATCCGGGCCGATGGTGAACTGGGCGATGAGGCTGACGCTGGCATTCGAGTTGTCCAGCACCGGACCGAGATCCAGGCCGGCAGGACTGATCTTGCGGAGGTTGCTGGCACCGTAGTGGGCGACGTACCAGTTGCCGTCCTGGCCGAATTCGATGGCATAGGGCAAGTCACCCCAGTCGGTATTGCCCTGGCTGAGGCTGTTGCCAAAGCCGGAGACGAGCGGCCCGGTGTAGAGGCCGGTGGTCGCATCGAAAGTCTGGACGCTGTCGGCCTGCGTGGCGGAGACATAGATGCTGGGGGTGACGTTGTAGAAGCCAAAGTCGATCGTGGTTTCGTCATAGGTACCACCACCGGTGCCAGGCTCATCCGCAGGAGTGAGCGTGATGATGTGGCTGTAAGTCGCACCACCGTTGATCTGATGGCCGTTGTCATCGTGGTCGATGCCGTTGTCAGCGGAGATCGTCACGCTGCTGGAGAGCGGCTGGGCGGCCGGAGGCGCGGGAACGCGCACATACACCGTGAGCGGAGGCAGAGCGGTGAAGAGGTACTCTCCTCCGTTAGCCGAGGTGGTGGCGCGCAGCAGCACATCATCGGTGCCGCCGATACGGTTGTCGGCGCCCGTGGTCCATAGTTCGAGCAAAACGCCGTCGATGCCAGGCTCGCCCGGATCGCGCAGGCCGTTGTCATTCGTGTCCTGCCACACGAGATTGCCCACGCTCATGCCGCGGAAGATGCCAAAGTCGATGGTGTAATCGGTGTCGGGGTCGCTGTCTTCGACCGTGGGCTCGCCGCCTTTGGTCAGGGCGATGATCGGCGAGAAAACGGGTGTGCCAGCTCCGCCGGGCTGGGAGGCGGAGTTGTTGTCGTTGTCGGTGCCGTTGTCGAGATTCACCGGATTGCCGCCCGGAATGTTCAACGCGGTGGGCATGAGCACACGAAGGAAGAAGCTGCCGGGCTGGAGATTATCGAAGTGATACTGGCCGAGAGCACCCGTGACGGCGCTGCGGAGCAACAAATCGCTGTTTGGACCGCTGCCACCGATGGCGTGGTCCGCGCCGGGATCCCACAGCTCCACAGTCACGTCCTTGATGCCGGGCTCGCCATTGTCACGCAGACCGTTGAAGTTGGTGTCCTCATAAACAACATCGCCCAGGCTCAAACCTTTGACCAGAAGCGAGTAGGACTGCGTGGAGGAGCAGTTGTAGGAGTCAGTGACACGCACGGTGAAGCTGGCGGTGCCATAGACCGACGAGGTGCCGGAGAGCAGGCCGGAGCTGGACAAGGTGATGCCCGCAGGCGGCGTGCCGGCGATCACGCTCCAGGTGTAAGGCCCGGTTCCGCCGCTGGCGTTGAGTTGCTGGCTGTAAGGCGAGCCATAGTAGGCGCTGGAAAGCGTGGCGGGAGTGATGCTCATGCTTGGGCAGTTCACCGCCAGCGTGTAAAGCCGTGTGGCGGCGCAGTTGTAGGCATCACGCGCCTCGACGGTGAAGGAGGCGGTCATCGCCTGCGTCGGTGTGCCGGAAATGAGACCGCTGGAGCTGAGCGAAAGACCTGCGGGCAGCGTGCCGCTGGCCACGCTCCACACATACGGAGCAGAGCCTCCCACCGCATTGAGCGGCGCGGAATAGGCGCTGCCGACGGTGGCGTTCGAGAGCGAGGAAGGAGTGATCACGAAGTCAGGGCAGAGCACCGTGATCGTGTAAGGCTGCGTGCCCGGAGCACCGTTGGCATCCAACGCCTGCACGGTGAAGGAATAAGCGCCCGGCGCAGCCGTGGTGGAACCCGAGATAACACCGGTGGAAGAAATCGTGATACCAGAGGGCAGGTTGCCCGTCAGCTTGCTGTAGGTGTAGGGAGCCGTGCCGCCGCTGGCGGTGATCTGCTGGAAGTAAGGCACGAGACGTGTGGCGTCAGGCAGCGTGGGCGGCAGGATGGAGATCGGCGGATAATCGACCGTGAAGGTGTAGCTTTGTGTAGAGGAGCAGCCATCCGCGTCTGTGGCGCGCACCACAAACGTGCTGCTGCCCAGGCTGGTAGGCGCGCCGCTGAGCACACCACCAGCGGAGAGCGTCATGCCCGTGGGCAGCACACCGGAGGCCAGACTCCAGGTGTAAGGGGCCGTGCCACCGCCCACGGCCAGCGTCTGGCTGTAGGACGCGTATTGCACGGCGGAAGGCAGCGGCACCGGGCCGATGGAGAGCGTCGGGCAGGCGATGACAATCTGCAAAGCCCGTGTGGTGGAACAGTTCACCCCGTCGGTGGCGCGCACCGTGAAATTGTAAGTCGCTGGAACACCGGAGGGCGTGCCGGAGATCAGACCCGTGTTGCTCAGTGACAAACCGGCGGGCAGTGTGCCGCTGGCGAGGCTCCAGGTGTAAGGCGCGGTGCCTGCGGACGCCGCAAGCTGCTGCGCGGGATAGTCCACCCCTTTCGTGCCGGATGGCATGGCCGGCGCGGTGATGCTGATCGCCGGGCAGTTCACCACAATGCCGTAAATTCTCGATCCGGCGCAGCCGTTCGCATCTGTGGCGGAGATGGTGACGTTGTAGGTTCCCGGAGCGCTGGTGGGTGTGCCGCTGAGCACGCCGGAGGTCGTGAAGGTCATGCCTGCGGGCAGAGTGCCGCTGAGGCTCCACTGGTAAGGGCCGGTGCCTGCCGAAGTGGTGAGAGTCTGCGGCGTGTATGCCGCGTACTGCGTGGCGGCGGGCAGGGTGGCAGGAGTGAGCACCAACGACGGACAGGTGATGTTCCAGGTGATGGCATTGTCCATCAAGCAACCGTTGGCATCTGTGGCACGGATCACAAAGCTGTAAGCGCCGGGGGCTCCAGTGATCGTGCCGCTGAGCAATCCGCCGCTGGATATTGAAAGACCGGCGGGAAGCGTGCCCGAAGCGCGGGTGTAAGTGTAAGGCGACGCGCCGCCGGACGCGGTGAACTGCTGATTCACCACACTGCCCTGAGTGACCGAAGTCAGGGTCGTCGGGGAGAGTGAGAGCACCGGGCAGAGCACGCGCAAAGTCATCGCCTGCGTGGCGGAGCAGTTGGAGGCGTCACGCACGCGCACCGTGAAGCTGTAGGTCGCAGGCGAAGCATTGGCCGTGCCGCTGAGCACGCCCGCGCTGGAAAGCGAAAGCCCGGTGGGCAGCGCGCCGCTGCTAATGCTCCAGGTGTAAGGCGAGTTGCCGCCTGCCGCGTTGAAAGTGGCGCCGTAGGAGGAGCCGCGCATCGCATCCGCCAAAGTTCCGGGTGTGATGGTGATCACCGGGCAGGAGCGCAGCCCGAAATCAATCGTGTTTTCCGTGTTGGTGACTCCCGTGCTGCCCGGCTCACCACCTGCGGTGAGCTGGAACACCATGCTCATCACCTCCGTGCCGGCACCCGCAGGCTGCGAGCCGTTGTTGTCACCGTTCACGCCGTTGTCAGCAGTCACCACGGCGCTGCTGGCGAGCGAGAAGGAGGCCGGCGGAGTCAGCCGCACATAATAGGCGCCCGGCGCATAGGTTTTGAAGCTGTAGCTGCCATTGCTCTGGGTTGAGGTGGTCTGCATCACCGTGTCCGCATTCAATCCCGTGCCGCCGACCAGGCCGTCAGCGCCCGGCGACATGAGATCCACCTGAACACCGCTGACACCGGCCTCTGTGGTGTCCTTGAGTCCGTCGTTGTTCAGGTCATTCCAAACCAAATCGCCCACCGTGAGACCGGTGAAGAGGCCAAAGTCGATGGTGCCGTTGCTGTTCGTGCCATCACCGTCAACCGCAGAGCCAGGCTCCAGGCCGATGGCAAGATCGACCACCGGGCTGAACAGCGGCGTGCCGGGTCCGCCAGGCTGCGCGCCGTTGTTGTCGTTGTCGATGTCATTGTCCAAGGCGACGGGCACTCCGCCGGTGCCGGGGATGCTCACCGGCGGAGTGACACGCACATAGTATTTGCCAGCCACCAGGTTGTTGAAGGTGTAGGCGCCCGCGCTGTTGGTCACGATGCTCGCGCCGACCTGCGTGTCCGCGTTAAGACCGCTGCCGCCGATGGCATTGTCCGCGCCAGGACTGAACAACTGCACCGTCGCGCCGCTGATGCCGATTTCACCCACATCACGCAGGCCGTTGTTGTTGGCGTCGTTCCAGACGAAGTTGCCAACACTGACCCAAGGTGAAACAGAGCACGGTTCCGTCGCCAGAGTGAACACACCCGCCGGATCGGTCACAAACGCGCCCTCCGTCGTCACGCCGGGTGTGTAGCTGAACGCGGTGAGACCGCCGTTGACATCATAAGTCGGCGCGGAGTCGAGATCGACCATGCGCAGCGCAATGCCGGCGCTACCGCCTGCTTGGACACCTTCCCAGGTGCCCGCGTCGATGCCCATCGCGCTCCAGTTGGTAGCGTTGTTCAAACGGCTGACATCAAGAACGAGTTGGAAGCGTGCTGAGGAGCCTGTTTCCGTGACCTTCTTTTGCAGCACATCGCCCGCCGTGGTGCTGCCTGGAGCCGTGCTGACCATGAGGTTCGCGGCATTCTGCCAGCTCGTCTGTCCCAACGCCGGATCATAGCGATAGATCGCCACATTCGGGTTCGCACGATTCTGGCCGTCAAAGTAGATCACCGCATGGTTCGCCGTGGCCGGATCGGAGCCGGTGCTGACCAGGAACCACAGCGCGTCCACCTTGCTGCTGCCGATCTGATTCACCGTAA